>NZ_JAOTNX010000012.1:0-312066 GCF_036346475.1 Pseudomonas sp. AM8
TCCCGTTCGGGTTCTTCCCCGAAATAGGTACATCATCCACAGGCTCCTGGCGGACCAACACCGTCTGCTGAGTTTTCCTGCGAACCGCCGGCACCGGGTTCGAAACCACATGCTCCCCCGCCTTCAACGGCACATCCGGGATGGTCTTGATCGACGTCGCAGGGCCACCCAGCAGAACCGGTTTGGCGAGCTCGACATGCTCATCCATGGGCGATTTTCCGAACTGCCCAGCCATGCGTTCCAACCATCGGCGCGCACGTTGAGACTTGATGCCGCCCAGCACGTTGGTACTTATTCGAACCGCCATCCCCATCCCGGCAGTGGCGAGACACAGCAACAAGTTGATCAATACGTCGGCGCTGATTTCCCCGAGCAACTCGTTCATATAGGGCGGTGGCAACAGACGCATCCAGCTGACCATTGCCGACAGATAGATGAACAGCAGCGGCTCGTCGCTGAGCACCAACAAGCCCTTGGCGAGGGCGTCGGCGCCGAGGCTCAGCAGCTTTTCAAGTTCGTCCGCTGACAGGTAGTGCAACAGTTGTTCGGCATAAGCCAGCGGGTCGCCAAGCCACTGAAACAGCTGCTTGACAGTGTCCCAGAGTGAATAAAGCGCTTCGCCGAAGCCGCGGGCATAGGCTTGATGCAGGGCGAGGTAGCGCTTGGGGAAGCTGGCTTCGGAGTAACCCTTCCACAACGGTTCGAAGGTGGTCTCCCATTCACTGCGCAACCAACTGTCCAGCGGGGCGATAACCGACTGATAAGAGGCATACAGCGCCTTGAAATGGTCTTTGGAGACGTTGGGGTAGAAGCTGACCCGGTACTGCTGGTTGCGATCACACTCGGTGATTTCGAGGATGCCGCTGGGGCCGATGGTCTTGTGGATCGGCTCGCCCAGGGGGCCGCCCTCTGGATCGATGCGTTGCACCATCACGGGCGTATTGCCAATGGGCACGAACCGAGCGCTCTGGAACATATGCACCAGGGTCAACGTGCCGTTTGCCTGGCACATTGCGGTCGTGCTGCTGGGAAGGATGGCGCGGTTGATCGGCGCGATGAGCGCCACTTCATCCCCGACCTTGAAGACCTGTTCGATATCCAGGGCCGAAAAGCTAAAGAAGCTTTCCGCCCATGTCTCGTAGGTATTGAGGCAGCGCCCGAAGTCGCTGAGAACGGATTCGACGTCCCGCGTCTTTGAATCCATGGCGGCCAGCACCAGGTAGCCAATGGCTTGGCGGGTCACCTCGATCATGAAACAGCCCCTTCAACCGGGGCTTTAACGAAAACCACCATCTGCAATCCCTCGCACTGTGTATTCAGGCGAGGGACTTTGCAGCGGTTTTCAGGGCAGGGGAGTAGCGCTTATCCGGCGCTTACGTGGGGCGTTTCGACAATTTTTGTCTTCTCCCGCCCCAGCACCAGGCTGCACAGCGCCGGCAGAAACAACAGCGTCAACACCGTGCCCACCACCACCCCGCCAATCAGCACGAATGCCAGGGACGACCAGAACACCGACAACGTCAGCGGAATAAACGCCAGCGCCGCCGCCAGCGCGGTCAATATCACCGGCCGCGCGCGCCGCACCGTGGCCTCGACAATCGCCGCGTGGATCGCCATGCCATGCTCCTGGTTCTGGCGGATCTGGTCGGTAAAGATCAACGTGTTGCGCATCAGGATCCCGCCGATCCCGATCAAGCCCAGGATCGCGTTGAACCCGAACGGCTGGTTGAACAGCAGCAAGGTCGGCACCGCGCCAATCAAGCCCAGCGGCGCGGTGGCGAAGACCATGAACATCACGCCGAAGGAACGCACCTGGAACATGATCACCGTGAGGGTCAGCAGGATCATGATCGGGAACAGCGCCGCCAGCGCAACGTTGGCCTTGGCGCTTTCTTCCACCGGGCCGCCGATGTCGATCCGGTAACCGGCCGGCAGCCGGGCGATCAGCGGTTGCAGGTCTTTGTACACGGCCATTTCCACGTCGGGCGGTTGCACGCCGTCGATGATGTCGGCACGCACTTCCACGGTGCTCGCGCGGTTGCGGCGCTTGAGGATCGGCTCTTCCATCACCGCCTGGAACTGCCCGACCTGGGCCAGGGGCACCGACGTGCCGGCGCTGTTGGTCAGGGTCATGTTGTTGAGGTTGCCGAGGTTCTCGCGCTGGTTGCCCTGGGCGCGGGCGACCACGGACACGGTGCGGTTGCCCTCACGCACTTCGGTGATCGGGTTGCCGCTGAGCAAGGCGTTGAGCTGGGATTTGACCTCGTTGGGGGTAAAACCGAGCAGGCGCAGGCGGTCTTGATCCAGCACCAGGCGATAACCGCTGGTGCGCTCGCCCCAATCGAGAAAGGCGTCCTTGGTCAGCGCGTTGGCGGCAACGACCTTGCGCACGTCCTCGGACACGCCGCGCAGCACCTCCACATTCGGGCCGGACACGCGGAACACCACGGGGAAGGGCACCGGCGGGCCGAACAGCAACTGGGTGACCCGCACCCGCGCCGCCGGAAACTCACCGGCCGCAATTCGCTCACGCATGCGCAGCTTCAAGGCGTCACGGGCGTGGGAGTCCGGCGTCTGCACGATCAGCTTGGCAAACGCCGGGTCCGGCATTTCGGGGTTCAGCGACAGGAAGAAACGCGGTGCACCACCGCCCACATAGGTGTCGACCATGCTGGTCTGCGGCTCTTGCAGCAGCGCCTTTTCCAACTGCGCCGCCACCGCCTCGGTGCTCTTGAAGGCACTGCCGGGCGGCATATACACCTCAAGAATCAGCTCGGAACGGTCGGAGTTGGGGAAGAACTGTTTCTTCACCACGGCCATGCCCAGTACGCACAGTACAAAGGCAGCGATCACCAACCCGGTCACCAGCCAACGCCTGCGTACGCAGGCTTCGACCAAATCACGCAGTTTCTGGTAATAGCGCCCGGCGTAAATCGCGTCGTGGCCACCGGGCACCGGTTTGATCTGCGGCAGCAACTTCACACCCAGGTACGGCGTGAACACCACCGCCACCAGCCAGGACGAGATCAGCGCAAAGCCGACGATCCAGAAGATATTGCCGGCGTATTCCCCCGCACCGGACCGTGCAAATCCCACCGGCAGAAAGCCGATGATCGTCACCAACGTACCGGTGAGCATCGGGGCCGCCGTGGAGCTCCAGGCGAAGGTGGCTGCATGAACCCGGTCAAAACCTTCCTCCAGTTTTACCACCATCATTTCAATGGCGATGATGGCGTCATCCACCAGCAGGCCCAGGGAAATGATCAGTGCACCCAGGGTAATGCGGTCGAACTCACGCCCGGTGAGCAGCATGATCACAAACACCACCGACAAGGTCAGCGGCACCGCAGCCGCCACCACCAGGCCGACGCGAAAGCCCAGGGCCAGCAGGCTGATGAGCATCACCACCGCCAGGGCAACGAAGAATTTGAGCATGAATTCATTCACCGCCAGGCTGATGTTTTTCGCCTGGTCGGAGACTTTGGCGAAGTTCACACCCAAGGGCAGGTCCGCCTGGATCCGGGCTTCCTCGGCCTTGAGGCTTTTGTCCAGCTCCAGACCGTTCCAGTGTTTTTCCATGATCACGCCGAGCATCAGCGCCGGGTCGCCCTGGTGGCGGATGCGGTAGCTGGGCGGGTCTTCATAACCGCGGCTGACGCTGGCCACATCAGCAATGCGCAGCACGCGACCGTTGACTTCCAGGGGTACGTTTTCGATCAGCGACAGGCTGTCGAACGCGCCGTCCACACGGATATAGGCGCGGGCGCCTGCCGTTTCGACAAAACCTGACGGGGCCACGGCGTTCTGTGCGGCGAGGGCGGCGAAGATCTGGTCCGGCTTGATCCCCAGGGTCGCCAGGCGCTCATAGGAGAACTCGACAAAAATCCGCTGCGCCTGCTCGCCGAGGATATTGACCTTCTTCACCCCCGGCAGATTGAGCAGGCCCTGGCGTAAATCCTCGGCCATTTGCACCTGTTGCCGATGGGGCAAGTGCTCGGCCTCCAGGGCGTACAGGGCGAAGTACACATCGGAATATTCATCGTTGAAGAACGGCCCGATCACCCCGTTGGGCAGCCTCGCGGCTTCATCGCTGAGTTTTTTGCGCGTCTGGTAGAACAGCTCCTGGATTTCGCTGGGGCGCGTGGACTCCTTGTAGGTCATGCGCATCGACACAAAGCCTGGCTGGGCGATGGTCTCGACGCGGTCGTAGTAGTCCAGTTCCTGCAGGCGCTTCTCCAGGCGGTCGGCCACCTGCTCCTGCATCTCCTGGGCAGTGGCGCCGGGCCAGGCGGCGGTAATGGTCATGACCTTGACGGTAAACGAGGGGTCTTCGGCGCGTCCCAGTTTGCCGAACGAGAAGATCCCGGCGGCGAGGATCGCAATGATCAAAAACAGCGTGACTGCGCGGTGCTTGACCGCCAGTTCCGAGAGGTTGATGCCGCGCATGCTCATTGGTCCTGTTTGCGGTTGAGGGCCAGCACCTGGGCGGGCAACAGGCGCACCGCATCGCCGCCGTGCAACAGGTGCGCGCCGAGGGCGACGACGACCTGGCCGGGGTTCACGCCGCTGTCGAGCAGGGCGTCTTCCTGGCCGAGGCTGGCGACCTTGACGGCGGCGAAGCTGACCTTGTCATCCGCGCCGATCAACCACACACCGGTGCCTTGCCCTGCATCGTGCAAGGCGCCGATCGGTACTCGGGTTTGTTGTGCCTGGCCGTCGCCTTGCAGGCGCACGGTGATGGTCGAGCCGAGGGCGAAGCGCTCGACGTTACCGTGCAGCACATAACGGGCGCGGTAGGTGCGGGTGGTGGGATCGGCGCTGGCCGACAGTTCGCGCAAGGTCGCCGTCACCGCCTGGTCCGGGGCGCCGAAGGGGAAGGCCAGGGCTTTTTGCGCGGCCTGGTCGCGCTGGTTTTCCGGCAGGTTGACGATGGCTTCGCGGGCACCGTCATGGGCCAGGCGCGCGACGATTTGCCCTTCGGCGACCACTTGGCCGCGGTCCACCCGCACGTCGGTGATGATGCCGTCGCCATCGGCCTTGAGCACCGAATAAGTGCGGCGGTTCTCGATCTGACTGGCGTCGGATTGCGCCGCGGCCAGTTCGGCCTCGGCCACGCGCAAGTTAGTCGCCGACTGGTCGAAGATCTGCCGCGACACCGCGCCGGTACTGGCCAGGCGCTGGTAGCGGTTTTCATCGTCGCGGCGTTGGCGCAGTTGCGCCTGGGCGGCGCTGACGCGGTTTTTCGCCGAGCGCAGGGCCAGCTCGAAGTCGCCGATGTCCAGCACCAGCAGGGTGTCGCCACGGGAGACGTGCTGGCCGGGGTCGACCTTGCGTTCGATGACCTTGCCGCTGACCCGGAAGCCCAGGTCGCTTTCCGTACGCGCAGCCACCACGCCGGTATAGGCGCTTTGCTGAGTGCCGGCGGCTTCGACCTTGGCGGCGAGTACCGGACGCGGTTGCGGCGCTTGGGCGGCAGTGTCGGCCTGGCTGTTGCAGCCGCTGAGGACGATCAACACGGCCAGGGGCATGAGAAGGCGCGAGGGGAGAGGGATCATGTCGGGCTCCGGGGATTACCATTGGGCAAAAAATTATGGACATAATTTTTTACGCATATTATGGTCGAAATATAAATAAAACCAGCCCCGGATAATTCCCATGTCAAACGCCCCGGCCCCATCGCGAAGCTTGTTGTTTTTACTGGTGGCCTTGACGGCGCTGGGTGAAGTCTCGACCCAATTGATCATTCCAGGCTTGGGTCTGATCGAGCACGCCCTGTTGGCGCCACCGGGGTCGGCACTGATGGCCCTGTCGGCGTTCGTGGCCGCCTTTGGCCTGGGGCAACTGCTGTTCGGCCCGCTGTCGGACCGCATCGGCCGCCGTCCGGTGCTGCTCGGCGGGCTGTTGCTGTATGTGCTGGCGACCTTGTCGATGCTGCTGGTCAATGACATCCAGCAATTTATCGCCGCTCGCGTGGTGCAAGGCCTCGGTGCCTGCGCTGCGCTGGTACTGGCGCGCACCGTGGTGCGTGACGTGTGGAAGGCCGAGGCGGGCCCGGCGCTGGCGCTGACCATGATCGGCATGCTGTACGCCATCGTCGTCGCCCCGATGGTCGGCGGCCTGCTGATCAAGCTGCTGGGCTGGCGGGCACCGATCCTGCTGGCCTTGGCGATTGGCAGTGGGGTGTTGCTGCTGGCGCTGCTGTTCTTCCGCGAGAGCAACCACTACCTAGACCCCAAGGCCGGCCACTGGCGCACCCTCGGCGGGCAATACCTGGACCTGCTCAAGGGCCGCCCGTACCGCGCGTTCGCCGTGGCGCTGGCGTGCACCTATGGCGCCATGTTCGCGGTGATCGCCGGTTCCTCGGCGGTGTATATCAATTTGTTGGGCTTGAGCAGCCTGGAGTACGGCATCAATTTTGGCCTGATCGTGTCGATGCTGATCATCGGTTCCACCTACACCCGACGCAACATCCAGCGCCTGGGGCCGCAACGGATTGTGGCGATGGGCGTGACGCTGGTGGCCATGGGCGGGATTGCCGCACTGGTGATTTATGCGCTGTTTGGTCTGTCGGTGCTGGGCCTGGATATTCCCATTGCGCTGGCGACCCTCGGCGGTGGTCTGGTATTACCCGGGTCTGTGACCGGTGGGGTCATGCCCAACGCTCACCGCGCCGGTTTGGCGGCGGGCTTGATGGGTTTTGCGCAGATGTTCGGCGCGACCTGCAGCGGCCTGTTACTGAGCCATCTGCGTGACGGCAGTGCAACACCGATGATCGTGATCCAGGCGTGTTTTGCCGTGACGGCTTTCGCGGCCTTCCATCTGTTGCGTGAGCGCCGTACCGCAGAGGTCGCGGCGGCTTGAGCTGTCACACTTTGTCCAAGTTATTCGGGGCTGGATGATTACGATTCTCTTTTGAGTCTAATCCGAAGGTCTTCGCCCATGCTGCCTGCTTTTCGTTTCTCGCCCCTGGCCCTGCTGGTTGCCGCCAGTCTTCATGCCCACGCCGATGAGCCTGTTGCACTGGAACTCAATGATGTAGTGGTGACTGCATCCGGTTTTGCGCAAAGTGCGGAAGACGCACCGGCCTCGGTCACCGTGATCGATGGCGAGGCGCTGCGTCGCAAGTCCTACCGCGACCTCGGCGACGCGGTTAAAGATGTGGAAGGCGTGACCGTCAACGGCGGTGCGAATGAAACCGACATCTCCATCCGGGGCATGCCGGCCGACTACACCCTGATCATGGTCGACGGCAAGCGCCAGAGTGCGCGGGAATCGCGGGTCAACGGCAACAGTGGCTACGAACAGAGCTTTGTGCCACCCGCCGCGGCCATCGAGCGGATTGAAGTGGTGCGCGGGCCGATGTCGTCACTGTACGGCTCGGATGCCATCGGCGGGGTGATCAACGTGATTACGCGCAAGGTCTCACCGACCTGGGGCGGCTCCATCGGGTATGACTACTCGGCGCGTCAGCACAGCGACCAGGGTAATGCACGCCAGACCCAGTTCTACCTCAGTGGTCCGCTCAAGGAAGATTTCCTCGGTTTGCAGGTGTGGGGCCGCTACCTGGATCGCCAGGCCGATGACGACATCGAGCAAACCAATGGCTTCAGCAAGGCTGACCACCGCGACCTCACCGCGCGCCTGGCCTTCACCCCCACTATCGACCACGACATCCTGCTGGAAGCCGGCGCCACGCGCTTGAAGAATGGCGACGGCATGAGCGCCAACTGGGCCACCCGCGAACAGGAAAACAACCGCGATCACTGGTCGCTGTCCCACCAGGGCCGCTGGGGCTGGGCCACCTCGGACATTGCCTTGTCCCAGGAAACCTCCAGCCGTGAAGGCAAGGCGACACCGGCGCAGACTGACATCTACGGGCGCAAACCCGAGATCAAGAACAGCGTGTTTGACGCCAAGCTGGTGGTGCCCACCGCCCATAACGTCAGCACCGTGGGCGTGCAATGGAATAAAAGCGAGCTCACCGACTGGAACCAGGGCCTCGGTGACCGCGTCGACTATAAATTCTCGGTGGTGCAAAAAGCCCTGTTCGCGGAAAACGAGTGGTCGATGACCGACAGCTTCGCCCTGACCACCGGCCTGCGCCTGGATGAGCACGAAGAGTACGGCGCCCACCTCAGCCCGCGGGTCTACGGGGTGTGGCGCGCCACCGAGCAGTGGACGTTCAAGGGCGGTGTTGCACGTGGCTTTAAGGCCCCCGAGCTGCGTGCGGTCGTCGAGGATTACGCCTACCTGCGCCGCAACCGCTTCGTGATGTTCGGCAATCCGGACCTCAAGCCCGAAACCAGCACCAACTACGAAGTCTCGGCGCTGTGGAGCAACCGCGACAACCTGTCCGGCGGCGTGACGCTGTTCTACAACGACTTCCAGGACAAGCTCTCGACCGTCACCACCGACCGGCGCTGGAACGGCTACACCATCATGGAGCGGGTCAACGTCGACAAGGCGATCATCCAGGGCGTTGAGCTCAACGGCCAATGGGACATCAACCCCAGCGTGCTGCTCAAGGCCAACTACACCTACACCGATTCCGAGCAGAAAAGCGGCGCCAACAAAGGCGCGCCGCTGGCCCTCACACCGGAGCAAAAAGCCAATGTGCGCACCGAGTGGACCCTCAACGACCGCACCCAGGCCTGGGCCTCGCTGAGCTACTACGGTGAGGAAACCGGCAACACCATTACCACCGACAAACCGGCACCGGGCTACACCACCGCCGACCTCGGGGGTTCCTATGATGTGAGCGATTCGCTGACCCTCAACGCCTCCCTCAACAACCTCACCGACAAGCGTCTGGACGATGAAACCTACGGTACGGTGAACTACGGCCGCACCCTGTGGATGGGCGCTACGCTCAACTTCTAAAGCGCTGTAGGCAATCGCACCACCGCGCACAGGCCGGCCGGTGGGCGATTCTCCAAGACCAGCTCGCCGCCATGGGCCTGGATGCACGACCGTGCGATCGCCAGGCCCAGCCCCACGCCGCCGTCACTGACACCCCGTTGCACGAAGGGCTCGAAGACTTTGCTCAACCACGCTTCGGGCAAGCCTTGGCCGTGGTCGAGAATCTCGATGCGCAGCCAGCCGTTGTCCTCGCGAACCAGGTTCAGGTCGGCATCGCCGGCGTGGCGCAGGGCGTTGTCGATCAGGTTGGTCAGTGCGCGTTTGAGCGCCAGCGGCCGGCAGGTCAGCCGTAACGGTGGTGCGCCGGCCCAGGTGACGGGCTGTCGCAGGCGTTGGTAACGCTTGGCCAGGTCATCCAGCAAGTCGCTCAACGAAAGCGTGGTGGTAGCTTCCTGCACCGCGTCGTCACGCACGAAATTCAGGGTTTCACGCACCATCGCGCTCAGTTCGGCGAGACTTTCGAGCATGTCATCGCGGGCTGCGCCGGGCTCCAGCAATTCCACTTGCAGGCGCAGCTCGGTGATCGGCGTGTTCAGGTCGTGGCTGACTGCTGCGAGCATCCGCGTACGGCCTTCGACATGCCGGGCGAGGTTGGCCTGCATGGTGTTGAAGGCGGCGGTGAGGTCGCGGGCTTCCTGCGGGCCGATTTGCGCCAGCGGTGCGATCCATTCACCGCGGCTGACGCGCTCGGTGGCCTGGGCCAGGGTCTTGATCGGGCGCACCACGCGGGCAATGAAAAACATCACGATCAGCAGCACCGGCAGCGTGGTCACCGGCAGGCTGTAGGCCAGGACGCGGCCCCATTCATAGGCGCCGGAGGGGTATTGCACGGCATTCAGGTAGGTACCGTCGGGCAGCGGCACGCTGCTGCGCAGGCGCAACGGCGCCCAGCCGGCGGGGCTGAACACGTGGGTTCGGGCGTCGGCGCCGCTGATGCGCTCCAATTGCATGCCGATGGTGGCGGCGTTATCCAGCTGTAATTGGTGGCGCAGCTCGTTGGCCAGGCGCTGTTCTTCCGGGCGTTGGGCAAACGGCGCCACCTCCGGCGTGGGGCCGATCCAGAAGCGCGTGTCGTCGGTGCTCATGCCGGCCAGCAGGTGCGCGGTTTCACTCGAGGTCAGGTCGATTGCCGTGTGATGGGCAATCCCCAGGCGTTCCAGGCTGAAACTGCGCGACAGCGGGTGGATCAGGCTGCCGGTGCGCTGCAGGAACAACATCGCAATGGCGTTCGACGCCAGCAGTGCCAGCAGCAACAACAGGCTCAACTGCCGTGCCAGGGTCCGCGGCCACAGCCGGTTCAGGGCGTGCATTCGCTGACCTCGGCGGCCAATAGATAACCGCCGCCCCAGATGGTGCGTAACAGTTCCGGGGTGGCATCGCCCTGGGCCAGCTTGCGGCGCAGGCGGCTGACTTGCCGGTCGATGGCGCGGTCGCTGACATCGCTGTCGGCGGCGGCGGTGAGGTCGATCAAGCGTTCGCGGGGCAACAGGGTGTTGGGGTGGGCGAGGAACACTTGCAACAGCCGGCTTTCGGCAGTGCTGAGCTGGATGGCCGGGCTGCCGTCGCGGCGCAAGGTGGCGCTGGTCACACTGAAGTGCCAGCCGGCAAACTCATAGGCCCGTGCGCCAGTGCCGGGCGCGGTGGGGCCGGTCGCGCGGCCCTGACGGCGCAGCACGCTGTTGATACGCGCCACCAGCTCCCGGGGCTCGAACGGCTTGGTGACGTAATCGTCGGCACCCAGGTCCAGGCCGCGTATGCGGTCGGCGGCAGTGTCGCGGGCGGTCAGCAGGATCACCGGGGTGTTGCTGCGCCGATGCAACTGGTTGCACAACTCAAAGCCATCGCCATCCGGCAGCAGCACGTCGAGCACCACCACATCGAACGCCTGGGTCTTGAGCAATTGCCACATGCCGGCCGCGTCTTCAGCGGTGCGCACCTCAAAGGTGTAACGTCGCAGGTACGTGGCCAAGGGTTCACGAATCTTGCGGTGGTCATCCACCACCAGTACGCGCGGTGCGGCAGGCGCAGGGGCAAACGGCATTGCAGCCCTCGAGGGTTGAGCGGGAGAGGGCGGATATTACTACGAGTCATTATCATTAACGCTGTTTTTGTGAGGCTGCAGTCGTAGATCGTCCTGCCGGTAGGACGATCAAGGTTATTTTTACCGTCTAGCGCCGAATTGCTGCGAGTTTTAAGGTGTATGCACTTTGGAGGACTACCATGAAAAAACTCATCGGCATCTACACCAGCCCTCGCGCCCATTGGGTCGGCGACGGCTTTCCCGTGCGTACGCTGTTTTCCTACGACTCGATGGGCAAGCACATCAGCCCATTCCTGCTCCTGGACCACGCCGGGCCGGCCGATTTCAACCCGACAGACCAGCGTCGCGGCGTCGGCCAGCACCCCCATCGCGGTTTTGAAACCGTGACCATCGTCTACGATGGCGAAGTCGAACACCGCGATTCCACCGGCGCCGGCGGCAAAATCGGCCCGGGCGATGTGCAATGGATGACCGCCGCCAAGGGCATCCTCCACGAGGAGTTCCACTCCGCCGCCTTCGCCCGCAGCGGCGGTGCGTTGGAGATGGTGCAACTGTGGGTCAACCTGCCCGCCAAGGACAAAATGGCCGACGCGGGCTACCAGACCATCGTCGACGGCGATATCCCCGTGCTGCCCCTGGCCAACGACGCCGGCCACCTGCGCCTGATCGCCGGTGAATTCGCCGGCACCCAGGGACCGGCGCGCACCTTCACGCCGATCGATGTGTGGGACCTGCGCCTCAACGCCGGCAAGCCCGTCACCCTCGACCTGCACGCCGGGCGCAACACTGCCCTGGTGATCCTGCGCGGCACGGTGCTGGTCAATGGCGAAGACGTCGCACGCCAAGGCCAACTGGCGTTGTTCGACCGCGATGGCCGCCAACTCATCCTGGAGGCCAACGACGACGCCAAGGTCCTGCTGCTCAGCGGCGAACCGATTGACGAGCCTATCGTTGGGCATGGACCGTTTGTGATGAATACCGAGCAGGAGATTCACCAGGCGTTTGCGGATTTCCAATCGGGTCGTTTCGGGCGGATGCAGGATTAAGGTCGGCCACAAGGCCAATGTGGGAGGGGCGGTGCGACGATTCGACTTGCCCCCGATGGCGGTGGATCAGGTACAGATGTTCAACCTGACACTCTGCTATCGGAGGCAAGCCTCCTCCCACTTTTTTTCGCTATACCCTGGAACGGCATTTCATGCGATCTTCCCGTCATTCGCCCTGGAGTCGCCTGGATGCCCTCATTTATCGCTGATCACCCGATGTTGTGCGCCGTGGCGCTGATCTTTATCGACATCGCCGTGTGGCGCCTGATCTCTGCCGACCTGGCCAATTGGAAGCTGGCTGCGCGGTTGGCGATTTTTGCCGTGTTCAGTGCCGTGTTGTTCAACGACGGCATGAACCCCATGCAACTTGCGCCCTATGCCGACAGTACCGCCTTGCACCTGGCCGCCACGGCCTTGCAGATCGGCTGGTGGCTGTTTGCGGCGCGCACGCTGACGGTGTTGCTGGGCGCGGTGATGATGCAGCGGGTGGGTCACACCGGGCGATTGTTGCAGGACCTGATGGGCGCGGTGATTTTCCTCATCGCGATCATCGCCGCCATGGCCTACGTGCTCGACCTGCCGGTCAAGGGGGTGTTGGCCACCTCTGGTGCGGTGGCGATCATCGTCGGCCTGGCGTTGCAAAGTACCCTCAGCGATGTGTTTTCCGGGATCGTGCTCAACACCACCAAGCCTTATCAGATCGATGACTGGATCTCCATCGACGGCACCGAAGGGCGGGTCACCGACATCGACTGGCGCGCCACGCGACTGCAAACCTCCCAGGGCAGCCTGGCGGTGATCCCCAACTCCCTGGCGGCCAAGGCCAAGATCATCAACTTTTCACGCCCGGCGGATATGTTCGGCCTGGCGGTCAGCCTGCAGGTCAGCCCCCATGCACGTCCGCAAACCGTGATCGAGGCGCTGGAGCGTGCGATGCAGGGGTGTCGGCCACTGTTGGCCAAGCCGGCGCCGAGCGTGGCGTTCAAGACCTCTGCCAGTGGCGGCGTGGAGTATGAAATCAGCGGCTTCGTGCCAGCCATGGCCCTCAAGCGCGAGGTGCGCAACCAGCTCTATGACCTGGCGTTCCGGCACCTGCAAGCGGCGGGCGTGGCTGTGCTGTCCTCCACCGAAAGCAGCGCGCCGCCGGCCATGTCCGCCGCGCGGGCGTTGCTGGAGCGTTCATCGATTTTCTCCACCCTGCGCCAGGAAGAGAAAGACACCTTCAGCCAGAACATGACCCTGCACACCTACCGCGCCGGCGAGATGATCCTGCCGGCGGGGGAGGTCAGTGATCATTTGTTTATCGTCGAGTCCGGCGTGGTCTCGGTGATGTTGACCAAGGGCGGCCATGTATTCGAAGCCGGGCGCATGGGGCCGGGAGAAGTGATTGGCGAGGCCGGGATCCTGTCCGACCAGGCCGTGCTGGCGGACTTTTCCGCCAAGACGTTCTGCACGCTTTACCGCATCGAGAACGAATACCTGAAACCGTGCCTGGACGCGCGCCGCGACATTAGCGAGGCGATGAAGGCACTCTTGGAATTCCGCCTGCATGCCGCCCAGGTCCTGACCCAGGACGCGCCGGTGGTGCCGGTGAAGAAGGGCTTTTTGCAGTGGCTGCGCAAGCGCGGTCTGTGAGAGGCGAGGGCCTGGAAGTGCTGTACTCGAGGTCGAATGATCGCCAATGTGGGTTTTCTTGACTGTCTCTGACCACGTGAGGGCTCGACCTTGATTCGACTCACCGACTACATCGCCAACCTTGCTCAATCCCCCCTGGCCCCGTGGGCCGGCCTGGCGCCCTGGGCCCTGGTCGCCCAGGCGCCGGCCGTTGTTCGCCAGATGCTCGCCGAACTGCCGGTCGACGAGTACAGCGCGAAGGACGAAGTCGCCATCCACCGTACCGCCATCGTCGAACCCGGTGCCTTGCTCAAGCCGCCCCTGATCATCGGCGCCCATTGCTTTATCGCCAGCGGCTCGCTGCTGCGCGGTGGTTGCTGGGTGGATGAGCACTGCATCATCGGCCCCGGCGCCGAACTGAAAACCACCTTCATGTTCAGTGGCAGCAAGCTGGCCCACTTCAACTTTGTCGGTGATTCAGTGCTGGGCCATGGGGTCAACCTCGAGGCGGGAAGTATCGTCGCCAACTACCGCAACGAGCGGGACGACAAGGAAGTGCTGGTACGGGTTGACGGGGTATTGCAGCGCAGCGGCTGCGACAAGTTTGGCGCGTTGCTGGGGGATCAATGTCGGATCGGCGCTAACGCGGTGCTGGCGCCTGGGGCGTTGTTGGTGCCAGGCAGTGTCGTGGGGCGTGGGCACGTGTTTGATGCCGAGGCGTCCGTATAAACGCGAAGTTGAAAAGATCATGGTGTCCCGGCACGATATTAAATAGAATGAATCTCATTTGAGACTCAATCGCGCCGTGCAGGTTGTTGCCATGAATGATGCTGTTGTCCCCACGCACGCTCCTGAACTGACGCTATCGAGCTTGTACCGTGACCATCGCAGTTGGCTGGAAAGCTGGCTGCGGCGGCGCCTGGGCAATGCCTGGGATGCGGCCGACCTGAGCCAGGATACGTTCCTGCGGGTGCTTGCCAGTGCGCAGCCGATTGCGCAGATGCAGGAACCCCGGGCGTACCTGGTGACGGTGGGCAAGCGCCTGCTGGTGAATTTTCATCAGCGCCGCAGCCTCGAACAGGCGTATCTGAATGCCCTGGCCACCTTGCCCGACACCTGTGTGCCGTCGCCCGAACAGCGCTGGCTGGTGCTGGAAACCCTGCAAGCCCTGGATGAATTGCTCGACGGCTTGCCCGTGCTGGTGCGCCGTGCGTTTCTATGGAGCCAGCTGGAAGGCCTGGGTTACCGCGAGATTGCCGAGCGCCTTGACGTGTCCGAACGTACGGTGAAGCGCTACATGGCCCAGGCCTACGAGCATTGCCTGCTGGTGGAGCTGTGAGCCGCGACGTCGCGCGCGCCGCCGCCCAGTGGCTGGCGCTGCTCGAATCCGGCGCGGCCACCGAGCGCGATCACGCCGCCTTGCAGCACTGGCGCGACAGCCATCCCCAGCATGAACAGACCTGGCAAAGAGCCCAAACCCTGTGCCAGCGTTTCAGCGATTTGCCCCAGGCGCTCGCCATGGCCAGCCTCGACCGCCCGCAACCGGGGCGACGTGCCGTGCTCAAGCGCGCCCTGGGGGTGGCGGCGCTGGTGCCGGCGGCCTGGCTGATCAGCCGCCAGTTGCCCATCGACGCCTGGCGTGCCGATTTGCACACCGCTACCGGCGAACGCAAACGCCTGCCGTTAGCCGAAGGGGGCAGCCTGCAACTCAATACCGCTACAGCCGTAGACGTGGACCTGGCACAACGGCGCATCACCCTGGTCGACGGTGAGCTGGCGCTGAACGTTCCGGGTACGGCGGCGATGACGGTGCAAACCCGCTACGGCCAATTGCTCGTCAGCCAGGCCGAGGTGTGCGTGCGGCAACTGCCTTCCGGCTGCCTGGTGTCGGTGCTCAAGGGCACGGTGCAGGTGCGTGATTTGCGCGCAAACCTGGCGACATTGCAGGGGGGCCAGCAAGCGCCGTTGAAAGCCGCCGGGCTTGGCGCCTCGGTGCCCTTCGATGTGCTGCAATTAGGCTGGCGCGACGGCGTGTTGACCGCACAGAACCAGTTGCTGGGGGATTTTCTGCGCGAGCTGGAACGCTATCGTCCGGGCGTATTGCGCTGGGATCCCAGCCTGGAAACGCTGCGGGTGACCGGCAGTTTTCGCCTGGATGACACCGACCGCATCCTCAACCTGCTGGCCTCGACCCTGGGGCTGGAGGTGCAAGCTCGAACCCGCTATTGGGTGAGCCTGCGCAAGGCGGCATGATGCGGTTTTGTGGCCTGCCTGCTTGTTGTGGTGAACAGGCTTATTGTGGTGAGCGGGCTTGCTGTGGTGAGCGGGCTTGCCCCGCGCTGGGCTGCGAAGCAGCCCCAATCAGGATCCCTGTGTTCTGTCAGGTAAACCGCAGCGCCTGGTTTTGGGTCTGCTGCGCAGCCCAGCGCGGGGCAAGCCCGCTCACCACAAGTTACGAGTAGTCCTCGATCACTTAGGCGCGTGGAGGTGCAATCTCGAATGGGTTATCGGGTGAGCCTTCGCAAGCTTATTGTGGTGAGTAGTCCTCAGATCACGTGGGCACGCTGCAACTCGGTCAAGGCCAGCGCCTTGAGCCGGGCCAGCAGCGGGTCACGCCGGTCCCTCGGGTGCGGCAGGTCGACCGTCAGCTCCTGGCGAATGCTGCTGGGCCGGTTGTCCATCACCAGTACCCGGTCACTCAGGTACAGCGCTTCGTCTACATCATGGGTCACCAGCAACAGGGCGATGGCGTGGTGCGCGGCCAGTTGCAGCAGCAAGTCCTGGAGCTTCATGCGGGTGAAGGCATCCACCGCACTGAACGGTTCATCGAGCAACAGCACCTGCGGACGTGAATACAGGCCGCGTGCGATCGCCACCCGCTGCGCCATGCCACCGGACAACGCCTTGGGCAGCGCCTGGGCGAAGCCCTTGAGGCCGACTTCCTCGATCAATTGTGTGACCCAGGCCCTGTCGTAGCGGTTGTCATCGCTGAAACCAATGTTCTGCTCCACCGTGAGCCAGGGCATCAGGCGCGGTTCCTGGAACACGAACGCCACGTCGCCGTCAGGGCTGCGCAGTTCGCCCTGGAAGTCCTTTTCCAACCCGGCGACGATCCGCAGCAGGGTACTTTTGCCACAGCCGCTGGGGCCCAGCAGGCTGACCGCTTCGCGCGGCTGCAAGGCCAGGCGTACATCTTTCAATACGGTGGTGCTGGCAAAGCTTTTACGCTCCACCCGAATGTCCAATAACGGCTGCGTACTCATTGTTCCGCTCCTTGGCCGGTGAAGGTGTCGCGCCAGGCCAGGCAGCGTTTCTCCAACGCCGCGAGCAGGCCGTCGCTGACCTTGCCCAGTAGCGCCAATACGATAATGGCGGCCAGCACGATGTCGGGCCGAGAGGTTTCCCGCCCATCGCTGAGCAGGTAACCCAGGCCCTTGGTCGCCGCGATCAGTTCGGCCGCCACGAGGAACATCCACGCCAGGCTCAAGCCACTGCGCAACCCGGTAAACAGGCCGGGCAGGGCGGCGGGCAGCAGGATCCGGCGCACCAGGCGGCGGCGACTGAACCCGTACATTTGCCCGACTTCCACCAGCTTGCGATCAATATCGCGAATCGCCGCGACGCCATTGAGGTACACCGGGAAAAACGCGCCAATGGCGATCAGCACAATCTTCGAGGTTTCATCGATGCCCAGCCAAAGCAGCAGCAAGGGCACCCAGGCCAGGCTCGGGATCGAACGCAGGCCGGCGAAGGTCGGCTCCAGATAGGCTTCGGCTTCACGGCTCAAACCGACCCAGGCGGCGAACACCAGGGCCAGGCCGGCGCCGATGGCAAAGCCCAGCAGCACGCGGGCGAGGCTGGCGCTGATGTGTTTCCACAAGGCGCCCTCGGCGAGGTCGGTGAGGGTCACGGCGATCTCGCTGGGCGCCGGCATCTGGTAGGACGGCAGCCAGCCTACCCGCACGACCCCTTCCAGGATCATCAGGATCAGCACCGGCAAGACCAGGCCTTTGAACCGTCGTGGCCAGGCGCTGCGCTGGCTGACTGCGGGGGCCGGAAGGGGCAATGCCTGGCTTTTGCTGGTCATCGCGCGCCCCTTATTGCTTCTACAGGGTTTGGCCAAACGAAGGGTCGATCAGTTGATCGATCACCTGGTCCACATTCACCCCACGACGCACCAATTCCTCGGACACCAGGATCGGCGCCGCCGCCTTCGACGACTGCACATCCTTGGCGCTCAACAACGGCGTGCTCAGATCGGTACGCGACAATTGCAGCTTGGCCACTTCCAGCGGCAGGCCGGATTCATCCGCCAGCAACCTGGCGAATTCATCGGGGTGCTTCACCGCCCAATCCCGGGCTTTTTCATACGCCCCGAGCACCTTGGTGATGGTCTGTGGGTGCGCCTTGGCGAACTGCTCGGTGACGCTCACCACGCCATAGCTGTTGAAATCCTTGTTGCGGTACAGCAGGCGCGAACCGGCCTGGATTTCACTCGCGGCCATGTGCGGGTCGAGGCCGGCCCAGGCGTCCACGTCGCCTTTTTCCAGGGCGGTGCGGCCGTCCGGGTGTTGCAGGTGCACCAGTTCCACGTCGTCTTTTTTCAGCCCGGCCTGTTGCAGGCTGCGCAGGGTGAACAGGTACGGGTCGGTGCCTTTGGTCGCGGCGATTTTCTTGCCCTTCAGGTCGCTGACGCTGTTGAGCGGCGAGTCCTTGCGCACCACCAGGGCGGTCCACTCGGCGCGGCTGTAGACGTACACCGATTTGATCGGGCTGCCATTGGCGCGGCTCAACACGGCGGACAAGCTGGCGGACGAAGCGAAATCCACGCCGCCGCTGTTGAGGTATTCCAGGGAGCGGTTGCTGCCCTGGCTGAGTACCCAGCCGACCTTGCTGTGGGGCAGGGCCTGCTCCAGCCAGCCGAAGTGCTTGAGCACCAGGCTGACCGGCGAGTAGTAGGCGTAGTCGAGGTTGACTTCGGCGGGATCGGTTTCGGCGGCATAGGTATGCGCCTGCAGGCTCAGGATGAGGGCGCAGGCGCCGAGTAGACGCTGGGTGAAGGGTTTCATGGAACAGCTCCGGACAAGGCGTTGAGAGAAGGCTTTTCTTATATTCAGAAAGATGATTTTTAATGTCTCATCATGCTTTACAGGAATATGCAGTCTCTATGCCAAGGTTACCGCTACCCCGCGTAGAGATCGTCTTAACCGTAAATATCGCCTTATCCAAATCCGCAGCTGCTACGGGGGGTAGCAAATTGTTGATCGACTGTTGGTGGGGCAATAGTACGCATATATTTTTATGGAATAAATAAAGAGTTATATATTCCTTTTAATATTCTACGTGATAGCGCACTTTGAGGGCCTGCGCATTCGTGCGGATTGACCCAACAGCCAAAAGGAAAGCCGACATGACTATTAAAGCGATCAACGTGCGCAACCAGTTCAAGGGCGTGATCAAGGAAATCCTGCTGGGGGAGGTGGTGTCCGAAATCGACGTGCAAACCGCGTCCGGCATCGTCACCTCGGTGATCACCACCCGCTCGGTGCGTGACCTGGAATTGAAGGTAGGCAGCGAAGTGATTGCCTTCGTGAAGTCCACCGAAGTGTCCATCGCCAAGCTGTGAAGCCCACCGGATGTGGGAGCGCTGCTCCCACATTCATAAAGTCTGCCTCAGCGCTGCTGCAGCGCACGCTCCATACGTTGCAGACCCTCTTCCAGCAAAGCCCGTGGGCAGCCGAAGTTCAGGCGCACGAACTGCTGGCTGTCGTCACCGAATTCGATCCCCGCACTCAGCCCGACCTTGGCCTGCTCCAGGAAGAACTGCTGTGGGTCGTCCAGGCCCAGGGCGCTGCAGTCCAGCCAGGCCAGGAAGGTGCCTTGCGGCGCGTGCATCACCACACCGGGTAAGCGGGTTTGCACGGCGTCGAGCAGGTAATCGCGGTTGGCTTGCAGGTAGTGCTTCAGCGCGTCGAGCCATGCGCCGCACTGGCTGTAGGCGGCGCGGGTGGCTTCCAGGCCCAGGGGGCTGACGCTGTCGACCATGCCGCAGCGGGCCTGGTTGAAGCGCTCGCGGATCCCGGCGTTCTGGATCACCGCAAAGCAGGTCTTCAGGCCGGCCACGTTGTAGGCCTTGCTCGCCGACATCAGCGTGATGGTGCGCTGGGCAATCTCAGGGCTAAGGCTGGCGGTGGGGATGTGGCGGCGGCCGTCGAAGCACAGTTCGGCGTGGATTTCGTCGCTGATGATCAGCGCGCCGTTTTCCAGGCAGGCAGTGGCCAGGGCCAGCAGTTCTTCGCGGGGGAAGACCTTGCCGATGGGGTTGTGCGGGTTGCTCAGCAGCAGTGCGCCGGCGCCGGTCAGGGCCTTGCGCAGGGCGGGCATGGGGGTGATGTATTCGGCGTTGTTCAACTCGAACGGTACTTCGATGCGCGGCAGGTTCCAGTGGCCGGGCGCCAGGCGAATCGGCCGGTAGTTGGGGGTTTGCAGCACCACCGGCTGGCCCGGTTGGACGAAGGCGTGCAGCGCCATATTGAAGCCAGGCTCAACGCCAGGCAGGAACAGCAGGTCGTCGGGCTGCACGCGCCAGGCGTACTTGGCCCACAGGTCGGCCACGATGGCCTCGCGTACATCCGGGCCGGCCACGCTGTAGCCGAGAATCTGCTGGTCGAGGCGCGCGTGCAGGGCTTGCAGCACGGCGGGCGGCGCGGCGATGTCCATGTCGGCGATCCACATCGGCAACACATCGGCCGGGTAGCGATTCCATTTGGTGCTGCCAGTGCCGAGGCGGGGGTGGATCGTATCGAAATCAAAGCTCATGAAGGGGCTCGTGTCAGGGAGGGCAGGCGGGAATGGCGATGATTCTAACGGGATAAAATCCAGATGCCAGCCCCGTCTTTACAGGCCCTGGCTGCCCCGAATCAAGTCATACGCCTTGCGCGCAATGGGGTTCGCCGTATTCGGCCGAATCCACAGGTAATACGTGACCTCCGGCAACCTCGGCAACCCATCCGTTTCGCCCAGCACGCGCATGTCCGGGCCGAGCATTTCCATGCTGCGCGGCGTCACCCCCAGGCCCGCGCGAGTGGCCGCTTTAATCCCGATCAGGTTCGACGCCAGGTACGCCTGGCGCCAGGGAATGTTCGCCCGTTCCAGCGCCTCCAGCGCGTAGCGCCGGTAGATGCTCGGCTCATCCACCAGGATCAGCGGCAGCGGCTCGCTCGGCTGGTGGATGTACTGCGCCGAACAGATCCACCACACCGGCGACGTCCGCAGCGCAAAGCCTTCCAGGTTCGGGTCGGCGCGGGTGGAGATCACCATGTCGACCTTGCCCCGGTGCAGGTCGTCCATCAGGAACGGGCTGCGGCCCACGTCGATCTCCAGGCGCAGGCGCGGCGCCGAGCGGGCGATATGGCTGAGGATCGGCGGCAGGATGGTGTCGGCAATATCGTGGGGCGAGCCGATGCGCAGCACGCCGCTCAGGCTGCTTTCGCGCAGGGAATTCAATGCATCGTCATTCAGTGCCAGCATCTGCCGCGCATGACGCAGCAGTTGCAGGCCGGGCTCGGTCAGTTGTTTTTGCCGGCCGCGCTTCTCGAACAGGCTGACCCCCACTTGCTGCTCCAGGCGCTGCATATGCTGGGTCACGGACGACTGGGTGCGCGCCAGGTGCGTGCCGGCTTCGGCGAAACTGTGGTGGTCGACCACGGCGATAAAGGTGCGCAGGAGTTCAAGGTCGAGGGTCGACATGGCCATTTCCAGGGGCGGTTTTATATTAAGGACGTGAAGTTAAACATTACAGATATTTATGCTTTTCTGAAGATTATTTTTGCGTGGGCCAATAAATAAAGGGTTATGCCAAAAACGAAGGCGGGGCGGACACGGCAAGTTATAACGATATGAGATATTTGCATTTCCGTTGCCCGCGCACTCTCCCTAGCATGCCCCTCCATCAGGTCGGGGTACGCCGATCATTCGCCAGGGGGAAGTCCAATGATGTTGAAGAAATGGTTGCCGGTGGCCCTGGGGTCGATGATCGCCCTGGGCGGCAGTGTGGCGGCGCAGGCCGATGCGACCCTGGACAAGATCGAGCAGCGCCATGTGCTGGTGGTGGGCGTGTTGTTGTCCGGCGGGCCGTTTGGCAGCATCGATCCGGCCACGCAACAGCCCAAGGGCTTGAACGTCGACCTGGCCAATGAGCTGGGCCGTCAACTCAAGGCCGAGGTGCAGCTGGTGCCGGTATTGCCGGCCAATCGCGTGCAGTTCCTGCAACAGGGCAAGGTCGACCTGCTCATCGCCAATATGGAATGGACCGCCGAACGCGGTGAAATCCTCGGCTTCGTGCCGACCCCGTTCTACCGCGTCGGCGGTGCGGCTGCGGTGCTCAAAGACAGCCAGATCTCCCGCTGGGAAGACCTCAAGGACCAACCCGTGTGCACCTCCCAGGGCAGCAGCTACGTCAAGCCGCTGACCGGTTTCGGCGCGCAGCTCAAAGCGTTCAAGAGCTCGTCCGAATCGCTGCTGGCCCTGCGGGGCAACAACTGCGTCGCGGCGGTGCACGACTCTACCCTGATCAACCCATTTATCAACGACAGTGCCGAATGGAAGGACTACCGCGTCCTTGGTCCGGAGCTCAACCCGGCACCGTCGGTGATCTGGACCCGTCGTGGCGAAGGCGACACCCAGGCCAGGCTCGATCCGATCGTCAAGGAACTACACCGCAGCGGCTGGCTGATCGAGGCCCAGACCCGCAACCGCATCAGTCCGGCATCACCGGCCCTGGTGGAGTTGCAGAAACAGTTCAAGGGTGCTTGAGCCGGCAATGGAGATGAGCCATCTGCTTGAGCTGTGCGTCGATTGGGCCGCGCGTATCGGCCTGAACTACACCTTCCTGCTGGACGCCTATCAGCGCGGCAGCCTAGTCCAGGGCGCGCTGACCAGCGGCCTGCTGTGCCTGTTCACCATCCTCGGCAGTCTGCTGGCGGGGATCACGCTGGCGGCGATGCTGACTTCAGGCAACCCGTGGCTGGCCAAGCCGGCGCGGGTGTTTGTGGAAGTCACGCGCAACACGCCGACGCTGGTGCAGCTCTACTGCGCGTTCCTGGTGTTGAACATGCTGTTGACCCAGGCGGTCGGCGCGGCCAACCCGCTGACGCCGTTCGCCTGGGTGGTGATCGTGATCTCGCTGCACAAGGGCGCGTTTCATGCCGAGGCCTTGCGCGCCGGCATCGAAGCGGTGCCTGCCGTCACGCTGGAGGCCGCCAGCTCCCTGGCCTTCAGCCGCCGCCAGTTGCTGTGGAATGTGCAGTTGCCCCTGGCGCTGCGCTTTGCCTTGCCGTCGTTGATCAACAACCTGATTGACCTGGTGAAGATGACCGCCGTGGCCTCCGCGATTGCGGTGGGCGACATCACCTACGCGGCGATCATGATCTGGACCCAGAGTGACAACGTACTGGAGCTGATGCTCCTGATCCTGAGCTTTTTCGGCCTGCTGAGTTTTATCGTCAATTGTGTGGGGCGCTGGCTTGAAGCGCGCCTGAGGATGCCCGGCTATGGCCATTGATTCATTTCCCGTGCTGTCGGCGTTGTGGCAGTGGTCGCCGGCGCTGGTCGCAGGCTTTGGCCAGAATATTCTGATCAGCCTGCTGGCGATCGGCATGGGGTCGGTGCTGGGCCTGTTGATCGGTGCATTGGCATTGTCGCCCCTGGGCTTTGTGGCGCGGCTGTGGGTGCAGGTGTTTCGCAATGCGCCGTGGCTGGTGCTGATCTATTTCACTACCTACGTGTTCCCGTTCGAGATCCGGATCGGCAGCAGCTACGTGTCGTTCCCCGATTGGGTCAAGGTCACTATCGGCCTGGCCTTGCCGACCAGCGCCAACGTGGCGGAAATCTTCCGTGGCGCCATCGGTTCGATCCCCAGCACCCAATGGGAAGCCGCGCGGTCCCTGGCATTCACCCGTGGCCAGCTGTTTCGCTCGATCATCCTGCCGCAGTGCTTCAAGCGCATGTTGCCGCCGTGGATGAACCTTTACGCGGTGGTCACCATGGGCACTGCGCTGGCCTCGCTGGTGGGCGTGCATGACGTGATCGACACCGCGCAGATCGCCAGCAACACCGTGAACATGACCGGCTTTACCGTGGTGATCTACCTGAGCCTGCTGGTGCTGTTCTTTGCCTATTGCTACCCGATTTCCCGCCTGACCCAACACCTGGAGCGCCGTTATGCCTTCTACTGAACCCCTGGTGAGCCTGCGGGATGTGCACTTGTCGTTCGGCGCCAACCCGGTGCTCAAGGGCATCGACCTCGACGTGCTGCGCGGCCAGGCCGTGTCGATCATCGGCCCGTCCGGCTCGGGCAAGTCCACGATCCTGCGCTGCATCACCGGGCTGTTGCAGCCCCAGCGCGGCAGCATTCGCGTGGACCAGACCCAGGTCGACAGCCTGGTCCAGGAAGCCCAGCGCATCGAGCTGCGCAAGCGCGTCGGCTTTGTGTTCCAGCAATACAACCTGTTCCCGCACTTGTCGGTGCTGGAAAACCTGGTGATCGCCCCGCGCAAGGTGCTCGGTCGCAGCCGTGCCGATGCGGAAAAAGACGCGCGGGCGCTGCTGGCCAAGGTGCGCATGGAGCACAAGGCCGATGCGTACCCCGGCCAGTTGTCCGGCGGCCAGCAGCAGCGCGTGGCGATTGCCCGCGCCCTGGCGATGCGCCCGGAGCTGATCCTGTTTGACGAAGTGACCTCGGCGCTCGACCCGGAAACCGTCGGCGAGGTGCTGACGGTGATTCGCGAGCTGACCGAAGAGGGCATGACCTGTGTACTGGTCACCCACGAAATGCGCTTCGCCGAGGAGATCAGCGACGTCGTGTACTTCACCGAAAACGGCGTGATTGTCGAGCATGGCAGCGCCACGCAGATCTTCCAGAACCCTGGCAACGAACGCACCCGGACGTTCCTGCGCCATGCCTTGGGCGATTCGGGGCGCCGTGGCCCCATCCACCATGACCCGTACCTGTTGACCCATTTGAGCCGTTACAGCCTGTCAGTCTGATAAGAGGAAAACCGTGATGAGCAACGCAAACCGTGCCGCCGTGATCGAGGCGTTTTTGCAGCAGATCCGCGTCATCAACCAGCGCGGCGTAGACCGCGCAGCCCTGGTGGACATCGTCGGCCTGCTGGAACAATTGGCCGAGCGCCGCGACCTGTTCAACTTCGAAGAATTCCCCGCGCCTGTGCCAGGGCAGGGCAGCACCGCATTCCGCTATCGCCTCAACGACGACGGCGATACGCCGACCCTGTACCTCAACTCGCTGTTGCCGGGCAAAAGCACGCTCCCGCACAACCATGAGACCTGGGCGATCATCAGCGCGGTGGAAGGCCAGGAGATCAACTACGTCTATGCACGCAATGACGAAGGCCACGAGCCGGGCTTCACCACCCTGAGCCTTGAGAAGGAAGTGATTGTGCAGCCGGGCACGTCGATCTCGTTCCTCGGTGAAGACCTGCATGGCATCAAGGTTGAAGGTGAGCAGGCAACGTTGCATTTCCACCTGTATGGCTTGCCGCTGGAATCCCTGAACGGCCGCTACGGTGTGGACGCGGACGGCCGCATCCTCAACTACAACGCTTCGCAGATGGCGCCGTCGATCAAGGCCTATGCCTGACGCGTTGCCGTCACTTTTCTCTTAATTGTTGGGACTTCCATGAGCCAGACCATCACCCCACATCAACTGCAGCAATGGCTGTTCGATGGGCAGGAAATCGCCGTGTTCGACGTGCGCGAACACGGGCAATACGGCGAAGCCCACCTGTTCCATGGGGTGAACCTGCCCTATAGCCGCCTGGAGCTGGAAGTACGCCGCCTGGCGCCCAACCCGCAGGTGAGGCTGGTGATCTATGACCAGGATGGCGGCGAGGTGGCGGCGCTGGTTGCCGCGCGTTTGCAGGCGCTGGGCTACCGCCGCGTGCATGTGCTGGAGGGTGGTGCCGAGGGTTGGCAGGCGGCGGGGTTGCAGCTGTTTGCCGGCGTGCATGTGCCGTCCAAGGCCTTTGGTGAGTTGGTGGAAGAGGCCAGTCACACGCCCCATGTCACTGCGCGCCAGCTGGCGGATTGGCAGGCGCGCGGCGAGCCCTTGGTGGTGCTGGACGGGCGACCGTTCGAGGAGTACCGCAAGATGACCATCCCCGGTTCCATCTGCTGCCCCAACGGTGAGCTGGGCTACCGCGTACAGGATCTGGTGCCGGATGAACGCACGCCCATCGTTATCAACTGTGCAGGACGCACCCGCAGCATTATCGGCGCCCAGACCCTGATCAACCTGGGCCTTAAAAACCCTGTCTATGCCTTGGAAAACGGTACCCAGGGCTGGTACCTGGAAGATTTCCAGCTGGAACATGGCAGTACTCGGCGCTATGCCGATCAGGTCAAGGGCGACCTCGCCTCGCAGCGTCTGGCGGCACGGCAGTTGGCGGGGCGGGCAGGGGTGGTCGAGGTGTCAGCGGATCAAGTCCGGCTGTGGGCCGAGGACGCGCAACGCAGCCTGTTCCTGTGTGATGTGCGCACTGCTGAGGAATTTGCCCTCGGCTCGTTGCCAGGCGCGCAACATACGCCGGGCGGGCAGTTGATCCAGTCCACCGACCTGTATATCGGCGTGCGCCAGGCGCGCATCGTGCTGGTGGACAGCGATGGCGTGCGTGCGCCGATTGTCGCCAGTTGGCTGCGTCAACTCGGGCACCAAGCCTATGTGCTCAGCGGTGGTATCGACAGCGGCCTGGCGCTGCCGGTGTTGCCGACGGTGGCGTATGAGCCGCTGCCGCTGATCAGCGCCCAGGCCCTGGCGCTGGAATTGAGCGATGTGAACCTGATCGACCTGCGCCCGAGCATGGCCTACCGCAGGGGCCATATTGCCGGGTCCCGCTGGTCGATTCGTGCGCGGCTCAAGACCGACCATCGTCCCTTGGTGCTGGTGGCGGATGAGCCGGCATTGGCGGCCTTTGCTGCCGAAGGCCTGTCGGCCCGGTTGCTCGACGCCTGGGCCTCGGCCGGCCTGCCGGTCAACCAGGATCCGCAGACACCGCCTGACGCCGAGTGCATCGACTTCCTGTTTTTCACCCACGACCGTCACAACGGCAACAAGGACGCCGCGCGCCAGTACCTGGCCTGGGAAATCGGCCTGCTCGCGCAAATGAGCGAAGCGGAAATCGCCAGCCTCCAGCCGTTGGCACCTGTGTCGCGGGTGCGCACGCGCTTGATCCATGCCGCGCGTACCGAAAAAGGTCATGGCGGCCGCGCAGTCAATGTGCCGATTACGCGCCTGAGCACCGTGCTGTTCGACAACCTGGCGCAGATGCGCGACGCCCGTGCCCGCCGCGACAGTGAGCGGGTGCTGACCTACGGCGCGCGTGGCAACCCGACCTCCCATGCGCTGGAAGACCTGGTCACCGAGCTGGAGGGCGGCTTTCGCACGCGGCTCTACGGCACGGGCCTGGCGGCAGCGGCCCAGGTGTTCCTGGCCTACCTGCGCCCCGGCGATCATGTGCTGATCACCGACGCGGTGTATTCCCCGGTGCGCAAGCTGGCACGTGAATTCCTCCAGCCGTTCGGCATCGAGGTCAGCTACTTCGCACCCGATGGCAAGGGGCTGGAAGCGCAACTGCAAGCCAACACCAGGCTGGTCTACGCCGAAGTGCCGGGCTCACTGTTGTATGAGCTGTGCGATCTGCCGGCGATTGCCGCGTTGTGCAAGCCACGCGACATCCTGCTCGCCGTCGACAACACCTGGGGCTCGGGCTACCTGTACCGGCCACTGGCGTTGGGCGCGGATATTTCGATCATGGCCCTGACCAAATACCTCGGCGGCCACAGCGACGTGATGATGGGCAGCGTGTGCACCACACCAGCGGCCTGGCCGGCGCTGGGCAAGATGAGCGACACCTTCGGCAACGCGGTGAGTGCCGACGACGCCTACCTGATCCTGCGCGGCGCCCGCACCCTGGCATCACGCCTGGATGTGCACGAACGCCAGGCCGTGGACATCGCCCTGTGGTTGCAGGCGCAACCGCAGGTCAAGCGCGTGTTCCATCCGGCCTTGCCCGGGCATCCTGGGCATGGGTTGTGGCGCCGGGACTTCACCGGCAGCAATGGGTTGTTGTCGTTTGAACTGATGAATGCAGACGCCGCTTACGTCGAGCGGTTTATCGACGGCTTGCAGCTGTTCGGCCTGGGCGCTTCGTGGGGCGGCTATGAAAGCCTGGTCACCGTGGCCGACACCGGCGACCGCGACAGTGCGGCCGACCGTGGGCTGAACCCGGTGGTGCGCCTGCATATCGGTCTGGAAGATGTGGCGGCGTTGATCGAGGATCTGCAACGCGGCTTTGCACGTGCCGTTCTGTGACCGACAGGTTCTGTAATAAAAACGCCATTGCGCTGGGGATTAAATTCGGGACGGGCTATTTTGGTGCATCTCAATAACTAGAGTAGCCATGGATGAAATACCAACCCTTCAGCCGCACATTAATTGCCACCGCCTTGGTGTTGACGGTCAGCGGCGTACAAGCCGCGTCCCAGGCCCCGGTGGCCGGTGAAAATGGCATGGTGGTGACCGCCCAGCATTTGGCCACGCATGTCGGCGTGGATGTACTCAAGGCCGGCGGTAACGCGGTGGATGCCGCCGTGGCGGTCGGCTATGCGCTGGCGGTGGTGTACCCGGCGGCGGGTAACCTGGGCGGCGGCGGGTTCATGACCGTGCAACTGGCGGATGGGCGCAAGACCTTCCTCGACTTCCGCGAAAAGGCCCCGTTGGCGGCCACCGCCGATATGTACCTGGACAAGGCCGGCAATGTCGTTGAAGGCCTGAGTGCCAAGGGTCACCTGGCCGTCGGCGTGCCCGGCACCGTCTCCGGCATGGAGCTGGCCCTGAGCAAGTACGGCACCCTCAAGCGCGCCCAGGTGATTGCCCCGGCGATCAAGCTGGCGGAAAACGGTTTTGCCCTGGAGCAGGGTGATATCGATCTGCTGCACACCGCCACCGGTGAGTTCGAAAAAGACAAGGATATGCGCGGGATTTTCCTGCACAACGGCCAGCCGATGCAGGTCGGCCAGAAGCTGGTGCAGAAAGACCTGGCGAAAACCCTGAAGGAAATCTCCGCCAAGGGCAGCGACGGTTTCTATAAAGGGTGGGTCGCCAAGGCCCTGGTGGATTCCAGCCAGGCCGGCAAGGGCATCATCACCCAGGCCGACTTGGACAAGTACAAGACCCGCGAACTGGCGCCCATCGAGTGTGACTACCGTGGCTACCACGTGGTCTCGGCACCGCCGCCAAGCTCGGGCGGAGTGGTGATCTGCCAGATCATGAACATCCTCGAAGGCTACCCGATGGCCGACCTGGGCTATCACTCGGCCCAGGGTCTGCACTACCAGATCGAAGCCATGCGCCACGCCTACGTGGACCGTAACAGCTACCTGGGCGATCCGGATTTCGTGAAGAACCCGATCGAGCATCTGCTGGACAAGAACTACGCGGCCAAGCTGCGTGACGCCATCGAGCCGCAGAAGGCCGGGGATTCCCAGGCGATCAAACCCGGTGTGTCGCCCCATGAAGGCAACAACACCACCCACTATTCCATCGTCGACAAGTGGGGCAACGCGGTCTCGGTGACCTACACCCTCAACGACTGGTTCGGTGCGGGCGTGATGGCGAGCAAGACCGGGGTGATCCTCAACGATGAAATGGACGACTTCACCGTCAAGGTCGGGGTGCCGAACATGTACGGCCTGGTCCAGGGTGAAGCCAACGCCATCGCACCGGGCAAGGCGCCGCTGTCGTCGATGAGCCCGACCATCGTGACCAAGGACGGCAAGGCCGTGATGGTGGTGGGTACACCGGGCGGCAGCCGCATCATTACCGCGACCCTGCTGACCATCCTGAATGTCATCGACTATAAGATGAACATCCAGGAAGCCGTGGACGCGCCGCGTTTCCACCAGCAATGGATGCCGGAAACCACCAACCTGGAGACCTTCGCGATCAGCCCGGACACCCAGAAGATTCTGGAAAGCTGGGGCCACAAGTTTGCCGGGCCGCAGGATGCGAACCACTTGGCGGCAATCCTGGTGGGGGCACCGTCCCTGGAGGGTAAGCCGGTGGGTAACAACCGCTTCTATGGGGCGAATGACCCGCGTCGTAACACCGGCCTGTCGCTGGGCTACTAACCACCCCGGTGTTGTAGTGAGCGGGCTTGCCCCGCGCTGGGTGGCGAAGCCGCCCCAATAAAAAACACCGCAGCCTGCCAGACAGGTCGCGGTGTTTGGTTTTAGGGCGGCTTCGCCACCCAGCGCGGGGCAAGCCCGCTCACTACAACAGCTGTTCTACCGCAGCAAAGGCGGCGGTGCGGCGCTCCTCCCAACTCCCCCTGATGACCACCACAGCCTGTCGATGCGCCTGCATCCACGCCAGGCTGTCCTGGAAAAACGCCTGGCGGTCGGCCAGTTCCGGTTGGCAGCGTTGACCGTCGGCGGTCCATTCCACATCATCCGGCGACAGCAGCAGGTGCAGGTCGTAATGCCGCGCCAGCAGTTCATCGTCGAGCCACGCCGGGTAGTCGCCGAACAAGGTCTGGCTCCAGAGTTTGTTGGTCAGCAGGTGCGTGTCGAGGACCAGCAGGCGCGGCTGCCGGGCGCGGGCGGCATCTTCCCAGGCCAGTTGGCCGTGGGCGATGGCCGGAATATCCGCCAGGCTGGTGTCGCGCTGGTGGCGGTCCATGAAATCGCGCACGTATTCACGCACCATCAGCCCGCCGAAATGCGCGTGCAACTCGGCGGCCAGCCAGCTTTTACCGCTGGATTCGGGGCCGGCCAGTACCACCACCTTCATGGTTGCAACGCCGGGTCGGCGCGCCATTCACGCCAGCCTTGCACGGCGATCACGGTGAACAGGGCGTAGAGCGCAGCGGTGAGGTACAAGCCCTTGTAGAGGAACAGCCCGACAAAAATCACGTCCACGGCGATCCACAGCGGCCAGCATTGCACGCGTTTCTGCGCCATCCACATTTGCGCCACCAGGCTGAAACCGGTGAGGGCAGCATCCAGCCAGGGTTGCGCGGCGTCGGTCCAGTGCGCCATCGCAGCGCCCAGCAGCAGGCTGCCGACCGCGCCGATGGCCATGCTGATCATGATTGCCGGCCAACCCAGGCGGGTGACCTGGCGCCCTTGCTTGACCTCGCCGGCGCGGGTCCACTGCCACCAGCCGTAGACTTGCAGGGCGGCGTAGACCACTTGCAGCAGCATGTCGGAATAGAGCTTCACGTCATAGAACACCCAGGTGTACAGCAACACCATCACCAGGCCGATGGGCCAGCACCAGGGGTTTTGCTTGACCGTCAGCCAGACAGCGATCACCCCCAGGGCGGCGGCGAACAGTTCAAGCCCGGACATGGCGGTTCCTTGGGAGAGTGGGAGAGGGCGGGGATTGTAACCAGAGGTGAGCGATCTTCAAAACATCGGAGGGCAGATGTGGGAGGGGCTTGCCCCTCCCACATCTGGAGCGGCGTCAGATCTTGAATTGGCGCAGCAGGCCGTCGAGTTGTTCGCTCAGCCCGCGTAAATGCACGCTGGCCACGTTGGACTGCTCGGCCGCCATTGCGGTGCTGTGGGACAGGCTTGCAGCCTGGGTGACGTTCTGGTTGATGTCTTCCACCACATGGGCCTGTTGCAGGGTGGCGCTGGCAATCGAGGCATTCAAACCGTTGAGGTTGTGCAGCGCCTGGCCGATGGCGGTGAGGCTGGCACCGGCCTGGCCGGCTTGTTCGATGGTCAGTTGCGAGGCGCTGTGGCTGTCGCTGATCACCTTGACCGCGGCTTCCGAGTGACCTTGCAGGCGCTCGATCATCGCCTGGATCTCGGCGGTGGATTTTTGCGTGCGCTGGGCCAGCAGGCGGACTTCATCGGCCACCACGGCAAAACCACGGCCTTGTTCCCCGGCGCGCGCCGCTTCGATGGCGGCGTTGAGGGCCAGCAGGTTGGTCTGGTCGGCGATGGAGCGGATCACTTCCAATACACCACCGATCTGCGTGCTTTCGCTGGACAAGGTGCGGATCACTTCCACGGCCTGGCTGATGGTGGTGGAGAGCTGGTCGATCTGCTGCAGGCTGCTGTCGATATTGACCTGGCCTTGCTGCGCCTGGGCCTGGGCATCGCGCATTTCGCTGGCGGCGTGTTCGGCGTTCTTGGCCACGTCCTGCACGCCGTAGGTGACTTCATTGATGGCGGTGGCCACCAGTTCCATCTGCTGGGACTGTTGCTGGCTGCGGTCATGGGCTTGGGTCGCGTTGTTGCCCAGTTCCGTGGAGGACTGGCCCAGGGCGTTGGCGCACACCTGCAACTGGCTGACGACCTGGCGCAGCTTGGCCGTGAAGGTGTTGAAGTGCTGGGACAGTTGGGTGACTTCGTCGCGGCCGTGGGTATCGAGGCTGCGGGTCAGGTCGCTTTCGCCGCTGGCGATGTTGCCCATGGCGTTCACCGCATCCTGCAGGGGGCGCACGATGCTGCGGGCAATCAGCGAGACCAGCAGGGCCATCACCAATGCGATGCCGAGGACGATAAACGAGGCCTTCCACACTTGGCTGTTGAACTCGGCCTGCACATCGTCCACGTAAACGCCGGAGCCGATGATCCAGCCCCACGGCTCGAACAACTGGATATACGAGGTTTTCGCCACTGGCGCCTCCGCACCCGGTTTCGGCCAGCGGTAGTTGATGATGCCGGCACCCTTGGCCTTGGCCAGGATCACGAACTCGTTGAACACGGCAAACCCGTCGGGATCGCGGATGGCCGAGAGGTTCTGGCCGTCCAGCTTGGGGTTGGCCGGGTGCATGATCATCACGGGGGTGAGGTCATTGATCCAGAAGTAGTCGTCGTGGTCATAGCGCAAGCCGCGCACCGCGCTCAGGGCTTGTTTTTGCGCGGCTTCGCGGGTCATCACCCCGGTGGTTTCGAGGCTGTGATAAAACGTCAGGATCCCGCTGGCGGTCTGGACCACGTGCTGGGTCTGCTGGCGCTTGGCCTGGTACAGGTCGTCGTGGATCTGCTTGAGCATCAGCAAACCCAGGGCCATCAGCATCAGCACGGCGACGATCAGGATCATCCAGAGGCGTCGGCTGATCGACATATTGCGCAAACTGTTCATCGTCCTGTCACTCCGGGCTTTTTATAATTGTGGGCGTCGCATCGACTTTTACGCCTCGTCTGATAGGCTTTCGGCCTGAAATCGCAAAACCTGAGTACTGCCTGATTTTTCACAGAATTTTTGCAGGCCGGCATTGACCATGGTCAACACCGGGCACTTGAGTGCGCTCGTCAGTGAACCATTAAAAGATTGATAAGGCATGCCACAGCGCATGACCTTTGGGGGAAGCATGGATTTTTGGACCGCCATTCAGGCATTGATTCTTGGCGTCGTGGAGGGGCTTACCGAGTTCCTGCCGATCTCCAGCACCGGACACCAGATTATTGTCGCCGATTTGCTCGACTTCGGCGGCGAACGCGCCATGGCGTTCAACATCATCATCCAGCTGGGTGCGATCCTCGCGGTGGTCTGGGAATTCCGGCGCAAGATCCTCGATGTAGTCACCGGCTTGCCCACCCAGCGCAACGCCCAGCGCTTCACGGTCAACCTGCTGATCGCGTTCCTGCCGGCCGTGGTGCTGGGGGTGATCTTTGCCGACCTGATCCACCATTACCTGTTCAACCCGATCACCGTGGCCACCGCGTTGGTGATCGGCGGCATCGTCATGCTGTGGGCCGAGCGCCGCGAGCATGAAGTGCACGCCGAAAGCGTCGATGACATCACCTGGAAAGACGCGCTCAAGGTCGGTTTTGCCCAGTGCCTGGCGATGATCCCGGGTACGTCGCGCTCCGGCTCGACTATCATCGGCGGCCTGCTGTTCGGCCTGTCGCGCAAGACCGCCACCGAGTTTTCATTCTTCCTGGCCATGCCGACCATGGTCGGTGCGGCGGTGTACTCGGGCTACAAATACCGCGACCTGTTCCAGCCGGCGGACCTGCCGGTGTTCGCCATCGGCTTCGTCACCTCGTTCATCTTCGCGATGATCGCGGTCAAGGGCCTGCTCAAGTTCATCGCCAGCCATAGCTACGCGGCGTTCGCCTGGTACCGCATTGCGTTCGGCCTGCTGATCCTGGCGACCTGGCAATTCGGCTGGATCGACTGGGCAGCGGCCAAGGCATGATGATTCAGCATCCGCGCCTGAAAGCGGCGATCTTTGTGCTGCTGTGCGCGGCGCCGCTGGTGGGGGCGGTATTGGTGTGGCAACGCGGCGAAACCGTGATTCCGCTGGTGGCCTATGGGGTGGTCAGCGTGATCGCGTTTTTCCTGTATTGGAGCGACAAGCGAAAGGCCCGCACCGACAGCTGGCGCACCCCGGAGAACATCCTCCACGCCGTGGAGCTGGCGGGCGGCTGGCCGGGGGCGCTGATTGCCCAGCAGGTGTTCCGGCACAAGACGCGCAAGGTGTCTTACCAGGTGCTGTTCTGGGTGATCGTGCTGTTGCACCAGGTGTTCTGGCTGGACCAGTTGTTCCTCGGTGGCACGCTACTGTCCGTTCTCTAGCAGCAACCCCACCTGTGTGCGCTTGGGCAGTTTGCTCACCACCAACTGGTGGGAGCGCTGCAACAGGCTACGCAGTTCCTCGGCCCCCAGCGGGTAGGGCGTGTTCATGATGATCCACTGCGCGCGTGCCAGGTACGGCGCCGGGTGGATGCCGGGACGGTCCACATGGCCGAGGAACAATTCCTTGTCGACCTTGAACGCCAGCGAGTCGCCGCGCAGATTCTGCAGGGCGAACATCTTGTTGCCGGCGATCGAGAACACCCGCACGCCACCCCACTTGTAGTCTTCCCGCGCGCCGGGCAGGCTCAGGCAGAACGTCGCGACCTGTGCTTCGGTCATTTTCATAGCAGGCGGTCTCCGCAGCTTTTGAAGCCTTCTTCCAGGTAATCGATCCAGGCGCGAATCGCCGGCAGCACGCCGCGGCGATGCGGGTAGACGGCCTGCAGCCAGCCGCCCGGCAATGACCACTCCGGCAGCAACTGTACGAGCCGGCCGCTGGCCAGTTCTTCTTCGCAGTACATCAGCGGCAGCACGGTAAAGCCCAGGCCCATGATGGCGCTGGCCTTGCGTACGTTGAAGTCATCGACGCCCAGGCGCGCTTCCATCACCAGGTCGTGGGGGTTGCCTTCAGGATCGAGGATGCGTTGGTGCACCATGCGGTCTGCTTCCAGCGCGCCGAGTATCGGCAGTTGCTTGAGGTCGTCGAGGGTGTTGATGTGCCGACCGTGCAAAAAGTTCGGGCTGGCGACCAGGGCCGTCTGGGCGGGGCGCAGGCGCTTGGTGACCAGCAGCGGGTCTTCATCGCCCAGTTCGCGCACGCGCAGCGCCACATCGATGCCTTCGGCTACCAGGTCGACACGGCGGTTGACCAGGGTCATCTCCAGCTGCACCTGGGGGTGGGCAGCCAGAAAACCCGCAACCACATCCGGCATTATGTTTTGCGCCAGCCCCACCGGGCACGTCACCCTCAGCCGCCCACGGGGTTCGCTGGACATGCTGGCCACGGCCTCGTCGGCCATTTCCGCCTCCAGCAGCATCGCCTGGCAGTGGCGCAGGTAGCGCTCGCCAACGGCGGTCAGGGTCAGTTGCCGCGTGGTGCGTTGCAGCAGGCGCGCGCCGAGGCGCTCCTCCAGCTCGGCAATGCGCCGCGACAGCCGCGACTTGGGAATGCCCAACAGCCGCCCGGCCGCCGCAAAGCCACCGGCTTCGACGACTTTGGCGAAATAGTAGAGGTCGTTGAGGTCTTGCATGGTCAGCCTATTGTCCTGTCAGTGGGACAAACTATCGCATTTCAGGCGTCTTATCGACTATTGGTTTCATGCGTAGCATCCCCTCCATCTGATCGCCACTGTCGATCCCACACTCGGAGATCCACCATGAAACTGTTGCACATCGATTCCAGCATCCTCGGCGACAACTCGGCTTCCCGTCAGCTCAGCACTGGCGTGGTCAAGGCCTGGCAGGCGGCCGAGCCGGGTGTGGAAGTGACCTACCGTGACCTCGCCAGCGAAGGCATCAACCACTTCTCCGGCGCGACCCTGGGCGCCCTGGGCACCGCCGCCGAACTGCGTGACGCCGCACAACAGCACGAGGCCGACCTGAGTGCCAACAGCCTGGCCGAATTCCTCGCCGCCGACGCCGTGGTGATCGGTGCGCCGATGTACAACTTCACCATTCCAACCCAGTTGAAAGCCTGGATCGACCGCATCGCCGTTGCCGGACAGACCTTCCGTTACACCGAAGCCGGCCCTGAAGGCCTGTGCGGTAACAAGAAAGTCATCATTGTGTCCACCTCCGGCGGCCTGCATGTCGGCCAGGCAACCGGTGTTGCCCACGAGGAATACCTCAAAGTGATGCTGGGCTTCCTCGGCATTACCGACATCGAATTCGTCCGCGCCCATGGCCTGGCCTATGGCGATGAGTTCCGCAGCAAGGCCTTGAGCGACGCCAACGTGCTCATCAACGAACAATTGTTCGCTGCTGCGTAAGGCTTGTGTAAATTTCGCCTCTGCTCGGTTTCAATCCGAAGCCGGGCGCCTAAACTCTGTATTCTTGTCGCCTGAAACGACCGGAATACGGAGTTTTTTCGTTTACCCGCTGTCATTACGTTGGCCCAGGTTATGCACGCATGGGTTTATCACCCGATGCGAGTGCCTTGAACCATGGACTTTTCATATAGACATGCCGCGGGTGTTGAACGTGGTCACGCAGCAAAGGTGGACATCCTCATGATGCGTCTTTGTGCCGTTATGGTTCTTTCCCTGCTGGGCGGCCTGATTTCAGTGCACGCCGCGCCCGCGCCGCACCCCCATTGGAGTGTGGGCTTCCATCGCATGACCTTTCTCGACCCGTTGGACCTGCAGCCGATGAAAGCCGTGGCCTTCTACCCGTCCACCGACGATGAACACAGCACGCAACTGGGTCCCTATCACGTCGCCGCCAGCGAAGATTCCAAGATCGCCATTGGCCGCTTTCCGATGCTGATGCTGTCCCATGGCAACACCGGTACGCCGCTGGCCCTGCATGACCTGGCCACTTCCCTGGCGCGCAAAGGCTTTGTGGTGGTCGCGGTGTTGCATCCCGGCGATAACTACAAGGACCACAGCCGCCTGGGCACGGTGAGTAACCTGTACGGCCGGCCGATCCAGATTTCCGAAGCGATCACCGCGACCCTGGGCGACCCGATGCTGTCGCCGTTCGTCAACGTCGATCAGGTGGGCGTTATCGGCTATTCGGCCGGTGGCGAAACCGCGTTGATCCTGGCGGGGGCCAAGCCGGACTTCGACCGCCTGCGTCGCTATTGCCAGGAACGCCCCGAAGATCGTGATGCCTGCACCACCAAGGGCGAACTGGTGGTGGACCGTGACGACCTGCAACCGCAATCCGACCCGCGCATTCATGCCTTGATGTTGATGGCGCCGTTGAGCCTGATGTTCGGCCGCCACACCCTGGCCGATGTGCATGTGCCGGTGCTGCTCTACAGCGGCGACGGCGACAAGCTGGTGGCGGTCGACAAGAACGCCGCCGCCCTGGCACGCAAACTGCCGGAGCCACCGGACTTCAAGCTGCTGGCGGGGGCAGGGCACTTCGTGTTCATGGCGCCGTGTGACAGCGACCAACTGGCCGCGATGCCGGCGATCTGCACCGATGCCGATGGCGTCGACCGCGAAGGCATCCACCGCGACCTGATCTCCGAGGCCGGGCGTTTTTTCACCCACACCCTCGGCCAGGCTACCCGCGCCGGTTTGCAGACCGCCGATCAGTAAGCGCGGCGCTTGAGCAGCAAGGTCACGCCCAGCGCCGTGACCGATAACAGCGCTGCGCAGAAGAAAATCCAGCTGTAACCCAGGTTCAACGCCACGGCGCCCATCAACGGCCCGGCAATCGCCAGGGCCAGGTCGAAAAACACCGCATAGGCACTCAGGCCCGCACCGCGGCTGCTGTTGGGCACCTGCTTGATGGCCTCCACGCCCAGCGCCGGGTACACCAGCGACAAGCCAAAGCCGGTCAGCCCTGCACCGATCAAGGCTACGCCGGTGGAGGGTGCCAGCCACAGCAGCGTCAGGCCCAGGGTCTCGATGATCATGCAGGCAATCGCCGCCCTGAAGCCGCCAAACCGGCTGATCGCGGAGATGAACAGCAGCCGCGAGAGGATAAAACACACGCCAAACACCGTGAGGCAGTACGCCGCGCCGGCCCAGCCGCGATTGAGGTAATACAGGGTGATAAAGGTGGTCAGGGTGCCGTAGCCGATGGACGCCAGGCACAGGCTGGCACCAAAGGGTGCAATGCGCCCGAACACCGCCCAGAACGGCAGGCGCTCGCCGCGTACCACCGGCACCGAGGGTTTATTGCGGATCAGCACCAGGCCTAGCGCCGCCAATACCGACAGCGCGATACCCAGGCTGGTGTAGCCATATTCGGCGACCATCACCACTCCGAGCGGCGCACCGATGGCGATGGCGCCGTAGGAGGCAATGCCATTCCACGAAATCGACCGCGCCGTGTGCTCCGCCCCGACCTGGCCCATGCACCAACTGATGGTGCCCACGCCGATCAGGCCTTGGGCCACGCCCAGCAACAGCCGGCCGAGTATCAGAATCCCCAGGCTCAGGCTGGGCAGGCTGTCCACCAGGGTGGCGAAGAACGTCAACACACCGCTGACCAGGATGCCCGCCAGCCCCAGCACAATCGCGCGCTTGGTGCCGACGTTGTCGGACATGCGCCCGGCCATGGGACGGCTGAGCAGAGTTGCCAGGTACTGCGAGCCGATGGTAATCCCGGCCACCACCGCGCTGAAGCCCAGTTGCTCATGGACATAGCCCGGGATTACCGCAATCGGCAGGCCGATGCAGATAAAGGCGATGAAGGTGTAGAAGACGATGGAGACGATCTGCAGGGTGATCGACAGGGAGGAGGAGGCGTTGGACATGGGCACTCGTTCGCGGGCGGGCGGTGAACGCATCATGGCAAGGGCTTGGGGGAAAAGGAAGCAGGCTAACTACTTTGGCTGAGAAACCGGCTTACTGTGGCGAGCGGGCTGGCTTTTGTGGCGAGCGGGCTTGTTGTGGTGAGCGGGCTTGTTGTGGTGAGCGGGCTTGTTGTGGTGAGCGGGCTTGCCCCGCGCTGGGCTGCGCAGCAGCCCTGAAAACGAACACCGCGTTTTGCCTGGCAGAATGCGGTGTTTTTTATTGGGGCCGCTGCGCAGCCCAGCGCGGGGCAAGCCCGCTCACCACAACAAGCTCCCTCGCCACAACAAGCATGCTCCCAGGGTTTCAGGTCGCTACTGTTAGAACACCACGCCTTGGCTGCGCAGGTAATCGTCGTAAGTGCCGCTGAAGTCGATCACGCCGTTGGCGCTCAACTCGATGATGCGGGTGGCCAGGGACGATACGAACTCACGGTCGTGGCTGACGAAGATCAGCGTGCCTGGGTAGTTCTCGAGCGCCAGGTTCAGCGCCTCGATGGATTCCATGTCCAAGTGGTTGGTCGGTTCGTCCATGATCAGCACGTTCGGCTTTTGCAGGATCAGCTTGCCGAACAGCATGCGGCCTTGCTCACCACCGGAGATCACCTTGACCGACTTGAGGATCTCGTCGTTGGAGAACAGCATGCGCCCCAGGGTGCCACGGATCACTTGCTCGCCTTGAGTCCACTGGCCCATCCAGTCGAACAGGCTCATGTCGTTTTCGAAGTCGCTGGCGTGGTCCTGGGCGTAGTAGCCCAGTTCTGCGGCGTCGGTCCACTTGATGCTGCCGGCATCCGGGGTCAGTTCGTTGACCAGGGTGCGCAGCAGGGTGGTCTTGCCGATACCGTTCGGGCCGATGATCGCCACGCGCTCGCCGGCTTCAACCTGGAAGCTGAAGTCCTTGAACAGCGGCTTGCCGTCGAAACCTTTGGCCATGCGCTCGACGATGACCGCCTGGCGGTGCAGCTTTTTGGTTTGTTCGAAACGGATGAACGGGCTCACGCGGCTCGAAGGCTTGACCTCGGCCAGCTGGATCTTGTCGATCGCCTTGGCACGGGAGGTCGCCTGCTTGGCTTTCGAGGCGTTGGCCGAGAAGCGGCTGACGAAGGACTGCAGCTCGGAGATCTGCGCTTTCTTCTTGGCGTTGTCCGACAGCAGTTGCTCGCGGGACTGGGTCGCCACGGTCATGTACTCGTCGTAGTTGCCCGGGAACAGGCGCAGCTCGCCGTAGTCCAGGTCAGCCATGTGGGTGCACACGCTGTTCAGGAAGTGACGGTCGTGAGAGATGATGATCATCAGGCTGGAGCGCTGGGTCAGGATGTTTTCCAGCCAGCGGATGGTGTTGATGTCCAAGTGGTTGGTCGGTTCGTCGAGCAGCAGCACTTCCGGGTCCGAGAACAGCGCCTGGGCCAGCAACACACGCAGTTTCCAGCCGGGGGACACTTCGCTCATCGGGCCGAAATGCTGTTCCAGGGGAATACCCAGGCCCAGCAGCAGTTCACCGGCACGGGATTCGGCGGTGTAGCCGTCCATCTCGGCGAATTCGGTTTCCAGCTCGGCCACGGCCATGCCGTCGTCTTCGCTCATTTCCGGCAGCGAGTAGATACGGTCGCGCTCGGCCTTGACCTTCCACAGCTCCTCGTGCCCCATGATCACGGTGTCGAGCACGGTGAATTCTTCGTAGGCGAACTGGTCCTGGCGCAGCTTGCCCAGGCGCACATTCGGCTCCAGCATGACCTGTCCGCCGGACGGATCGAGGTCGCCGCCGAGGATTTTCATGAAGGTCGACTTGCCGCAACCGTTGGCACCGATCAGACCATACCGGTTGCCGGCGCCGAACTTGACCGAGACGTTCTCAAAGAGCGGCTTGGCGCCGAACTGCATGGTGATGTTAGCTGTGGAGATCAATTACTTTACCTATCAATGGGTTGCGAGCGTGGCGGCAGGAGCCTTCAGGCATGCATCAACAGCGACATCAAGGCGCGAAACCCGGTCGCTGAGCAAAAAATGGGGGATGTGTGTTGGAATTTGGCGCGCATTGTCGCATATGTCAGGCGACAGTTGTATGGCGGCCGACGACGGATGTTCAGCGCTTTGAATGTGGCAAGCCATTCTCGACGAAGCCGCGCTCAGTAAGTTGTTGCGATTGCCTGCGCGAGCTGCATGTCGGTCATGGGGCGCGTGTGAGGGGCCGAGCGGTAGTGTAGAGATGCCTGCTCAAACTGAGCGCCGCGAATTTCGCCCTCGGAGCCAATGAATGCAAGGGCATCATCCTTCGCTTTTTTCATTACTGAGGGCGAGTAGACCGTAAATGCCGTGGTCCCGCCGAGGACAATGGTCGGGAACAGGGTGGTGGCGCTCAGCGCTCTCTCGACCGGGTTCTCCACATACCATGCCATAGCGTTGGTGCTGATCGATGCCATGAGGGCGATTGCCAGCGTCTTCCAGGAATTCATTCTTCGATGCTTCCATTGCGGTCGAAGGACGCACGATAACAGAGTCGGCTGAGCGCCAGAAACCCGGCCCGTCAGCAATTAAACACAGGCGCATAACGCTCTTCGCGTTTCTTGAAGTGAATCGGGGCCATAGGGACTTTTTCACCGTTGACGAATATGTCCGGGAAGGTAAGCGTGAAATCATCCATGTCGCCTTGGCCCAACGCTGTCCCTTTGAACCCGCTGTGGAATGTTTTCCTGGGGTCGAAACCGGTTTTGAGTTGTTCAATGGTGACAGGATAGCTTTGCCCATTCGCCAGGGTGACCGTGACAACGGGCGACGCTGCACTGACCCAAAGCGTCGGGTCGGCCTGTTTGACGGCTGCTGTGCTATTGGATGGGTAGAGCCGTCCGAACAGGCGCAGTTCAGCAGCGGTTGAGCGCTGGTTACCCGGCCAGCTGGATGTGCCGGGTGGCGCAACATAGACCAGCACATGAACCCAGTTGAGTTCTTCTGCCAGTGGGGCATAGCTCATCGCCGCTTTCGGGCCGGGGCAGGTGCGCGAAAGCAGGGCGTTGCTGCCCACCGTCGACTCCGGATGCAGATAGGGCCCCGTGCTGCATCCTGCGAGCAGAAGCAGTAGCGGATACAGGAAGTATTTCTTCATAGGGGCAACTCCATTTGCTGTTTGGGTTCGGCGCACAGTGTCGCTTATATCAGGCCGCAGATGCGTGGGGCGCGAAGATGGGTTTGGCCAGCGTCTCTGGCATCGCCAGCCATAACAGCGCCAACGCGACGCCCGCCACCCCGGCCAGGGTGAGGAAGGCCGCATTGTAGCCGGCCTGCTGTACCACAAAACCGGCCAGGCTGCTGCTCAAGGCCGCGCCCAGCCCAAATACGGTGGACAGCGCCCCCAGGCTGACGTTGAAACGCCCGGTGCCCTGGGTCAGGTCCTTGACGATCACCGGGAACAGCGCACCGAAGATCCCCGCGCCGATACCGTCGAGCATCTGCACGGCCACCAGCCAGTAGGGATCGCTGGACAGGGTATAGAGCACGCCACGCAGCGGCAGGATCATGAAGCCGAACAGCAACAGCGGCTTGCGCCCCCACACGTCGGCCTTGCTGCCCACCAGCCAGGCCATCGGCACCATCACCAATTGTGCGGCGACAATACAGGCCGAGGTCAGCGGCGTGGCCATCTGCAGGTTGATCTGCGAGAGCTTCTGGCTGACCAGTGGCAGCATCGCCGCATTGGCCAGGTGGAAGAGGGCGCAGCAGACGGCAAACAGCAATAACGGCCGGTTGGCCAGCAAGACCGCAATGCCGGACGGCTGCTCATGGTCGCTGTGGTGGGCAGGGTCGAAGCCCCGGGCCACCTCATGGTCGATCGCCTTGGCGGAGACGCAACTGACCGCGACGACGCTGGCCACTGCCATAAAGGCCATCAGGTAGAACACCACCACGGGTCCGAACAGGTACGCCAGGCCACCGGCCAACAGCGCCGCCACAGCGTTGCCGGCATGGTTGAAGGTTTCGTTGCGCCCGGTGCGCCGGGTGAACGCACGTGGCCCGGTAATGCCCAGGGAAATCGCGGAGATCGCCGGGGCGAACACCGAGGCGGCGATGGCACTGGCCGCCTGGGTCAAGGCAACCAGGCTGAATGAACTGACGAAGGGCAGCAGCAGGCAACTGCCGGTCACCAGCAGGGCGGCAACGGCAATCACAGCGCGTTTGCTGCGTGTGCGGTCGATCAGGGCACCCGCCGGGCCCTGGGTGATCAGCGCCGCGATACCTGCCAGGGTCATGACTACGCCGATACTGGCCGGATCCCACTTGTGCACCGCCAGCAAGTAGATGGCCAGGTACGGGCCGAGGCCGTCGCGCACATCCGCCAGGAAAAAATTCAGGCTGTCCAGGGACAGGGTATTACGCAGGTCGGCGTGTTTGGCCACGATCAGGACTTCGCAGGGGGCGTTCAAAGGCTGAACACTCATTGCGCTAGTGACCTGCGCGCAGTTCATTTAGTTTCGCCTGCTGCTGGGGTTTTAATCTGCGGGCTTGTGGCTTATTTTCTTTGCCTCGCCGTATGACTTATCTGGAGACGCAATGGACATGCCCTCAGCTCAACAGGCGATTGCCTGCAACAAGGACGCCTGGGATCAATCCGCCGACCTGCATAAAACCACCGAGACCTGGAGCGCCCTGCTTAACGGGGTCCGCGACCCTGGGTTTTCGTGCCTCGACCCCACCCTTACCGGGCTGTTGCAAGACATCGGCGTTGCCGGCAAAGAGGTAGTGCAGGTGTGCTGCAATAACGGTCGCGAAAGCCTGTCGCTGTTTGGCCTGGGCGCGTGCTCGGTGGTCGGTGTGGATCAATCCCGGGCGTTCCTGCAGCAGGCCCGTGAGCTTGCCGACGTTTCGCCCCACAACCCGGAATTCATCGAAAGCGATATCCACCAGTTGCCATCCCGCTTGCACGAGCGCTTCGACATTGCCTTGGTGACCATCGGCGTGCTGGGCTGGATGCCGGATGTGGCGCTGTTCATGCGCCATGTTGCGAGGACCTTGAAACCCGGTGGCACGCTGGTGATGTATGAAACCCACCCGTTTCTGGAAATGTTCGACCCGCGCGCGCCAGACCCACTGTTGCCGGCCAGTTCGTACTTCCAGCGTGAGCCTTTTGTGCTGCAGGAGTCGATTGTCTATGAGGGGCAGGGCGAAGTGGCGGGGCCGACCTCCTATTGGTATGTGCACACCCTGGGGGATGTGGTGAGCGCGGCGATTGCTGCGCAATTGCAGATCGACCATCTGCAGGAATATGCCCACTCCAATCGCGAAGAACTTTACGACCAGTACGAGCACCAGCCTGCCCAGTTGCCCCTGTGCTTCACGCTGGCCGCCACCAAGCGTCCCACCTGAGCCGATTGGCGCCAGGCAAAAAAAGCCCGCGAACGGGCGGGCCAAGGGATTTACTGGAGTAGGTAGGCTTCACCTAGATTCGACAAGCCCGCTCACCACAGAAGCCTAATTGCCATAGATTCCGTATTCACTGGAAGTTGTGTAGATACCCATGCCTATAGGGCTGAAAGTGAAGGCTTTGTGAAAATGCTGTCGCGCGTTCGGATGGCGCACAGCCTCACGCGCGGCGCACGAAAGTGCGCATGGTTTGGCCTGGGCCGGTACTGAACACGATGGGCCTGGGCATACCTTCATCCGCAGCAATGAACACAAATGAATCCCCCTCAAGGCGATAACTGGCGGGCAGGTGCTTACCGGCGTCATCGCCCAGGGCGTCCACCCAGGTAATGCTTTTGGGAACCGTGCTGCTGTCGAGGAAAAACCGGCCCGCCAACAACACCTCGCCACTGACGGTCTTCACTTCGAAGCGGTCGCCGCTGATGGTGGTTAAAGCACCCGGAGCGCTGTGGGCATCGATGGGATTGAGTACGCCACTGTCTTCGAGTGAGGTTTGCTCCCAGGCGCCTTGAAGGGCTTGAACATCTGGGTCTGAAATGGATGACATACAAATTCCTTTTTGTTGAAGGGGTAATTTCCGGTCGTTACGGACGGTGCGGCGTTTTTTATAATCTGATTTGAGAATATATGTAGGAATTGTCCTGTTTTTTAGGGTTTTTTTAATTTTTCCTTTAATAACAGGTGATTAGCGTTACTTTGTCTGCCCGTCGGGCAACGTCTCGTAACAGACCGTCTATGCTCGTGGTGTTTGTCAGAGAAGACACCCGTGTAACTGAAATGAAACCTCTGGCTGCTTAGGTGTGAAGATTCATTCAATTGGGTGGTTGACGTTGCCCCCTGTTTATTCAGTTGTTATTCAGGTCGGTGTTTTTGGGCGCTGGATTTCAATTCATCAGGGTTTACGTAATTTGAACAACATTCCCCAGCTCCACCAACGGTTGACATCGGACGAAATTGATCTCTTTGAACTGTTTCACGCGATATGGAAGCAAAAAAAATGGGTCATCGGTTGTACGATCCTGGCAGGCCTCCTGGGAGTAGGTTACGCGTTTCTTGCTCCCAGGGTTTACCAGGTCAGCAGTGTACTGCGGCCAGCGGCGATCAATGAGCTGGATGCCCTCAACCGTTCAGAAGTCTACAAGTTGCCGCCGGGCGACGCGTTGGCCAAGGTCGGCGCACAGTTGGAGTCCTATCATTCGCGGCTGGGCTTTTTCAGGGCCAACCCCGCGCTGTTCGAAGACCTCAAACGGCCGGGGCAAAGCCTGGAGCAGAGCTTTGAAGCGTTCAACAGCAACGCCATCAACCTGGTGATGCCTGATTCGAAGAAGTCCGACGCAGTCAACAACGCTTACCTTCGCCTGGAAATGCAGTACCCCGAGGGGATCGATGGCGCGGCCATTCTCAACGGATTCGTCGACTACGCCATTGCGCAGGAACGCAACCAGATTGGGGCCGACCTCAAGGTGATCGTCAATAACCGCCTCAACGAACTCAAGGGTAGGATCGACGCTGCGCGTAACAACTATGAGAAGGGCAAAGCGTCGAAGATCGCCAGGTTGCTGGAGGCCGATCAAGTCCAACGCGCGCGCTTGCAGGATGAACTCACGGCTTTGCGCTTGCAGATGAAGATGGAACGCACCAACCGCCTGGCAGAACTGGCCGAGGCGATCTCGATTGCCAGGTCCGTTGGCATCAAGAACCCCACGACCCCCTTATCCATGGGAGGGGATGCGCTGAATGGATCGAACCAGGTGATGCGCACCGTGGTGACTAATCAGAAGGCTCCTTTGTACTTCATGGGTACCGAAGTGCTGGAGGCGGAGCGGGCGGCGCTGCAACAGCGCACCAACGATGATTTCACCAACAGCAGGGTGGCCGAGATCGCCAAGGAACTGCGCATGCTCGACACTAACCGTGAAGTCGAGGTTCTCAACAGCCGTAAAAATGAAGATATGTTCCTGCCGGACGTTGAACCGCTGTGGGCGGAAGAGGTGCGGTTGCGCAGCCTGAATATCGACATGAGCGCGCTGAAACTGGTCACTGTGGATCGTCAGGCACAGGCGTCGCCGAACCCGATAAAGCCAAGGGTGGGCATTATCATCGCGCTGAGCGTAGTGGCTGGCCTGATGCTGGGGATGCTCGTGGTCCTGATACGGCATTTCGTGCAGGTACGGCGTGCAATCGGGCCGTTTTCGGTATTCGAGGATCGCCAGTTGCCTCGTCAATAGGTCGGGTCGAACGCCTCTCGGGCCGTTGCGCGGCCTGCCCGTCAAGGCGTCTGCCTGGCACATTCACTAGACAGGTTTTCACAATTCTTAATTAACTTTTGGTTACAAACTGTGGCTAAATAACTGCCACGGACCACGTATCGGGTCATTACTCAGCCGGTCGTGCCAATTGTGTGAATTGTGATTTCAGACGCTGCTATCCATCCTCAGCCGTTGTGGGCGCGCAGGAGCAGCCTGTTTTCTTCTGACATGTGAACGAAATTCCTTGAAACTCATCATTGTTGTTCTCTACGTTGCCTCCATTGCGTATGTACACCTGCGTGGTCGGGTGCGGCATAAGCTGGGCCGCCAACTCAGTGATCATTCGACCTTCCTGGCCCCGATCAACTGCTTGCTGTACCTGTGCTCCAGGCTACCCGGCCGACCCTACCTGTCACCCAGTGACTTTCCTGACTTGAGCCCCCTTGAGGCGCATTGGAAGGAGATTCGCGAGGAGGGCCTGAACCTCATGCACATGGGTGAAATCAAGCGCTCGGACCAGTACAACGATGTAGGTTTCAACTCGTTCTTCAAGTCTGGCTGGAAGCGCTTTTACCTGAAATGGTACGGCGAAAGCCATCCTTCGGCGGTGAAACTATGCCCGCGTACCACCGAGCTGTTGCAGGGCATCGGCTCGATCAAGGCGGCAATGTTCGCCGAGTTGCCACCGGGCTCCAAGCTGGTGCGCCACCGTGACCCCTACGCCGGTTCGTACCGTTATCACTTGGGCTTGGTGACCCCGAATGATCCGGGCTGCTATATCAATGTGGACGGCGAGAACTATTACTGGCGTGACGGTGAGGCAGTGATGTTTGACGAGACTTACATCCACTACGCCGAAAACACCACGCAGCAGAACCGCATCATCCTGTTTTGCGATATCGAGCGGCCGATGAAATATCGCTGGGCTGCCACGTTCAACCGTTGGTTCAGTCGTAACGTCATGGCCGCTGCAGGCTCGCCCAACGATGCAGGCGACAAGACTGGCGGGCTCAATCGCGCGTTTAACCGGCTGTACAAGATTCGCTTGCGTGGTAAAGAGCTGAAAAAACGCAATCGTACACGTTACTACCTGGAAAAATGGGCGATCTTCGCGGCACTGGCACTCATCTTCATACTGATTTGATGTCGACCCGGGCGTTAGTCACTCCGGTGGCTTTGCGCCCAACTTTTCCCACATTTTTTTATTGATCTTCTGCCGATTGGCGTAGCCGGCCCAAGGATCAACCTTCAGCCCGTGCAAGCGTTGGTGCAGGTTGGCCACCGTCCATTGCTGAGCGCCGCGCAATCCCTTCAATTCCTCGCGACTGACCGGCACCGACACCGGCAGCCCAGGGCGTGCGCGCACCGAATAGGCCGCCACGGTGCTCGCGCCTCGTGCATTGCGCAGGTAATCGATAAAGATCTTGCCTACACGGTTTTTCGGCCCGGAGGTGGCGGTGAAGCGCTCGGGCAGTTGCTCGGTCATGAAATGGGCAATGGCCTTGGCAAAGGCCTTTACGCTGTCCCAGCCATCCCGCCGCGCCAACGGTATGACCAGGTGCAAGCCTTTGCCGCCGCTGGTCTTGACGAAGGCTTCCAACCCCAGCTCGTCGAGTACCGACAAGGTGAGCTGAGCGGCTTCCAGCATGGTTTTCCAGGGCAGCGCCGGGTCCGGGTCAAGGTCCAGCACAAACAGGTCCGGGGTTTCGATCTTGTCCGAGGTGGCGCCCCAGGTATGCAGTTCGAGGGTGCCCATTTGCACGGCCCCAATCAGCGCTTTCGTCGTGTCGATCTCCATCAGGCGCGCATGGCCTGGATCCAGTGCCGGGTCCAGTTGCTTGATGTTCGGAATCGCCAGGCGCTCCGCGTGCTTCTGGAAGAACTGCTCGCCCTCGATGCCTTCCGGAGCCCTGAGCAGGGACACGGGGCGATGGCGCAGGAAGGGCAGGATCCATTCGCTGATGCCTTCGTAGAACTGCGCCAATTGCTGTTTTTGTGTGCGGCTTTGCGGGTCGATGACGCGCTCGGGGTGAGTGATGTTCACGCCGCTGCTGGGCTTCTGGCTTTTCAGCGCTTTGAGGGATTTTGCCGTGCGCGGCTGTTCATGGATGATCTGCCCTGCGGGCTTGTCGGTGCGCAACCCCACGAAGACCGCCTGGCGCACCACGCCTTCGCGGGTCCACTCGGCAAATTGCACTTCGCCGACCAGGCGCGGTTCCACCCAGTGCACACCCCGTGCCTGGGCGGCGGTGAGGGGTTTTTCCAGAGGCGATGCCTTGCGCTCCAGAGGGGTGAGTTGGGAGTAGATGTTTTTCAATGAGGCCTGGTCGAACCCGGTGCCCACCCGCCCGGCGTAGACCAGCCCGCCATCGTCATTGACTGCCAGCAGCAGCGCGCCGAAACCACTGCGCGAACCCTGGGGGCGGGTGTAGCCGACAATCACGAACTCCTGGCGCAGGCGGCATTTGAGCTTGATCCAATCGGTATTTCGAGTGGAGACGTAGGGGCTGCCCTTGCGCTTGCCGATCACGCCTTCCAAGGCCAGGTCGCAGGCGCTTTCGAAAATATCCTGCTGGTTGGCGGCAAACGCTTCGGAGAAGCGCAGCAGTTTGCTGCGGCTGCCGGACAAGGCGTCTTTGAGCGCGGCGCGACGCTCCTCCAGCGGCGCCTGGCGCTGATCGCTGCCGTTTAAAAACGGCGCGTCGAACAGGTAGTAGACAATGTCCAGGCTGCGGCCGATATCAAAGGCATTTTGCAGCGCCTGAAAGTCCGGCAGGCCATCACCATTGAGGCTGACCACCTCGCCATCGAGCCAGCTGTCCTTGAGCTTGAGGGCGTGCAAGGCCTTGGCCTGGCGTGGCAGGCGTTCGGTCCAGTCGTGGCCGTTACGCGTGAACAGGCGAACCTCGCCGTCGCGTATGCGGGCGAGCATGCGGTAACCGTCGAACTTGATTTCGTAGTGCCAATCGCCCTCGGGCGCGCGGTCAACCAGGGTTGCCAATTGCGGCGCGAATTGATCGGGTAAGGCGGCTGTGGCTTTCTGTGTTTTTGCGCGTGGTTTGGGCTTGGTTTTGCCCACGGATGCGCCGCTGAGCACGCTTTTGGGTTGGGCCTGGACAATGTCGTAGTCGGCGGCGGGGCGTGCCTGTTGGTCTTTTTCCTTGATCAGCAGCCACTGTTCCTTGTCGCCGCTGCCCTTGAGGCGCGTACGCACCAGCGCCCAGTCACCCGAGAGCTTCTCACCGACCAGGGTGAATTTGAGTTTGCCGGCGGCATAGGCCTTGTGCGGGTCGTCGTGGGGCTTCCACACACCGCGGTCCCACACGATCACGTCGCCGGCGCCGTATTGGCCGGCCGGGATACTGCCCTCGAATCCGCCATAGCTGATGGGATGATCTTCAACATGGACAGCCAAGCGTTTCTGGCTCGGGTCCAGACTCGGGCCTTTGGGCACCGCCCAACTAAGCAGCACGCCGTCCAGTTCCAGGCGGAAGTCATAATGCAGGTTGCGCGCATCGTGCTTCTGGATCACGAAGCTCAGTGCCGATGCCTTGCGTTTACGGCCCGGTGAGCTGCCTGATGGCTCGGCGGTGACCTCGAAATCGCGTTTACGGTTGTATTCGCTCAGGGGCTTTGCCATGGGGTTCTCCTGTAGATGGCAGGCTCAAGAGGCCTTTTTGCCGGCTTTTTTTGCCGCCGGTTTTTTCGTCGTCGGTTTGCCGGCCAGGCTGCGTTTGAGCAGCTCGGTCAAATCGATCACATCGGCGGACTTGCGCTCGTCGCTGCCTTCCTGGGATTCGACGTCTTCGATCTTGCCGGCCTTGGCCTTCTTCGCCACCAGCGCCATGATTTTTTCCTGAAAACTGTCGCGATAGTCCTCGGGCTGCCAGTCTGCACTCATGTCTTGCACCAGACGCTTGGCCATGTCCAGCTCGCCCTTGGCCAGGCTCGGTTTGGTCACGTCGCTGGGGAGTTCCAGTTCATCCAGGCCGCGCACCTCGGCGGGCCAGCGCAGCATCACCAGCACCAGCGCCGACTCCAGGGGCATCACTGCCGCCAGGTGCTGCTTGGTATGCAGCACCACGTTGGCCAGGGCGACCTTGCGGGTTTTGTTCAGGGTTTCGCGCAGCAGCGCGTAGACCTTGCCACCGCGTTTGTCCGGGGCCAGGAAGTAGGGGGTGTCGATGTTCGGCAGCGGGATCTGGTCACTGTCGACGAAGGCGATGATCTCGATGGTCTGGGTCGATTTAGGGTGGGCCGAGCGAATTTCCTCTTCACTGAGCACCACATAGCGACCCTTCTCAAACGCCACGCCCTTGACGATATTCTCCTTGGAGACCTCCTTGCCCGTGGCCTTGTTGATGCGTTTGTAGCCCACCGGGTCCATGCTGCGCTTGTCCAGCCAGTCGAAATCCACGCCCTGGGCGGACGTGGCCGAGACCAGCGATACCGGAATATGAACCAGGCCGAAACTGATGGCGCCTTTCCAGATTGCCCGTGGCATACGTGCGATTCCTTAACAAGAAGCTGTGTTCTGGTGACTCGAAGGCTGCGTGAAAAGTTTCGCCGGGCAGATGCGCGGACAGATCTCGTTACACCTGATCAGAAACTATTTAGTTACGAAAGCCGAACCCAGGGCGTAGCGTGGTATCGAAAGCACGTACTCCTCGCCCCAGAGAGGCTTTGTCATGAACAGTTGTGTGCGTCATCTCGCGGTGCTGGTGTTGGGCCTGGCACTTGGGCCAGTTGCCCTCGCGCAAAACCTGCCCGGCAGAAGCGATTCCAATACCGGCCCGATCCACCGGGCCAATCCCAACAGCATGCAGGGCACCCAGCCCAATACGCCGGCGGTGCGTGGTATTCAGACCGTGCCGACGCCGCGCGCACCGACCCTGGAAAACGGTGGTATCGGCAATCGCTACCCGCAACGCGATGCGGCCCCCAGCCGCCCAGCCACCGACTCCAAAGCCCCCACCTATGATGCCAACGGCAATCGCCGGTAAGGACGCTGTCTTATGTTTATACGCAAAACCCTGCTCGCCACCCTGTGCGCCACCACCCTGCTTGCGCAGACGGCCGTTTATGCCGCCGATGGGCAGCAGTTCCCCAGTGAACAAGGCAGCATCACCGCGACCCCGATCGCCAAAGGCCTCGATCACCCGTGGGCCGTGGCGTTTCTACCCGACCAGCAAGGGTTCCTGGTGACCGAGCGTCCGGGGCGCCTGCGCCTTGTCAGTCCGGACGGCAAGCTGTCTGCGCCGTTGACCGGCGTGCCTGAGGTGTGGGCCAAGGGGCAGGGCGGTTTGCTCGATGTGGTGCTGTCGCCGGACTTCAAGCAGGACCGCATGGTCTACCTGACGTACGCCGAAGGCGGTGGCAAGGGCGGTACGGCCGGCACCGCAGTGGGGCGCGGGCGCCTGGCTAAGGACATGAGTGGCTTGACCGATTTCAACGTGATCCTGCGCCAGGAGCCGAAACTCTCCACCGGCAACCACTTCGGTTCGCGCCTGGCCTTCGACCGCGATGGCTACCTGTTCGTGACCCTGGGGGAAAACAACGACCGCCCGACCGCCCAGGACCTGGACAAGCTGCAGGGCAAAGTCGTACGGATCTACCCGGATGGCCGCGTGCCCGATGACAACCCGTTTGTCGGTCAAGCCGGGGTACGTTCCGAGATCTGGTCCTACGGCCAGCGCAATCCGCAAGGGCTGGCGCTGAACCCATGGAGTGGCACGCTCTGGGAAAACGAACACGGGCCGCGCGGCGGTGATGAAATCAACATTATCGAGCGCGGCAAGAACTACGGCTGGCCGCTGGCGACTCACGGCATCAACTATTCGCTGACACCGATTCCCGAGGCCAAGGGCAAGACCGCAGAAGGCACCGTAGCGCCCCACCATGTGTGGGAGAAATCACCGGCCATCAGTGGCATGGCCTTCTACGACGCCGACCGGTTCAAGGCGTGGCAGCACAACGTGTTCATCGGTGCGCTGGCCAGCCAGGAACTGATTCGTCTGCAGTTCGATGGCGACAAGGTTATCCATGAGGAGCGCTTGCTGGGCGGCTTGAAGGCACGCATTCGCGATGTGCGGCAGGGGCCGGATGGCTTTCTGTATGTGCTGACGGATGAGGACGATGGCGTGCTGTATCGGGTGGGCCTCAATCAGGATTGAGCAATGAGCCGCAAGCTTGAAGTTTCAAGCTTGCGGCTTCAGTCAAAGCCCGAGTTCGGACAACCCCGGATGATCATCCGGGCGCCGTCCCAGCGGCCAGTGGAACTTGCGTTCGCTCTCCTTGATCGGCAGGTCGTTGATGCACGCGAAACGATTGGCCATCAGGCCGTTCTCGTCGAATTCCCAGTTCTCATTGCCATAGGAGCGGAACCAGTTACCCGAGTCGTCGTGCCATTCGTAGGCATAGCGCACGGCGATGCGGTTGTCGGTAAAGGCCCATAGCTCCTTGATCAGCCGATAATCCAGCTCCCTGGCCCATTTGCGCGTGAGAAAACCCTTGGCCTCTTCGCGGTCATGGGCGAATTCGGCACGGTTACGCCATTGCGTGTCCAGGGTGTAAGCCAGCGACACCCGGTGCGGGTCGCGGGAATTCCAGCCGTCTTCGGCCAGGCGCACTTTTTCAATCGCCGATTCACGGGTAAACGGCGGCAAGGGCGGACGTGTTTCTGCGGTAGATGACATCAGGCGGCTCCTTAAAACCATACAGCGTTATCGAAAGTTGCCAGGCGGGTGCGTTCACAGTCCCAATAACGTTCGCGCCATGCATTGCGCATTATCGGCAGCTGTTGAATCACCCATGACCAGGGCAACGGTAATGGCGCCATCGATCAGGATCAGCAGTTGCGCGGCCTGCCGTTCGGGGTCGGGGGTACCATGTGCTTGGCACAGTTCGAATGCGTACTCGAACAGTTTCTGTTTATGGGCCTTGGCCAGCAGGCGGACCGGGTCGTGCGGGTCGCCGGTTTCACCACTGGTGTTGATAAAGGCGCAGCCGCGAAAATCCGCCGAGCCGAACCAGGCCTTGAGCGCGTCGAACAGCGCCAGCAAGCGTGCGCCGCTGCCATCGACGCGCTCCACTTCGCCGCGCAGCCAGTGCATCCAGCGCTCGTCACGGCGCTGCAGGGCCGCGATCACCAGCTCATCTTTATTGGCGAAGTAACGGTAAATGCTTTTTCTCGAGACGCCGGCGGTTTTCACCAGGAAGTCCATGCCGGTGGCGGCGATGCCGTGGCGATAGATCAACTTCTCGGTGACGTCGAGGATAATGTCGCGTGTTTCGTTATGAGTCATATCGTTCATGGCTTGAAAAGTAGAACGATCGTTCTTCTTGGTCAACAAGAATTTTACTCTCTGCCACTGCGAGACCTGAGCACCCCCATGGTGTAAGCTCGGGGCCTCTTCGGATTCGACCCATTGCGAGCCTTATGCCGTCGTTCTTCAAACGCTCCCTGTTGCCCAAACTGCGCGGTTTTCCCCTGACTCCCGACGCCATTGACGTGCTGTCCGGCGCTGACGCTTTCCGTCGCTGCCTGCTGGAGAACATCGCCACGGCCACCCGCCGCATCTACATCGTCGCGTTGTACCTGCAGCAGGACGAGGCAGGGCAGGAGATCTACGACGCCCTGCACGCCGCCAAGGCCGCACGGCCGGAACTGGACATCGTGGTGGTAGTCGACTGGCTGCGCGCCCAGCGCGGGCTGATCGGCGCCGGCAAGCAACCGGGCAACAGCGCCTGGTACCAGGCCATGACGCAGCGCCATGCCAGTGAAGTGCCGGTGTACGGCGTACCGGTGCAAACCCGCGAGCTGTTCGGTGTGCTGCACCTCAAGGGCTTTGTGATCGATGACAGCGTGTTGTACAGCGGTGCCAGCCTGAACAACGTGTACCTGCACAAGTTCGATAAATACCGCTTCGACCGTTACCACCTGATCCACAGCCAGCCCCTGGCGGATTCCATGCAGCACTTGGTGGAACACGGCCTGGTGACCTCCAAGGCCGTGCACCGCCTCGACCTGCCCAACCCGCCGACCACCCGCAGCCTGCGCAACGACATCGGCGACCTGCGCAGCCGTCTCAAGCACGCGGCCTACGACACCACGGCAGGGCAGTTGCCCAACGGCCACCTGTCTGTCAGCCCGTTGCTCGGCGTGGGCAAGAACAACCCGTTGAACCGCGTGATCCTCGAGCTGATCGCCAGCGCCCAGCACCAACTGACCATCTGTACGCCGTACTTCAACCTGCCGCTGCCGGTGACCCGGGAGATCAACCGCGCCCTGGCGCGTGGGGTGAAGGTCGACATCATCGTCGGCGACAAGACCGCCAACGATTTCTACATCCCGCCCAGCGAACCCTTCAAGGTGATCTCGGCACTGCCGTACCTGTATGAAATCAGCCTGCGCCGCTTTGCCAAGCGTCATCAACCGGTGATCGACAGCGGCCAGTTGAACCTGCACCTATGGCGCGACGGCGACAACACCTACCACCTCAAGGGCATGTGGGTCGATCAGCGCTACACCTTGCTCACCGGCAACAACCTCAACCCACGGGCGTTTCGTCTCGACCTGGAAAACGCCTTGCTCGTCGATGACCCCCAAGGCCAGTGGCTGGAGCCGCGACGCACGGAACTGGCGCAGATCTTCCAGCACACCACGCGGATCGAGCGTTACCAGGACTTGCAAACCCTGGTGGATTATCCGCAGGCGGTGGGCAAGTTCCTGCGTCGCGTCAGCCGGGTGAGGATTGAGCGATTGCTGTACCGAATCCTTTAAGTCGCCTTGTGAAATCATCAGCAATGCAATCGTAGAGGGTATCGGACAGTTCCTATATCCAGCCTGGGATAAGCGTCTTTACAGTGCCTCTCACCGTTCACGGATGGACGGATCCATTCTTAATGGACTCATCCGAGAGAGCGATGACTATGTTGATGCTACTGCCTCACAGCCGCCCATCCGTTCCGGAGTTTCCCACCCCACCCAGCGCAGTGCCTGCTGCGCCTGATCCCATACCGACTCAACCACCCGCCCTGCGCAGGCGGCGATCCACTGCCGATGCAACGCCGGCCGCGGCTGGCCCGTGGACGCGACTGCCTCCCCGGGATCAGGCCCGCACTGCCGCCGCCGACACTCAGTTGGCTGAGCGCGTTGCCGCCGCTGAAAGCAGCGGCTACACGATGGTCGAGGTGCCGCCGGACAGCAGTCCGGGCATGGCAACGCGCTTGTACCAACACCTGCTGAACCGACCAGCGTTGCAACAGTGGATTGCCGAGCAGCGCCTTGAACCTGCGACCCTGACCTTTCACCGCGATCATATCGAGGGTTATGCCAACCATAATGGTGTACGCAGCGCCGTCAGATTCAGCCTGACCGATAACTCCGGCTGGAACGAAGTTTCCCGCACCCTGAGGCCGATTCGAGAACTGCTGGACCCCTCGGACCAGGGGCTGCCTTTTATCGGGTCAGACGACGCATTGTGGCTGCCGCGCCAAGGGCTCGGCCAGATCACTGCCGGCAACCTTGAGCAGACCTGGCAAGTGATCAGCGAACTGGAGGAGCGCCTTGCCCTGGCCGATCGCCTTGAAGCAGAACTTGAAGAACTGCCGGACACTGCGCGTACGGACTGGTCGGATCATGAGACCGAGCTTTCACCGGCATCGTCATTGCCCCGGCATAGCCAGGCTGCGGTGGAGCGTTTGCAGCGGTTTGTCACGTGCCCGCAAATGGTTCGCCTGCTGGAGCAGGAGGGCTTTGCCTGGGCCGGTGCGCCATTCAGGGTGTCTGAAGGCAGGCTTGAGCGCCTGAGTCCGGTAGGCGGTTGGGTGAATCTGACCCGCTATGTGGAAGCCGTACCGGAACTGAACGATGAGCTCGAGGCACTGGCGGCGCTCAGCGTGCCCTTGGGCAACGCCCTGTACTCGACGCCACGCTACGACATGCGCCAGCTCCTGGATTTCAAGGGCTTGGGCTCGGCGCGTACCGTGAGTGAAACGCGCAACCTGGTTGCCTGGTTGCGCACTGCCTTGCCAACGCCGCCGCCATTGGGGGACTACGGCGCGTTGTTGCCCCGGGACTGGAAGCCGGGCACCTTGACCGCAGACGATCAAAAGCACATGGGCACCATGGCCGACATCCGCCTGCGCGGTCCCCTGGCTCGTGGGTTCAGCGCATTGTCCGGGGTCACATTGCAGGCGTTGCAGGCCGACCCGCAGGCTCACCTGGACAGGCTGCTGGACAGCCCGGATGCCTTGGCGTTCGGCGAGCAAATGGCTGGCGCGCTGCGCTGGCAGGTGGGCCAGGGCGCTAACTCGACGCTGCCCAGGACGCTGCTCCAGCAACTGGTAACCGCCGCGATCAAGCTGCACGTCGATCCCTCGATGTCCGACAAGCCCGGGGAAGTGGCTGGCTATTCGATCTACCAGCCAACGAACATGGGGCGCTCGTTCAGTCAGGTACGCCGTGATATCGAGCGCCACCTTCAGCACAACAAAGGCCTGGAACCCAAGCTGGCGGTGTTGGCTGCCCAGGTGTGCCTGGCGCAGGCGGCGCCGGAAATGCTCGTGCGCGACGTGCCCGAGTCCGTGAGTATCGGCACGCCGGCCTGGATGGAGCTGCGCCTGGGCTGCGCATTGGCCGATCACAATGCGCCAGGGACGTCGAGGATGATGAATGAACAGCAGGTCACCGACTTGACCACCCTGGAACCCGTCAGTGACGCGCAGGCGACGCTGATGCAACTCAATGCCTTGAAAGTCATCGCTGATTGGGGGGTGTTGAACGGCTGTATCAGGCAGCGCAGTGACGGTGAATACTCGTCGGGGGATATCCAGGAGGCTGCGCGGGTATTTTTCCGCCAGCGCGAAGACGTCGCCACCGCCTTCACGGCTGCGAGCAGTGAACTGCCGACGCGCAAGGCGCTGGCGATCAAGGAATTGCTGCGCGTGCTTCCTGGTATCACCCAGGCCGAAGTGGAAGGCATGACCGTGCATGTGGCCAGTGCAGAGGATCGTCGCAACCTGCCGATCTCGGAACCGCACACCCGCTCGTTGGTGGAGACCTATATGACCGGCGACCTGGCACCGGGCAAATGGGTGCTCAGTGACGACATGCCTGCTTTCCCGGCGGCGGCGAAAACGCCTTACCAGCACGCGCGGCCCCCCCAGGTAACCGAGGCGGCGCGGGCCAGGCTCGATACACGTATTCGCCGTCTGCCCGAGCTGGATAAGTTGCTGGAAAACTCGGTGCTCCAGCACCGGAAAAAGCTCCAGGACGCGTACGCCACCAAGCTTAAGCTGATGTTTGCCGAGTTGCCTCTGGAGGATCGCAAGTTGCTTGAACTGGGCAAGGTCGAACTTTTCACCTTGCGCCGGGAAACCGGGGAGATCCAGGCCAAGGAGACCGACGCACTCAAAGACGCCAGCAGGGCGCGCCACGGCACCCTGATGCGCGTTGAGCATGGACCCACGGTCGTGCATTTCGAGGTGTTCGCCAACGGCAAGATCATCAAGCGTACGGATCTACCCGACGCGATGGAGCTCGACGGCGTCATTCACCGCGAGGGTTTTCCATCACCCCACGGCCTGGTGTATTTACCGGTGGTGCGCGGCGCGCAGATGAACCTTGATTTGGACGCCTATGCCAACGGCTCCCATCCTGATCCCAACCCAGCGTTCCAGGCGGTGATCGTGTCGGCGTTGGGCGGCGCATTTGCTGCGCGAGAATTACCTCTCAGCCATACGCCGGAATCGTTCGTCCCGGACACCTACAGTTCGCGAAAAACAGCGAGCATCGTCAACAGGATCGCCCAGGACAACTTTTACGAGCCCACCGAAAGCATGTTGCAACGCGCAAGCGAGTCACTGCCGCTGGAGAAGCATCGTGAGGCGCGGGCACGCGATCATGCCTTTCTATTGGGGTTCGTGCCGTTCGTGGGGGCGTATCAGGAGTTCAAACAAGGCAATATCAGCGCAGGTCTGACCAACCTGGCACTGGATGTAGTCGGCGTGGCCATTGGTGCGGGTAGCCAGGCCCGGGCGCTGATCCGCTCTGCCAGGGCCCTGGTGCCCAGCCGCCTGACCCAGCTTGTTACACGACTCAAGCCATCGGCGATTGCAGTGCCCCAGGTGAAAGCTGGAGCGAGTTTCAGCGATCGAGCATTTGACTTCATCAAGCAGTCCGGTTTGTTTACCAGTGCGGCGCTGAACCCGCTGGATGGTTACCCGCAGATGATCAATGCCGCGACCAAGGGACTGGTAAAACTGCCGGCGTTGCTGGCGGGTGGGGCAATGAAGTGGGGCAAGACGGTCCCACACCTGGTGACCGCCGAGGAGAAATTGCGTGCGTATCTGCTGGTTGCAGCCGGGCAGGCGAGCGGCGCGGAGGCGCCCGTGGTGACACCGACAGCGGGCAAGGCGGGGCGTTATCGGGAGGTCGACATGCACGCCACGCCATACAACGGCCGCTGGTATGCGATTGACCCGCGCAGCGGCGCGCCTTTCGGCACGCCACTGAACGGCTTCGAGCCAACCCGTTGAGCCGACGACCTCCCGCGCCAGGCGCGGGAGGTCGTATCAGTTCAGGCCCAGCTTGCCGCGCAGGGTCGACAGGTCTTCGGCCAGGGTGTTGACCGGGCCCACCAGCGCCTTGCGGTCGTTTTCCTTGACCTTGTCATAGGTCTGGAAGCCGCCGTCCTTGGTCTTGTACTTGGCCAGGATCTTGTCCACGCTGGCGAAGTTCTTGTCGACCTTGGCCAGGAAAGCCTTGTCCTGTTTCTCGATCTGGCCACGGAACAGGTCGACGATTTTCTTCGCACCGTCGATGTTGCCCTGGAAGTCATACAGGTCGGTGTGGCTGTAGCGGTCTTCTTCACCGGAGATCTTGGTGGCGGCAACTTCTTCCAGCAACGCAGCGGCCCCGCCGACGACTTTCTCCGGCGGGAAGGTCAGGCCGTCGACACGGGTTTTCAGGTCGTTGACGTCAGTGTTGAGCTTGGCCGTCAGGGCTTCCAGGCCTTTGGTGGTGTTCTGGGAGAACAGCGCGTACTCGATGCGGTGGAAACCGGTGAAGTCTTCGGCGGTCACGCCTTTTTCGTGGTCATCGACCCGGGAGTCAATCGATGCATCCAGGTCGCTGAACAGCTCGGCGATCGGCTCGATGGACTCATAGTGCACACGGGTCGGCGCGTAGAGCTTCTTGGCGGTGGCCAGGTCGCCTTGGTTGATGGCGTCGGTGAACGCCTGGGTCTGGGTGACCAGTTCGCCGATTTCTTCGGTGACGTAGATCTTGTAGTCCGACACCGGGCCTACCAGGTCCAACGGCGCGGTAGCGGCAAACGCTGCCAGCGGCGAAAGGGTCATTAACAACGACAACGCGATAGTCGACTTCTTCATGGGACGTGTTCCGCTCTGGTTTGTTTTAGGTGTGGGCAGTGGTTTGAAAAGGCGTTGCAGCGAGCAGCGTGCGCCCGATGAAATCCTTGGGCCCCGTGACCCCCGGCAAGGTGAAGAAATACCCGCCGCCGACCGGCTTGAGGTATTCCTCCAGGGGTTCGCCGTTGAGCCGGGTTTGCACGCTGATAAAGCCTTTCTCCAGATCAGCCTGGTAGCAGATGAACAACAGCCCCATGTCCAGCTGACCGTTTTTATTGACGCCGTTGGAGTAGTTGAACGGCCGACGCAGGATCAGGTTGGCCTGGGTCTGAGGGGTGCGCGGGTTGGCCAGGCGGATATGGGCATCGAGCTTGGTCAGCTTGCCTTCCGGGTCCTTGCTGTAGTCGGGCACCTGGGATTCTTTCTGGCCATCCATGGGGGCGCCGCTGGTCTTCACGCGGCCGATGATGCTTTCCTGCTCCTGCAGCGGCGTGCGGTCCCAGCGCTCAACGAAGTTGCGGATGATGCGCACCGCCTGATAGCTGCCATGGGCCGCCCAGCTGGGTTCGTCGCTGCCGGGTTGGACCCACACAATCTGGTCCATGGCCTTGTTGTCGTTGGAGTTCGGGTTGGCCGAGCCGTCGCGGAAACCCAGGAAGTTGCGCGCGCTTTGTGCCGGTTCGCCGGGCTTGGCCGGTGCCTGGGGCGGCACGCTGCCTTCCTGCTTCCAGCGCACCAGCAGCAGGTCGGGCAGGTTCTTCACGATGTCGCGCAGGGCGTGGATATTGGTGTCCGGGGTGTTGGAGCTGAATTGCAGGCTCAGGTCGCCGTGGCACTGCGCCGGTTCCAGCGCATCGTTAGGGAAGCCCACCATGCGGATCAGGCGCTTGGGTTTGACGGCGGCCAGACCGAAGCGCTCATCGAACAACGATGCGCCGACGGACACGGTGATGGTCAGGTTATCCGGCGTGACCACCGGGCCGAGGATGCCGGAATCGGTGGGCGGCAGCTTCGGGTCGACCTGGGGTACGGTGCCGCCGGTCATCAGGAAGCCGATGCGCTCGTTCAAGGTGCGGAACAGGCGCTCCAGGTCTTCGCGGTCGCTGGCCAGGACATCGAACGCCACGAGCATGCCGCAGGCCGGGCGTGGGGTGACGATGCCGCTCTGGTGCTGGCCGAAAAAATCGTGGTGGTCCTGGGTCTTGTCGCTGCGCGGTGCGGTGGTGACTTGCTCGGCGGCGGCCGCCATGGCCGGGCAGGTCAGGGTGCTGCCGGCGATGGCGGCACCGGTGGCGGCCATGCCCAGGAGGACACGGCGACGTTGTGCTGAAAACTGTTCTGAATCACTCATGTGTGCGGTCGTCTTCACTGCAGGCCGGAAAGGCCAAGGGCGGGGTCGATTCCATCGAGTGCGGCGGCCAGAGCCTTGGCCTTGTCGGCGATCTGCTTGCGCTGATCGGCGGTAACGCTGTCATACGTGGCGTAGCCTTTGTCGAGCTTGAAGCCCTGGAGCTCGGCATCGAAGGCGGCGAGGGCGCTGTCGACTGTCGGCAGCAGGTCGGCGGCGGACTTGGTCAGCAGCGGACGCATCAGTTCGACCACCTTGTGCGCGGCTTCCAGGTTGGCGGCGAAACCATTCAGGTCGACATGGCTGTAGCGCTCTTCTTCACCGCTGATGGCGCGTACATCCGCCAGGCTGTTGAGGTTGCGCACCACGATGCTCACCAGTTGTTCCGGCGGCAGCGACTGCGCCAGCAACTGCTGTTTGAGGCGGGTGACATCGGTGACCAGGCGCTGCGCAATCGGCCCCAGGCCATCAAGGCTGCGTTGCTGGAACAGGCTGTATTCGAGGCGATGGAAGCCGCTGAAGGCCGGGTCTTGCTCACGTTTTTCAAAGTAATCGGCCCGGGCGTTGATGGCGTTGTCCAGCTCGGCCAGGCGCTGCGAGGCCGGGGCCAGACGTTGGTAAGCCTCACGGGCCGGCACGTACAGCGCTTGCGCCTGGGCCAGGTCACCGGCGTCGATCGCCTGTTGCAGGGCGGTCACGGCCTTGACCAGGGCACTGCCCTGGCTGCTCAGGTACACGCGAAACTCCGACAGCGGGCCGATAAACGCCACCATCGACGGCTTGGCCTTGGCCTGGGCGTCGGATTCTGCGGTTGGCGTCACATGCAGGGTGCCGCGCGGGTTGCTCAGCAGGCCGCACGTGATCGCATAGTCGCCTGGCAGCAGGTTGGCGTTGATCACCTGGCTCAGGCCGGGGGCGATGTTTTCGCGCTCTTCGACCACCAGCACGCCGTCGAGGATTTCCCACTCCACCGCCCGGTCAGAGCGGTTGATGATGCGAAAGCTCGCACGGCCGGCCGGCACCGTCAGTGCATTGGGCTCGCAGGCATGACCATGGATGGTCACGGCGATTTCATCGTGGTTGGTCTGGCGCTTGCTGGCCGCCAGCTGCGAGGCGTAATAGAACAGGCCACCGGCGGCGATCATCACGACCACCGAGCCGGCTACCGCCCAGCGCAGGGCGCGGGGGGGCGAAGCGGGTTGAGGCGTTGGGTTGGACAAGAGACGGTCCTTACTGGCTGGAAACGGAAGAAGGGCTGGCGGCAGGCTTGGGCGGTGCCGCGGGCAGGAAAAACATCACCAGCGCCACCACCAGATACATCAGATAGGCGCCCAGGGTGCTGACGGTCGGCGCTTCCTGGTAGCCGAACATGCCGGCCAGTACCGAACCGAGCGGGCTGTCCATCGGCAGCTCGGCGCTGAAATCGAACAGCACGGTCTGCCAGTGGTTCCACACGCCCGCTTCATGCAGGGCTTGCACCGAATTGGCGAGGATGCCGGCGGCGACCACGAGGATGAACAGGCCGGTCCAGCGGAAAAACGCACCGAGGTTCAGGCGCATGCTGCCGGTGTAGATCAGGAAGCCGACGATGATCGCCAGGACCAGGCCGAGCAGGGCGCCAATCGGTGCGCCTGGGCCTTCGCTCTGTTGGAACACAGCCAGCAGGAAGAACACGGTTTCCAGGCCTTCACGAGCGACGGCAAAGAACACCATGAGGATCAGCGCCGTGACCTGGTGTTTGGAACCGGTCAACGCCTGGTCAAGGGAGGCGTGCAGCGAATGCTTGATGGAGCGCGCGACCTTGCGCATCCAGAACACCATGGAGCTGAGGATGCCCACGGCGACCAGGCCGACGATGCCCTCGAACAATTCCTGCTGCTTCTGCGGAAACTCGGCACTGACCAGTTCCAGGCCACCGCCCACCAGCAAGGCCAGGGCCGCGGCGAGGAACACGCCGATCCATACGGCGGGCATCCACTGGCCGCGGCCGGTTTGTTGCAGGTAACTGGCGATGATGCCGACGATCAGCGCCGCTTCAATGCCTTCGCGCAGCATGATTAAAAAGGGAACAAGCATCGGGCACCGCAGCTTAAGTAGGTAGGAAGCTAAGTTGTAACATAATGATACTCATTGCTAAACAGGAAAACTTGACGTTTGCTGAACAATGGCTGAACGGTGGTGGCGAATCGCAACCCACCTTATGATGCACGGCATCTCGAGTGCCGCCGGATTGCCCAACCTCCCATGTCGGAAAAAGACACCATCTCCATCCATCTCGTGCGCGAAGCCTTGTTGCAGAGCTGCGCACCGGGGCCGGCCACCGTCGAAGCCCTGAGCAAGGTCGGGATCGATCCGGCATTGCTGGAACAGGCCGTGGCCCGCGTTCCGGCCACCGCCTACGCCCGTTTGTGGCGTCTGCTGGCCAGGCGCATGGACGATGAGTTCTTCGGCATGGACCCGCGCAAGCTCAAGTCCGGTAGCCTCGAGTTCCTTTGTCGCGCCGCCATTGCACAGCCCAGCCTGGCAGCGGGCCTGCAAACCGGCCTGGGGTTCCTCTCGCTGATGCTGGAACACCTGCCAGCCCAGCTGGTGCGCCAACAGAGCCTGGCGGAAATTGTGTTGCAAGAACCCGAGCCAGCGCCCAAGCGCGCATTCACCTATTTCACCTACTGGATGATCGTGCACGGCGTCGCCTGCTGGCTGGCAGGCCGGCGCATCCCGATCCTGGCCATCGAACTGCGCTGCCCGCAGCCGGACTTTTGCGATGACTACCAGGTGATGTTTTCCGACAACCTGCGTTTTGATCGGCCACGCACGCGGATGATCTTCTCCGCCGACTGCCTCGACCTGCCGATCAAGCGCAGCCCGGAAGAACTCAAGCGCTTCCTCGGCCATGCGCCGGCCAACATCCTGGTCAAATACCGCAACCCCGACAGCCTGGCTACACGCATCAAGCACGACCTGCGGCAAATGCCTCCCGACACCTGGCCTGAGACCGAGGGCCTTGCGGCCACGCTGTGTATCTCCGCTTCCACGCTGCGCCGCCGCCTGGCGGAAGAAGGGCAGAGCTACCAGGGGCTCAAGGACAGCGTGCGCAAGGAGTTGGCGATTGTGTGGCTGGCCGAACCGCAGATCAGCTTTGCCGAGATCGCGGCGCGGTTGGGGTTTGCCGATACCAGTTCGTTTTATAAGGCGTTTCGCAAGTGGGTGGGGTCCAATCCTGGGCATTACCGCAGTTTGATCCTGGGGGAACCTCGTTGAGTCGCGCACAGGCTGCTGGCGGCCAGGACTTTTCCGATCCCATCCATTCGTTTTCCGGGGCAGGGTAGACACTCTTCAATCGTGAAAGCGAGTTCTCCTGATGTCCAAGGTCGTTGCTACGCCTGAACCCGTTGCAGTGGGTTTTCCATCCACGGCCACCGGGATTCAGCCAGATAGTTCCCCAGAGGTCATCCGTCCGGAGCCTTTGCTGCGCCCTTCGACGCTGGTTCATCACATCCCCGGCCAATTGCAGGGCATCAGCGATTTTTCGCAAGCCCTGCTCGACACGGCGATACTGGAAGCCAGAAATAAGGAACGCTGGATCGCTGCCTTGGAGCGCCACGTGCAGGGCAAGGCGGATCAGGACACTATCGACCTCGCGGAGATCCGCTTTTCAAGCGTCACGAGATCCACGCTGGCGACCGATGTACAGCGTGGGCGCAAGGCCCTGGCCGCTTTGGCAAATCGTCCAGGCATGCAGGCGGCCTGGGAAAAATATGGAATCGACAGCCAGACCGCCCATCTACGCATCTTCGATGGACGCTTGGAGGTATTGGACAGTGCAGGGCGCTGGATCGATTTGAGCGAGCCTGTATCCGCCCGGCCAGGCTTGAAGAAACGCTTCGACACGCTGTTGGACATGGCGCAAACCACCGGACATATCCTCCATTCCACGGGCGAAGTCGATGCATTGCAGATGCTGCGCGTGACGCTACCCAACGCCGACGGGCAGGATGTCCCGCGCTCGGCCAAGGTCATTCGCAACCTGATTGGCTGGCAGCGCCATCCGCTTCCCTCCAGCCCGCCGATGGGCAACTATACCGGGCCCTGGCTGGCGCTGGACTCGCCGCTGAAACTGAGCCAGCAAGACCGCCAAACGCTGGTTGGGTCCTTTGAACGCTTCGTCGGCCCGCAGTGGCTGGATAAACAGCAGCCTCTTTCCGGTGATGTCGATGCGCACATCCTTGGGCGGTTACGCAGCCAGAAGAATCTCAATGTGTACCGCCAGCACCGTTTGCTGGAAGGGCTGAACGCTCCCCACGATGGTTTGCGCAAACAGCAGCTCAATCAGTTGCAGGTCACCGCCCATCTGTTGCGTATTGATCCCCACCTGGGGCAGCAGAGAAATCACGTGGCGGGGTATGACCTGTACTCGCTGCAAAATGCCGGGCTCAAGATGGCCGATGCCAGCAAAGACCTGCACATGCACCTGGTGCAGAACAAAGGCGTGAGTCCGGACGCCGTGGAGGTTGTCAGCCATCTATTCCTGGCGACTGTCGCGCCGGAGTTTCTGGTGCGGGATATCCCCGACACCGTGCATATCGGTTCTCCCGCCTGGCTGGTGTTGAGGAAAACCGTTGCCCTGCTTGAAGCCCTCGCGCCAGGATCGAGTCGGACCCTGACCTATGCTCAAGTGCTGGAGCGCGCGGCTCTCCAGCCTCCGGCACCCCCACTGGTGCCGTTGTTCCAGGCGGCCGAGGCAGATCCGTTGCTGGATTGGGGCGTGCTCAATGGCGTGATCGCGGGCCGTGCCGATGACCGTTACACCGTGGAAGATCTGCGCAAGAGCGCGGGCAAATACAAGGACTATATCCAGACCACGCAAAAGGCCACTGCGGTCCTGCAGACCCCTCCCGTGACGCGCAGAGCCTTGGCCCAGGCGGACCTCAAGGCGGTGTTCCCAGGGCGAGACTTGGATAAGCCCGTGCAGAGAGATACCTATCCGATGCCTTTTTTCATGGCTGATCCCTCCCATGAATTGAGCTTGATCGACCTGCATATGATGGGGGCGTTGAAGAACGGTGAGTATGCGCAAAAAGTGGCCAACGGTCCCTTTGGCGGGACTACGGCAGAAACGGGCGGAGAGCTCGCCGACCTGCAGGCGGGTTTTAATCGGCTTCGGTTTACCAAAGACATGCTCGACCGTTCGGTAAAGTCGGGGGGCGACACGTTCACCTCAGCCATCACCACACGTCTCAAGGAACTGTTCAGCAAAATGCCCTATCAGGACCGACAGCTGCTTGAGCGAGAAGAACTGACGTTTTACCGGGTCGAGGGCGAGTCCATCACCGCCGAAGGAAAGGCCATCAGCGATGCGGCGGAACAAACGGAGCGGGTAAAGGGGCGCTATGGTTTTATCGTCCAGGCGGGACAGGGTGACAATGCGAAATGTTTTGAGTTTTGGCCCTTGAGGGGCGAGTACTTCGAGCGTCCCGATTTCCTCAAGGCACTGGCCCGAGGCGAAGCGCAGGTGCCCCGTGTGTGGGTGACGAAACTGAAATCCCACGCGGACGGCCATGGGGCCGGGGAGTCCGAGGTACAGATACGCGCCTTGCGCGAAACCCTGCCGGCCGGCAGCGGGCGCGGATCATTGGCAGACGGCGGATACTTTTCGCAGAAAACCAGGGATTTTGCCGCCTATGTACGGCGCCATGACCTGGTGCTCAATCGCCAGGAACTCCTGGACTCCGCCATGGGCACGACGCCGCGTGAGCGTTTCGAGGCGCGCACGCAGGAAGCGGTCAAGACCATTGAAGACCTGCTTATTCCGTTCAAGGGATGCTACGACGACATCGCCTCCGGGCGCGTGAAGACCGAGCTGGGCGCGCTCACCGGCTGTGCGCTCGACGCCGTGATGATCGGCTCCGTGGTCGCTGGCGAGGTTGTGGAAGGGGCGCAGGCTGTCAGTCGGGCAGAGACTGCCTTGTCCAAGATGTCGGCGGCCACCAGAGCGTTTGGTGCGCTGAGCAATAACCTGTTCAATCCTGTTGCGGGTTTGGAGCAGCCCTTACAGGCAGGCTACGAATGGTTGAGCAGCCGCCCTGTTTTTCGTCTTGGCAGGCCGCTGGGGGAGCTCCGTGCGACCTGGAAGACCGCGATGAAGGAGCAACTGGGCGCGCCGCCTTTTGCCATTGAACGTCCCCGGAAAATGCGCAGGCCTTCCGTCGACGGTGAGCAACCGCGTCCGCACGCCCCGGCTCAACTACCCACTCTGGAGACCGCCCCGACACCCCTCCTTGAGCAAAGCCGTCAAGCCATTGAGCGAGCACTGCCCATTGCCCGGGAGCGACTCAATGGTGCCTTGAGCGCGTTGTCCGATCCTCAGTTCGAGAAAGACCTCAAATTCGTGTGCAAAACCTTCTTCGGCGCGGATTCCGAGGAAGCCTTGGCGGCCTTTACGCGCAAGCAGCGCACGATGAAAGTGGATTTGGACAAGCTGGATCTTTCCAACATCAACTTCCTCGAAAACGAAGGCACGGAGTGGCAGGCCCAGCTCCTGCCGTCGTCCTATAGTCGCTACAAGGCGGGCAACCTCCGGGAAAAATACATTGAAGTGAATGTGGACGGCGCCACGGACTATTACCGTTACATGGGGAACAGCGACGAAGCCCTGGCCAACACCCTGATCCACGAGCAGGCCCATGGTTTTCCCGGTGATGAGGATTATGTCTATTCCGGCGCGATCAAAGGCGGACGCGAGGACATTGCAGACCTGCTCAACCTGGGGAACACCACGGACCCCACACATTTTCGCCACTTGGGTGACGAGGTGCAGGAGGCGACCTTGAGCTTGTTCGCCAAGGCGCCCCAGGCGCATAACGCCGACTCGACCCTGTTCGGCATTGCGTTGCTGGACCAGGCTAAAAACAACCGGCCGTTGTACGAGGAAAATGTGAAAGCGATTCAACAGGCGCTTGACAAGGCCAAGGCCACAGGTGGTGTCATTACCGAACACTTGCCCGTCAGGATTATTCGCAAGCGTGCAGTCAGCAGCGCTCCCTTGCCGCGTTTTGTACTGGTACGCCATGATCAGACGGGCAAAATCGTCCAGGTGCTGGAGCGGGTCCCCCGGCCTGGGAGGCACGGGCCTCACGCTCCACGGTCTGTCAGCGATGTCGTTCAAGAGGTGTTCAAGTGGCACTGAAGCGCATGTTTGAATGCACTTGGGGAAGCAACGGCTTGGCTGAAATTTGCCATTTAAAACCACGATAGTTCAACGACTCGACGGCCCCGTGGAAAACCTGGGACGATTCAAGCTTCTTGTTTTTTTAAATGGTCTTTTTGCCCACTTGACAGCAATGTTGTACTTACACCCAATAAACCAACAAAACAGGAGACTGCAACGATGATCAACGTCACCGAAAAACCATATGCATCCAACAAACCGCCGAAAACAGTATAGGAGATGCCGATAATAACTGAGTTAACCAGGTTCGCAACAGATAGGCACGATGCTCGGATGTGTGACTCAATATTGTCATGAATATAGGTTTCGTATGAGGTTTCATATATGGCAGGGAGCGACATGATTAGAAGGAAGCTTGCGACCGAAGTGGTTGTACCGATATTCAATGAAAGAATGAAAAGAAGAAAGGTGGCAATAAGGGTGGTAGAGAAAGCAATTATGCCGAGAGAAAAACGAGAACAAAAAAAGCCAGCAGCCATGAACATTAATGCCGACAGGGCTTCAACAGCAGCATAAATGCCAGCGATGATAGGTACCTCTAAACCCTGCATGGAAAAAAAGGGTTGGCCATAGATGAACAAGGGGATCGTTGAAAGCTCGAATAAAGCATATCCAATAAACAAAGGTATAAGAAATGCGCCTTTTTTAGACCGAAAAAAATTAATCAGCGAGGTGAGATGTCCCTCCGTTTTTTCATTAATTTTGTGACTTTTTTTATTCAAATTCAGTGAGAACGCCGGGAGCTTCATTTCGGGAATGAATGTCACAACAACAGCTCCAATGAGCTTTGATGCCGCAAAAAAAATATAAACACTGTTCCAAGACCATGTGTCTTGTAATACGCCACCAAGCAGCATAGATAAGCCTAATGAAATCGCACCAATGGCACGGGCGCGTGAGAGTATTTTAGGATACTCTTCGGCGCGATGCTGGGCCAGTAAGTTATCATACAGTAATGCCCTGTCCGAACCGGAGCCCATGGCAATGCTGGCGCCGAACAGACAAAATATTATGGCGAAAGGAATAAAGGAGGAAAATAGCAGAAATCCAATGCCGCTTATAAATAGCCCTAAAAAGCCGAGTATGAGAGAACATTTACGACCATATCGATCTGCGAGCAAACCAGATGGGATTTCTAACGCTACGGAAGAAAAGAATAAAAAAGATTGAAGAATGCCTATTTCTCCTTGTGTGATTCCAAGTTGCAGCAGATAAAGTACAAACAGGCTTCTTTGGACATCAAGGTTCATAAAGATTGATAAAGAGTAATATAGGTTGTCGTTTTTATTATTTGGAAATTTAGAAGCGTCCATTTTTATTTAAATACCTGTTTTTTTGTAAGTTCGAAAGATTTGAAGTTTAAGTTTAAGATGCATGCATCTACTTTTGAAGGGCCAATTTTTGCCAAATATTGAAAAGCTTCCCAGGCTATAAGATTGGCAATAATCGAGTTTGTGATTCCATTGGATGGAAAACGTGCAGGAATAATTATTTGCTCACAAACTCTGTGTATCTCTCCAATCCAGCGTAGATAGTTTTGAAATGAAGATATATCTTTGAGAAGCGGTCCAAGTATACCGTTGTTAATACCAACGGCACCGAACAGCGCTGACGTCCCTGCTTTTACTGCTGCGTTAGCAACGTAACTCTGAATGGCTCCCTTAGGTTCATCAGCACAACAGATTATTAAATCCGCTCCCGCAGCTAACTTTGCTAGCTGTGTGCTGGATGTTATCTCGGATATAACAGGTTTGGCATTTACTACTTTTTGATTCTCTCTTAGCTGCTTGGCAAGTATATTGGCCTTATATTGACCGATATCTTGTGCGCTAAAAACAAATTGACGATTAAGATTGTTCATTTGTACTTTGTCAAAATCAATCAAAACAAAAGAACCTACACCTGAACCTGCAAGGCTTTGTGCAACTAAAGATCCGGTGCCGCCGCATCCAACAACTACTATTGATGATTTTTTTAGCTGTTGACTCATTTCTTGGTTTGGTGCAACAGCTTCATTCCACGACCATTGTATATTCTGTAACGGAGTCAACCCATAAGGAGGGGCAGTATGAATGAGATTAGCAGTCATTAGTTCTTGAAGAAAATTTCCTTCTAGACTCTTATCGAACTCCAGCGCGACTCCTGTTGTACTAAGTAGATGGAGTAGTTTAGTGATGTTGGGATTATGTGCCTTGATGCTTTTTATGCCGTTCTCTGCGACAAATTTTAGTTGATTGCCTTCGCTAAGAACGACAACATCGCCACGCAATACCCATCGGTTCTCTTTTTTAAGCAAGGGAGGAGTCCTCTGTTATATTCGCATCGCCTGTGTGTTTAAAAAACATAGCCATCGGTCTATAAACGGTTTCAGCTAACAGCATGGGTAAAACAGTACTACTGGATTTTGAGTAAAGTTTTAGAAAGATAGACCTAATAAAGTTAATGGATTCAGCGGAGGTATCCAAGCCAGATATTTTTCTTTGGAAGAGAGTTAGACGCAAACTTTTTTCACTTGCGGCATTTACAATTAGTGTCTTCAATTTTTCTTTTTCTTCATTTGTGAGCTCTTGCAAAAGTTGGCTGCACTCCGTAATTAGGTGAAGCGGTTTTTCTTTGTTTTTTTGTCGTGGTTCAACAAATGTTTGAAGCAAGGTCTCTTCGTGACTCATTATTTCAAATGGGCTATTTAATCGCTGATAGCTTGCAAGAATAGGGAAGGAGTAATATGAAGAGAAGGCAGACCACGATAATAGTATTTTTGTATTTGTATTGGGAATTACATCTAGTGCCTTAGTTAGTCCAATGCCACGAAACTGTGGATGTACAATAACGCGAAATGATTGCAATATATATTTATTTATTTCTGAGAACTCAGGAAATATCTCAAATGCTTTTGGCCATGGACGAATACATAGATTAACACCAATCAGCTCTCCTTTAGAGTAAGCGGCGACAACATGATCAACTAGAGGGGCTAATGTATTAATATCATTCGGGTTGTCATTTTCATAATGATAACGAGAAAGTTTTTTGTAGTCGTCTATAGTGCCTTTTTTAATTTCTATTTCTAGGCTTTCTAATATGCTGGTGCTTTTTATTTTTTTATTAAGAACACAATGTTTTCCATTTGAGTGAAGCTCAATGTGGACATCTGGCTTTAAAAAATCGACGATGTCATCGTGACAACTTGCAATGAAAGCACTTTGTTTATTGGAGCGAAGAATTTTCCCTAAATTTATAGCGACAATCTGGGCTGTACGTCTGTCTAATCGTGTAGTGAACTCGTCAAGGATAAGTGGCCCTATTCCTTGGAGTAAAGCTGAAGCAATAAGGAAGCGTTCTTTTTGTCCATCAGATAGTTGAGAGAAAGTACCAATAAGAATACGTGGTTCTCCCAACCCAAATTTTGAAAGATAACGAATGACTTCCCCTGCATCTTCATAAGAAATAATTTCTGCGATAGATTTATCTTCGTCAATGTGAGTTGGGGTTTTTCTTGTTGTTGGAAAATGCTGGGATATATTTTTTAATAGCAAGCTTTTACCTACTCCGCTTGCGCCCGTTATTAGAATAATTCCATCTGCAGGAATATCTAAATTTGATAATGACTCCATCCACCCTTCTTCAGAGAGGCCAAAAGTTTTGATTATATCTTTACAAACTTTGCTCGAGCTATTTAGCGGGGGGATATGTAGGTCTACTTTTGTGTGTATTATATTCATAACGCGACTCACGTTAACTTGTTGGCCTCGGCAGGCATATTAATTTTTAAAATCAACATTGCTCAAGCAGATACTTGGAATGGCACCAATCATCACGCTTGGACATAAATCGTCTAATAAGTCATCGAGCAATTTTTTGTGTGTACTGTTAAATACAGATGATTTTAATATGCTTACATATAGTCTTTGGGCTTTTGATTCGCTTCGCCAGGCGGGACATAATATTAATGACGCGTATCTACTCCAAGCATCATCGGTTGGGCCTGAAACGATCATTAGTCGCATAGCGGCTTTAACTTTAGGATTTGAATAACTGTCAGAAACGGGAGTGCAAGGTATACCGTATTTATGAAGTGTCGTCGCAATAGACCAAGCAACTGTAGCGTTAGGGTAATAATCGGGAAATGCTAGAATAAGACCGTTTCTCGATGCTATAGGAGACCAATCTAGAGTTATTAAATTTTTTAGTGGCGCTGGATCATCAGAGGGTGTCGATGCTTTTGCCCAACCTACATGTTCTCCGCAGTTGGTATTTTTTAAAATATTTTTTATTTCTATTCGAAGTGATCTTTTGTCATCTCCGCCAAGCTCACCTGAAAAAACAAGAATACCTCTAAGAGAGGTTTTTTTAATGATACGCTGTCCATTTGCTGATGGGGTTGAGTTAAATGGGGTCGCGGTGTCTGCAGTTTGATTAATAATTCCTTTTTCGTAAAGAATGACATTTTCTTCAGCGTTACGAACAACTTCTATAAGAATAGAGGGGGTTCTATTGTAGGGGCAAAAGGCCTCCCAGCGATTAGGGGAAATTTCACGAATTTGCCGTGCTCCCGGCCATTTATCACCACGGAACGGTATCCAGGCAGGGGATGATAGCAACCCTTCAAACGCTGGAACTTTTTCCTGGAATCTGATAATGGCACTGCCATCTTGTGTTAATCCTAACTTTGCTTTAGTCATGATTAGATGGCGGACAATAACATCATGACTAGCTAGGAAATTAAGCCCGTTCACATAGTCTTTCCCTGAAATATTATCTTTACAGCTACTATTGACTCTGGGTGAAAGAGTATATGTATGCCCCTCATCTCTAACATTTATATCACAGCCGCCCTCTATGCTCACGTTTGGGAGTGGTGTAGACAATGGTGCTCGTGGAGGTAGCGCTCCCAAACTTGCTAACTGTAGAGCTCCATAGTTACGAGGAGACCTCAATGATCCAGGAGCTGCATCCACAGCAATTCTAATTAACTTATTGTTCTCCTCCATAAAGCCTCCTTGGTTTCTCGGTGCCAGTTTTATAGGGATATTAAATTTTAATTTTTCTTCGGCTTTAGTTGTGTGTGTTTTTTTTTTTTGAAAAAATATGTGCAAAAAATATATAATCAATGTTTTGTTGATTTAAGCTTTGTGAGTGATTTTTTATTTAGCTGCTAGAGTTATTTAAATAATAGCTGCTTAGAAAATCTTCAGACCTTTTTGCTGAATCTTTAAGACGCATAATATAGTTTTTTTCATGTTCAATAAAACCTCCAATCTGATGAGATAAAGGGGGGGGGAAGTGCTTTTTCTGCTTTGAATAGTTCTTCTCTGGCCTCCCTTCCTAAATTTTCGATTTTAGTTAATATGGGTAAAACTAATCCGCGTATTTGCTGTTCAAAAAGTGGAAATCTATAAGTGTCTACATGTAAGTTTTGTACGGCGATAGTGAAGCCGCAGTTGATTACGTTATGCCACCACCCAGGCGGGATATAAAATGCATCACCTTCCGATATTGTACCTTCAAAAATATCTGCACCTTGCTTGAGCACTTGCTTAGCAATTTCGGGGTTAAATAAATCTTGTCCATTTGAAACTGCAAATGTATGGGATGGCGAAACCATGCGTGCTTTTTTTTCACCCACAATCATGGTTAATACAGAATTAACGAAAAATGAATCTGTATGGAGTGGACTTGATACATTTTTATATCCGATGATTAAGTTTGTCGGTGGTATTGAGATTGAAGGTGGCAGTTTGTATAGCCAGTTATCAGGAAAACAAGGCAGCATCATATCTATATCATCTAAAAGCTCAGGGAACTCTTCGTAATAGATCCATCCGCCCAAATATGGTAACTCGACGTTACTGTCGATGTGGTTGTTTTTTTCTGCTAAGCATATATATTCCTTTAGAGGTATTTTAACTTGGTCTCTGTAGCGCTCTTGCTGTTTTGTCTTGTAGTAGCAGACAGGCACTTTAATGTGCCCATAGGTGTTTTTAAAAAAAGTAGCGGACCAACGTCTAATTGCAGGCCAATCCTTGCCCATTCCTTTTATAATGACTGGCTTTTCATTCATGAGATAGTTCTTTTGGAATGCTATGGAATCGCTAGCATTAATGCTCTCAAGATGAATTATATTTTTATTTGACAAGGGGATAATCCTTGCTTTATGGGTTGCTGTTGTTTTTAAAAAGGTCACTCATAATGAATGACCTTTCTTGTAGTAGTCCTAGCGAACTATTAACAGCGGCTAAAAACAGCCTGAAGCATTAATTCATCATCTGCCGCGTCCATGAAGAAAGAGACGTCTTCACTTTCATTCTTGGCGGCGAAAGCATTGTCTGACTCTAGAGTGTATTCAATCATATCTTCATTTTTCATTTTATATTCTCTCATTGGTTAATCGGTAAGGTAGTGTCAAGCTTAGATTAAACGGTCGCTGATTATATTTCGGTCCAGAACCACGCGGGATAGCCTGATTTGTCGGTGAGGATCCGCGAAATCTCTGAACTAATCAGCGACTCCTAGAGTAAAGACCATCTTGCCGGTATAACGCAAATGCACACATTGCGATTTTATGTATCAGTGCTTCGATAATAGAAGAAATGGCAGCCGCAATAAAAAGCATGTACTCCTGATTGCCAGGCGCAGCGCGGTATTAGGAAGTGACCTACGAAGGACTTCTTGTTTCGCTTACAGAAGTAACTTTCAACATTTTAGGACGCTCCAAACAAAAAAAGCCCCATGACCAAATAGGCCACGGGGCTAAAAATTGGCTGGATGCGACCAACCAAAGGAGCTCTTTACGTTACTTGGCAGTCGCCACGACGGTGTCTGGCTTCCAGCCACCTCCCAGCGCCTTGTAGATCGCCACAATCCCGCGATACAGGTCCACTTCGGCCTGGGCCTGGGAGTCTTCGGCGGCCAGGCGTTCGCGTTGCGCGTCGAGCAGGACGAGGAAGTCCACGGTGCCTTCGCGGTAGCGGATCGCGGCGAGGTCGGCGGCGGCGCGGCTGGATTCGCTTTGGCGGATCAGCGAGACCAGGCGTTGCTGACGCTTGCCGTAATCGCTGAAGGCATTCTCGGACTCTTCCAGCGCCAGCAGCACTTGTTGCTCGTAGCTTGCCAGGGCGCCGTCGGCTTCGGCGTCTGCACCCCGCAGGCGGGCGCGGACGCTGCCCAGGTCGAAGGCGGCCCAGGTGATGCTCGGGCCAAGGGCCCAGGCATTCGCGGCGGATGAACCGATCTGCGAACCGCGCCCGGCGGTGAAGCCGAGGAAGCCGCTGAGGCTGACCCGTGGGAACAGGTCGGCCTTGGCTACGCCGATACGCGCGGTGGCGGCGGCCAGTTTGCGTTCGGCGCTGAGGATGTCCGGGCGCCGTTGCAGCAGTTGCCCCGGGTCGCCGATCGGCAACGCCTTGGCAATCGCCGGCAGGTCTTTCGGGCTCAGGTCCACGGTCAGCTTGTCGGGACGCTGGCCGAGGAGGGTGGCGATGCGGTTGCGCTCACGCACCTGTTCGGCCTGCAGTTGCGGCACGCTGGCTTCCACTGCGGCGAGGCGTGCGTCGGCGCGCTCCACGTCGAGTTGGTCACCCACACCGGCGTCGCGCAGGCTGACGGTGATGGTGCGCGAGTCCTGCTGGTTCTTCAGGTTGTCGAGGGCGATGCGTTCACGCAGTTGCGCGCCGCGCAGTTGGCCGTAGGCGTCCACCAGTTCGGCAATCAGGGTGACTTGCAGTTGGTACAGGTCGGCCTCGGCGGCTTGCTGGTCGGCGTCGGTGGCTTCCAGGTTGCGCTGGATGCGCCCGAACAGGTCCAGTTCCCAGGCCATGTCCAGGCCCAGGTCGTAACGCTCGGTCTTGACCCGGCGGGTGGTCTGGCCCGGGATCTGGCCCTTGCCCTGGTCGCTGCTGACGCGGCTGGTAATGGTCGGCATGGCGTCATTGCTGGCGTCATCGCGGATTGCACGGGCAGCACGCAGACGGGCAAACGCCACGCGCAGATCACGGTTACCTTGCAGCGATTGCGTGACCAACTGGTTGAGGGTCGGGTCGTCGAACTGCTGCCACCAGACGCCTTCGAACTTGGCGTGGTCATACTGCTTGGCATCCGCGGCGGCGGTGATGTTCGCCGCCTCCGGGGTCTGGGTCTTGTAGTCCGGGCCCACGGCACAGGCGCTCAGCGCCAGGACCAGCAAGCTCGGCAGGAATACTTTCACACTCATTGCTGTGTCTCCAGCTTCAAGGCCTTGGCCGCTTTGCGCGCTTCGCTGCGCTCCACATAGCGACGGATCAGTACGTAGAACACTGGTGTCAGCAACAGGCCGAAGAAGGTCACCCCGATCATCCCGGAGAACACCGCCACGCCCATGGCATGACGCATCTCGGCACCGGCACCGCTGGACAACACCAGTGGCACCACACCCATGATGAAGGCGAACGAGGTCATCAGGATCGGCCGCAGACGCAGGCGGCAGGCTTCCAGTACCGCAGCGAGCGGGTCGAGGCCTTCCTGCTGTTTGTCCTTGGCGAACTCGACGATCAGAATCGCGTTCTTGCACGCCAGGCCCACCAGTACGATCAGGCCGATCTGGGTGAAGATGTTGTTGTCGCTACCGGAGATGATTACCCCGGTAATGGCCGACAGCAGCGTCATCGGGACGATCAGGATCACCGCCAGCGGCAGGCTCCAGCTTTCGTATTGGGCGGCGAGTACCAGGAACGCCAGCAGTACGCAGAGCGGGAACACGAACAGCGCAGTGTTGCCCGAGAGGATTTGCTGATAGGTCAGGTCGGTCCACTCGTAGGTCATGCCGTTGGGCAGTTCATCCTTCAACAGTTTTTCAATCGCCGCCTGGGCCTGGCCGGAGCTGTAGCCCGGTGCCGCGTTGCCGTTGATCTCGGCGGTGATAAAGCCGTTGTAGTGCATCACGCGGTCCGGCCCCGAGGTGTCGCTGACCTTGATAAAGGTCGCCAGCGGGATCATCTCGCCCTTGTTGTTGCGTACTTTCAGCTGGCCGATCTGGTCGGCGTCCTGGCGGAACTGTTGTTCAGCCTGCACGTTGACCTGGTAGGTACGCCCGAAGCGGTTGAAGTCGTTGGCATACAGCGAACCCAGGTAGACCTGCAGGGTGTCGAAGATGTCGCTGATCGCCACGCCGTGGGTCTTGGCCTTTTCGCGGTCGATGGCGGCATCGACCTGGGGCACGTTGACCGTGTAGCTGGTGAACAGGCCGAACAACTCGGGCACGCCACGGCTCTTGGTGATGACGTTCTGCACTTCTTTGTACAGCTCGTCATAGCCGAGGTTGCCACGGTCTTCGATCTGCAGGCGGAACCCGCCGATCGTGCCCAGGCCTTGTACCGGCGGCGGTGGGAAGATCGCCATGTAGGCTTCTTCGATGTTGGCGTATTGGCCGTTCAGCGCACCGGCAATCGCACCGGCGGACATGCTCGCGTCTTTACGCTCATCGAACGGCTTCAAGGTCACAAACACGATGCCGCTGTTCGGGCTGTTGGTGAACCCGTTGATCGACAGGCCAGGGAAGGCAATCGCGCTTTCCACGCCGGGCTGTTTCAGGGCGATCTCCGACATGCGCTTCATCACGTTTTCGGTGCGGTCCAGGCTCGCAGCGTCGGGCAGTTGGGCGAAGGCCACCAGGTATTGCTTATCCTGCGCCGGTACGAAGCCGGTCGGGGTGTGGGCAAACCCGAAGAAGGTCAGCACCATCAGGCCGGCGTACACGAACAGGGCAATGCCCGTGCCGCGAATCACCCGGCGTACGGTACTCACGTAGCCATGGCTGGACTTTTCGAAAAAGCGGTTGAAGGGACGGAACAGCCAGCCACCGAGGAGCTTGTCGAGGACCTTCGAGAAACGATCCTTCGGTGCGTCGTGACCGCGCAGCAACACGGCGGCCAGGGCAGGGGACAGGGTCAGCGAGTTAAACGCCGAGATCACCGTCGAGATCGCAATGGTCAAGGCGAACTGTTTGTAGAACTGCCCGGTCAAGCCACTGATAAACGCCGCTGGAATGAACACCGCACACAGCACCAGCGCGGTGGCGATGATCGGGCCGGTCACTTCGCTCATGGCTTTTTCAGTCGCCGGGAACGGCTCCAGGCCCAGCTCGATATTACGTTCGACGTTCTCCACCACCACGATGGCGTCGTCCACCACGATGCCGATGGCCAGTACCAATCCGAACAGCGACAGCGCGTTGAGCGAGAAGCCGAACAGGTGCATCACCGCAAAGGTCCCGATCAACGAGACCGGCACCGCCACCAACGGAATGATCGAGGCGCGCCAGGTCTGCAGGAACAGGATCACCACCAGCACCACGAGGATCAGCGCTTCGAACAGGGTGTGCACCACCGCTTCGATGGAGCCGCGCACAAAGATCGTCGGGTCATAGGCGATGCGGTAATCCATGCCGGCCGGGAAGCTCTTTTTCAGCTCGGCCATCTTGCTGCGCACATCGTTGGAGATGTCGATGGCATTGGAGCCGGGGCGTTGGAAAATCGGAATCGCGACGGCCGGCTGGTTATCGATCAGCGAGCGCAGCGCGTATTGGCTCGACCCCAACTCGACCCGGGCAATGTCCCTGAGGCGCGTGATTTCACCGTTGGCGCCGGCGCGGATCACAATGTTTTCGAACTCTTCCTCGGTGACCAGGCGACCCTGGGTATTCACCGATAACTGGAAGCTGGTGTCAGACGGTGCAGGCTGGGCGCCCAGGGCACCGGCTGCCACCTGGCGGTTCTGCTCGCGGATCGCGGTGACCACGTCGGTCGCGGTCAGGTTGCGCGAGGCGGTCTTGTTCGGATCCAGCCATACACGCAGAGAGTAGTCGCCCATGCCGAACAGCTGCACGTCGCCGACGCCGCCCAGGCGGGCCAGCTCATCCTTGATATTGAGGATCGCGTAGTTGGACAGGTACAGCATGTCGTAGCGCTGATCCGGGGAGGTCAAGTGCACCACCATGGTCAGGTCGGGGGAGGCCTTGTCCACGGTGATACCGATGCGCGTCACTTCCTCAGGCAGTTTTGGCTGAGTCCGTGTCACCCGGTTTTGCACCTGCACCTGCGCATTGTCCAGGTCGGTACCCAGGGCGAAGGTGATGGTCAGGGTCAGCTTGCCGTCGGCCGTCGATTGCGAGGACATGTACAGCATGCCCTCGACGCCGGTGATGGCTTGCTCCAGCGGCGCGGCCACGGTTTCACCGATGACCTTGGGGTTGGCGCCCGGGAAGTTGGCGCGCACCACCACGGTCGGCGGCACCACCTCCGGGTATTCGCTGATCGGCAACTGGAACAGCGAGATCGCACCGGCGATCAGGATCAGCAGCGACAGCACCGCTGCGAAGATCGGCCGTGAAATGAAGAACTTGGAAAAATTCATCTTGAGTCGTATCCCTTAACCGCGTGGAGACGCAACGGCTGCGAGCTTGGGCGCGGTTTTTTCCGGCGCCACTTGCTCCAGGTTGCTGGCTTCAAGCGCTTGTCGTTGTTGGGCCAAGGCGGCGAGGGTTTCCTTGCTGGCCATCGGGATGGTTTCCGGGGCGACCGGCGAGCCGGGGCGTGCGCGTTGCAGGCCCTTGACGATAATGGTGTCGTCCTTGTTCAGGCCGCTGCGCACGATGCGCAGGCCTTCGATCTTCGGCCCCAGTTCCACTGCGCGATACGCCGGCTTGTCGCCTTCCATCACCAGCACGAACTTCTTGCCCAGGTCGGTGCCGACGGCCTCGTCGTTGATCAGCACGGCGGAGTAGGTGCCGCTGCCGACCAGCTTCAGGCGTGCATACAGGCCAGGGGTGTATTCGCCCTTGCTGTTATCGAACACGGCGCGCCCACGGATGGTGCCGGTGGCCGGGTTGACCTGGTTGTCGACGAAGTTCATCTGGCCCAGGTGCGGGTTGCCGGTTTCATTCGACAGGCCCAGGTACACCGGGGTGGTCGCGCCACGGCGGCCTTGACGAGCGAGTTCGGTGTACTTGAGGTACACACGTTCATCGGCGTCGAAGTAGGCGTAGACCTTGTCGGTGGAGACCACGCTGGTCAGCGCGGTGACGTCGGCGGTCACCAGGTTGCCGGCGGTGATTTCGGCACGGCTGACGCGGCCGCTGATCGGCGAGGTCACGCGGGTGAAGCTCAGGTTCAGCTTGGCCAGGTCCAACTGCGCCTGGATCCCGGCGACGGCGGCGCGGGCTTCCTGGGCGGCGGTGGTGCGCGAGTCGGCCAGTTCGGCGGAGATCGCATTGCTCTGGCGCAGGCGTTCGCCGCGCTGGGCTTCGTTGTCGCTGCGGGTGGCGGCGGCTTTGGTTTGAGCCAGTTGGGCTTCCAGGCGGCGCACTTCGGCCTGGAACGGACGCGGGTCGATCTGGAACAGCAGGTCGCCTTTCTTGACCAAAGCGCCTTCGGTGAAAGCGACTTGGTCAATCTGGCCAGAGACCCGTGGACGAATCTGTACGGTTTCGGGCGCTTCCAGGCGACCGGTGAATTCATCCCACTCGTTGACCGGCTGCTCAAGCACCTTGGCCACGCTGACTTTTGCCGGTGGCATGGCGGCCGCTTGTTCCGGGGTCTTGCCGCACGCGCTCATCACCACCACGGCCAGGATCGCCAGGGGGAAGCGCAAATGTTTGAGTGACTGTTCCATGAGGTGCATCCGCCAATGTATTTGAGATGGGCGGATCATGCGCGGCGAGGCGGTATGTCACGAATCGAATGAAGCAAAGGTAACTATCATTCGGAATGATATAAGCGCGGGGTTAGCCCTCTAGCATGGGGGTTTCGTTAGGGGGCTATCAATGGGCGTGATGACAAAGGACTGTTGTTGCGTGTGTAACGAACCTCTCAGGTCCTTTGTGTTGAGGCTACATATCCAGATTGCGGTGTAGCTTGACGTCTGCGCGATCAGTCGAATGCAAGCTGTTCCTGGATAGCGCGAATGGGATCATGAGCGAGTTGCTGTTTGCGTGACCGAGTGTGTTTGCGGCCCGATGTTTTAGGTGCAGCATCTTTGGTGGCGTCATCTGGAACCACCCACAGTGCGCTGGCCTTGCCGCCGTCGTTCAGCCGTTCGGCAATCGTTATTTCCATGGCATGGCGAAAGGCTTGCAGTTCTGGGCGGTCTGTTGAGTCGCCCTGGGCATCCAAGTCGTCGATGGTGCGTTGCCAGCCCGCCAGCGCGGGGTAGCTGCGCTTAAGGCTGCGCTTACCGACCACAGCGCTGAGTAATTGGGTGCACAGGTGTTGTCCTTGGGGCGTGAGGCCGTGATAGCTGACGAACTCCTGGCGATTGGTTTCCATACGGATGAAGCGGATATGTTCATCGTAGCGATGGTGACGGGGATGAAAGAAGGTCATGACGTCTGCCGTGGGGTAAAGCGCCGGGGCGCCAGGGAACTTGCCCCAGTCGGCCTTGCCCTTGACCGAATTGCAATCGACACACGCAATCGCCAGGTTGCGCGGATGCAAGGCGAATTGAGGATAGGTGTCGCGTGACAGCACGTGTTCGATGGGTGCTGCACTCGCATGGTTAAGCAACCAGCGCTTGCAGTAACAACACCTGGGCTCCTGGCGGCTTTTCAGCGCTACGCGCAAGCGTTTTTTGAGCGCCGCACAGTCGGCTTTGGCAGGGTCGCCCAGCTTGCCCCAGATAGTTTTATCAAAAGCTTTTGCCCCCTTGCGCAATGCGTGCAGAAACTTGCGCTGTTCGCTGTAGGGGAGCGCTGCCTTCGGCTCGCCGGTGGGGCGGGTCATGCTGGCAACGCCTGTTGCGCAAGGGCAAAGGTTTCGGTGATGGCAAGACTCGCGTGGTCGATGAGTTGCAGGTCCTGTTGGTAGCGCTTGTCTTCGGCGTCACCGGAGGTCTTCATGATGGTTGTCATGTATTCCAGTGCTTTCCTGAGGTCTTCATGTTGTTGGGCATACTTACCCGCCTGGCCCCGGTTGGTTGCTCGAATCGCCTCTGTCACAAGCGCCGCGCAGCGCTCGGCGACTTCCCGGTTGTGCGGGGTGTAGGTCTCGAAGCCCTTGAGCAGGATGGTCTCTACTGAGTGGCGCTGTTCAGGCGCAATTTCTGTCAGTTGATTGTCCTTGGCCATAAAACAATGGCTCAGGTTGTCCTTGGCATTGGCAACCAGCGTCGGTGAATGGGTGGCAATCACGAACCGGGTTTGCAGACGTTCTGCCATCAGGCTGAACAGGCTCGGCAGCAACTGCTGCCAACCGACATGCAGGCTCACTTCTGGCTCATCGATCAGCAGCACTTTGCCGGGGCCGGCGCTTGCCATGATTTTGGCGAACAAGAGCAGCACCTGTTGTTCGCCGGAGCTGAGGTCGGTGAATTTCAGCAGGTTGGAATGGCCTTGGCGACTCAATGCGAGACTCAGTCCCTTGAGGGAAACATGTTCACTGACCGCGAGGGCAAGGGGAATGACTTGGGCGGCCAGGTCGAGTGGTCGCAGCAGTTCGTTGAATGCACCATTGGGCGCAAGGTACAGGCGCTGTTTGAGGCCCATGCGCTCAAGCAGGTTTTCCAGCAACGCCAGGCGCTCAGGTATCTCGACCGTTTCGACCAACAGGTCGATCAACTTGCGCTCGATGGTTTGCGATGAATACCCGGTACTCGTCCGGTCGCCCAGGTAGCGATAATGAGGATACTTCTCGCGATTGCCCAAGGGAAAACGGTCAATCGGCCCGACCACAATGGCCACACTGGCGGTGGACTGTTGCTGCAGGTGGTCAACCAGAGAAGCCAACAACAGGCTTTTGCCGGCACCATTGTTACCGATGACGTAGGTGCAGGAAGATACGCTGCCTGGTTGCGCGAGCAGGTGCTCCAGCGGGCGCCGGTCGAGCAGTGAAATTTCCCGTACTCGATCAACGGGCGGAACCCGAGTCCCGCCGATGCGGGTCCTGAGCACATCCTTGGTGTCCAATTCTACGCAAACGCCGTCGACATCCTCATACCCAGTGTCGAACCATTGGGCAAACAGCCCTTTGAGTGAACCCAGCAGCTTCGACTCAGGGTATTGGCTAAAGCGCAACGCTCCATCTGACCTCCATATCTGGTAAATCGCTGCTGAGAAGTAGGCGAGCTCTTCTGCGCTGACCCCCCGAATCCCAGACAGCAATTTGCGTGTGTCGATGCACAACGTTCTGTCTGCCTGGGATTTTTGGCTATTCAACAACCAGGCGTAGTAGCGGGTGGCGTTGCCAGCGTCGTTATAGCTCGTGAAATCGAACACGGCTTCAAGCAGGTCATTGCTGGACAGGTGTTGCTTGAGTTTATCCAGGGAGGCGGGGGTTGGGGTCCGGCCAGGCGTGAACACCATCAGTGTTCGCCCCGTTAACGTGCCTTCTTCGGTCCGTTGTAACAGTGAGACGAAGGGCTGTTTCAAGTAGACCGGGTTATCCAGCAGTGACAGGCCCTCACGTTTGAAGTCATTCGGCAGACCTTGGATCAGTTCGGCATTGACGCCTTGCACGATCAGTCTGAGTCGGGTCAAGTGGTGTAGGGCCGCGCTACCTTCAACAAGCAAGTATGCAAACCGGCCCTGATGGAGGTCGAAATGCTTGACGAAGGCTTCGCCACTATAGGGCTCCAGGTCGATCAGCCCTTCATCGCGCGCCAAGCCGGTGGCGAGTGCTCCGCTGATCTGGGCATGGCGGCGGTCGAAACGGGCTTGGGTGGCAAGAAAATAAAAAAGTGCGTCGAACAGGTTGAGGCACTCTTCTCCGTCCAGTTGCTCCGTGACCTCATCCAACAGCACTGATAGCTGTTCGTAGGTCTGTTCGTCGCATGCAGTGATTTTTTCGGCGAGGCCACAGTGCTCCATCAGCATGTGCACGCAGGCCTGAATGGTGTCGTGGTAGACCCAGTACTTAGTCTCCCGCTCCTTGACCCATTTAGGGCTGTCCCAGTCCACGATTTGCACGGCGAGGACATAGAGCAAAACCTGCTGGAATTGAGCGTCCGTCATCTCGCTCTGAAGCTGACTGGCCTGTGCGCGTGCTAATAGCTCGCCGAGCCAGATATGACTTTCTTCCATGAATGTCCACCTGTTTCCTATGACATTAGAGACCGGGGACCGCCCCCGAGGTGCATGGGTTTGAAGTTTACCTATCGATTCAAGTAGTGGCGAGTAGCCATTTTCGACTGTCTGCCAGCCACCTAAAAAAAATGGGCTGCGGGTTTTCCCCGCAGCCCAGGACCCTACGTGGTACCGAACCCCACCTGCACCGTCAGCGCCCCCTGGTTATCCCCCAACCCAATGCCATAACGCCCCTCCAGATCATCGTTGATGCACAGCTGCAATTCCCCGGTCTGCCCCGCCGGAATCTCCGCCAGGTCACCCACCAGAAACGGTGTCCCGCTGCTGCTCACACGGCCAATCAGCGCGCCCTCATTGGCTCCCGGCAAGGTGTAGCCCGCCTTGGCGATCAGCCCGGGGCTGCCGTTGCCATCGACCATGCCGCCCACCGGGCTGGCCAGCCACTTGCTGCTGACATACCGCACCAGGCGCGGGCTCGGGCCGCTGATCTGCACGCCAGTGCCTTGCCATGGCTGGTTGGCCTGCACCTGTACTGTCGCGGCCTTGAGCTCGTTGCACAGGGTGTCGCCGGCCTGGATCGACAGCGCGGCGATGGTCAGGCTTGGGTTGGAGGTGCCGGTGGTGGGGAACACGCCATCACCCACCAGGAACAGGTTGTTGTGGTCCCAACTGCGTTGGGTCTTGTCCACCACCGAGGTCTTGGGGTCGTCCCCCATGCGGTAGGTGCCCATCAAATGCCCGGCACCCTGGAACGAATAGGATTGCCCTTGGTAGGTGAACACCCCAGGCGGGATGTCGGCAGTCAGTTCGGTAGCCCCGAGCAGTTCGGTGATGACATGGCTGGCCAGGATCCGCGCCTGTTTGAAGCCTTCCTTGGTGTAGTCGGACAGGTCGTAGTGGATTTCCGGGCGCGGGATGCCCAGGCGGTCCTTGTATTGGCTGGAAGGCACGATATAGCAGTTGGCGTTATTGGGATCTTCCTCCACTTGCTCCACCAGGAAGCCTATCCGAAATTGCCGCGTGAGCAGGTTGTTCAGCTGTTGCACCAGCGCCGTGCCGAACAGCACCTGGGGCGCGCCCGGTGTGTTTGGCAGCGGGTTGGTCTTGCTGATGTTGGTGCCATCAATCAGGTCGGCGACGGTGGTGTAGGGATCGCCGATCGGCCAGTTGAAGCCCTCGTTGCCGATCTCGATCCGCCAGGCCGCGCGCTGGCTGCGGAACGCGCCGTCGCGCAGGCTTTCGATGCCGGAGGTGGACACCGGGCCGCGATACGGGAACACCGTCTTGCCCTCGGGCATCAGGCCCCAGGCCAGGTAGATCGGGTGGTCCGCCAGGCTGCGCCCGACCTGGCCGCTGCTGTTGGCCACGCCGTTGGGCCAGGCGCTGCTGGTGGAATTGAGCAGCAACTTGGGCGTCTCGATGGCATGGGCGGCGATCACATAACGTTGCCCCACCGCAACGCCGGTGCCGGTCGGTGGTCCGTCACCAAGCTGGTACTGGATGAACTCGATACCGCTGATGCTGTTGTCCGCCCCCACGGTGACCTTGCTCGCCACGGTCTTGTACAGCACCCGCACATTGCCGGTGTTGAGCGCGTTGTTCATGGTCACCGTGGCATCGTACTTGGCCTGGATCGGGCAGATCGGCGTGCAGTTGGTGTTACCCGCGCACACCCGTCGCCCGGCATACGGCTGCGAGTTGCGCCCGGCCGGCGTCGGGCTGACCACCAAGGGCAGGCCCTCGAACGACTGGCCCTGCACCGCGCTGACGAAGCTGCCATCGACCAGCGACAGCGGGATGCTGGTCATCGGGTATTCATAGTTGGCCGGGAAGGTGATGCCCAGGTACGCCTGGTCGGCCACGTTCGCCGCCACACCGATCTCCGCTTCGGCACGGCAATAGGCGCTTTGCAGGTCGTTGTAGCTGATCGGCCAGTCCACCCCCACGCCGTACAGGGATTTCATCCGGAAATCATTCGGCAGCATGCGCAGGCAGGTGGCGACCCAATGCCAGGTGGTGCCGCCGCCCACGCGCTCATAGGTACTGGTGAACGGCAGCGGGCCTTTTTGTACCAGGTAGCTGATGTCGGGGTTGTTCCAGCCGTTGATCAGGTCGGCGATGGTCGCGCGCGGTGCGTTCTGTTCGGCCGGCTTGCGCAGCGGGCTCAAGGTGCTCACCGGCGGGTAGGGTGATTCGGGCGTCTTCAACGTCGCGGTATAGAAACGCTCCAGGTACTGGTTGCGATTGGGCGGGATCTCCGGCCCCGATTCCAGCACCAGCACTTGCACCCCGGCCAGGCCCAATTGATAGGCAATGAGGCTGCCCGCAAGGCCCGCACCGACAATCACCACATCTGCTTGTTCGCTACTCATGACGATGCTCCTGGCTGCGTGCTGGCGTTAACCCCGGTGAAGTCTTCCAGGCTGGGCGGCGGGCTGTTCCAGTAGCCGAAGAAGAACTCGCTGTAGCCCATGGGATGGGCCTGGGCAATACTCCACGCCCAGCTCTGGGTGTAGGCCTCGTCACTCACCACGGTTTGCTCGCCGAGCGGGAACGCGCCCTGGGTATACGGCTGGTACCACACGCCCAGCAGCCAGAGCTTCATGATCGCGCGTGCCACCTGGGCGGTTTGCGTCGGTGCCGGTTGGCCGTTCTGCATCAGGATCGCTGTGCCGATTTGCTGCGGTGTCGCCTGCTCGGCCGCCAGCGTGGCGTACTGGGCCAGCAGGGCGCTGAGCACGCTTTGCCCGACACGCGGGCCGATGAAGTTGAGAAAGGTGCTGGGCAGGCCGATGGGGTCTACCGACGGCGCCAGCAGTTCCTGATCGATGCCGGTGAGCACCACGCTCAGGCCAGTGAAATTGTCCAGGTCGGTACTCATGGCTGACTCCTTGTCACACCGGTGGATTGGGCGCGTTCGAGCAGGTAGGTGAAGTCCGCGAAGCTGGTGCGCGGCGACTGGGTCACGTGGGTGGCGGCATTGCCGTGACAGGCGATGCAACTGGACGACGCCTGGGGTACGGTGCCCTGGATATAGGTCTCCAGCGTGGCATTGGCGAGGAACGAGGGTGCCGGGTTGCCCAGCGGCCGGGTTGCGGAGATCTGGCACGGCGGCTGGCCGCTGAGCGTCGGCCACTGGGTGCTGATCAGCTGATAGTTGGCCCATACACTGTTGGGATTCACCGTGCGCAGCAGGGTCTGGTAGGTGGTGTTGAGGGCCTTGGTTTCATCCGTCAACGGTATCTCGCGCACGATCTGCGAGGGCGTGGCCTTCACCGCCGGGTTCCATGGCCGGGGCGGCGGCTGGTTGACCTCGGCCTGGCTGCTGGCGTTGTAGAACAGGTACGGGCCTTTGCGCTCGGCGGGCGGCGTGGTCTTTTCCGGCACATTGTCGACGTGTTCGAAGGTCGACCACACCCACTGCGGCGCGCTGGTGGTCTTGTGCACGATATGCAGGCCCACCAGCCCGACCGGCTCGGCCACGCAGGACTCGGCCACCACCGGCCCCTTGCTCGGGTCGCTGTTGCCCGGCGTATACACCAGGGCATCGACACTATGGAAGCTGGCGGGATTGTCGTTGCCGTCCAACACCTTCCACGCGGCCTTGACCATCAGCGAACCCACCTCACTGGTGCTCGGGTTACCGCAACTGAACGCCACGGCATTGGTCGGGCTGGCGGCAAAAAACGCCTGTTGGCCCTGGATGCTGTAGAGGCCGTTGTTGACGATGCCGTCGAACATGGCTTGGTTGACCACGATTTCATTGCGCGTGTACACGCCGCTCTGGTCCACCAGGGGGCCGCTTTCAAACGGCTGGATAAACTCGTCGAGCACATCCGGAACCTTGCCCATCTGTTGCAGCAAGCGCCCGGAACCCTTGCCTTCACAGGCTTTCGGCACGCTGGCGGGCGCATGAAAGGGCAGCGGCTTCTTCCCTTGGGCCAGGAATATCTGATAGCTCTCCTTATAGCTTTCCCACACGGTGGCCGCGTCCTGCTGGCCGATCTGCACAGCGCTGTTGGGTTGACCCGTGTCCAGGGCCGGCCAGTTCAGCGCGATGAACGTCTGCCACGACATTTCATCGAAGTTGGCTTGCAGGCTGGACAGGGAAAAGGGCGGGGTCGCCGTGACATCGAAGGGTATTTGCGTAGACAACGTGGGGGCCGCGACGACCAGGGGGCTCAGCAACGCGCCAAACAGCGCACAGCCGAACCCGGGCCGGGGGCGATGGGTTTCCATTCTCATCGGTATCTCCTAGGCATCAGGCGCCGGGAGACAGTGGGTCCGTCATGGACTCTTCAATGCGCCTCCTGGCACGGGCTAGAGCGTAGATAAGGTTGGCGGCGCAGGTGTATGGGCGGCTAGATTTGTTTGTAATAAAAACAATCGCCAAGCAGGCTGTGGAGCAGACGCGCGACTTTCCGTAAACATTTTGACCTCGCTACTATCCAAGTCTTAAGCACTGATGGCAGTATGAAATTACTTTCAAGGGAAGGAATTTCAGCACGTGGTACCCACCAACTTTACCCATGACCAATTCGCATGCCTGAGCGAATGGCACGAAAAGGTCTTCGACAAGACCGATACCACCCATCGCGACGCTTACAGCCAACTGCGCAACGCCTATGACATCACCAAGCGGTGGGCTGAGACTTTACAGGAGCGTCTCTTCCCCCAAGGCACCACTAAAACCATTCGCCGACCCATAGACCAGTGGAACAGAAAGTTCGTGGCCTACAACTGGTCGCGTATCTATCCGTACGCGGATGCTCCCCTGGAGCTGGCCTACACCGTAGGCATCGACGCCGTTGACGGTTTCTTCGTCAAGATCGATCTGGTCGACGCTAAACTCGACGATGCCTCCCTGCGCAGGCGCTACGACGAAATCCGTGGGCCTTACCACGACTCGCCGATTGTTGCGCTCATGTCGGCCGAAGAAGGCCTGGCGATAGGCCTCTCGGGAATCATCGAGTGGAGCGCACACGCCATCAACCATTTCCCAATCGGGTACAACCAAGTGGCCGAACAACTGGGTTTGATTACAACGCCGAACGCTGCGCAACTGTTGCAGCATTTTCAGTGCTGCAAGGATTTCAGAGAACGGCAGCCAAAGTGGAGCAGCGAAATGACGCAGTTGTTTGTGCGTCTTGCCATCGCGGTTCATGGGTTGGGTTTTGACTGGTGGGCCACGAAAGCCACCAACACGCAGTTGGTATTCGGCGGGAAAGAAAAAAGCGCCATTCGGGGATCGACGATGGGGGCACTGTTTGTGCGCTTTGATTGTGTCGAAGTCCGATGGTTGGCGTTTGACGGCCTGGATGCCGTGCCGCTGAACCAGAAGTTGAGCCCTGAACTGGTGGCATTGGTTGAAGCGGCCAATGCGCAGAAACAGGGCGTTTCGGCAAAACGAGGCCAGCGTTCCAGCCGCATTGGCTATTGGCCGGATCAGTACCGCATCGAAGAGGTTGTCGCCATGGAAGAGGACGTATTGCTGGGTGACAGTGCGCTGTCTGAGGCCAATATCATCACCCGCAATCAAATCTATTTCGGCCCGCCCGGCACGGGCAAAACCTGGACCTTGCAACGTCTGCTCGAGGCCGACTACCCTTCGCAACGCTTCGAATTCGTTACCTTCCACCAGTCTTACGGCTACGAAGAATTTGTCGAAGGGCTGCGTCCGGTGATTTTCGACAGCACCGCTGCTCATGCGGATGCGACCACCACCGGCGACGTTCGTTATGAGATTAAACCGGGTGCTTTCTTGCGCCTGTGCGAGCGGGCCAGGAAGGACCCTGCGCATCAGTACGCGATGGTGATCGACGAAATCAACCGAGGCAACATCAGCAAGATTTTCGGCGAACTGATCACCTTGATCGAACTCGACAAGCGTGAAGGTGAGGTCAATTCGGTGACACTGACGCTGCCCTATTCAGGCAAGCCGTTCAGCGTGCCTTTGAACGTCGACGTGATCGGCACGATGAACACCGCCGACCGTTCGTTGGCGCTGGTCGATACCGCCTTGCGCCGCCGCTTCGAGTTCATCGAACTGATGCCGGATCCCCGTGTATTGAAGGGTGTCACGGTGTCCAAGGGCGATCACCAGATTGACCTGGAACAACTGTTGACCGCCCTGAACATGCGCATCGAAGCGTTGTATGACCGTGAGCACACCATCGGGCATGCCTATTTCACGCCATTGAAAGGCATGTCCTCGGAGCAGCGTTTCGGGGCGTTGGCCACGCTTTTCAGAACCCGGATCATCCCGCTGCTGGAGGAGTACTTTTTCGACGATTGGCAGAAAATAAGGCTGGTACTGGGCGACAACCAAAAGAAAGCGCCTGAGCTCCAGTTTGTACGCGATGTTGAGTCGGGCAGAGGGGCCACGAACCTGTTTGGTTCGAGTGATGAGTGGGACGAGTATGCGCTACGGCCACGCTATAGCCTGAATGCTGACACCTTCAACACACCGCAAGCGTACATCGGTATCTATTCGACGCTATTCAAGCCTGTCGCCGAATGAGTGCCGTACAGATCTTTGAGTACGGCAGGCTGGTGGAGTCTGGCGACGGGGTGAGCGCAACGGTAATCCCCGGGCGCGTATTTGCCTGGCTGGAAGAGCAATGCCTGAAAGCCGACGAGCACGCACCTGCCTGGCTCAGACTGACCAGCCGCCGAGGGCAGCGCGTTATCCAGGTGACCAGCTATGTGGGCGTCCTGCGTGCACCTTGCGGTTTCCAGATCGAGATCCTGCCCAAGATCGGCAGCGAAACATCAGCGTCCCTGGCGCGCCGGAAACTGATCGAGATGCTCAAGTGCCTGCGCGGTTTTCGTCACCTCAAGACGCTGAATGCCGATCTTCAGGCTGACCGAATGCCGCTACTCGAGGTGTTCCTGCAACAGTTTCTCGAGACGGTCAGGCATGTCGTCAGGAAAGGGCTGCGCAGTGATTACACCGCCCGGCAAGCCAACTTATCCAGCCTGCGCGGCAAGCTGGTGATGGCGCGTCACCTCTCGGAGAATCTGGTGCGGCGCGACCGGTTCTTTACCGAGCACGATGAGTTCACTCCGGACCGTGCTGAAAATCGCCTGATTCATGCGGCCCTGCGCAAAGCACTGGGTATGTGCAGCGCGCCCGCCAATCAGCGTCTGGCGCGCGAGTTGTGTTTTGTTTTCGCTGATGTGCCGCTGCCCACCGATGTGGCGCAGGACTTCAAACGCATCCGGCTGGACCGGGGCATGGCATATTACGAACCTGCCCTTGAATGGGCGCGGCTCATCCTGCAGGGCAATAGCCCCGTACCGGGCGCCGGCCAGCATCACGTGCCGTCGTTGTTGTTTCCGATGGAGGCGGTTTTTGAGGCCTATGTGGCGAAGCATCTGGCGCGCCAGTTGGAGGACGGCTTTGGCCTGAAAACCCAGGTCAGCCGCGAGCACCTGGTGGTGCACAAGGACGAGAACTGGTTCCGCCTGAAGCCCGACCTGCTGGTTCAAGAGGGCACGCAGCCGCGAATGGTGCTCGACACCAAATGGAAGTTATTGGATCGCGCCAAAGGCAACCGTTTCGAGAAGTACAAGCTCAGCCAGGCCGACTTTTACCAGCTCCATGCGTACGCCCACCTCTACTTGAAGGACACAGGGCACGCCGTTCTGATCTATCCATGGACAGAGTCGTTCTGCGAACCCTTGCCCGTTTTCGATTTCAAGAGCGCCGAGGGCTTGAAACTCTGGATCCTGCCGTTTTGCCTTGAGCGCAGTAAATTGCTGCTCCCCGAGGCATCCCCCCTGGGGAGATTTATCAGCACTGAGGGGGCTCAGGCCGGCTCTGCATCCGCCTCAACCCGAATATAAGTGCGAAACACATGGTCCCACAGCGGCGAAGACACACCGAAGTTCTTCTCGATGCCTTTGCGGTGATGCAGGTCGTGATTGGCCACCAGCCCCGGAATAAATCCATAGGCCCAGTGCTGGGGGCGGTGCATCACGTAATGCAGCGAGATGTAGACGAAATAGCCCGCTACGGCGCCGATAAAGGCCGAGATGAGGCCGGTGGACCAGGCGAGCAGCAACAGCACGGCGAAGGTCGAGCTGGTTTTCCAACTGGACACGCCGATGTAGGCCAGCACGTCGATGTGGTGGGTCCAATGCTCGCGGCGATACAGCGAATGGAACAGGAAACGGTGCGCCGAATACTCCACCAAGGTCCAGGCCAGCAGGCCGGCAAGGGCGAGGGTAAGGTCAAACGGCGCGAGGTAAAGGGCAAGGGCGACGAACAGCGGAACGGTAAAAAAGTCGAGGTAATAAGCGACTGACGACATCAGCCATTTATTTGAAGCAGCCATGTGCGGAATATCCCTGTAGTGCGCGATGGATGAATGGAGGCGCGAGTGTCAGCTTTCGCGCTTCTGCACACAACTGGCAGTGTGGGCACCGGTGACAGGATGAGTGTTGCGTCACATCGTCAAAACGTCGCAAACGGTTGTCGCTGTGAGAACCACGCCAACGCGTGTGCCTTGAATGCCTCGGCGGGCGGTGTCAACGGGTAGCGCTGATCGTAGGCCAGCACGATACGTTGCGCAGGCAGCTGCTGTTTGATCGGCCGGCACACCAGCGGCTGGCCGTCGTAGCTGTGGTCGCCGAAGGGGCGGGTGTAGGTGAGCGCCGCGCCGAAACCATTGGCGACCAGGCTGCGCTGGAATTCGAAACTATGGGTGGGCTGCACGCTGGCGGGCACCAGGCCAAAAGCGTTGAACAGGTCGAGGATATGCTGCCAGCTGTGGATCTGGTCCATCACCACCAGGTTGCAGGCACTGAGCGCGACCATGTCCACCTGCTTTTCTGCCGCGAGCGGATGATCTGCCGCCAGCAGGGCGTGAGCGGTCAGTTGGCAGAGTTCGACGCGCTCCATGTTGGCCGGCAAGCCCAGGTCGTAGGTCAAGGCCAGTTCCAGGGTCCCTTCACCAAGCCGTTTGCCCAGGTATTCAAACCCGCCTTCGCGCATATCCACCCTGACCCGTGGCGAAGCCTGCTGCAGGCGCTTGAGGATTTGCGGCAAGCAATACGGCGCGAGGTCCGCGTAACAGCCCAGCACCAGATCCCCGGCAAAATCATCGGCTTGGCTGCCGATGTCCGCGAACGTTCGCGCCTCGGCGAGCACGCGCTTGGCCTGGGCCATGACGGTGCGCCCAAACGGCGTCAACGACACGCCCAGCCCGCGCTGGCGAACGAACAGCGGTTGCCCGTAAAGGCCTTCCAGCTCGGTGATCGCCGTGGAGATGGACGGTTGGGAAACGTGCAACTCTTCAGCCGCCAGGGTGAGGTTGCCGTGCTTGGCCGCCGCCAGGGCATAGCGCAATTGCCGCAAGGTGAAGTTCATAGGTTTTTCTTTGGTGATACATCAAGACTTATTATTTTATCTTATTTGGTCGTCATGGAATATTGGCCCTGCACAACTTTCATTTTGTTAAGGGAGTACCCGGCCATGACCCATAGCTCATACACCGTTGACCAAAAAGACATCGACGCCTTCCAGCGCGATGGCGCGGTGTGCCTGCGAGGCATCTTCAGCGATTGGACCGCACAGATCGCTGCGGGCATCGAGCGCAACCTCGCGGAGCCTGGCGTGTACGCAAGCCGCTACATCGAGCAGGGCGGGCAGTCCGGCGGTTTTTTCGACGACTATTGCAACTGGCAACGCATCCCCGAATTTCGCGCGATCATCGAGCAGTCGCCCGCCGCCGTGATTGCCGCGCAGGTGATGCAGTCGCGCACCGCGCAGTTTTTTCATGACCATGTGCTGGTCAAGGAACCCGGCACGCAAAAAGCCACGCCCTGGCACCAGGACATCCCGTACTACTTCGTCGAGGGCAGCCAGTCCGTGAGTTTTTGGATTCCCGTGGACCCGGTGCGCGAATCAACCCTGCGGCTGCTGCCCGGTTCTCATCGCTGGGAAAAAGGCATCCGGCCAGTGCGCTGGGCCGACCAGAGCGACTTCTATCAAGGCGCGGATGACTACCGCGACGCACCGGACCCGGACGCGGAGGAGGGCATGCCGGTGTTGGAATGGGAAATGCAACCGGGTGACGCGGTGCTGTTCGACTTTCGCACGGTACACGGCGCCCGTGGCAATGGCTCCGCGCAGCGTCGACGGGTACTTTCGTTGCGCTGGCTCGGGGATGATGTGCGCTACCTCGAACGTCCGGGGCGTACGTCCCCACCTTACCCAGGCCACGCCATGCAAACCGGCCAGCGCTTGCGCGAAGACTGGTTTCCAACGATCCATAAAGCTGGTTGACGCATAACTTTTAGAGCGTAATTTCGCTGACATCTGCCCATCCCTGATCTGACCCTTTCACTGCATAGGTGCATCGATGATGAAGATGAATAAAAACGTGATGGCATGGCTACTTTCTTGCGGGCTGTTAGCGGGCAGCGCCACGACCCAGGCTGCCGGATGGTGCGAATCCGGCAAACCGGTGAAGTTCGCCGGCCTGAACTGGGAAAGCGCGATGCTGCTGACCGATGTGCTGCAAACCCTGCTCAAGGATGGCTATGGCTGCGCGGTCGACACCTTGCCGGGTAACTCCATCACCATGGAGAGCGCGCTGGGCAGCAACGACATCCAGGTGCTGGCCGAGGAGTGGATCGGGCGCAGTGAGGTGTGGAACAAGGCGGCGGCCAGCGGCAAGGTGGTGGGCGTCGGCGCCCCCATCGTAGGCGCCACCGAAGGCTGGTACGTGCCGCGTTACCTGGTGGAGGGGGATGCCAAGCGCGGGCTGAAAGCCAAGGCCCCCGAGCTGAAGAAGATTGCCGATCTGGCGCAGTACGCCCAACTGTTCAAGGACCCGGAAGAACCCGGCAAGGGCCGCTTCTACAACTGCCCGGCGGGCTGGACGTGCGAGCTGGAAAACAGCGAGATGCTCAAGAACTATGGTCTTGAAGCCAGCTACACCAACTTTCGCCCAGGCACCGGCCCGGCGTTGGATGCGGCGGTGTTGTCGAGCTACAAGCGCGGTGAACCGATCCTGTTCTACTACTGGACGCCGACGCCGCTGATGGGGCAGGTCGACCTGGTCAAGTTGGAAGAAAAACCGGGCGTGGACAAGAAGATCAGCATTCAGGTCGGCTTGTCCAAAGCGTTCCATGAACAGGCACCGGAGCTGGTGGCGGTGCTGGAAAAGGTCAACCTGCCGATTGACCTGCTCAACCAGAACCTGGCGCGGATGACCAAGGAGCACATCGACTCTCCCAAGCTGGCCAAGCTGTTCTTCCAGCAGCACCCGGAGATCTGGCATGGCTGGGTGAGTGAAGCGGCGGCGAAGAAGATCGAAGCGACGTTGTAGGTCGTTCCAGGGCAAGGATGCCTTGCTTCATGAGTAAAAGAGATTAATCAATGAGCTTGCTGGCGCCGCCGTTCATTCTCGAGGACTGTCACTTGGATGAGATAACCGACAAACTCCTGTGTGCGGTGAACAGCACATTGAAAAGCCTCTGAGGAAATAGCGCATGACGATTCAATCGCGGCTCAGCGAATTGACTGAAGCGACCATGGACGACGCTCAGCGCGCAGTGCTCAAGGACATTCTTGCGGGACCACGCGGGAACCTGGACGGCCCATTCCTGGCGTGGATTCAAAGCCCGGAACTGGCCAATCATGCGCAGCGCCTGGGGGCGTTCTGTCGGTATGGCACTCGGCTCGAACTGCGCCTGAGCGAACTTGCGATCCTGTTCACTGCCGCGTGGTGGCAGTCCCAGGCGGAGTGGCAGATTCATGAGCCTATCGCACGTTCGGCGGGGGTGGCTGATGCGGTGATCGAGGCGTTGCGTGAGCGGGCAGTTCCGGTCTTTACGCGTGAGGACGAGCAACTGGTCTATCGGTTAGGCAAGACGTTGTACGAGACGCGTCGAATCGACGACGCGCTGTATGCGCAGGCGATCCAAGTGTTCGGGGAGCCCGCCGTGGTCGAATTGGTCGGGGTCTTCGGTTATTACGCCCTGGTGGCGATGACCCTGAATGTGTTTGCCGTTCGCCGTGATACCGATACCCCGCTGCCATTTGCCGAACCTTGAAAACCGAACCCGCGGGCGCTAGCAGCGTCGTATCGCGGTTGACGCCGGCGCCGCTTCGACGTTGCCGGGCGTGGGGGTAGCACCGCGCCGCTGCAACAACTCAATCTGATCCGCCGGCACCAGCGTCCGCAAGGTCTTGTACAGCACCCGGGTTTCCAGCAGGTTCCATACCCGCAGCATGGTTTCCAGCGCGTCCAGGGGTTTGCTGATGAAGTCCCGGGCGCCCAGGGCCAGGGCACGCAGGCGCGTGTCGCGGGTCGCGTCGGCAGTGAGTACCAGGATCGGCAGGTATTCACCCTGGGGGATGCGCCGGTTGAGTTGCTCCAGCACCGCAAAGCCGTCGAACTCCGGCATGTGCAGGTCGAGGATCACCAGGTCCGGCTCGAAGCTGTTGAACAACTCCAGGGTGCGCAGCGGCTGGGTGCTGCTCAGCACGTTGGTCAGCCCTTCGCGCGCCAGCAGTTGCTCCACCAGGTCGAGGTTCGGGCGTTGGTCGTCGATGATCAGAATACGCAGGTCGAGGTTCACGCGGGCTCCGGAAAAGCTTGGTCGAGGTGGGCGAGAAACGCCGGCACGTTGATCGGTTTGTTCAATACCGCGGTGGCGCCTGCTTCCTGCAAGGTCTGGCGGGTAAGGTCGCTGGCGTCGGCGGTGATCATCAGCACCGGTGTTTCGCGGGTGATCGGTGACTGACGCAGGCGTTGCAGCACCTTCAAACCATTGATGTCCGGCAGCGACACATCCAGCAGAATCAGCTGTGGCGCATGCTGCGCGGCGAGGTCCAGGCCCAGTTGGCCTTGCATGCTCGACAGCAGGCGTATGCCGGGCCGACGTTGCAGCAGGGTTTCGATCAGCGCCAGGCTGGAGAGGTTGTCCTCGATGCACAACACCTTGCCCTCGAAGGTGCTGACGACGGGAGCAGGGCGCTTCAATTCGGTGTCGATGCCGGGCGTGGCAATACTCTGGGCGTGGGCCACGCGCACGAAGGGCAGTTCCAGGGTGAAGCGCGAGCCGACGCCGGGCTGGCTCTGCACCTTGAGTCGGCCGTCCATGTTCTCCAGCAGGCTTTTACTCAGTGCCAGGCCCAGGCCGCTGCCTTCCACATTCGGGTCGGCCCCCAGGCGTTCGAAAGGCTTGAACAGTTGCCCCATATGATCGGCTGCGATGCCGTTGCCGGTATCGCACACAGCCACGCTGACTCGTTGTCCACGGATATCGACCTCAAGGCTCACCTGGCCATCGCGCCGGTTGTATTTGATCGCATTGGACAGCAGGTTCAGCAGCACCTGGGTCAGGCGCTGGCGGTCGGCAACGATGCCCGTATCCGCCGCCAGTGCCGGCAGCGGCCGCAACTGCACGCCTGCGTCGGCGGCCATGGGCGACACCAGCGTCAGCGCCTCTTGCAAGGTGCCCGCAAGCGGGATCGGCACGATATTCAACGCCAGGCTTCCGGCCTCGATCTTGGCGATGTCCAGCACTTCATTAATCAGCGTGAGCAGGTGCTGGCCGGCGCGCAGAATATGACCGACATCGGCCTTTTGCGCCTTGGGCGCGTCCATGTCCAGCAGTTGCGCAAAGCCCAGGATCGAGTTGAGCGGGGTCCGCAGTTCGTGGCTCATGCGCGACAGGAATTGGCTTTTGGCGCGGCTGGCGCGTTCGGCTTCCTCGCGGGCGGTGCGCAGGGCGATCTCCGCCGCGCGGCGGTCGGTGATGTCGCGGGTGATCTTGGAAAAACCGCGCAGGGCGCCGGTGCCGTCGTATTGCGCCGTGATCACCACGCTGGCCCAGAACCGCGTGCCGTCCTTGCGGCAGCGCCAGCCTTCTTCGGTGTAATCACCGTTGCGGGTGGCCTCGCGCAACGCCATGTCCGGGTGCTGCGGGCATTCCTGGGGCAGGTAGAACAGCGAGAAATGCTGGCCGATTATCTCTTGTTCGGTATAGCCCTTGATCCGCTCGGCGCCGTTGTTCCAACTGGTGACATGGCCCGCCGTGTCGAGGGCGAAGATCCCGTAGTCCTTGACCCCATCGATGATCAGCCGCAAGCGTTCTTCGTTGTCGCGCAAGGCGCGTTCGCGTTCGGCCAGCAACAGTCCGGCCTCCACCAGGCTGGTGCCCAACTGGCCGATTTCGTCTTTTTCCGGCGGCTGTGGCAGCAGCGGCGAGCCCAGGGCCAGGCGTTGGGCATTGCGCTGCACATTCTGCACCCGGGCGACAATGCCCTTGGACAGAAACAGCACCGCGACAATCGCCCCGAACAAGCCGCAGATCGCCGCCAGCCAGGTCGACAGCAACAAGCGTTGGCGGGTTTCGGAGGCGGCGGCGCTGCGCTCGGCCAGCAACGACGCCTCAAGGGTGAGCATGGTGCTGATGTGCTGGCGCAGGGCATCGAGGATGTGCTTGTTGCTGATCAGGATGGCACTGATGGACTCCGGTGTGGCGTCGCTGTCCTTGAGCATTTCCTCCAGCCCGTCGACCTTGCCGTCGATCAGCGGCTTGATCGCGCTGAGCTGCTCGCGCACCCGTTGATCGCGTACGTTGCGGTCCAGTCGGCGCAGGGCCGACTCGATCTGGGGCTTGGCGTTCAGGTAGCTGGGCAGGAAGTCTTCGCGGCGGGTGAGCAGGTAACCGCGCACACTGGCGGCGGCTTCCGCGAGCAGGGTATGCACGGCCTGGATATCGCCTTGCACGCGTAAAACCCGGCGCACATCCTCTTCGGCGCGGGCGGTCTGGCGTTCCGTGGTGTAGATCAGCACCAGGGACAGCAACAGCACCACCAGTGGCAGTGAAATCACCACCAGCGCCTTGCCGCGCAGCGGCAGGTCGGCCCAACGCTTTCTCATTTGGGCCGCCTCATGTGGGTGTCACCAGGCCCAAGGCGATGCCCCGCACGGCGGCCTGGGTACGGTCAGCCGCGCCGAGCTTGCCGATCACCCGCTCGACATGGGCCTTGGCCGTGCCGGTGGTAATGCCCAGGTGTTCGCCGATGGCGCGGTTGCTCATGCCGTTGGCGACCAAGCCGAGGACCTGGCGTTCCCGTGGGGTGAGCGGTTCGCCGGGGGCGGCACCGCTGGCCTGGCGTTCGGTCATGCGCCGCAACAGCCGGGCGCTGACCGCCGTGTTGAGCGCCTCGCCACCGGCGGCCACGTGTTGCAGTGCCTGGATCACCTCGGCACGGCTGGCGTCTTTAAGCAGGTAGCCCACCGCACCGGCATTCATGGCCGCCTCCAGGTACTCGGGGCTGTCGTCCATGGTGAACATCACCACCTTCACCGCCGGCAGGCGTTGTTGCAGCAAGCGTGCGGCGCCCAGGCCATTGAGCCCGGGCATGCGAATGTCGAGGATGACAATATCCGGCAGCAGTTGCTCACACAGCTCCACCGCTTGCAGGCCATCGCCGGCCTGGCCGACCACCTCGAACTGCGGGTGGCCGGCCAGCAGGGAGACGAAACCGGTGCGCGTGACTTCATGGTCGTCCGCCAGCACCAGGCGCAGGACGTGGGTCATTGCGGGACTCCAATCAAGTGCGCAGGCACGCGGGCGTGCAGCCGGGTACCGCCATCGACGGTGCTGACGCAGGTGAAGCTGCCGCCCAACAGGCTGGCGCGCTCCTGCATGGTGGCGAGGCCCAGATGCTGGGCGTCATCCGTTGATGGCTCTGCCTTGAAGCCTCGGCCATTGTCGTCCAGCCGCAGGGACGCCTGGCCGTCGTGCAGCGCCAGGGCCAGTTGCACTTGGCTTGCGCGCGCATGCTTGAGCACATTGTTGATGGCTTCCTGGCCGATCCGGAACAAGGCGATTTCCACCTGGCTGGGTAAGCGCGTCTCACAGTGCGCCTGCCACACCACGTTGATGCCGGCGTCACGCAGGCGGTCGGCCTCCTTATCGAGGGCTTTGAACAAGCCGAAATCATCCAGCACCGTGGGACGCAGGCCCGCAATCAGTTGCCGGCCCTCGCCAACCGAGTGTTGGGCCAGGGTAAGAATCGCCTCCAGGTCGGCGGCCAATGCCTCCGGCAGCGGCGGGCAGCGCCCGGCAAAGCCTTGCAGCCGCTGGTGCAGGCCCGCCAGGGTTTGCGCCAGGCCATCGTGGAGGTCGTAGGCGACGCGTTTGCGTTCGTCTTCCTGGGCGCGGAGCAAGCGGTTGACCAGGTCGGACAGGGTTTTGTCGCGCAGCTTGAGTGTGCTCAGCAGCCGGTCGTTTTCCAGGTGGGCGGCCAGTAATGTGGCGAGCAGTTGCAGGGACTCGCTGTCTTCGTGCTCCGGCGCCCGCAGGCTGACGCTATTGCCCAGCACCAGTACACCAAAGGCATCGCCGTCACCGGCGCGCAACGGCACTTGCAAGACGCTGGGCACGTCCTCGGATGGACGCTCCTGCCAGCACGCCGTGCGCAGGCTGCGGTCGGCGAGGGCGGCCAGGCTGCCCAAGCGCGACGGGTTGCCATGGCGGGCGCTGGTATAGGCGATGCCCTCGGCGTCCCACTCCTGCAGCAGCCCGTGGTCCATGGCCAGAAACGCGCAGGCCCGCGCGAGCACGCGTTCGCGCATGGCGTCGGGGGCCAGTTGGCGCAATTCCTGGCCGGTATCCACCAACAGGCGCAGGCGCGCCGTACGACTTTGCGATTGGCGAAAGTGCGCGCGCATGGCCAGGGCGCTGCCGGGATCATGGGGCGTGTCATGCATGGTTGATGCTCCATTGCTGCGGGCGCGAGGGGGATCTATTAGACATGGTCGGACCCCTTGGGCGCTATCTGCCAAATGGCATAGGTAAATACCTCCGGTTGGCCGATGGCGGCTGGCGGGCAGGTTGGCAAAGTGGCCTCAACGACGACCACTGGAGTAATGCAATGAAATTCGATATCGCCCCGATCGCCCTGATGTTTGCCCTGAGCGTACCGTTTGTTCATGCCGCCGAGACGGCCCCGTATGTCTACCGTGAAGTCGCCCAGGCGCCGGCCAATGTCAAAGACCGCGAGATTGCCGGTTTATTCGACCGCTGGAACAGCGCCCTGCAGACCGGCAACGCGAAATCCGTGGTCGACCTCTACGCGCCGGGCGCTGTGTTGCAGCCGACCGTTTCCAACCAGGTGCGCACGACGCCGGAGCAGATCACCGACTACTTCGACCACTTCCTGGCGCTCAAGCCGGTGGGCCAGATCAACTACCGCGAGATCCGCCAGTTGGGCAGCAACGTGGCCATGGACAGTGGCGTCTACACCTTCACCCTGACCGAGTCGGATGGCAAGGTGCGTCAGGTGCAGGCGCGCTACACCTTCGTCTATGAGCAGGTGGGTGGCCAGTGGAAAATTCTTAACCATCATTCTTCGGCGATGCCTGAAGTACAGGCCAAGCACGCTAAGCAGTAATGGTTGGAGGGAAAATGCCCATCCCTTGGCGGGGGTGGGCATTTTTTTGTTGGGGCTGGGAGATTGTTGCTGTGACGGCTCGGGATCCGGCGCCTATCCAACTGATGCCCTGCGAGGGAACAAGTCCACTACACAACTTTCAGAGGTCTGTGGTTTGCTTCCGTGGCGGCCTTCGGGCCGACCATGTCGTTGGCTTTGACCGAGTACATATCCGTTGCTGCGGTCACGACCACCTATGGTTCCGCTCTTACAGCGGGTCACTTTTGGAAGAGCGCCAAAAGTAACCAAAAACGCTTCGCCCCAACACTCGGCACCTCGCCTAGGCTCGGTGTGCCCTCACTCCGGCTTTGGAGCGTGGGCCGCCGCAATGGGCCATCCTTGGCCCAGTGCGGCTAACCCGGCGTCCTGCCGGGTTACCCACGCTCCAAAGCCTGCGTTCGGCCAGCGTGTTTGACGGGGCGATCCCAGATCAAAAACAAAGCGAGGCGGCCTTAAAGCCGACCTGATCTTTGAAGCGTACGCGGTGTGGCTTCTACTTCCTTAATCGCTGACGAAGTCAGCAATCTTTTGATCTGCTCTGGCTCTGGCTCTGGCTCTGGCTCTGGCTCTGGCTTTTGATCTTGATCTCAGGCGCCCCGTTAAACACGCTGGCCGAACGCAGGCTTGAATCCGTGGGTAACCCGGCAGGACGCCGGGTTAGCCGTCCTGGGCCAAGGATGGCCCATGACGGCGGCCCACGGATTCAAGCCTTCGTTCGGGCACACCGAGCCTAGGCGAGGTGCCGAGCGTTGGGGCAAGAGCCCTTTGGTGGACTTTGGGGCTTTTCCAAAGTGACCCGCTGTAAGAGCGGAACCCTAAGTGGCCGTTACCGCAGCAACGGATATGTACTCATTCCAACTCCAGCGCATGGTCGGCCCGAAGGCCGCCACGGAAGCAACCACCCTCACCACTCGGCTCCTCGCCCAGGCTCGGTGTACCCGTCACCCGGTGAGTGCAGCGACGCTTTGGCGCCGTCCGGGCCATACCAGGCGTACCCGTAGTAGCGGTTGGTGAGGTTTTTCAGTTGCAGGTCAACCCTGACGACCGAGCGCAGTGTTGGTAGCGCAACAGCGGTTCAATAAAGTGTTCGATTGTCCTGGTCGTGAAGGGTGACCGGTACAGCGCCAACCCTCGAATTTGAGGGCTTCCAGGCTTGGCATGAATTGTGTTGTGACCCGATTGGCGCTGACCCGACAACGGGAGGGAAACCTCACCTTTCATAAGAAACCACACCCATGCACAACGTCTTGCATCGCACAGTCATCGCCAGCCTGCTGGCACTCGGCGCCTTGGGCGGGCCGGTTGCCCAGGCCGCCAACGATCAACAGTTCATCCCGCTGGCCACCTACCGGGTCGGCGCCTACGCTTCCAGCGGCATTCCGTGGTGGGCGGGGGAGATTGATTACTTCCGCTACATCAACGAAGTCGAAGGCGGCGTGAACGGCGTCAAGCTGGTCTGGCAGGAGTGCGAGACCGAGTGGAAGACCGACCGCATCATCGAATGCTATGAGCGCTACAAAGCCGGTCTCGACGGCGCACCCACCGGGTTCTTCTTCACCCACAGCACACCGGCCTCCTATGCGCTGATGGACCGTGCCGCCATTGACCACATCCCGCTGATCGATGGCGCCGGCGGGCGTACCGAATCCACCGATGGCCGCGTGTTTCCCTACGCGTTCCCGTTGTTGCTTAACTACTACGGCCAGGCGTCGGTGGGCATCAACTACATCGCCCAGCGCGAAGGCGGCCTGGACAAGCTCAAGGGCAAGAAGATCGTCACCGTCTATCACGACTCCGCCTACGGCCGCGAAACCCAGGCAGCCATGCAATTGCTGGCGCAAAAATACGGGTTCGAGAACATCCAGATCCCCGTGGCCGACCCCGGCAACGAGCAGTCGACCCAGTGGCGCCAGGTGCGGCAGATCAACCCGGACTGGGTGTTCCTGCGCACCTGGGGCGTGTCCACCCCCGTCGGCATCAAGACCGCCGTGCGCTTTGGCATCCCCGTGGACCGCCTGATCGGTGATGTCTGGGCCGGCTCCGAAGCCGACGTGATACCCGCCGGCACCGCCGCTAAAGGCTACCAGGCGTTGGCGCCGTTCCCCGGTGGCGACAGTTTCGACATCCATAAAAAGCTCAGGCAGTTCATCCTCGATCCCGGCAAGAGCAACCTCAAGGACCCCAGCTACTTCGGCAAGGTCTACTACAACATCGGCCTGATCAACGCCGCGATTGCCGTCGAAGCGCTGCGCACCGGCCAGGCCAAATTCGGCAACCGCGCGCTGAACGGCGAGGAAACCCGCTGGGCGTTCGAGCACCTGGACATCGACGCCGCGCGCCTCAAGGCCATGGGCTTCGAAGGTCTGCTGGCACCGTTGAAGCTGTCCTGCGCCGACCACGAAGGTGGCGGCTCCGCCCGGGTGCAGCAGTGGGATGGGCAAAAATGGGTGCTGGTGACCGACTGGCTGCAGGCCGATCGCGCCACCTTGCGTCCGTTGATCGAAGCCAAGTCCGCCGCGTATGCCCAGGAGAAGGGCATCGTGGCGCGTGATTGCTCGGCACAGTAAACCTCAGGCGGCGCTTGCCGTAAGTTGCCGGCCAGGGATGGCGGCAATCAGTTCGCGGGTGTAGTCGCTGGCCGGCTGGTTGAAGATCTGCGCGACCGAGCCTTGCTCAACCACGCGGCCATTGCGCAGCACCAGCACCTCATGGGCGAAGTTGGCCACCACTGACAAGTCGTGGGACACCAGCACATAGGCAATGCCCATCTCCCGTTGCAGCTCTTCCAGCAGGTCGAGGATGCGCGCCTGCACCGACACGTCGAGGGCGCTGACCGGTTCATCCAGCAACAGCAGGTCGGGTTTCAACGCCAAGGCCCTGGCGATGGCGACCCGTTGGCACTGCCCACCCGACAGTTCACGGGGCAGACGATCCAGAAAGCTCACCGGCAGGTGCACGCGGCTGATCAACGCCCGCGCTGCCTGCTCCAGGGCGGCGCCCTTGAGCAAGCCAAACGACACCAGCGGCTCCACAATGCTGTCGAATACCGTGAAGCGCGGGTCCAGCGCCGCGAAGGGGTTTTGTTGCACCAGTTGCAGGCGTTGGCGCAACGGGCGGAAGTCGCGCCAGCTCAGGTCGGTGACGTCTTGCTGCTCGAACCGCACCCGGCCCTGGGTCGGCTTTTCCAGGCCCAGGGCGATACGCAGCGCGGTGCTCTTGCCCGAGCCGGACTCGCCGACGATGGCCAGGGTTTGGCCGGGGTAGACCTCCAGGCTCAGATCCTCCAGGGCCACGAAGGTCGAGGGCTCGCCCTTGACCTTGGGCAGGGCAAACGTCTTGCCGACGTTGTGCAGGCTCAGGATCGGCTCACGTCCCAGGTCGAGGTTGAGCAACGGTTCACGCCGCCTGGCGAAGGCGGGTGCGGCGGCGATCAGCGCGCGGGTGTAGTCGTGGCTGGGGTGCGCGAGGATCTGCCGTGGCGGACCTTGCTCTACCACTTCACCCTGTTGCATCACCAGGATGCGGTCGGCACGGTCGAGCGCCACGCCCAGGTCATGGGTGATGATCAGCAGGGAAATGCCGCGTTCACTGACCAGGCGCTGCAAGTGGTCGAGGATCTTGCGCTGCACGGTCACGTCGAGGGCGCTGGTGGGCTCGTCGGCGATGATCAGGCGCGGGTTGCCGGCCAGGGCGATGGCGATCAGCACGCGCTGGCGCATGCCGCCGGAGAGTTCATGGGGATACTGGCGTGCGCGAAGTACCGGCTTGTCGATGCCCACCTGTTGCAGCAGCTCGACAATGTCGGCGTCGACAGCGGGGTAGCGTTTGCCCTTGGCGAGTACCAGCGCCTCGGCGATTTGCTGGCCGATGCGCAATGTGGGGTTGAGGCTGACCATCGGGTCCTGGGGCACCAGGCCGATGGTGCGCCCACGCAGCTTGCGTTTCTGCCGTTCGCTGGCGTGGGTCAGGTTGTGGCCATCCACCCACAGTTCACCGGCGCCGATCTGCGCATTCTCGGGCAGCAGGCCTAGGATGGCGTTAGCCAGGGTGGATTTGCCCGAGCCGGACTCGCCGACAATCGCCACGGTCTCGCCCTGGGTGAGTGAAAACGACAGGCTGCGCACCGCCGGATTGAGCTGGCCGCCGGAACGGTAGTCGACACTCAGTTGGCGCACATCGATTAAAAGCGGCTGGGTGCTCATCGCTGGATCTCCTCGAACGTGCGGGCGATATGGTTGAGGCTGAACACCACGGCCACCAGGAACAGGTCAGGCAACAAGGACACCCACGGAGCAGTGATCAGGAAGTGGCGGCCGTTGGCGATCAAGGTGCCCCATTCCGCCGCCGGTGGGGCGGCGCCGAAACCGAGAAAACTCAAGCCTGCGGTGGCGAGGATCGCGGCGCCGAAATCCAGGGTCGCCAGCACGGCTACCGGGCCCCAGGCGTTGGGCAGGATGTGCCGCAACAACGTGCGGCCCCAACTGGCACCGCCCAGGCGAGCGGCTTCGACATAGGGCAGGGTTTTCACCCGCAGCACTTCGGCACGGGTGGTGCGGGCAAAGCCGGGAATGATGCCAATGCCCACGGCAATCGCCACGGGTACCGTACCGAAGCCAATGGCCGTGACAATCGCCAGGGCCAGCAACAGGCCGGGCAGGGCCAGCAGCACATCGACAAAGCGCATGATCAGGGCATCGATACGGCCACCGGCAAACCCGGACAAAATGCCCAGCCCCAACCCGCCCACCAGGGCGATGCCGACCGCCAGGGAGGCGGCCAGCACTGACAGGCTGGCGCCGTAGACCACGCGGGTGAACAGGTCGCGGCCCAGCTCATCGGTGCCGAACCAGTGGGTCAGGTTGGGGGCGCTGAGTTTGGCGGCGGGCGCGGTGGCGTAAGGGTCGAAGCTGCTCAGCAGTTGCGGCGTCATGGCGGCGACCAGGGAGAACAGCACCACCAGCACCGCCAGGCTGAACCCTGGGCGGCGCAGCAATGGCAGGAGTGTCGCCGTCGCGCGTTGCCACGGGCTGCGGCGACGCCAGAGTGTTTCGCTGCGGATCAGTTTCCGGGTAAGCGTCGTCATGGTCTAGGACACCTTGGGCGTGTGGGAGATGCGCGGGTCGAGCCAGGGATAAAGCAGGTCCACCAGCAGGTTCACCAGGACAAATGCCGCCGCCGAAACCGCGACGATGGCCAGCACCACCGGAATGTCCTGGCGCAGCACCGCTTCCTGGGCCAGGCGGCCGATACCGGAGCGGGCGAAGATGGTTTCCACCAGCACCGCGCCGGACACGGTGTTACCCACCTGCAGGCCGATCAGGGTGAGGATCGGCAGCGCGGCGTTCCTGAACCCGTGGCGCGCCTGCACCTGGCCCCGGCTCAAGCCCTTGGCGTACGCAGTGACGATATAGACCTCTTTCCACACGCCCTGGAAGCTGCGTTGCAGCACCTGGGCGTACACCGCTGCGCTGGGAATCGCCAGGGTGATCGCCGGCAGCACCAGGCTTTCAACCCCACGGCTGCCGGTGGCGGGAAACCAACCCAGGCCAAACGCAAACACCTGGATCAACAGCAACCCCATCCAGAACACCGGCACCGAAAAGCCCAGGGACGGCAAGCGCGCGAGTGCCTTTTTCAACGGTTGCCAGCGGATATACGCGGTGAGGTAAGCCAGGCCGATACCGCCGAGCAGCGAGAGCACAATCGCCAGGCCGGCCAGGGAAAGGGTCTGGGGAAGACGCTCGGCGAGCAATTCGGCCACCGGGCGATTGAGCGACAGCGACTGCCCGAAGTCCCCGCGCAATGCCCCCAGCAGCAGGTCGATATATTGCTCGAACAGGCCTTTGTCCAAGCCGTAGTAGACGCGCGCCTTGGCCAGGTCTTCCACCGACAGGGCGTCGGCTTCCATGCCGGACGCGCTGAGCATGATCGACAAGGTATCGCCCGGCAGCAGATAGAGGATGAAGTAGGTGATGCTATAGGCCCCCCATAGCACCAGCAGCGCCTGGCCGACCCGGCCTATCAGGTAGCGGCTCATGGCGTGCCGACCTCGATATCGCCCAGCAGGGCGAAGCCTTCGGCGGTCCAGCGGAAGTTTTTCACCTTGGGCGACGTCGCGGCCTGCCACACGCGCTCATACACCGGGAACGCCGAGCCTTCGTCGATCAGCAGGTCCTGCAGGTCGCCGTAGGCTGTCGCCCTTTGAGCGCTTTGGGTGGCGGTGATGCCGGCGTCAAACAGGCCCTTGGCGCGCTCAAGCACCTGCGGCTCAAAGATGTTCGTCGCTACGGTTGAGCTGTTGGCAGTACGTGGATCAAGGATGGTTTGCAGGATGATCGGATCGGCGCGGGTCATGTAGCTGATCGTCAGGTCGTAGTTGCCGGCGGAGTTGTTGGCGACCCATTCGGCACGCGTTACCACGCTGAGTTTTACCTCAATGCCGACTTTGCGCAGTTGGTCCTGCAGCAGCACATCGCCGGCGGTCTCGGCCTGCATGACGTTGTAGTTCAGGCTCAGGCGCTTACCGTCCTTCTGCCGATAGCCGTCTGCGCCTTTGGCCCAGCCGGCAGCGTCCAACAGGCGCTCGGCGCCCACCGGGTCATAGGCGAGCTTGGCGCCCTGGCTCTTGAAGTAAGGCGTGGTCACATCAAAGATGCCGTCTACCACCGCGAACTCGTCGTTGTAGACGGTACTCGCGTAGCTCTTGCGGTCGATGGCTTTCTGCACGGCGAGACGCACCTGTTTATCGGCCAATACGCGACCGCCACGGGTGTTGGGCAACAGGTTCAGGGAGGGCCCCGGCAGCGAGCGGCTCTGGATGGTGGCGCCCTTGGATTGGAACAGTTTCAGGTCGACTTCCGAGAACGGGTTGCGGGGCCACAGGATGTCGGCCTTGCCTTGCAGGAACAGGCCGTTACGCACGCTTTCCTCGGGGATGTAGGTGACGTCCACCGCATCCAGGTGCGCTTCGCCCTGGTTTTTCATATTGGCCGACGCCCAGGCGTAACCCTTGCGCTTGGTCAGGTGCGCGCCGACTTCCGGGGTGTAGCTGGCCAATACGAACGGGCCGGTGCCGATGATCTTGCCGAGTGAGCGTTCCTTGACGCTCAGCGCGTAGGAGGCCGGCGCGAGGATGGCCAGGTTGGTCGTGGAGGTCGCCTGCAGGAAGCCCGCATTGGGTTTGGCGAGCACCAGCTTGACGGTCAAGTCATCGACCACTTCGGCGTGATCAAAGCCTGCCAGGTACGTCGCGCCGAAGGTGGCCGGCAGCTCGGTCGCCAGTGCCTTGTTGCTGTCAAACGCGGTTTTCACGGCCTTGGCATCGAAGCGTTCGCCGTTGCTGAAGGTGACGTTGTCGCGCAGGTGGAAGGTGTAGGTCAACGCGTCGTCACTGACTTCCCAGCTTTTCGCCAGCCAGGGAATGATCCTGCCGGTCTGCGGGTCCTGGTCGGTGAGGGATTCGGCGATATTGCGCAGCAGCACCCGGTGTTCGAGCCAGTAGACCTGGAACGGATCAATGCTGACCAGGATGGTGTTGTCGCCAAAGAAGGCGATGTTCAGGGTCTTGCCGGCCTGGCTGTCACTGCCCGCAGGTGAGCAGGCGGCCAGGCTCAACATCAGGACGCAAGGGGCCAATAGACGGCTCATCAAGTTGGAGGTGTTCAATGGGATGCCCTCGTATGGCGATTGGCTTAGAAGTCGTAGGCCAGCTTGGTGTACCAGTAGCCACCGCCGGGGTAGAACGGCGGGTTACCGTAGGGCGCCAGGCCCAGGTTGCTGTAGACGGCGTGCCGGTCGGGGCGCACGTCGAAGATGTTGGTGCCGCCGATGCTGACGGTGATCTGGTCGACGAAGGTGTAGCTGACGTCCAGGTCGGTGATCCATTTCGCACCGAAGCTGCGGTCGCCGGAGGGGTTTACCGCCAGGGTCTTGACCGCACCGTAGCGGCTGGTTTGCAGGTTCACTGCGAGGTCCTCGACCTTCCAGTTGGCGCCCAGGATCCATTTGGTCTTGGGCGAGGCTTGCGTGAGATCGCCTTCGCGGTCGCGGCCCACCAGGGTGACGCCGGAGTTGGCCAGCGCACTCGGGGTGTCCCGTGTGCCTTCGATAGTGGTCTTGTTCCAGTTGAAGCCCAGGCTCCAGCGCACATCGCCCCAGGCATCCAGCGGCGTGGTGTGGTCGGCGACCACGTCCAGGCCACGGGTGCGGGTATCGAAGGCGTTGGTGTAGTAGTTGACCCAGGTCCCCGAGGGCACGCCTTGGGCGGTGAGGATGCCGTTGATCACGCCGTTGCCCTGATCGTAGATATTGCTGGTCAGGGCGATGCGGTCGTCGATGTCGATCAGGTAAGCGTCGGCGGTGATGCTGGTGCGCGGTGCCGGCTGCCAGGTCAAGCCCAGCCCAAGGTTGCGTGACTTTTCCGGCTTGAGGTCATCGCCACCCAAGGCCTTGGCCAGGTTGCTGCCCGACGGGGTCAGGCGGGTCACGGCGGGCACCACGTTGCCGTTCACGTCGACGGCCACCCGGTTGTCGGCCACGGTGTAGCCGATCTGGGTCAGGGATGGCGCCCGGAAGCCGGTGCCGACGGTGCCGCGCACGGCGACGCTGTCGGTCAACTCGTAGCGCGAATTCACTTTGAGGCCGAAGGTGTTGCCCGAGTCGTCATCGTAATGTTCGATGCGCCCGGCGACGTCGAGAAACCAGCGTTCGGTCAGGTCGAAGCCCAGGTCCAGGTAGCCGGCGTAGTTGTTGCGGATCAGGCTGACTTCATCCTCCGGGCGAATCGTCACCGCCGCCTGTGCGCCCGATGCCGCCGGGTAGGTGCCGGTGATATAGGCTTCGGGGTCACCGGCGAAGGTGCTGAAATGTTCCCAGCGATGCTCCAGGCCGGCCGACACTTGCACCGGCGAGGTCAGGTTGAACAGGCTGTCGTAGCGGCGGGTGACGTCCAGGTTGTTCACCCACTGCTCGAAGCGAAAGGTCGCCAGGTTGTCGAACCTGGTCGGCGAGGCGGTGCCCAGGGACGGGTTGATATTCAGGTCGCTGGAATGGTGGACGTTGTTGCGTCCGTAGGTGGTGCTCAGGTCCCAGTTCCACTCGGCCGCCTGGCCCTTGCCGCCGAACAGCAGTTGGTAGTCGCGGTCCTTGATGTTGTTCAGCGGGTAGTAGCCGTCGGGGAACACCTCGGGCACGGCGGCCCGGCCGGTCGGCAGGCGGAAGTAGTTGGCGGCCTCGGCATCGCGCTCGCCGTAGGTTGAGAACGAGTAGAGCGTCAGGTCTTCCAGGGGCAGTTCGGTGTTGTAGGCGAGGTTGAAGGCCTTCAGGTCGGGGTCGCCGTTCTTGATTGCCACGCGGTCCCAGGCCGCTTCCCTGGCCGGGTCGTTGAAGGCGCGTACGCTGCTGTCGGCCTTGTCGTTCCACGCGGCCTCGCCGCGTTTGCGGGCGTCGGCGGAGAGGTGGAAAAAGCCGCCGTCGCCCAGCTTGAAACCCTGGTCGCCGGCCACCTTGATCGTCTCACCCTGGCCGGAAAACAACTGGCCGTAGCTGGTTTCCAGATGCCCGCCGCTGTTGCCGGTCTTGAGGATGATATTGATCACCCCGGCCACGGCATCGGAACCGTACTGGGCCGCCGCGCTGTCTTTAAGCACCTCGATGTGGTCCACCGAACTGACCGGGATCAGGTCGATGTCCACCGCATTGGCGCCGCTGTTGTCGATCGACCCGCGCTGGCCGGTGGCGCCGTTGTGCCGGCGTTTGCCGTTGACCAGCACCAGGGTATAGGCCGGGCCGAGGCTGCGGTTGCTCAGCGGACGCGTCACCGAGTTGTAGCCGGCGATATTGGTGCCGAAGTTGAACGACGGCAGCAGCTTGGCAATCGCCTCGGACAACTCGGCGCGCCCGGTCTTGAGCAACTGTTCGCTGTTGATCACGTCAATCGGTGCCGGGCTGTCGGCCACGGTGCGTTGCTGGCCACGCAAACCGGTGGAGATCACGGTCACCGTATCGAGCTTGGCCTCGTCGGCGGCGGCTTCGGCGAAGGAGGGCGCGCCGGCCAGCAGCAGGGAACTGGTCAGCAGTGACAGGTGGAATCTTCTGCGGGGTAGGGGGGCGGCGATGTCTGGCATGTCGGGAAGGGTCCATGTAAGCCTGCTGAAGGCTCCTGGTGATCGGGGGTACGTCCTCCGCCAGGCATGGGGTCGGTGTGTGGAATGAAGATATCCCTATAAAAAACTGTGGGGAAAGTCTTTTTTGGAATAAGCTAATTATTAGATATTGTTATCTTGTAAATTTATAAGATCATCTATTTTTATTATGTGCAGGGCCTTGGCGTGGGTTGAGTGTTCGACATCCAAAACATCGACGTGGGGTGGCATGCCTGAGGTCGGCGTGAGGATTCCCTGCGGCTGAACGTAAATCTTTAGTCTGGCTGGCGCCGGCCGTAAATGAGACTACGATAGTCTCCATCAAGTGCCGGGCAACGCTATCCATAGGGTGTTGTTTTTGTGGGCACCCGTTGGGCATACATTCAATTGACTGGTTCGGTTACCGGCTTCGCCAGATACCCAGGCTTTTATGGGCCGAACCAGCAACAACTTTTGAAGTATTTACGGTGGGGTCTTCATCGTAAGCGTGGACGTATGCAGGAGCGGTAATGGCAGTCAAGGAAGTGCTGCAAACCCTTAAAGGCGTATTTGCCTGCCTGTCGGGTGCGGTTGTGGTCCTGGATCGATCTGCACGGGTCGTGTTGGGCAACCCTGCGTTTTCAACGTTGCAGTGTCAGAACGGCGTCTCTCCTGAGGCAAACACCGAGTTTCTCTCCTTGCTGCGCCCGCAGGACAGCCAGCTTTTTTATGCGGCGCTGGAAAAGGCCGATGGGCAATCCCGGGTGTGTTTCGAGGCGACCGCGAGGCAGTCCGGCCGGTTGAACCTGTCGATGACACCGTGGCGCGACGACTATTTTATTGTTGAAATCCTTCCCCTGCCTGGGCCCCCAACCGCGCATTCCCACAGCGAGCGCTTCTCCGAGATCCCCCTTGAAGCCATTTTCGATTCCTCCGGCACTGGCTTGGCCCTCGTGTCACTGGACGGTCGTTGGCTGAGGGCCAATAGCGTCATTTGCAGGCTGCTTGGCTACAGCGAGGCACAGCTGCAAAACACCACGTTCATGGCCTTGACCCACCCCGAAGACCGCGAAGTGGGCAAGCAGCTGATAGAAGAGTTGAAGGGCGGTGCACGGCAGGGCGCTACCTTGCATAAACGCTACATCCACCACGACGGCCAGGTTGTCTGGGTGCGCCTGACCGTGGGGCTGGTGCGGGACGACCAGGGGCAGCCGATCTGTTTTGTCTCCCAACTGGAAGACATCACCGAGAACTGGCAGCTTCGCGAAACCTTGCTGGGCAGCGAGCTGAAATTCCTCACCCTGGCGGAGAATTCCCCCAACATTATTGTTCGCTACGATCGCAACCTGTTGCGTACGTACGTCAACCCGACGTTCCTGCTCTTGACCGGCATGTCTTATGACGAGGCCATAGGCGCCAGCCCCAGGGAGCAGCCCGGCGATTACCTCGACCATCTGCGTCATGTGGCATCCACAGGCGAGACCGCTCAATTCCTCAACAGTTGGCCGGCCGGCCCCGGTGGTGAAGCGGTGAGTTGTGTCGTCAGCCTGATGGCTGAACGCAGCCCATCCGGTGAGGTGACAGGCGTGCTGGCACTGGCCCACGACATCACTGAGTTGCGCAAACAGCAAGTGCTTGAGGACGCACGTCTGCGCATCTTCGAAACAATGGCCACGGGCGCCTCACTGGACGAAACCCTGGGGTTGCTGGTGAGCTATCTTCAACTGGCCTTGCCTCACTGTTCCTGTGGCGTAGTGCTTGCTGAACCGCAAAGCCTCGATTCGTCGGTATCCAAGCCTTCTTCCGCCTGCTGGTACGAGCCCATCCTCGACAATCAGGGGCAGACCCTTGGGGCTTTCGCGTTGTCGCGCTCGCCCGGCTCTGCGCTGGATGAGAGCGACCTGCAGCGCGTGCGCCAGACCTGCCACATTGCCGCGATTGCCATTGAACGCTGGCGCTCCGAATCCTTGCTCAGGGAGCGCGAGCGCCGCTACCGGGATATTTTCGACCATACCCTGGACATGTTGTGCCTGCTGGAAGCAGCGCCACGGGGTGAGCTGCGCTGTGTCGAGGTCAATCCGGCCCTGTTGCAGGTACTTGGGAAACCCCATGGCGAGGTTATTGGCGAGGCGCTGGCGTCGATATTTGGCCGGCTCAACGCGGAAAAAATCCAGGCCCTTCATGACCAATGCAGGGCCGCCGAACGGGTGGTGGAGTCAGAGGAGGGCATGGTGCTGCGCAACGAAGTGCGCAACCTGCACTTTACCCTGGTGCCAGTCGCCGACTCGGGCAGCTTGGGCCCGCGGGTCTTGGTGATCGGTCGTGATGTGACCCATTTGACCCGGGCCCGACAGAAAGAACTGGAACGCCAGCACGACATCAACGCCCTGGTGGAAAACAGCCCGGACGCCGTCGCTCGCTTGAGTGTTCTCGGGGAGGTGCTTTACGTCAATGCGCAGTTGCGAAAATGGGTGGGCGGGGCCTGGCCGGAACTGATGGGCATGCCCATGGATGAAGTGGTGCCCCTGAACGCCCAGTCCCAGCTTTTTCGAGAATTGGTGGCCCAGGTGATTCGCCAGAATAAAGCCACGGAACAGGAGTTCTTATTGTCGGGTTTGAAAACCGCGCCCAAGGTGGTGTTGATCCACTTTGTTCCCGAGGTCGACGGCCAGCGCGTTGTCAGCGTGCTGGCCGTCGGGCGCGATATTTCCAAGCTGCGCGCGGCGGAGCGGCGCCTGGCCAATTCCAACGCACAATTACGCGACCTGTCGACCCGCCGGGAAACGGCGCGGGAAGAGGAGCGCAAACTGATTGCCAGGGAGATCCATGACGAACTGGGCCAGCACCTGACGGCGCTGCGCATGGGCATCTCGTTGCTGAGGTTTCAGTTCGGCGCCGATACGCCTGAGCTCACCCCTCAGGTCGAGCGCTTGATGGGGCTGACCGACAAGACCATCCAGGTCGTGCGCAATGTGTCCACGAGCCTGCGCCCCTCCGCGCTGAACCTGGGGCTGGTGTCCGGTCTTGAATGGCTGACAGCCGAATTCGTCACCCTGACCCAGGTTCCCTGTGCGTTGAACCTGCCGCTGATTCCCCTGACCCTTCCGGATACCCACGTGACCGCAGCGTTTCGCATCGTGCAGGAATCGCTGACCAATATCGCGCGTTATGCCCAAGCGACGCAGGTCAGCGTCACCCTGAGCCCGCAGGAGACGCACTGGGTGCTCGAGGTCCAGGATAACGGCAAGGGCTTTGACCCCGATGCCGTCGGCCGCCAGACCCTGGGCTTGGCCGGCATGCGTGAGCGCGGCCTGATGCTGGGCGGCAAAGTGATCATTTTCAGTCATCCTGGGCAGGGCACTACGGTCCAGGCGTTCATTCCGATGCACAAGGATAGGTATTGATGATTCGCATGCTGATCGCCGATGACCACACCATCATGCGCGAAGGGCTCAAGCAACTATTCTCGCTGGTCGCCGACGTGCAGGTGGTGGCCGAAGCCGAGAGTGGTACGCAACTGATCGAACTGTTGCGCCAAGTCGAGATCGACCTGTTGCTGCTCGACATGAATATGCCGGGTATCAGCGGCGAGATTCTGATTGCGCGCCTGCATACCCAATACCCGAAACTGCCGATTCTGGTGTTGAGCATGCATAACGAAATCCATATCGCGCAACGGGCATTACGCGCCGGTGCACTTGGCTACCTGACCAAGGACCGCGATCCCGAAACCCTGTTGGTCGCGATGCGTCGAGTGGTCAGTGGCCAACGCTACCTGGACCCCGGGCTGGCGGAACAGATCGCGCTGCAAAGCAGTGGCTTGAAGCAGCAGACCTTTGTCGAGAGTTTGTCCGATCGCGAGTTCCAGATCCTGCGCCTGCTGGCGCACGGTATGAGCGTCAACCAGATCGCCGAGCAGTTGGTCATCAGTAACAAGACGGTCAGCACCCACAAGACCCGGCTGATGGAAAAAATGGGGTTTTCCTCCACCGCAGACATTGTGCGCTTCGCCATGACCCTGGGTATTTCGTGAAGCGTGTACGGGGGTAGGGATTTTCCTAGGCGGTTTTCCAGGATCCCTACCCCAGAATAGGGATGCTCCGATGGTGGCAGTGCCATTATCGGGCCAGTATCTCTTTCAAGCAGTCGAATGACCGGTCAGGTCGTGACGACATGCCTTGACAGGGAGACAAACCGTGAGCGCACCGACACCACCCCCTTCCGCTGCTTTGACCCTGTTTCCGGTTGCGTTCGCGGGTCTGCTGGGCGGGCTTGCGATTGCCTGGAGCGAGCGCTTCAGCATGGTGTCGCTGGCCGCTGGTGGCGCCTTGTTTACGTTGTGTATCGGCATGGGCCTGTGGGCAAACAGCAGGTGCCGGGCGCAATGGCGTGGCCTGCAACAGCAGCTCGATCAACCGGCATCCATTGCTCCGACGCTGGCCGTCGATAACGGCCTGGCACAGGTGTGCGTCAGCGTGCTGCCGATCTGGTCGCGGCAGATAGAAGCGGCGCGTTCGATCAGTGAAACCTCGATTCTCAGCCTCAGCGAGCGTTTTGGCGCGCTGTCATCCAACATCAGCCACAGCGTCTCCAGCAATGGCGGCCAGGACGCTTCGCAACAATTGGTCGACTTGCTGGAGGTGGGCCAGGCCGACCTCAACTCCATCGTCGTGGCGCTGCGCGCCGCGCTCACCAATAAGGAGAATGAGCTCAAGGAAGTCATGCAACTCTCGGGCTTCACCGAGCAGCTTCAGCAGATGGCCAAGTTTGTCGGCGACATCGCCAGTCAAACCAACCTGCTTGCCCTCAACGCGGCTATCGAAGCTGCGCGAGCCGGGGAGGCGGGGCGAGGGTTTGCGGTGGTCGCCGATGAAGTGCGCAAGTTGTCGAGCATGTCCGGCGAGACCGGGCGCAAGATCAGCGAAACCGTGATCACCGTCAACGCCGCCATCGCCCGTACGGTGCAGATGTCCCGCCACCACGCCGAACAAGACACCCTGACCCTCGCCGATTCGGAGCGCGTGGTGTCGGAGGTTATCGAACATTTTCGCGCAACCGCCCAGACCATTGTGCGCAACAGCCATGACCTGCAGCAGCAGAGCGCCAACGTCGCCGACGAGATTGCCCAGGTGCTGGTTGCCCTGCAGTTCCAGGACCGCGTCAGCCAGATGTTGACCTTGATTACCCGCGACCTCGACAAGTTGCAGCAGCAGTTGGACGAACGTCATGAGTCGAGCCTCAGCGGACAGTCCCTGGCGCCAATGAGCAGTGACCGTTGGCTGCAGGAGCTGTCAACGGCCTACACCATGCCGGAGCAGCACGCCATTCATGGCGGTAAAGCGCCTGCCCAGGCCGCTGCCAACGAAATCACGTTTTTCTAGAGGAGTTTTTCCGATGAGCAAAACCATTCTGATCGTCGACGACTCGGCCTCCATCCGCCAGGTGGTGAGCATCACCCTCAAAGGCGCCGGTTACGACGTGATCGAAGGCTGTGATGGCAAAGACGCCCTGAGCAAACTGGACGGCCGCAAAATCCACCTGATTGTCAGCGACGTGAACATGCCCAACATGGATGGCCTCAGTTTCGTCAAGGCCGCCAAGCTGTTGCCGGCCTACAAGTTTACGCCGGTCATCATGCTGACCACCGAAGCCAGCGATGCGATGAAGCAGCAAGGCCAGGCTTCCGGTGCCAAGGCCTGGATGGTCAAGCCCTTCCAGCCTGCGCAAATGCTGACTGCCGTCTCCAAGTTGATCCTGCCATAGCGATGACCAGCGACCGCTGGCCAGGAGGTTTGCATGAAAAGCTCCGTCCCGATGCTACGTCGAATCCAGGTCATGGAGGGCCCCTTGACGATCTACACGGCTGCCGAGCAAAAGGACGTGCTGTTGTCGTTGTTTCCCCTGGCCCATGAAGTCGAGTTGGACCTGTCCAGTGTCGATGAACTCGACAGTGCCGGTTTGCAGCTGTTGATCCTCATCAAGCGCGAGTCTCTCAAGGAGGGCACCCAGCTGTTGCTGAGCAACCCCAGTTCGACGGTGAGCGAAGCCTTTCGCCTCAGCGGCCTTGACGACTACTTCACCAATGCGAGTTTCACCCAGTCGGTCGGAGCGTAAGCGTATGAACATGGATGACGTGCTGCAGACGTTCATTGCCGAAAGTCGCGAGCTTCTGTTGCAAATGGAAGATGCGCTGCTGCAGATCGAGAAGTCGCCCCAGGACCTGGACACCATCAACGGCCTGTTCCGTGTGGCCCACACCATTAAAGGTTCGGCCGGCCTGTTTGGCTTGATGCCAATCGTTGAGTTCACCCATGTCGCCGAAAGCGTGCTGGACCGGGTGCGCAGCCTGGAAGTGCGCGTCGACGAGGCGTTGAGTGCGTTGTTCCTCGACGCCCGTGACCATATCGGCCAATTGATCGACCTGCTGGCCGAGGACGGCAACCTGGATCGCCTGGACGAACCGGTGCGGGCTCAGGGCCAATCTATCATTGAGCGGCTGTCGCTGTATCTGGACGCGGCGGTCTCGACCCCGGCGCCGGCCCTTCAAGCGCCGGCGCCGGCGGATGAGCCAGGCGCCAGTCCCGGCCATTGGCATTTGTCGCTGCGCTTTGGCCCGGATGTGTTGCGCAATGGCATGGACCCCTTGGCGTTCCTGCGTTATCTGAGCACGCTGGGGCGTTTGCTGCACACCGTTACCTTGTTCGATGGGTTGCCGCCCATGACCGCCATGGACCCGGAAACCAACTACCTCGGGTTTGAACTCGCACTGGCCAGCGACGCGTCCCTGGAGGTCATCGACGGCGCCTTTGATTTTGTCCGCGAGGACGCGCTGGTTCGCATCCTTGCGCCGAATGCCACGGTGCAGGCGTGTCGGACCCATCTCGACGAGTTGCCGGAAGACAACGCCGCGCTGATCGAGCTGCTGGTGCGTTGCGGCACACTGACCGAGGCCCAGGCCTTGCTCGTGACCCAGGACGCCGAGCAGGCACCGGTCGAAACGCGCAGCGAGCCTGATGTCCAGGATTCGACAACGCCGCCGGTCAAGGCCGGCAAAAGCGCGGCGAGTAACGAAGGCAACCTGATTCGGGTCGATGCCGCCAAGCTGGACCAACTGATCAACCTGGTCGGCGAGCTGATCATTGCCGGTGCCGGCGCCAACCTGGTGGCGGTACGCAGTGGGATTGGCGAGATGATCGAATCCACCAGCCTGTTATCGCGGCTGGTCGAGGAAGTACGCGACTCGGCGCTGACCCTGCGCATGGTGCAGATCGGCGCAACCTTCACGCGGTTTCAGCGGGTGGTGCGGGACGTCTCAAAAGAGTTGGGCAAGAACATCGTGCTGCACATCGGCGGCGGTGAGACCGAGCTGGACAAGACCGTCGTCGAACGCATTGGCGACCCGCTGACCCATTTGGTGCGCAATGCCATGGACCACGGCATCGAGCCTGCGTCGACGCGCCTCCAGCGGGGCAAGCCGGCCCAGGGCACGGTACGCCTGAATGCCTATCACGAATCCGGCAGCATCGTGATCGAGGTGTCCGACGACGGCGGTGGCCTGGCCAAGGACAAGATCCTGGCCAAGGCCCGTGAGCGTGGTTTGGTGGGAGAGGGCCAGCAGCCGTCGGACAAAGACATTCTGAATTTGATCTTCGAGCCGGGATTCTCCACGGCCGACCAGGTCAGCAACCTGTCCGGGCGTGGCGTAGGCATGGACGTCGTGAAGCGCAATATCACGGCGTTACGCGGCAGCGTCAGCCTCGAGAGCGAAGTCGGGCAGGGCACCACGGTGCGCATCCGCCTGCCGCTGACGCTGGCGATCATTGACGGTTTCCTGATCGGGGTGGGCAAGGCTTCTTACGTGATTCCGCTGAACATGGTGGAGGAGTGTATCGAGCTGGCCCCTCAGCGGGGCACCGAAACCGGCTACCTGGACCTGCGGGGCGAGGTGCTGCCAATCCTGCGGCTACGCGACATGTTTGATGTGCAAGAGCCTGGAGGCAACCGGGAAAACGTGGTCGTCGTGCAATACGCAGGCTTGCGTGCCGGCCTGGTGGTCGATCGCCTGCAGGGGGAGTTCCAAACCGTGATCAAGCCACTGGGCAAAGTGTTTGGTGATGCCCATGGGCTGGGCGGGTTCACCATCCTCGGAAGTGGAGCCGTTGCGCTGATCCTGGATATCCCGAATTTGCTAGGACAGGTTGCCAAGGAAACCCCACATCGTTCGATCCCAAGCCCTTTATCGACTCATTGAAGCGTCATCAGGAGTGCCTCGCCATGACTGTTATTAGAAATATCATGTTGCTGGTTTTCACAGCCATGCTGGGTGTCTGCGTGTTGGGTGGCACCAGCCTGTACCTGGCCGGTGAAATCAATACGAGCGCCAGCTATGCCAACGTCAACACGGTGCCCAGCCTGCTGGAGATCGACCGCGCCGCCGCGGCCTTCACCGACCTGCACGCCTTGCAATGGCAACGCTTGAACGAGACCGACAAAACCAGCGTGCCGGCTTACGCGGCCAGCGTGGCGCAGGATTTCAGTGCCGTAGGCAAAGCCCTGGATCGCTATCAGGCCGAGTTGACCTCCGACGAGCACGATACGGCGTTGTTGAAACAACTGCGCGGCCACTTGGCTGAGTTTGCGGCGTTGCAGACGCACTTCGACAAGCTCATCGATGACGGTGACCAGGCCTCGGCCCGTGCATTGATCGAGACGAGCCAGCCCCTGCAGACCGCCGTGCTCACGGCGATCGGCGAGCTGCGTGAATACAACCTGGAACTGGGGCGCAAGGGCCAGGTGCTTGCCACCACCACCGAGAAGAACGCACGCACCCTCATCCTGCTGGTGAGCGGCCTGACCCTGGTGGCTACCCTGCTGATCGGTGTCTTGCTGGGGCGCAATCTGATGCGCCGGCTCGGGGCGGAACCTACCGTGGTGCAAGCCTATGCGGCACGTCTATCGGCCGGCGAGTTGAATGCCAAGGCAACGCTCAAGGCGGGAGACACCACCAGCCTGATGGCGAGCATGCAGCAGTTGGGCGCGAACCTGCATGAATTGATCGTGGAGATGGACCGTATGTCCAGTGAACACGACAAGGGCGAGATCGATGCACAGATCGATGCCGGCCGTTTTCATGGCAGTTACCGCTCCATGGCCCAGGGCATCAACGATATGGTCAACGGCCACATCGCAGTGAAGAAAAAAGCCATGGCCTGCATACGCGCCTTCGGTAACGGTGATCTGTCTGCGCCCCTGGAACAATTCCCCGGCAAAAAAGCCTTTATCAACGACAACATTGAGCTGTTGCGCACCAACATCCTGGCGCTGATCAATCAAATGCAGCACATGTCCAGCGAGCATGAAAAAGGTGACATTGACGTGATGATCGATGTCGAGGGCTTCTCGGGCTCGTACCGGGATATCGGCCAGGGCATCAATGACATGGTCAACGGCCATATCAACGTGAAGAAAAAGGCCATGGCCTGTATTCGCGCGTTCGGCGAAGGGGATTTGTCCGCGCCTCTGGAGCGTTTCCCCGGCAAGAAAGCCTTCATCAATGAAAACGTCGAGCAACTGCGCGCCAATATCCTGGCCCTTGTGGAAGATACCAGCGAGATCAGCGACAGTGCGCTGATCGGCAAGCTGGACACCCGCCCTGACGCCGCCCGGCACCAGGGCGATTTCCGCCGCATCATCCTCGGTATCAACGGTTCTCTGGACGCGATCATCGTACCGATCACCGAGGCCATGGAGGTGCTGTCGGCGATGGCCGCCGGCGACCTGACCCGCAGCATTACCGGCGACTACCAGGGCAAGTTCCTGGAGCTGAAGCACTCGGTCAATGGCACCGTGGAAAAACTCTCGGAAATCATCGGCGAAGTGCGCGGCTCGGCGGACTCGCTGTCGAGCGCTTCGGAAGAGATCTCCGCCACCGCCCAAAGCATGGCCCAGTCGGCTTCCGAGCAAGCGGCATCGGTCGAACAGACCTCGGCGTCGATGGAGCAAATGTCGGCGTCCATTTCCCAGAACACCGAAAATGCCAAGGTCACCGACGGCATGGCGGGCAAAGCCAACAAGGAAGCGTCGGAAGGCGGTCGAGCCGTGAAGGACACCGTGGCGGCGATGAAAACCATCGCCGAAAAAATCGGCATCGTCGATTCCATTGCCTACCAGACCAACTTGCTGGCGCTCAACGCGGCGATCGAAGCGGCACGGGCCGGCGAGCACGGCAAAGGCTTTGCGGTGGTCGCGGCCGAAGTGCGCAAACTGGCGGAACGCAGCCAGATTGCCGCACAGGAAATCAGTGAAGTGGCCAAGAACAGCGTGGCCCTGGCCGAACGGGCGGGCAACCTGCTGGACGAGATTGTGCCGTCGATTGCCAAGACCTCCGACCTGGTGCAGGAAATTGCGGCTGCCTCGGAAGAACAATCCATCGGTTCCGAACAAATCAACAGCGCGATGTCGCAGATGAGCCAACTGACCCAGCAAAACGCGTCGGCCTCCGAGGAACTGGCGGCGACGGCCGAGGAAATGAGTGGCCAGGCCGAGCAGTTGCAGGAACTCATGGGGTTTTTCACCGTGCAAAGCAAACGTGCCGGGCGCAATGTCTCGATGCCCCAGATCAGCCGAGCCATGTCCACCCAGGACCTGGACAGTCGCTCCTCGGACGGCGGTTTCGTCCGCTTCGGGAGTTGACCCATGGGCACCTCAGCGGGCATGCAGGGCGCTGTCGAAGCTGCGTCGCCAGTGGATGAACCCTTGCAGTACCTGACCTTCCTGGCGGCCGAGGAGATGTACGCGGTCAATACCCTGAGCGTTCGTGAAATCATCGAATACAACCAGGTGACCAGCGTACCGATGATGCCGGAATTCCTGCGGGGGGTTATCAACCTGCGCGGCTCGGTGGTGCCGGTCGTGGACCTCAAGGCGCGTTTCGGCAAGGGCACGACGGTACTGGGCAGTCGCACCTGCATCGTCATCCTTGAGGCGGCGAAGGAGGGCGAATCCCAGGTCCTGGGGGTGGTGGTGGACTCGGTCAGCGAAGTGATCGAGATACTCGAGATCGATATCAAGCCCGCTCCGGCGTTCGGCAATCACATTCGCACCGACTTCATCGGGGGGATGACCAAGGTGCGAGGCGAGTTCGTCACGCTCCTGCAGATCGAGCATGTGCTGTGTGTCGATGAGATAGCCGGCCTGATCTCTGTCTAGGTATCTCAACGCTGAACCCCCGGCGGATAGAGCTGTTGTGGTGAGCGGGCTTGTCCCGCGCCGGGGTGCGGAGCGCCCCTGATGAAGACGAAAACGTATTTGACCCGAGGTGAATCATGGCCCCACCCATCGACAGTCCAGGCAATGCCAGCGTCTCGAGCCCGAGCCAGTACCTCACCTTTGTGCTGGGGGAGGAGATGTTCGCCGTGGGCACGCTCAACGTCCGGGAAATCATCGAATACGGGCCGATCACCAGCGTGCCGTTGCTGCCTCCCAGCATACGCGGGGTGATTAACCTGCGCGGCGCGGCGGTGCCCGTGCTCGACCTGGGGGTGCGCTTTCGCGGCGAACGCACGGTGCAGACCCCAAGGACCTGCTTTGTGATCCTTGAGGTACAGGCCAATGCCCAGCGCAAGCCGGTGGGCATCATTGTCGATGCGGTCAGCGAGGTCCTGGAAATCGCCGACCAGGACATCGAGCCGTCGGTGAATTTCGGCACCGATGTCAGGGCCGACTTTTTACTGGGCATCGGCAAACTGGAGAGCGGTTTCGTGCTGTTGCTGGACATCGGTCGCGTGTTGTCCCTGGAACAGGTCGATGCGCTGGCCAACCTTGAGTCTTCGCTACCTTCGATCGCCTGAACAGGCTGGGGGAATGTCCTGATGAACGTGATCCTCTCTGACGCCGAGTTCGTGCAGTTTCGTGACCTCATTTATCAAATCGCCGGCATCAGCCTGTCCGATGCCAAGAAACAGTTGGTGAGCGCTCGCCTGGCCAAGCGACTGCAGGTGTTCAAGCTCAATACCTACGGCGCTTACTACAAGGTGCTGATGAAGGACAGCGTGGAGTTGCAGGTAGCGGTGGACATGCTTACTACCAACGAGACCTACTTTTTCCGTGAGCCCAAGCATTTTGATTTCCTGCGCGATGTAGCGTTGCCCGAGCTGCGGGGCAGCGGGCCGTTGCGCATATGGAGTGGCGCCTGCTCGACCGGCGAAGAACCCTATACCTTGGCAATGGTGCTGGCAGACAACCTCGCCGGCCGGCCCTGGGAGATTGTCGCGTCGGACATCAGCAGCCGGGTATTGGAAAAAGCCCGCCTTGGGCGTTATCCCCTCGACGGCATACGCGGCATCCCCGAGGCGCTGTTGAACAAGTATTGCCTCAAGGGCGTGGGCGCCAACCACGGTTGTTTCATGGTCGACCCGGCGCTGGCGGCGAAGATCGATTTCCAGTCGATCAATCTGAATAACCCGCTGCCGAAACTGGGGATGTTCGATGTGATCTTCCTGCGCAATGTGATGATCTATTTTGACAACGACACCAAAGTGCAGGTGGTCAAGCGCCTGGTCAGTCACCTCAAGCCGGGCGGGTACTTTCTGGTCAGCCATTCGGAGAGCCTCAACGGCATCACCGATCAGCTGCGACTGGTCAAGCCTTCCATCTACCGGAGGCCGCATGCCTGACAGTCGACCGCCCAACGAGGTGTTCCTGAATCCCGGCGAGTGGTTTTTCGGCTCGGGTGCGATTCGCCTGCGTACGGTGCTGGGATCGTGTGTTGCATTGGTGTTCTGGCATCCCCGGCGCTTGCTGGGGGGCATGTGTCACTACCTGCTGCCACAGCGCGCCGTGACCAAACAGGGCGTCCTGGATGGTCGCTACGGCAACGAAGCCTTTGAACTGTTGCTCGCTCGAATACAGTTGATCAAGGCCCTGCCGACGGAGTTCAGGATCAGCGTATTCGGCGGTGGGAACATGTTTCCCGGGCTTGTGCGCTCGGACAATGATTACGTCGGCCAGCGCAATGTCGAACAGGCCATGCGCCTGCTCGACCTGCATCAGTTGCGGTGTCAACACTTCCATGTGGAAGGCGTGGGTTATCGGACGATTGTGTTCGATCTGGCCAACGGCGAAATCGAACTCAACTACCTGGCCTTGAAGTGAACCCCCAGCAGCCCTCATGGAGAGCGTGCGACATGAGCCTTATCAAAGTGCTGATCATTGATGATTCCGCCGTGGTGCGTCAGGTGCTGACGGCGACCCTGGGGCAAGACCCCGCTATCGAGGTTATCGGCGCGGCGGCAGACCCGGTGTTCGCCATGGACAAAATGAACAAGCAATGGCCGGATGTGATTGTGTTGGACGTGGAGATGCCACGGATGGATGGCATCACGTTCCTCAAGAAGTTGATGGCCGAACATCCCACGCCCGTGGTCATCTGCTCCACGCTGACCGAAAAGGGTGCGGCCACCACCATGCAGGCGCTGGCGGCCGGCGCGGTCAGCATTGTGACCAAGCCACAACTCAACCTGCGCCAGTTTCTGACCGACAGTGCCGATGAATTGGCGGGGGCCGTCAAGGCCGCCGCGCGGGCCAATATGAAACGCATGGTGCCTTCCAGCGAGCGCGCTCCCGCCAGGCTGACGGCTGACGTCATATTGCCGGCGGGCGCCCAGGCAATGGCGCGCACCACCGAGAACATTGTCGCCATTGGTACGTCCACGGGCGGCACCCAAGCCCTGGAATTGGTATTGACCGCCTTGCCCAGGGTCTGCCCGGGCATCGTCATCGTGCAGCACATGCCCGAACACTTCACCGCCGCGTTTGCCGAGCGCCTCAATCGATTGTGCGAGATCGAGGTCAGGGAGGCGAAGAATGGTGATCGGGTTATCCCCGGTTGTGCGCTGATTGCCCCTGGTGGTCGGCACATGGTGCTCAAGCGCAGCGGTGCCCAATACCAGGTGGAAATTGTCGACGGACCTCCGGTCAGCCGGCATCGACCTTCCGTTGATGTACTGTTTCGTTCGGTGGCCCGCAGTGCCGGGAGTAACGCGCTGGGGATCATCATGACGGGGATGGGCGACGACGGCGCCCGGGGCCTGAAGGAAATGCACGACAACGGCGCCCGCACCCTGGGCCAGGACGAAGAGTCCTGCGTGGTGTATGGCATGCCCAAGGAGGCGTTCAAACTGGGGGCCGTGGAGCGTGAGTTGCCCCTTGAGCAGATATCGGCGGCGATTCTGCACTCCATGCATCAGCGCCGCTGACGGTTCGGGGTTCTGTGCTGATTGATGAGGCGTTCCGGCAATCCGTTCCGGGCCCGGCTGGCGTTTCAGTATGGGGCATGGTGGGCTCAGGGCAGGGAATCAATAGCCTGTAACACCGCACAGGCAATGGTCTTCGTAATGGTTCGACGTTGAGCGTTATCGAGCATCGGGCTTAACCAGGTGGGTAGACTGTTCAGCATGGGCAAAATGGCCGTGAGCGCACCCTCGCGCAACGGCCCGCCCGGTGGATGGCCTGCCTGGCCGATCAGATCCATTATTTCCGACTCATAGGCACGCCGCAGTTGCTGGACGCTTGCCTGCATCGAGTCGCCCAGGCAATTGGCGTCCATGACCGCCAGCTTGAAGTGACCGGTCATGTGTTCATGCAATTGAAGGTGACAGTCGATCAGTTGGGCCAGGCGTTGATCGGGTGCCAATCCGCGATTCTTGATGCCGTGCACCTGGGACAACAGGGTTTGATACAGCTCCATCAGCAGTTCGTAAAGCAGCGCCTCTTTGCTTTCCACATGGTGATAGATCGCCCCCGGGCTTATACCGACATGCGCGGCGAGTTCACGCATGCTGACCTGGTTGAAACTGCGCTCCTTGAATAACTCCGAGGCTTTGCGCTGGAAGTCTGATCGGTTCAGCACACGCCGTGCCTCGGATTGCGCACACGCCTGGCGCTCCGGCACACCGGCCACGCGTTCATGTCCCGGGCGCCTGCTGCCGGGCAATTTCCTGATTGCGCAGGATAAAGCGCTGCAACTTGCCGCTGGGGGTCTTGGGGAGTTGCTCGACGAACTCCACTTCCCGGGGATAGGCATGGGCAGCCAGGCGCTGCCGTACATGCAGGCGCAGTACTTCGGCCAGCTCGGCGCTGGGCTGGTACTGGCTGTCGAGCACGACAAAGGCTTTGATCAGCTCGGTGCGTTGCGGGTCAGGTTTGCCGATCACCGCCGCTTCGATCACCGCGGGGTGTTCGATCAGCGCGCTCTCGACGTCGAACGGCCCGACGCGGTAGCCGGACGTCGTGATCACATCATCATTGCGGCCGACGAAGCTGATACTGCCGTCGTCATTCAGCTCCACACTGTCGCCGCTCAGGTAATAGCGCCCCACAAAGGCCCGGGTGGGCATACCCAGGTAGCCATCGAACCAGCACAGGGGCGAGCGCTCGCGATCCACCGCCAGGACGCCCGGTTGACCCGCTGGCAATTCCCGATGCGCCTCGTCCAGCACGACGATGCGGTAGCCGGGCACCGCATAACCCGCCGAGCCCTCACGGACCGGGTGACGCAAACCATGGTGATTGCACAACACCATGCCGATTTCCGTCTGGCCGTAATGATCGTGAATGGTCACGCCGAGCTGCTCGGCAAACCAGCGGATCACGTGTGGGTTGAGCGGCTCGCCGGCACTGCTGACGGCACGCAGGCGACCGCGCACGGCGTCGGCGAACGCTGCCCCCTCGGCGATCAGCAGGCGATAGGCCGTTGGGGAGCCGGCCAGATTGCTGATGGCGTACTTGGCAATGACTCGGCAGGTACTTTCCACCGTGAAAGGGCCGTTGTAGAACAGCGTGGCATGACCACAGGCCAGCGGGCCGGTCACCGCGTAATACAGGCCATAGGCCCAGCCGGGATCGGCCAGGTTCCAGAACCGGTCGTCTTGCTGCAGGCCAATGGAGTCGCGCATATAACCCTTGAAGGCGAGAATGGCGCGCAACGGCACTTCCAGAGGCTTGGCCGGCCCCGTGGTACCCGATGTGCACATCAGCAGGAATGGCGCGCTGGCGTCCCGCAGTACCGGTTCGCACTCGACGTCTTGGCCGTCCAGGATGCTCCAGAACGGATAATCGCTGGGGTTCTGCGGGCCCTCGCCGGTTACGATCACGCTTGGGCAGTTGCCGATCTCATCCAGCTTGGGACGGTTCTGCGCATCCGTCACGATCCAGCGCGCGTTGGAGCAGCCCAATCGTTGCTCGATCGCCTTGGGACCGAATGCGGTGAAGAGCGGTTGATAGACCGCGCCCACCCGCCAGGTCCCCAAGATGGCAATCAGCAGTTCAACCGTGCGCGGCATCAGGCCGGCAACGCGGTCGCCCGGTTTTACCCCTTGCTCGCGCAAAAAATGGCCGAAGCGGGCGGCGCTGGCCTGCAATTGGCTGAATGTGTATTGGGCGGCGCTGCCATCCTGCGCTTCGCAATACAACGCCACGGCGTCGTCGTGGGCGTGCCGGTCGCAGCATTCGACGCAGGCATTCAGGGCAGTCAGGTCGCCTTGCAAAGCCAGTTCGGCGGTCTGTTGGTAATTGAAGGATGTGGCCACAGCTTGATAATCACGCATAACGACACCTGGTTCTTATTGTTGGGTTTGTACGGCCAATAGTTGCGCTGCTCACGACTCGGCCCGTGGCGCTAGCTGTCCATCATGTCGGCCGCTTGCTGGGTCGCCTGGCTGGTGCGGGTCGCCAGCTTGCGAACTTCATCGGCGACCACCGCGAACCCGCGTCCGGCTTCGCCAGCGCGGGCGGCTTCAATGGCGGCGTTCAAGGCCAACAGGTTAGTCTGGCTGGCGATGCCCTGGATGGTGGCGACAATGTGCGTCAGCTTGCGCAGGGTCTCCTGCATTACTCGGTGCTGGTGTTCCTGAGCCTCACGCATGCTGTTTTCTTCATGGTGGGCATGGATATCGGTGATGGCGCCCACCACCCTTTGCGGGGAACCGTCCTCTGCGCGTCGCGTTTGCCCACGGCCGCGAAACCAGCGGTAATTGCCACTGCTGTGCTTGAGCCGATAATCGACATCAAAGGGTGTTTTTCCGCTGCGGTCTTCGACGTGGGCGACAAACGCCGCGATTGCCCGTGCGCTGTCGTCTGGATGCAAGCGTGAGGTCCAGCTTTCCAATGTGTTGGGAAATTCCTCAACCGTGGTGTACCCCAGCAGTCGCCGCATTTGCGAAGACCACCAGATGGTGTTGTTCGGGTTCGCCGGATCACCCGCCACCACCTCTATGTCCCAGAGCCCGTCATGGAGCATTTCACGGGAAATCTCGAAGCGTGTGGCCGCCAGTTCGAGTGACTCTTCGTGCAGGCGCTGTTCATGAATGTCACGCAGGCTTCCGCCGATGGCGACCGGTACGCCTTGCGCATCCCGGCGCGCCACACCGCTGATCCTGCGCCAACGATAGTCACCGTCTGATGCAAGGGCCATGCGTACGTCCAGCGCAAAGGGCGTTCGCCCGCTGCGATCACTCAGGTGCCGGGCCAGCGCGTCGAGAAGGCGTTGCCGGTCCGTCGCGTGCAGGTGCTCGTTCCAGCGGCCAAGTTGATCAATACCTTGGGTCGGGATCGACGCGGACCCTGTCCACCTCATGGCCCACTCCGGTGCGGGTGCAGCAACACCTGCCGGTTGCAGTTCCCAAAACAGCTCACCTGCGCCTTGAGCGATAAGTGCCCAGCGCGCCTCCTGCTCCTGTAAAAGCGCGTCGCGGCGGGCCAGGTGCTCGGCCAGTTGGGTGGCTTCCAATGCCAGCGCGTGTGTCTGTGCTTTCAGGGCTCGCCGCTCTTGCAGCAATGTCTCTACGCCCGCCAGGATGCGACGCAATAACGGGTTGCTCGACGACAGCGGTGTACTCGCCTGGTCAGGCTCATCCAGTCTGTCGGCAAGCGGAGCCAATACCCAGCGGCTGGTTCGGCTGAAAAAGAGCATGGGGCACCTCTATCTCGGATCAAATGGGGTCAATCGCCATGGGCTGTGTGGGTATGCGGGCAAGGGCCTGTTGGTCAAAGGCTGTCGCCCCCGGCAGCGCTTGCCAGGCCAGTGGGCCGGCGGCGATTTCCGGCGCGCTCAGCAGGCAGTGGTCGAGCTCGCGCTGTAACGCGTCGGTGTCGAGTCCCTGGCCGATAAACACCAACTCCTGCCGGCAGTCGCCGACCACGCTGTCCCATTTGGCCCTGATGCCCTGCAGCCGGTATTCGTCCCGGGGCCATTGCGACGGCTCGATGAAGTTCCACCAGCGCCCGACATAGTCCCACTGGAACCGCTTGCCGCTTTGCACCAGCAGGCCGGTTTCCAGGTGGCGGCTGGCGAGCCAGAAGTAACCTTTGCTGCGCAGCAACCGCCCGTTGCACCAGGGCTGCTGGAGAAAGTCGAGCAACCGTTGCGGGTGGAAAGGCGCGCGCTCACGGTACACCCAGGACGTCACGCCATAGGTGTCCGACTCGGAGGCCGGCGCGTCTGCTGCCTCCATTTTCCGCATCCAGCCCGGCGACGCGGCAAGGCTGGGTAAATCAAACAGATGGGTGCCGAGCAGGCTGGCTGATGGGATGTTACCGTGGGCCATCGGCATGATCCGCGCCGTCGGGTTAAGCCCCGTGAGGATCGCCTGCACGGCCTGGTATTGCGCAGCATCGATGAGGTCCAGCTTGTTGACGAGAATGACGTTGGCGTACTCCACCTGTTCGATCAGCAGATCGGCCAGGTGGCGCTTGGGTGCGTCTGGCGTGGCGTCGTCGCGGTCAACGGTGTGCGGCGATTCGAGCAGTTCCTGGAAACGACTGCCATCGACCACCGTCACCAAGGTGTCCAGGCGCGCCAGTTCGCTGAGGCTGAAGCCATCAGCGTCAAGGAAGGCGAACGTCTCCGCGACCGGCATCGGCTCGGAGATCCCCGTGGATTCAATCAGCAGGTAATCGAAACGCTGCTGGCGTGCGAGCATACTGATCTGTTCCAGCAAATCGGCGCGCAGGGTGCAGCAGATACAACCGTTGCTCATCTCGATCAGCTCATCGCGACCACGGTGCAGCGCGACATCGCGCTGCACTTCTTCGGCATCGATATTGACTTCGCTCATGTCATTGACGATGACGGCCACGCGCAGGCCTTCGCGATTGCGCAGGATGTGGTTGAGCAGGGTGGTTTTGCCGGCGCCGAGGAAGCCCGAAAGGACCGTCACCGGCAGTCGGCTTGCCTGGGCGCCGTCTGTCATGGGTTCACCGCGTGCGCGCCGGCGGCCTTGTCCAGGTAGCTTTCGAACAGGTCGACCACCACAAAACCTTCATCGGCCGCATCTCCCCACAGGTCTTTCACGGCGAACTCGACGTGGTAGGTGGGTTGATGGGCGGCGCTTACATCGCCATGCCCAATCGCGTCGGGGAACGGCCATTTCTCTGACGTGCGGTGCAGGACCACGCCTTCCTTGCCGCGCACGTAGGCGGGCATGCGGATGTGCCCAGCCACATATTCGTCTCGCACCACCACCCGATCCCCCACCTCGAAGGGCGGCCGCCCCGTGATCGCCGGGCGGCCCTCGGCATGGGCGGGATTCGCCAGCTTGAAGTGGGAGCCCAAGGCCTGATCAAGCTCCGCCTGGGTGATCACGCCGGTTTCGACCAGCAGGGTGGCGGTCGCGATGACGTAGCGTTCGTAGTACTGGGTGCCGACATGCTGGCGCACATCCAGGCGTTCGACGGCGTGACGCACTTCGTCCACGCTGAACTTTTTCAAGTGGTCGGCACCGATGAACATCAAGCTGTAGGCCAGATGCTCCCAGTCCTGCTTGAACACCTGTTTGTAGCTCAGGCTGTTGATGGTGTGGGGGACTTTTCCAAAGCCTTGGAAACCGCCGAGATCGTGAAAGCCATCCATAATCAAAACTCCGGGAGTGAACGATGATGAGGTGTTGTTTTCAGCCCACGCGGGGCAGGGCGACGCCGATCAGCACGTCTTTGGTCACCAGCGTTCGAAGCTGCTCTTCGCTCATGTGTGCTGAGCCTTCAGGCCTGACCGGCACGACCAGGTAGCGGCTTTCGGCGCTGGTGTCCCAGACCTTGACCACCATGTCCCGGGGCAACTCCGTCCCCAGCTCGCGCAGTACCGTGCGCCCCTCCCGGACCAGGCGTGCGCGGAACTCGAAACCCTTGTACCACTCCGGTGGCAGGCCGAGGACCGGCCAGTTGGTGCAGGAGCACAGGCTGCAGACAATCACGTTCTTCAGCGTCGGCGTGTCCTCCAGGGCGACGATGTATTCGCCCTGGGGGCCGGTGTAGCCGAACTGGGCACAGGCCGCCGTGCCGTCCTTGAGCAACAGTGCCCGGAACTGTGGGTCGACCCACGCCTTGGCCACCACACGGGCGCCGTTCTCGGGGCTCCAGCCGTGCTCCATCAATTGCGTGAGCTGCTCGACATAGCCCTCCGGGATGAGTTCCTTGCTCTTGAGGACTTGAAACAATGCCCAGGCTCTTTCGCCGGGCGTTGAAGTAGCTGTACTCATGGGGTCACTCCTATCAGTCAACACGGTGGTAAAGTCATTGGATTTCTTATTGTTCTACGGGCGCCGGTGGCGCCCGTAGACGGCTCAGAGCGTGCGCCAGTCCACGGATGCTTCAAACGCCGCCGCAGCCTGGTAAAGGGTGCCTTCGGCATAGTGTCTGGCGACGAGCATCAGCCCGACGGGCAGGCCGTCTACCCGCCCGCACGGAATCGACAGGGCGGGATGCCCGGTGATGTCCTGTGGCGCGGTGTTGCCGATCATTTCCAGCGCGCGCGCCACGTACTCAGTGATCGAGCAATCCGCCGGTGGGTGAGGTTGGGCAATGATCGGCGTAGTCGGCATCACCAGCAGGTCGTAGGTCTGCAGCGCCTTGTCATAGCCCTGCCGGGCGAAGCGCGCGAGGTTTTGCGCCTTGGCGTAATAACGTCCGTTGTAGTGGTTCAGCCCGTATTGGCCGACGAACATGCACAGCTTGAGCGACGCGGACAATTGGTCGGCCTGCTCGCGCCAGCCGACCTGTTTGTCCAGCAGGCCGACATCGTAGAGGCCTTTCCAGTTAAAGCCCGCGCCGTTGCCATGCATCATCTGCATGGTCAAGCCTTCGCAGCCGATGGGGTGCCACAACGAGCCCGCCAGGTTGTGCTCGGGAACGGACACCGCCTCGACCTGTGCGCCCAACGCCTCGAGACGGGCGATGGCGTCACGCACTTTCTCGGCGACGCGAGGGTCCTGGTTGGCCAGTGCGAAGCCCTCTTGCAACACACCGATTTTGAGCCCGCGCACGCCCCTCGACAGGTAGCTGTGATAGTCGTCGACTTGCGGCGCAGCCTGGCGCGGGTCAAGCCCATCCGCGCCGGCCATGGCTTGCAGCATCAGCGCGTTGTCGCGCACGTTGGCGGTAATGGGGCCGACATGATCGATCGTGGCTTCAATCGCCATGACCCCGGAGTAGGGCACCAGGCCGTGGGTCGGCTTCATGCCGTAGGTGCCGCAGAAGGATGACGGGATTCGGATGGACCCGCCTTGATCACCGCCAACGGCCATGTCCACCTCTCCGGCCGCGACCAACGCTGCACTGCCCGAGGAAGATCCACCGGCGGCGTAACCGTGACGATGGGGGTTGTGCACGGGGGCTGGGTCAGAGGTGTGACTGCCGCCGGACAAACAGTAATGTTCACAGGTGGCCTTGCCCAGGATCGTCGCCCCGGCATCCAGCAGGCGCGTGACCACGGTGGCGTCGAATGAAGGCACGAAACCGGCCAGCGGCGCGGCGCCGTTCATGAGCGGCACGCCTGCCAGGGCGATGTTGTCTTTCAGCGCGACGGTTTTGCCGGCCAGCAGGCCCTCCCGGGCCCCGTTCACTTCAGCCCGGTAGTACCAGGCGTTCAACGGGTTTTCCTTGTCCGAGGGTCGATAGCCCGAACTGCGTTCGTAGCGTACGGGCGGAACGAAATCAGGCAGCTCATCGACCAGGTCGTACGCGTCGAAACTCGGTTGCATCAGGTCCAGGTACTGCGCAGCCTGCTCCGGCGTCAGCTGCATGTGCAACTGGGTGGCGAGGTCCTGCAGTTGATCAAGCGTGGGTCGAATAATGGCCATGATTTTCCTTGATTTCATCGATGATCGGCGGGAAGACTTGAGGCTGTTCAAACACTTCCAGCACTTTCGGGGTCGGATCATTCCGGGTCGTAATGGAGAACAAATTAGGCCTCTTTTGCCACTGCGGCTTGGTTGAACAGGACACTCGCTTGGCTGAACAGGACAGCTCAGCCCGGTGCCACTTCATGGTCAGATGCCTGTCAAAAAGTGGCCCCGACCCCATGCGCTAGAGATGAGGGCCAAAAAATAATCGGGACGAATGGGGCGGTGCCGGGTGTCAGCTTTGCGCGACACCTGCATCACGCAACATGCCGGTCTGCGGGTGGCAGTTGATGTACTCGAACAGCTGGCTCCTGGCGTCCGAGACCGACACTTCGTGGTACAGCCGCAACTTCACCAGGCCGGCCGCCACGCGGAAGAAGGTGACAAAGATGCGCAGGTGGGTGGGATGGGATTCCGCCCAGCGTTCCAGTTTCTCGACCGAGCGCCAGTGGCCGATGTTGTAGCTCATGTCGAGGAAGTTGCCGTCGAGGTCGATATTGCGCACGAATCGATTGCTGTAGCAGCCCAGGGGGGCTCCGTTATCGCGCAGGAAATCCATGCCGTCCTGCAATGTCGGCAAGATTTCGTCGAGGTACAGTGAACGCTCGTCAGCCTCGGCGTCAGCCCAATCCTGGCCGGAGCGAATCAGCGCGATGTTGTCATGGCCCATGACGATGACACGGCCACCTTTGGCCGGGTCTCCCTGCATCACCTTCAGTTCGCCCGTGGGGCTCATCCAGTCGGTCTGGGACGCCGGGAAACGATCGCGCATCGAGCCCCAGTAACCGTGCTCTTCGATCTCGCCGCTGGTGGTGTCCATGATCGCGCCCACCCCCGGCAACTGCGTCTGGAACGCATAGAGGGTTTCGAACTGCTCGGCACGCGGCGCGGTGATTTCGCGAAAATAACCCAGGCCGTCGTTCAGGCGATCCGGCGATGCCCACCAGTCATTGACGGGCGGTGATCGCAGCCAGCGGCAATAGGCTGCGGCGTCCTTCCAGTAGCCGACGATCATCAGGTTGTCGTAGCCACTGTTGTCCGTGTGATGGGTCAAGTCGTGGGTCTGCGGGCCGTCGGGCAGGCTGAAGCTGCCAACGATGTCGCGCATGGCCTTAAGGGCACGCTCACGCTGCGCCTCACCGCGAAACTGCACGCCCAGGTAAGCCATCGCTACCTGCTTCAATTGTTCGCCAGCGCGGCCGACCCACATAGGGAAGGGCGGCTGGTAGTCCTCGGGCACCCGGCGGGACAACGTCCGTGGGCATCTAAGGTGTTTGTCGATCGCAGATTCCATGGGCGGCTCCTTGTTTTTTTCAGGTTCAGGCGTAGCGGGCTGGACAGGCTGTGAGGTCATAGTCAGGCAGGTACGAACCGCCTCGCTTTGTTCGCCAGGACAACCGTTTGGTTGGAAAAGACAGATGCCCGATGCCAGGGCTCAGGCGCGATAAAGGGGGCTGGGCGTGGTCTGAATTTTGCTTTCCAAGATCGACCGGCAGCGTGTCGCTGCTTCAAGTCGTTGCATTAAGGTGAGTGCCATGGCTCAGAACAATCACTATTCCACCCTTGCCGTTTCGCAACCGCGTCGCTTCGATTACTGGAAAGAAGTGGTGTGTCGCCATTGTCTTATGGCTGACAGCAAACCCTCGACCCAGAGCGATTTCAACGGAACGCTCCAGGTCTCCGGCGTAGGGGCGTTGGATGTCTCCAGGCTGTCGTCCCCGCTGCACCATTGGGTCCGTTCCGAGCGGCATTTACGCAGTGGCCCCGCAGACGACCTGTGGCTGGGCTTCACCCTCAATGGGTATGGCGAACTTGAGCAAGAGGGGCGCAAGGCCACACTGGGTGCGGGTAATTTGTTCCTTTATGACGCAACCCGGCCGTTCCGATTCAGCCTGGGGGGGAGCGAAAACCACTTGATGCGCATCCCTCGGCAGTTGCTGACTGAGCGGTTGCCGCGTGTGGCGGAATGCACCGCAATGGTGCTGGATGACCGCCGCCCCGGCGTGGTGCCGCTGCGCGAGATGCTGCGCCAGATGGCGAACACTCCCGTGCTTCTGGAGGATGGAGGCATTTGCAATCGTTACTCCAACACGATAATCGACCTGCTCGCGATCAGCCTGGAACTCCAGGATCTGAAGACCACTCACCAGGAGCTGGATCTGTATGCGCGGATAATGACCTACATCCAGCACCACCTGAGCGAGCGAGAACTGTCGATCGAACTGATCGCCCAAGCCCACCACGTGTCCACCCGCACGGTGACCCGTGCATTCGCCCGTCATCAGAAAAGCCCGGTCGCGGAGATCTGGAAAGAACGGCTGAATGCCAGTCGCGCGGCTATCGAGTGCGGCCAGGTGCGCAGCGTTTCCCAAGCCGCACTGGACTTCGGTTTTTCCGATTTCTCCCACTTCAGTCATGCTTTTCGCAAGGCGTTTGGGGTTGCGCCGCACACGCTCTTGACGCGCAACTGACGGGGCCCCCCAAAAAAAAGGCGGGGGTTATTAGCGTCCTGCTCGATAAAATTGACGAGATAAAAGGGTTAAGTTGCTAGCGATCCCCCTGCCCACCTCACGGACTTGCCCCCCGTAGCAGCTGCCGAGCGCAAGCGAGGCTGCGTCAGGCGCACTGCCGATTCAAGCCCGAGTCGCGGCCAACGCAGCCTCGCCGGGGCTCGACAGCTGCTACGAAAACCAATCCACCTCACGGACTTACCCCCCGTAGATACCGTCTTATACAACCCCCATCAAGGCCCCCCGTAGCAGCTGCCGAGCGCAAGCGAGGCTGCGTTGGGCGCACTGCCGATTCAAGCCCGAGTCGCGGCCAACGCAGCCTCGCCGGGGCTCGACAGCTGCTACGAATACCAACCCCATCAAGGCCCCCCGTAGCAGCTGCCGAGCGCAAGCGAGGCTGCGTCGGGCGCGCTGCCGATTCAAGCTCGAGTCGCGGCCGACGCCGCCTCGCCAGGGCTCGGCAGCTACGGATTTGACAGGCGTCAGGGTGCTCCCACCTCAGGAATGCTCGATCACCATCACCGCCGTGGTGTCCGCCTCAAGTGCCTCGAACACATGCGGCACATTCGCCAGGTAGCTGATGTAGTCGCCGGCGTTGAGCAACACCGGGCCACTCGCCGGGCCGATACGTGCACTGCCACTGCACAGCACCACATGCTCTACGGTGCCCTGCGGGTGAGGCTGAGACAAACGAACTTCGCCGGGCTGCACCTTGAGTCGGTAGATGTCGCGCTGTACGCCGGCCGGGCAATCGGCAAGCAGGGTCGCTGCGTAATGGGCCGTCTCGGCATAGGCGGTCATGCCCTCGTTGGCGCGAATCACCCGCAGGGCCTGCCGGGGTTGTTCGAAGAACCGGGTGACTTGCAAGCCCATGGCCATCGCCAGCGACCACAAGGTTTCGATGCTGGGGTTACCGATACCCGACTCCAATTGAGACAAGGTCGACTTCGCTACCCCGGCGCGCTTCGCCAGCTCGGTCAAGGAAAGCCCGGCGGCCAGGCGCTCGCGCTTGATTGACAGCGCCAGCAGATCGATTCGACTCAGATTATTTTCCGGCAGGTTGTTCGTTATAAGGGTCATTTGTTTTATAAACCATCCTTAAATGGGTTGACGCTCTTGGGAACCATGTTCAGTATATCGGCCATACGTTCATTATAAAGTTGTATTTGCCAGCCTATTTCCCCGCGAACGGTGGCTTGGGCCATGGCGATGTCGATAGCAAGGAAGCCGTGAGTGATGAAGTCGCAAACCCGTGGGACGCTCGAAATGATCTCGGCCATGGTCATCTCCGGCACAGTCGGCTGGTTCGTCGTCATGTCGGGGCAGAGGCCGGAGGCGGTGGTGTTCTGGCGTTGCCTGTTCGGCGCCCTGGCGATGCTGGTCGCGTGCCTGGCGCTTGGGGTGCTGCGTCGCTCCCGGATTACTGCCCGGCAATTTCTTCTGGTGTGCCTGGGCGGGGTGGCGCTGGTCCTCAACTGGGTGCTGCTGTTCGGTGCCTACACCCATTCCTCCATTGCCATTGCCACGGTGGTCTACCACGTTCAGCCGTTCATGCTGGTTGGCCTGGGTGTGCTGTTTTTTGCCGAACGCCTCAGCATCGCCAAGGTCGGCTGGCTGCTGTTGGCCTTCGCCGGGCTGATGCTGATCGTGTCCGCCAAGGGCCGTGGGCAGGCCACCGGTGCCGACTACGTGCTGGGTGTCTGCCTGGCCCTGGCTTCAGCCTTCTTCTATGCCGTGGCGGCGGCGATCACCAAGCGTCTCAAGGATTTGACCGCGCACCTGATCGTGCTGATCCAGATGGTGGTCGGCGTGCTGGTGCTGGCACCGTTCGTGGACTTCACTGGGGGCGAAACGCTCAAGGGCGCCTGGACTTACCTGATCATTATCGGCGTGGTCCATACCGGGCTGATGTCGACCCTGTTGTACAGCGCCATCCAGAAAATCCCCACGGCACTGGTCGGGGCACTGTCGTTCATCTATCCGATTGTCGCCATCCTGGTCGACTGGGTAGCCTTCGCCCATCCCCTCAGCGCTCTGCAGGTGATGGGCGCAGGCGCGATCCTGCTGGCGGCGGCGGGCATGAATTTTGGCTGGTCGCTGGGCCGCGCGGGGCGTCAGGACGTGACCTAAGGTCGGGCGCCTAACCGCCATCGAGTCAAAAGACGTCACGCCAACCACTGGCGACGACGCGCCTGGGAAGAACATCGATGAATGCGCGTTGTTCTGGCGTCACGGCCTGTCATAATCCGGGGCGCGCCTGGATCCGGGAGCGAGTGGCGCAGTGACCTGCCCATATCCATGACTCTCGGCCGTCCGGCCTGATTTCGCCCCCCTCAAGGAGTCCGTGCCATTCATGGTGCTGTTCAATCGATTGAGCGCGTTTTCGACCCAGGCGCGCAGGGCACTGGGACTGGTGTGGGAAACCTCGCGGCCACTGTTCACGGGGCTGTTGCTGGCGACGATTGTCGCCGGACTGCTGCCCGCACTGGCGGCCTGGATTGGGCAGCGCATCGTTGATGGCGTGGTCCACGCCATGCAGGTTCATGCGGCCGGCAGCCAGGCCCCCGTGTGGCCGGTGATGCGCTACGTGCTGGCCGAGGCCGGTGTGCTGGCTTTGTTGGCGGCGGCGCAACGGGCGCTGTCGATGCAGCAGTCGCTGTTGCGGGTGAAGCTGGGCGTGAAGGTCAACCTGATGGTCCTGGAGAAAGCCCAGACCCTTTCGCTGCTGCAATTTGAAGACGCCGAGTTCTACGACAAGCTGGTGCGTGTGCGCCAGGGGGCTTCGACGCGCCCGCTGAGCCTGGTGACCAAAGGACTGGGGTTGGTGCAGAACCTCATTTCGCTGGTCAGCTTTGCTGTCCTGCTGGTGCACTTTTCGCCGTGGGCCCTGTTGATTCTGGTGGTCGGTGCGTTGCCGGTGTTCTTCGCCGAGACGCATTTTTCCGGCAATGCGTTCCGTCTGTTCCACCGGCGTGCACCGGAGACGCGCCGGCAGAACTACCTGGAATCCTTGCTCTCCCACGAGTCCCATGCCAAGGAGGTCAAGCTGTTTGGCCTGGCACCGCTGTTCCTCCAGCGCTATCGCGACAACGCCCAGCGTTTGTATACCGAGGACCGCCAATTGACGCTGCGCCGCGACGCCTGGGGTTTCGCATTGGGCCTGCTGGGCACCGCAGCGTTTTACCTGGCCTACGCCTGGGTGGTACTCGACACCGTGCGTGGCCAGACAAGCCTGGGGCAGATGACCATGTACATCGTGCTGTTCAAGCAGGGGCAGGCCGCAATCACCGCCAGCCTCAGCGCCATTGCCGGGCTGTACGACGACAGCCTGTTCCTCTCGGACCTGTATGAATACCTTGAAACCCCCGTGATCACCCCGCGCGGCCGGCTCACCGAGGGCGCGCGCCCTGGCGATGGCCTGCGCTGCGAGCAGGTGGGGTTCACCTACCCAGGCGCCGGATCCGCCGCGCTGCGCAATATCAGCCTGCACCTGGCACCGGGGAAAAGCCTGGCCCTGGTGGGGGAAAATGGTTCCGGCAAGACCAGCCTGATCAAACTGCTGACCCGTCTGTATACCCCGGATGAAGGCCGCATCATGCTCGATGGCAGCGACCTGCAGGAGTGGGACGAACACACCCTGCGCCAGCGCATCGGCGTTATTTTCCAGGACTACATCCGCTACCAGATGAGCGTCGGCGAAAACCTCGGCGTGGGGGACGTCGAGGCCCTGGACGACCAGGCCCGCTGGCGCAGCGCTGCCACTCAAGGCGTGGCGGCGGAATTTATCGAGCGCTTGAGCCATACCTATTCAACCCAGCTAGGACGCTGGTTCGGAGGCCAGGAACTGTCCGGGGGGCAGTGGCAGAAAGTGGCCTTGTCGCGGGCATACATGCGTCAGGATGCCGATCTGCTGATCCTCGATGAACCCACTGCCGCGCTGGATGCCGGGGCTGAGGCGGCGGTGTTCGAGCACTTCCGCGAGCATGCCAGGGGTCGCATGACCCTGTTGATTTCCCACCGGTTTTCCAGTGTGCGCAGTGCGGATCACATTATTGTGTTGGAACGCGGGCAGATTCTGGAGGAGGGCAGCCATAACCAGCTGATGGCTGCGGGTGGACGTTATGCCGAGCTGTTCGACGTTCAGGCGCGGGGCTATCGCTAGGAAACCCAGCGCCGCGTATCTGCCGATCCCTCCAAATGACCTGTACAGATCGCTATTTGGCAGATTTGAATACGCCGCTGAGGACAAACGCATAGCGTTCCGGCCGGATAAAGAAGGTGGTGCGGTCGCAGCAACGGCCGTCGGCAAAGTAAGAGCTGCGTTCCATCACCAGCAACGCGGCACCGCGTTTGACGTGCAGGGCGCTGGCCAGGCTTGCATCGGCTGCTTGCGCACGGATGGCCAGGTCGGCACGGGTGACGGCCTGGCCGGTGATCGATTCCAGGATCGAGTAGATCGGTTGATGCTCGACGTCCGTCCAGACCACGCCGGCCAACTCGGCCGGTAGATGGCTGCGGCCCAGGGCGATAGGTTCGTCATCCACGAAATGCAGGCGCTCCAGCAGCAGGCAATCGTGGGCGCCTTCAAACAACGCCATCAAGGCTTCCGGAACGGGCTGCAGCGTGTGGCTGATCACCTGCATGCTCGGTTTGAGCCCTTGCAATAACAAGGCTTCATGGAAACTGCGCAACGCATCCAGGCCATGCCGAACCTGCTTCGCGGCGACGAACGTGCCCTTGCCTTGCTTGCGCTCCACCACGCCGTCGTCGCTGAGCTTGCCCACTGCCAGGCGCACCGTGACGCGACTCACGCCAAAGCGTTCGCCCAGTTCGGCTTCTGACGGCAATTTGCCGGTGGGTTCGAAATCGCCACGCTGAATCTCTTCCAGCAAACGATGGGCGATCTGTTCGTAGAGCGAGGTGGTGCTGTCGCGCAGAATGGACGTGGACACGGTCGGCTTCCAGGGGCCTCGGAGTGGGGCGGTGCGCCTTCACTTCTAAGGTTATAAAAATAGGTTATTGGGACAACTTGTATTAATACGTATTATGTCAGGCATTCCCATTGTAAACGACCTGACGATACTTGCCATGCCCGACTCCTTGCCTTACGCACCAACGCAAGCCGACGCCCTGACGGTCGATCACATCAGTTTCAGCTACCCCAACGGCCATCGGGTGTTCAACGCGTTCAGCCTGAACGCCAAGCCGGGCGAATTCGTCGCGATCCTCGGGCCGTCCGGCTGCGGGAAAACCACGCTGCTGAATCTGTTGTCGGGCTTTCAGCAACCCCAGAGCGGCCGGATCAGCATCAACCAGACCGCCGTGCGCCCTGAGCGCTCGGAGTTGGGGTATGTGTTTCAGGCGCCGCAGCTGTTTCCCTGGTTGAGCGCGCTGGAAAACGTGCGTTTCGGCCTGCGGATGACGGCGCAGCTCAGTGAGGCGCAACAGCGTGCCCAGGCGTTGCAGTATTTGCGCCTGGTCGGCCTGGAGAACGCGGCACAGCGCTTGCCCCATCAGTTGTCGGGCGGCATGCAGCAGCGCGTCTCCCTGGCCAGGACCTTGGCATTGGAGCCCAGCGTATTGCTGATGGACGAACCCTTCGCCGCGCTGGACGCCATCAGCCGCAACAGCATGAATGAAGAGACGCTGCGGATCTGGGCCGAGCTGGGTCAGACGGTGCTGTTCATTACCCACGACATCGACGAAGCGGTGTTCCTGGCCGACCGGGTCATCGTGCTCAACATCGCCCCCGGCGGTATCCATAGCGAACTGGATATTCATTTGCCGCGCCCGCGTTCCAACCTGAAAACCCGTCGCCTGCCGGCCTTTCTCGATTACCGCAATGAGCTGATGGAGCGCATTTCCCAGGTCATGGGCGCGGCCGAAGCCATCGCTAACCCCACCCGCCAACCCGAGTTAACCCCATGATCAAACGTTCGCTGCTTGCTCTTTCCTTGTCTGTTGCCGCCTTGGCAAGCAGCACAGGTGCCGTGGCCGCTGAAGAGAAACCCCTGCGTGTGGGGTATGTGTTCGCCATGGCCAACGCCCCGGCGCTGATCGCCGACAAGCAGGGTTACTACCGCGAGGAAGGCTTGAATGTTGACCTCAAGGCCTTGGGCGATGGCCCGGTGATCCAGCAGGCGCTGGCCGCCAATGAGCTGGACGTGGCCTATGTGGGCACGCCGCCGGTGTACCAATGGTTTTCCCGAGGTTTGCAAAGCCGGATTCTGGCCAAGGTCAATTACGGCCAGGCGGCGGTGATTGTCGATGCAAAAAGCCCGATCAATAGCCTGGAGCAGCTCAAGGGCAAAAAGCTTGCCGGGGTCAAGAAGGGCAGTGGCATGGACGTGCTGTTGCGCGGCTATGTGCTGAAAGAAAAGGCCGGTCTCAACCCGGACAAGGACCTCGACATCATCGACATGCCACCCGGCAACATGAACGCGGCGCTGGAGCGCGGCATCGTCGACGCGGCGTTTTCCTGGGAACCCTTTGTCAGCCAATCGTTGCTGCGCGGGTCGAGCCGGATTCTGCTCGACGTCAACCAGGCACTGCCGAACTACCCGTGGTACGTGGTGATCGCGCTGCCCAAAACCTTGCAGGAACGACCGGACGACGTGGTCAAGCTGCTGCGTGCGCACCGCAAGGCCATCGCGTTCCTCAACGAGCATCCCGACGAGTCGAATCGCATCATCGCCGAGGCGTTCAAGCTTGAAGCGGTTCAGGGTCCTGACGGCAAGACCATTGCCCCGGAGGCCATCGTCGCCCAGGCGCGCACGCGATTGGGCTGGTCGGCGGACTTGCAGCCTGCGGATATCCAATTCATCCAGCGCCTGATGAATTACTCCCACGACCTGGGCTTTATCGACACGACGCTCAAGACCGAGCAGATCGTGGATACCGCCTACCTGGAAAAAGCCTCGCGCTGAGTCTGAGCCTGTCATGTCCTTGCCAAAACCGAATTGGGGATGGGCTTCGCTGCCATTCCTGCTGTTGATCTGGATGGCCCTGGCCAGCCGCTTTCCCACCTACATCCTGCCGCAGCCCTGGGATGTGGCGCGCGAAGCGCTGCGTTGGCTCAGCGACAGTTCGCTGTGGCAGCACCTCAGGGCGAGCGTCCTGGAGGAAGTCGGCGGCTTCTGTGCGGCGGTGCTTGTCGCGATCGTGCTGGGCACGGCCGGCGGCTTGTCTTCGCGCTTTCGCGATTTCATCTCGCCGCTCAACAGCCTGTTCATGGCGATCCCGCCGATAGCCTGGGCGCCGCTGATCATGATCATTTTCGGCCTGGGTTATGTCTCCATTGTGCTGGTGATTTTCATTGCCGCGATGTTCCCCATGGCGGTGACCATCCAGGAAGGCGTACAGAGCATTCGCGGTGGCGAAGTCCGCGCGGCGCGCACCTTGGGCGCCAACCCCTGGCAATTGCTGGCCCACGTTTACCTGCCGGCCTCATTGCCCTTCGTGACGGCGGCCTTGCGCATCGGTTTCAGCCAGGGCTGGCGGGCACTGGTCGCCGCAGAAATGATCGGCGCCTCCCAGGGCATCGGCTGGATGGTCTCCACCGGCGGGCAGATCGGCAACAGCAGCCAGGTGCTGCTGGGCATCGTGCTGATCGGCCTGATTGCCTGGCTGATGGAGAGTTTTGTGTTCCGGCGCATCGAGCGCCACTACCAGAAATGGCGCGTGCAGTAAGCATCGTCCTTTGCTTTCGAACCCTTTCAAACCTTCAGTGGACCACTGCACGAGGTGTCATGTGAGTAACGTATTCGATCCCCGCGAAGCCGGGCATTACATCGCCCCCCAAGGCCTCTACGAGCGCAACAAGAAACGCCCGTTCCTCGGTAGCATCGACTGTGACCGAGACACGCTGATTGCCGGGCAATGGGATGAAATCACCCTGGTCTACGAGGTCGGCGGCAGCGGCCTGGCGGATGGCGCCTGGTTGAAACTGGCGTTCAAGTTCTACTCCGATTGGGCACTGTTCCAGACCTCGAACCCGGCCGGTCCCAACTACGTCAGCGCCGAGTACCAGGCGGGCGAGTTGGTCCCCGGGCAGAGCCAGGCCACCGTGCAGCACCTGAAAGTGCGCTTCGACCAGAAGGGCCACGAACGGCCGTTCCAGAAAGCGATCATCATCGACATCATCGACGGCTACCTGAATCCCGGCGACAAGATCACTATTCGCCTGGGCGACCGTCGCCAGGGCGGGGCGGGCACGCGGGTGCAGAGTTTCGTCGAGAAAGACTTCCGTTTCCGGCTGTTTATCGACCCCTTGGGCAGCTCGAAATTTGCCGAGGTGCCAGGCGATCCGTTGCTGAACATCGTGCCGGGACCGGCGCAGCGTGTGCAGCTGATTGTGCCGCGCCTGATCAGCGCCGGTGAGGCGTTCGATGTGCTGCTGCGGGTCGACGATGCCTGGGGCAACACGTGCCGCAACCTGCCGCTCAACGGGGTGCTGACCCTGGTTGATCCGGAAGGCGGCGAGCGCCAGCAAGCGTTTACCCTGGCCAATGAAGGGTGGGCGACGGTGCGGCTCGAGGGGTTTGACCTCGGGGCGGTGGGCGAGTGGCGTTTGTCCGCCGAGGTGCAGGCGCCCGGCGTGCGTGGCGCCCAGGCGTTTGTCACGGTTGACCCGGCCGGCAGCGCATTGCGCCCGCTGTACGCCGACCTGCATGTGCACTCCGATGACACCGTGGGCACCAACGACACGCTCTACAACCTCAGCTATGGCCGCGATGTCGCCGGCCTCGATGTGCTCGGCTACACCGCCAACGACTTCAATATCACCGAGCAACGCTGGGATCAGGCGGTGAAGCTGATTCACGAACTCAACGAGCCCGGCCGCTTCGTCTGCTACCCCGGCACCGAGTGGTGCGGCAACTCCTGCGCGGGCGGCGACCGCAACGTGGTGTTCCTGCATGATCGCAAGCCCGAGTTTCCGTTCGATAACCAAGGGCGCCTGGTGCGCTCGTTCGAGTGGAACGAGTTCACTGCGGGCACCATCAAACCGGGGGCCTGGCCGGTGGACGAATTGTACGCGGCCTACGCAAAAGACCCGGAAGGTCACCTGATGATGCCCCATGTCGGCGGGCGCCGTTGCAACCTCGACTGGCACCATCCGGAGCTGGAACGCTTGATCGAAGTCGGCTCTGCCTGGGGCCAGTTCCATTGGGTCTACGCCGAAGCCCTTCAGCGTGGCTATCGGGTCGGCGCCGCGGCGAACAGTGATGAGCATCAAGGCCGTTGCGGCGGCGGGGTTCCGGCCACGGCGGTGTTTGGCTCTCGCGGCGGGCTGACCGGTGTGATTGCCGAGTCTTTCGATCGTTCGAGTGTCGGCAAGGCCCTTCGCGCCCGTCGCACCTTTGCCACGACGGGCGAGCGTGCGTTTGCCAGCCTGCGCCAGGGCCAGCATTTCATGGGCGAGGTCTTCACGGCCGATTCGAATGCCACCCTGGACTATCGATTGCTGGGTGAGGCGGGCTGGGAGCAGGTGGACCTGTTCGACGGCGATAAACTGATCTGGTCGCGCAACCTGCATCAGGAGCTGGGGTTTTCCGCCCAACGCATCCGGCTGCGCCTGGGCGGCGCACGCATCAAGGACCGTTATCGCGGCGCGTACTGGACCGGCGAAATCCGGGTGACGGGCGCGGTCATCAATGGTTTTCGCGCCCTGGGCCTCGATCATCCGGAGCAAACCGTATGGCGCAAGGACGCCACGACCCTGGCCTTTCGCACCGACACCAACGGCGACACCGACAGCATCGAAATCGACCTGTCGCAATTGGCCGGCGCGAGGTTGCAGGTCCGCAGCCGCATCGACAACTACATCAAGGTCGGCGATCCATCCGAACCGCAGCCCTACGTGCATGCACCGACGGTGCTGATGGAACTGTCCGGCGAAGAACTGCTGGCGCAATCCCAGGTGATCGAAGAGCTGCCCGGGGCTGAACTGAAAGTCTCCCTGGAAAGGACCACCGCCGAAGCGCTGCCCCGTGAACTGCAGGGGCAGATCGAGCTGGCACCACTCAATCTGCAAGCGGGTCGCGAGCATCCATTGTTCATCTGCGCGCGTCAACGCGACCAGTCCCGGGTCTGGACCTCGGCGCTGTTCCTCACGCTTGCTTAAGGCCGCCGTGTTCGAACCCGTTCGAGAGCGCGCAAAGAACCCTGTGGCGAGCGGGCTTGTTGTGGCGAGCGGGCTTGCCCCGCGTTGGGCTGCGCAGCAGCCCCAAAACCAGGCGCAGAGGCGTGCCTGATACACCGCATTCGTCTTCATCAGGGGCTGCTTCGCACCCCAACGCGGGGCAAGCCCGCTCGCCACAGGAGGCCGATTCAATCCAGGCATTGCGCCCCGGCTAGATTGCTGTGGGCTTCGGTGCGTGCAGCCGCAAGGATTCTGCAGTACCTGATGAGGGCAACGCGGCCTCGACCAGTTCGATCCAGTGCCTGACCGGGGTGCGTCCTGCGCCGTCGAGGTGGGACTGGCAGCCAATATTGGCGGTGACGATGACGTCGGGGTGGCCGCTTTCCAACGCATTCAGCTTGTTATCGCGCAGTTGCCGCGACAATTCGGGCTGGGTCAGCGAATAGGTGCCCGCCGAGCCGCAGCACAGGTGGCCGTCGGGAACCGCGGTCAGGTTGAAGCCCAGGCTTGTCAGCAGGGTTTCAACGGCGCCGCCGAGTTTTTGCGCGTGCTGCAAGGTGCAGGGGCAGTGGAACGCCAGGCGCTGGTCGCTGTGTACACCGAGCTTATCCAGTGGCTCGCCGCGCAGCACTTCAACCAGGTCCCTGGCCAGGGCACTGACCCTGTGCGCCTTGTCGGCATACGCCGGGTCGGTGCTGAGCAGGTGGCCGTAATCCTTGATAAAGGCACCGCAGCCGCTGGCGGTTTGCACAATCGCCTCGACCCCGTTTTCAATGCTCGGCCACCATGCATCGATGTTGCGCCGGGCGCGCTCAAGGCCCATCGCCTGAGCGTCAAGGTGATAGTCCACGGCACCGCAGCAGCCTGCCTCGGGGGTGGATATGACGCTGATCCCCAGGCGATCCAGCACCCGCGCCGTGGCGGCGTTGGTATTGGGTGACAGGTGCGGTTGCACGCAGCCCTCAAGCATCAATACCCGGCGGGAGTGGCGCGTGGTCGGGCGCGGTTTGGGCGGGTAGACGCGGCGAGGCAACTTGGCCTGCAAGGTGTTGGGCAATAAAGCTCGAAATAGCTGGCCACTGCCGATCAGCAGGTTGAACAGCGCGGGATTCGGAACGACGCTGCGCAACCCTTCGCGCAGCAAACGCTGACTGAGCGGGCGTTGCACTGCCGCGTCGACCACCGCCCGGCCGATGTCGAGCAAGTTGTGATAGTCGACGCCGGAGGGGCAGGTGGTTTCGCAGTTACGGCAAGACAGGCAACGGTCCAGATGCTCCTGGGTCTTGCGCGTGACTTCATTGCCTTCGAGCACCTGCTTGATCAGGTAGATACGCCCCCTCGGGCCATCCAGTTCATCGCCCAGCAGTTGATAGGTCGGGCAGGTGGCATTGCAAAAACCGCAGTGCACGCAACTACGCAGGATGCTTTCGGCTTCTTCGGCGCGAGGCAGTCGGCGGGCGTCTTCGCTCAAGGTGGTCTGCATGGTTCAAAGCTCCGCGTACAGGCGACCGGGGTTGAAGATGCCCCGTGGATCGAGTTGCTGCTTCAGGTTCCGGTGGTAGCGCATCAACGTGTCGGGCAGCGGTTGGAAGGGACTGTCGATCAGGCCCGGGTGGTAGCAGGTCCCATGCCCGCCGGCTTTTTCGACCACCGCGCGAATGACGCTCGCGTCGGCGTCGGATTTGAGCCAGCGCTGGGCGCCACCCCAGTCGATCAATTGGGTACCTGGCAGCGACAATCGGGGTGTGTTGTGCGGCAAGGACAGGCGCCAAAGGGGCTGATCCTCATCGAAAAAAACCAACCGGTGTTCGTTCAGGTCTTGCCAGTAGGTCGCGTCCAGCAACTCGCCGCCCAAGCGCTCATGGGCCGCCGCCACCGAGCCTTCACCCCCTTCGAGCCGTAGGTGCAGGCGCTGGCCATCGTGACACGCGGCGCTGATCGGCAGCGGTTGCTGCCCCCATTCCGCCAGGCGCAGCAAGGCACGGTCGGTGTCCATTTCCAGGCTGATACTCAAGGTTTGCCGTGGTTTGGGCAGGACCTTGAGGGACACTTCGGTCACCACCCCAAGCGCGCCGTAACTGCCGGCCATCAAGCGCGACAGATCGTAGCCGGCGACGTTCTTCATCACCTCGCCGCCGAAGCGCAAATGCTTACCCTGTCCGGTGATGACCCGCGTCCCGAGGACAAAGTCGCGGACCGATCCTGACCAGGGACGCCGCGGCCCCGAGAGTCCGCAGGCAATCATGCCGCCGACGGTGGCGTGCTCACCGAAGGAGGGTGGTTCGCAAGGCAGCATCTGTTGCGCGGCGTCCAGCACTTCTGCCAACTCCGCCAATGGCGTGCCGCAACGGGCGGTGATCACCAGTTCCGTCGGGTCGTAGCTGACGATGCCCCGGTGGGCGCGGGTGTCGAGGACTTCCCCGGTGACTGCGCGGCCGAGGAACGCCTTGCTGTTGGAGCCCTGGATACGCAGCGGCGTGGCGTCGTTCAGCGCCTGGTTGACCTGCTCCAGCAGCGCTGCGCTGGCGTCGATAGGGTGTCCGCTGCGCATCAGAAACGCTCCAGGTCGGGGAAGGGCATCTGACCCAGATGAACGTGCATGGCGCCAAACTCGGCGCATCGATGCAACGTCGGGATGTTCTTGCCGGGGTTGAGCAATCCGCCGGGGTCGAAGGCGGCTTTGACGGCGTGGAACACGGTCAGCTCATCGCTATTGAACTGGGCACACATCTGATTGATCTTCTCGCGGCCCACACCGTGTTCACCGGTAATGCTGCCGCCGACCTTCACACACAATTCGAGGATCTTGCCGCCCAGGGCTTCGGCGCGGTCGAGTTCGCCCGGTTGATTGGCATCGAACAGGATCAGCGGGTGCATGTTGCCGTCGCCGGCGTGGAAAACATTCGCCACCCGCAGGCCGTACTCGCTGGATAACGCCGCGATAGCGTGCAGCACCCCAGGCAGTTCGCGACGCGGGATCGTCCCGTCCATGCAGTAATAATCCGGTGAGAGGCGGCCCACCGCCGGAAACGCATTCTTGCGCCCGGCCCAGAAACCCACGCGTTCGGCCTCATCCCGAGCCTGGCGCACTTCGGTGGCGTCGGCCTGTTCCAGCACCTGGCGCACGCGGTGGCAGTCGTCGTGGACGTCGGCTTCCACGCCATCGAGTTCACACAACAGAATCGCTTCGGCGTCCACCGGGTAGCCGGCGTGAATGAAGTCTTCGGCGGCGCGAATGGCCAGGTTGTCCATCATCTCCAGGCCGCCCGGGATGATGCCGGCGGCAATGATGTCGCCCACCGCACGGCCAGCCTTTTCGACGCAATCGAAGGCGGCCAGCAGCACTTTGGCGGTTTGTGGTTTGGGCAGCAGCTTGACCGTGACCTCGGTGATCACCCCGAGCATGCCTTCGGAGCCGGTGAACAATGCCAGCAGATCGAAACCCGGAGAGTCGAGGGCCTGGGAACCCAGGCTCACGTGTTCGCCGTCGACGGTCAGGATGTCGACCTTGAGCAGGTTGTGCACGGTCAGCCCGTACTTCAGGCAATGCACGCCACCGGCGTTTTCCGCCACGTTACCGCCGATGGAACAGGCGATCTGCGAGGAAGGGTCAGGCGCGTAATACAAGCCAAACGGCGCAGCCGCCTGGGAAATCGCCAGGTTGCGTACCCCCGGCTGAACCCGGGCGGTGCGGGCGGCGGGGTCGATGTGCAGAATGTTGTTGAAGCGCGCCATCACCAGCAGCACGCCTTTTTCCAGCGGTAGCGCACCGCCGGACAACCCGGTGCCCGCGCCGCGAGCCACCACCGGTACACGCCGCTCATGGCAGACTCGAAGCACGCCCTGGACCTGATCGATGTGGCGCGGCAGCACTACCAGCATGGGCGTGGTGCGATAAGCCGAGAGTCCGTCGCATTCGTACGGCTTGAGCGCTTCGCGCTGGTGCAGGATTTCCAGGTCAGGCAAGCGAGTCTGCAGGGCGTGCAGGAGTGCCTGTTTGTCGACGTCAGGCAGGACGCCGTCGACGCGTTCATCGTAGAGAATGTTCATAGTCGGTAGGCAACCCTCCGTTGTTTTTATTCGAGGTCTGTTCCGATGCAGCTGGCTTGCATCATTCGCCTGGATCACTTATTCATTTTAGGAATAAGCATAATAAAATATAGTCCTTGATCGTATTAGTCATCATGCTACCTTGCTGTCACCGGACCGCCGGATATGTTCAATCCTATTGTTATGGTACGACTATGGCCGGCGCCCGAATCTTCCAAATCAGCCTTGAGGCTCTGTCACATGACGGCGCCCATGTCGCGATTTCTCACGCCGACAATATCAGCACCCGTCCTTTTTCCTCCATTGCCGTTCCATCCGTTACCGGCAAACCTCTCCCTTGTCAGGCCAACAGCGAAGCCTGCAGTGCAATCAGCGAAGGCTTGGCGTTTCTTCTCTACGCCATGTGAATCGTCGTTGTGGGGCACTTCCATACCGTTAGTCCAGCCAATCATCTTCAGGTAATCCCGGTTTATGGGTTGCAGCTTGAAGTGTGAGTGATTGGGCGCCCGTTCCTAGCACGTTCTATCGCGACTGACAACAATGCCAAACTATTTGGATGACGCTCATCGAGCGGAAATCGTCAAGCTGAGCACTACCCTGACCAGTAAAACCGAATGGCCCACCTGGCTTTTGTTAGTCGGGTTTTATCTGGCCTGGGCGTTTATTGTTTTTTATGGGCAAGTACTTGGCGAAGTATTCAGCCTTGTCCTGCTGGTGCCACTGGTTGTGCTGTGGATGTCGATTCAGCATGAGCTTATCCATGGTCATCCAACCCGTTGGCCCGCCATAAACAAGGCCTTGGGATTTCTGCCATTTGCCGTGTGGTACCCCTACGACATTTACAGGGACACCCATTTGGCACATCACAACGACGAAGTGCTGACGGTACCCGGGCAAGATCCGGAAAGTCGTTATGTAAACGGTGCTTTTTGGTTGCGCTCGCCTCGGTATATCAGAACGTTGTTGTGGGTAAACAAGACCTTGGGCGGTCGCTTGCTTATGGGCGCGCCATTGGCGGTGACGGCCCTTGTGGGTAGCGAAATCAGAGGGCTGTTTCATACCGGTCGAATCGCTTGGCGGATGTGGGCCGCGCATCTACTCAGTGTTGGCGTAGTGCTGGCTTTGGTTGAGGAATACAGCGCCATCAGTGCCATACAGTACTTATTCCTGGTTTCGTTGCCGGCTTTGTCGATTGCCATGATCAGGTCGTTTTACGAACATCGTCCGTCAACGTATCCGGAACACCGCACGGTTATCAATGAATCGTCGGGGCTGTTGAGTTGGCTGTTTCTCAACCTCAATCTTCACCTGGTTCATCACGATCTTCCCGGTTTGCCCTGGTTTTACTTACCCAGGGTGTATAGAGCCAGGCGTGAACAATGGATCGCGCGAAACAATGGCTATGTCATTCATGGCTACTTCCAGTTATTGCAGAAACATCTGGTCAGTCCCGTGGATTGTCCTCGCCATCCTGCTGAGCACTAACACTAGGCAAGCTAATGTGGGCGTCGGAAAATGATACGTTTTGAAGCCATCAAGAAAACTCATAAAGGCAGCCCGCGAATGGCCGTGAGCGATTTAACGCTTCACGTCCGGGAGGGTGAGATCTGTTTATTTGTCGGGCCGAGTGGCTGCGGCAAAACCACCATTTTGCGCATGATCAACCGGCTGGATACCCAGGACAGTGGCCGCATCTGTGTCAACGGCGTGGCGACCGATGAACTTGACGTCGTTACGCTACGCCGCGGCATTGGTTTCATGATGCAGAGCGCCGCCTTATTTCCTCACCAGACGGTTGCCGAAAATATTGGCGCAGTCCCACGGCTGCTCGGCTGGAGCAAACATAAAATCCGCCAGCGCGTGAGCGAACTCATCTCCCTGGTTGGGCTTCAGCCGGAATTTCTGGACCGCTACCCTAATCAGCTGTCGGGCGGGCAGCAAAGTCGTGTCGCCCTGGCAAGGGCATTGGCCTCGGACCCACCGGTTGTATTGATGGACGAACCCTTTGCCGCGCTTGATCCGGTGATACGCGAGCGACTGCAGGATGAACTGGTTGCGCTTCAGAGACGTTTGCATAAAACCATTATCCTGGTGACCCATGATATGGAGGAGGCCATCAAGATTGGTGATCGGATTGCCATCTTCGAGGGCGAAGGAAAACTTGTTCAGTTCGATACCCCTCACAACATCCTTGCCCATCCTGCCAGCGAGTTTGTGAAGAACTTTATCGGCAAAGATCCGCTGTTAAAAAGACTTTCGCTGATGAAGGTTTCTGATCTTCCGGTGGATGAGGTCAGTTGTGAATTCAAACTTCTACTGGATGACAAGTCCAACCCGTTGAAGTGGGTCAGTGACTCGGACATGCCTGTTCCGGAGCTGACAACAGTGTCGAGTCACGACTCGTTGCATCACGCCCTAGTTAAGATGCTAACGGCTCCTATGGGTGTGGTTGTTCGCGTGGACGAGGCCGGCAGTTACGAAGGTTGCCTGTCGATTGCCAGCCTTCACAGCGCACTCAATGAACGCCGCTTCGGAAGTGCGCAATGATTGACTGGTCCTGGATCGTTGAAAACTGGCAGCAGATCGGCCAGCTGTTAGTCGATCATATTCAACTGGTGATCCTGGGCCTGTGTATAGGGATGCTGTTAGCGGGTGCAATGGTGCTCTTGACGTTGTGGCAGCCAGGATTGGCGCGGCCGATGATTTATGTCTGCGGCATACTCTTTACCATTCCGTCCCTGGCACTGTTTATTTTGATAATGCCTTTTACCGGGTTATCCAAGACCACGGCGGTCATTGGTTTGAGCCTGTATTCCTTGCTTATTGTGTTGCAGAACACCTTGGCGGGGCTTGCGAGTAACCCTGCTGACGTATTGGAGGAAGCCCGCGCGCTCGGGTATACGCGCATGCAGAGATTCCTCGGGGTTGAACTTCCACTGGCGTTGCCTGCGTTATTGGCGGGCTTACGAACAACCTCCGTCACGTTGGTGGGGCTGGTGACGGTTACTGCCTTGATTGGACAAGGTGGACTGGGCCAGCTGTTCATTACCGGGCTGGCTCAAAGTTTCACTACACCTGTGGCAGTCAGCCTGGTCCTGACCGTGATGTTGGCGTTATGTTTTGATTTTCTGTTTTATTCAATCAATAAATGGCTGGTGCCTTGGGTGCGCTGATGAACATGATCGCGGGTGTCTACCTTTGGTTTTCTCTTCCGGATAATTGGTTGGGTGAAAACGGCATACTGGCTCGGCTGGCAGAGCATATTTATTATGTGTCCTTGAGCCTGGTTATTGCTTGCGCAATAGCGTTGCCGCTTGGCGTATTGTTGGCTAACTACCGCAAAGGCGCGCAGGTGGCAATAGGGCTGTTCAATATTGGGCGAGCATTACCGTCCCTGGGCATTGTGATACTTGCAATCATGCTCATTGGCTATGAAGCCAGCACGGTGATTATCGCGTTGGTGACCATGAGCATCCCGCCGATATTAACCAATACCTATGTTGGCATCGATCAGGTGGATTCATCTCTGAAGCAGGCTGCCAGATCGATGGGCATGCGCAGAGGGCAGATGTTTTTTCAGCTCGAGTTGCCGCTGGCTTTTCCGCTGATCTTTTCAGGGTTCCGATCAGCCCTGGTGCAACTTATCGCCACGGCCACCATCGCCGCGTATGCAGGCTTCGGCGGGCTGGGCAGGTTTCTTATTGATGGACTGGGCCGAAATGATACGCCGCAAATTATTGGCGGCGCACTGATGGTGTCGGCACTGGCGATTGTCAGTGAGTGGGTTTGTTCAATGATAGAAACATTCATGGTTAGAAAATGGCGCGCGGGGAAAATCGAACTAAGCGCTACATGACCTGAGGCATTTGAAAGTGTGTATTAACTCTGCAGAGGTGCAAACCCACATGAAAAACAAACAACGTTCGAAGGCTCGCTCAGCGCACGCGGTTTCATTGTTGCTGGGGTTAGGCTTGCTGGTGGGCAGCGCGTTTGCCAGCGCTCAGTCCATCACCATTGGAGGGGCCAATTTTTCCGAGCAGACGATTCTCGCCAACATCTATGCGTCAGCCTTGAAAAATCAAGGGATAGACGTCAAGACCCGACTCAATCTGGGCAACCGCCAGATCATCGCCCAGGCCCTGGAAAACGGCGATATAGACGTCGTACCCGAATACCTGGGGTCACTGTTGAGTTTCTATGACGACAAGACCGCCCTGACCAGCCAAAAGGAGATCCTCAGCGCTTTGCAACAGAAGTTGCCGGCGGACCTCCAGCTGCTTGAGCCTTCGTCCGCAGGCTCCATTACCGCCTGGGCTGTCACCAAAAAGACCGCAGAAAAGTACAACCTGCGCACCTTGTCCGACCTGGCGCCCGTATCGGGTGATTTCACCCTGGGCGGGCCTCCCGAAGTTGCCACAGCTGCGTTAGGCCTGCCCGGGTTGAAGGCGGTCTACGGCATCAACTTCAAGAGCATCAAGTCGCTGGACATGGGCGGGCCCTTGTCGCGGCTGGCGTTGAATTCCGGCGCTATCGACGTGGCCACGGTGGTCTCCACGCAAGGCATCCTGGCGAAAGAGCCTTGGGTTGTCCTCGAGGACGACAAGCACCAACAGCCCCTGCAAAACATCACCCCACTGGGTCGCAAGGCGTTGCTGACCCCGGAAGTCACCCAGGTGCTCAACGAGGTCTCTGCAAAACTGACCGATGACGACCTCAAGCAACTCAATCGCCTGGTTGATATCGATCACAAGGACCCCGCGAAAGTCGCGGCGCAGTGGGTCGCCGAACATACCGTCAAGACGGCCCAGTGAAAATCAATGCGACGTGGGTAAGGTCGCGGAGGCGTTATGTCGAATAAAAGTATGATTTTGAATTTGTTCTTTTTTAATCCCCAGGGCGATCATCGTTTTTCCTGGCGCCACCCGCTGGCACCGACCCAAGAGATATTGACGCTGGGTTACTACGTAAAACTCGTGCAGGCGGCGGAGGCGGCGAAGTTTGATGCGGTTTTTGTCGCGGATCACGTCGCAGTCTGGGACTCCGTGGCCAGCGGGTTGAGGCACTATGCCAACGCCCGCCTTGAACCGATTACGTTGTTGTCCGCACTGGCTGCGGTTACCGAGCATATCGGGCTGATGGGCACGGCTTCGACGTCCTATAACGAGCCCTTCAACCTTGCGCGCTATTTTGCTTCGCTGGACTACCTCAGCGCAGGGCGAGCCAGTTGGAATATCGTGACGTCCTGGCTGGAAGAAGAGGCTTCGAATTTCGGATTGTCAGGCGTGACGAAACACGGTGATCGTTATCAGCGGGCCGAGGAATTCATCCAGGTCGTCAAGCAGCTTTGGGACTCCTGGGAGGAGGGCGCGCTTGAATTTGACAAGGGGACCGGCTACTTTGCCGACCCCTCGAAAATCCACCCGATCAATCACAAAGGCGCACATTTCAGCGTACGTGGGCCGCTTAACGTGCCGCGTCCACCCCAGGGCCATCCGGTCCTTGCGCAGGCGGGGTCTTCTGAAGCCGGCAAAAACCTGGCCGCCGCCCATGGGGACGTACACTTCTGCTTTATCAATTCGGTCGAGGAGGGACTGGCGTACAGGGCCGATTTGAATCGTCGACTCGAGTTGAAGGGCAGGCACGCCAGTGATCTGAAAATCATCACCGGCGTGCTGCCGGTGGTGCTCGGGGATGAGACTGAGGAGGAACGACGTCGGCACCTGGAGGACAGCCTGATTATCGATGCGGTGGCGATTGACCTGGTCTCCAGCTACACCCGCCTGGACCTGACAGGACTATCGCCGGACGGTCCGTTGCCAGCGTTGCCGGATGAGTCCGAGTTTGATGGCATTCGAACCGAGCTGGCCCTGCTCAAGCAGTACGACACTTCCCTGTCCATCCGCGAGATAGGGCGCCGGTTGGTCAAGAGCTCCAGCACCTGGCTGTTGATCGGAACGGCGGAGCATATTGCCGACAAGCTTTCAGCGTTATACGAGTCGAATGCCGTCGATGGCTACAACCTCATGTTTCCGTTTTTGCCCACTGACTTCGAAACCTTCACCCGTGGCGTGGTGCCTCTGCTCCAAGCCCGAGGGGTGTTCCGCCAGGAATATGAGCCCGGGACACTGAGGGATCGCTTGGGCTTGAAGACGCCGGCCAACCGTTTCCTGCTGTGAGCAGTATCAATAGCACCCTCTGAATGGATGTCATATGACCAGCGATCTATCCATGTACCTCGCTCCCGCCAGGGTTCTACACGCACAGGATGCCTGGCTTGAGCGCATCCTGGCGATTCTCGGCGAGCGCCGTGGGCAAACACAGATCGTTGATCTCGCGGCGCACTGGCTTTCCCCGGATCTGTTGTTATCCCAGACCTGCGGCTATCCATTCGTTACGTCGCTGCGGGGAAAGGTAAAGCTGGTAGGGCGCCCGAGCTATGAGCTTACCCATGGCTCTGGAGGGGACCATTGCAGTGTGCTGCTCTGCAGGGCTGATTCGGCCGTGACTGACCTGGCGGGTTTCCAGGGCCGCCATGGCCTGATCAACGCCCCGGATTCCAACTCTGGAATGAATTTATTTCGCCACACGCTGGCCGGGATCAGCGACCGAGGTTTCTTCTCGAAACTCACCTTCACCGGATCCCACAGGGAGAGCCTGCGAAGGCTTAGAGAAGGCGAGGGTGATTTGGCTTCCATCGATAGCATCACCTACGACTATCTTGCGAGAGATAACAGTGCCGAGATCGAAGGCCTCAGGATCTTGACACGAAGTGTGCGCAGTCCCTGCCTGCCTTACATCACCTCGATTGGTCAGGACGCCGCTTCAATCAGGAACGCAATGAACGAAGCCTTGGAGCAGCTTCCTGAGGTGTCCCGTGACCTGGCGATCAAGGAAGTCCTGCCCGCCAGTGAGGCTGACTATGAGTGTCTCCTGGAATATGAGCGCAGTGCGGCCAGTCGCGGCTTTTCGTTTGTAGCGTCCTGAGCGGCCCCATCTCAAACACCTGCTATGCGAAGGCCAACCCTTGATCTGCGTGCACACAGCCTGGGTGGAAATACCGTAGCGATCGTGCAACGACGGAAGCGCACCCGCATCGAAAACGCGTCCGGCAACAGCTGACAGGGATTGACAGGGGAGACGCCCACGCTCGGTGGCGCGGGGTGTTTTTGGCCGGTCAGATTGAAGCCCCTTGGCTTGGAGGCCGCCGTTAGTGAGCTAGAGAGTTCGATGGCGGGGTACGGCGTTTGCACAACACGTCGAAAAAACTGATTGGGGGAGGTGTTTGACCCTCCGCGCAGAGACAATTGACCTGAAACCAACCCTGATCATTGCGAGCTTGTGACAAAAGTATAATTTGGTCACTCGTTGTCAAGCGCTTTTCGGATGCGTAAGCTAGCTCGTATGAACAAGACATCCATAGCTTCCCCCAGCATCCGTGGCCCTGCCGATCATGAGATCCGGAATCAGATCGTCGCGGCGGCCAATCAGCACTTCAGTCAATACGGCTATAGCAAAACTACGGTTTCCGACCTGGCGAAAGCGATCGGGTTTTCCAAGGCGTACATCTACAAGTTTTTTGATTCCAAGCAGGCGATTGGTGAGGCTATCTGTGGCAATTGCCTGGCGGAAATCATCGCGGCCGTAGAACAGGCCATTAATGCAGAGGACATTTCGCCGACCGAACGTTTTCGACGTTTGGTGAAAACGCTGATCGCTACCGGGGTGAATTTGTTCTTCAGTGATCGAAAGCTCTATGACATCGCCGCATTTGCAGCGTCTGAGAACTGGCCCTGCGCTCAGCAATATGATGCCTTGGTCAGGGGCTTCGTGGTGCAGATTGTGCGTGAAGGCCGAGAGATCGGCGAATTTGAACGCAAAACACCCTTGGACGAAACAGTCGATTCGATCCACCTTGCGCTGCGCCCTTTCGTCAATCCGTTGCTTTTGCAATACAACCTTGACTTCGTCGAGCTGGCTCCGGTCCTCACCTCCAATCTCATTCTGCGTAGCTTGATGCCGTGAGCCTGCGTTAATCATCTCTATCACTTTGCTCTGATATCAACGCTTGGATGATGGTGAACACCGATCCAGGTGGACACCATTTTCCGGGGCGCGGTATTAATTCCAATCCGGGGCCTGATCCCCACATTCACAGCCATGTATCAACCCTCACTACGTAACTGAGTGGATTATCCGCGCAGCATTTGCCGCGTAGCCATGCATGTTCATTTGCTGAATTTGTGACGATTGACATAAATGGTCACATGAATAAATATGCTGTACCTATCCTGGAGGAATCGCCGTGGCGCGCACGATCTTCGTAAATCTGCGCTGCGGCCCCTCCCGGTAGCCCGCGCTCAGCGTGACGCTCTCTACCGCTTTATCCCGATGATCTATCGAGTCCTAATAATGAAAAAAATACTGCGCAGGACCCCGCTTGGCCTTGCTGTTGCCCTCTCGTCGACTCAATTGTTCGCGAGCGGTTTCGCTCTCAATGAACAAAGCATCAGTGGGATGGGCTCCGGATTTGCCGGCCGTTCTTCATCTGCAGAAGACGCGAGTACCGTCTTCGGTAATCCGGCCGGTATGTCTCGCTTGAAAAAAGAGCAGGCCAGCGTCGGGGCGGCAACGCTTTTCGCAAAGGCCAATATAAGCCAGACGCGCAGCACATTCGGGGGACAGGAGGACGGGGACATGGTGCCGACCACCACAGTGCCCATGGGTTACTACGTCAAACCCATCGATGAGCACTGGGCGTTCGGTGTGGGTTTCTATGTGCCGTTTGGGCTAATGACCGATTATGGCAGTGGGTTCGCCGGCCGCTACTACGCCAACAAAAGTGAGGTCACGACCCTTACGTTTCAGCCCACCATCAGCTATGCGTTCAACGACAAGGTCTCGATCGGTTTCGGACCGACCATCAACCGTATCAGTGGTGAGCTTTCCGGGATGGTGCTCAATCCACTCAGCCCGGGCCGCAATGACGGAAAACTCAAAAGCACCGGCGATGACACGGCGCTTGGGTTTAACGCGGGTATTCTAGTGCAGGCGACAGATCGAACTCGGTTGGGTCTGACCTATCACTCCAAGGTCAGCTACCAGCTGGATGCCAAGACCAAGCTCACCGACGGCATCTTCAGTGTGCTGGGTGTAAGCGGTACGAGCTATGACGCTTCCTTGGATGTGGACACCCCGGAATCAGTCGATTTTTCCGTGACTCATCAACTCAACAGTGACTGGACGCTCTACCTGGGGAGTACGTGGACGCGCTGGAGTCGCTTCAAGGAATTGGTGTTCGAAAACAGTGGCTTGCCTGCGGCGTTGAGCGGAACACTGAGTCGTATTACCGAGGAGCAGAATTGGCACGACACGTGGGCGCACGCTATCGGCACGGCGTATAAGCTGAACAATCAGTGGGTTCTTCGCGCCGGCTTCTCGGTTGACCAGTCACCCGCCAACAACGTCAACCGTGGGCCGCGAATCCCTACCGGTGACCGGAAAGTCATCAGTGTCGGGGCAGGGTGGACGCCGGCAGAGAATGTCACGATCGATGTGGCGTATTCCTACCTATGGGAGGAAAGCGTGCAGGTCAATGACGTATCCGCCTCAAGAGGCGCCTACAGCTCGAAGTATAAAAATAGCGCGAGCGGTTTGGGCACTTCTGTCAGCTATCGATTCTGACTCACTGCGTGGCCTGAGAGCGGATACCTAGTGAATCAGGTATCCGTCGTCGGAGGCATTGCCTGGCCCGCTCAAACACCCATTACGCGCGACATCAGGCCCTGGTGAAGTCGACGGGGTGTGGCCCAGGTCAAGACCGCAATAGCCTTGTTGCCAAAGCCCGGCACGACGCTGATGCGGCCTGCGTGCAACGCTTGTATCCCTGCACGCACTACAGGCTCGGGTTGCATCATGACCCTCTTCAAGACCGGTGTTATCTTTTGTTTGGCACTTGCTGCAAACCCGGTATCCGACATGCCTGGACAAAGCGCTGTGACCACCACACCGTCTTGTTTGAGCTCACGATGCAGGGCGTCGGAGAATCTGAGTACGTAAGCCTTGGCGGCAGAGTAAACCGCAAAATTCTTCACGCCCTGGTAGGACAGCAGGCTGGCAGTCATCAAGATATGCCCCTTGCGCCTGGCCCGCATATCCTCTGCAAACAGACGAGTGATGGCGGTCAGGCTGGCGACGTCCAGGTCGATCATCGCCAGGGAGCTTTCCAGGGGCTCATCCAGGAATGCTCCCTGCAAGCCGTAACCCGCATTGTTGATCAGGACATCGACCACCGTATTGCTGTCACGCAGGCGCCGATGCAGATCGATAATCACATTTATTGATGAAAGATCTGCTTGCTGCACCATCACGTCGACGTCGAAACGACTACGCAATTCGTCCGCGAGTGCTTCAAGCTCGTTCAGCCTGCGGGCCACCAGAATCAGCGATTTCCCTTTTGCGGCGTACTGTCGGGCAAATTCCTTGCCGAATCCGCTGGACGCTCCAGTAATCAGCACCCATGAATTTTCTCTCACTGTCATCTTGCATACCCCTTGTTTGAATCTCGAAAACCGCCCGTGTCATCGGCTCGTCAGTTGGCTATCCGAGGGCTGCCAGCCGCCGCCCAGCGCCCTGAACGCGGCGACTGCCGCGCGTGCCGATTCGGTTTGTGCCTGCGCCCGAGCATCGGAAGCCTGAAGCAGGGTCTCGTCAGCGTGCAGGACGTCAATCAAGCTTGCCGTGCCTTTTTCATAAGCAGTGAACGACGATTGGCGCGCTTGAGTCAGAGACGTCTCGCCCCCAATAAGGGTGGTCGCTTGGGCGTCCCGATTCACCAGTGAGGAGAGCGCGTTCTCGACATCCTCGGTGGCGCGCAGCACAGACTGACGGTAAGCGGCCAGGGATTCGGCTTCCTGTCCCTTGGCTTGATCGATTTGGGCGTTAATGCGGCCAAAGTCGAAGAGTCTCCAGCGCAGTCCCAGTACGCCCGACGATTGACTGGCGCCGCCGGAAAAAAGATTGCCTGCCGATACAGCCGTCGCACTCCCCAGTAATGCGCTCAGAGAGAACTTCGGGTAGTACTCGGCAATCGCCTCTCCGATGCGTGCGTTTGAGGCGGCAAGGCGGCGCTCGGCCACTATGAGGTCAGGCCTGCGGCGCAGTAAGTCGGCTGGCGTTCCCATGGCCTTTAACTGCGGCGCTGCCGGAATGCTTGCGACCATGGCAAGTTGCGTGCGATGAGTACCGGGTGGCGTGCCGAGCATGACATCGAGTGAATTCATGGCCGCATCCAGACCGGTCTGCAGGACCGGTACGGTGGCTTGGACCTGTGCTAAAGCCCCCTCGGTCTGACGAACCTCATGGCTGGCGGCAAGTCCCTTGCTGTAGAGCAATTGGACTTTCTCCAGCAGCCCCTGCTGGGTTTTGACTTGTCGATTCGCGATGTCCAGCCGAGCCTGCAATCCGCGGACAGTGATGTAGATATCCGCAGTCTGTGCGGCAATGGCCAATCGTGTGGCCGCGGCGCCTGCCTCGGAAGCTTGGTACTCGGCCAGTGCCGCCTCGCGTCCGCGTCGCAGGCCGCCAAAGACATCCACTTCCCAGCTGGCATTGAGGTCGGCCTCGTAGGAACTGCCATAGCGATCATAGCCAGGGGTTGAGTTCAGCACCTGGCCGAGTGGCGTCTCGACTGATTGGTAGGCGCGGGCGGCCTGGCCGCTGATGTTTCCCGAGGGCAATAAAGCGGCATTGGCGGCGCCTAGTCCTGCCCGCGCCTGCGCGACTCGCGCCTGGGCTTGCGCCAGATCAAGGTTCTGTTCAAGCGCCTTGGCGACGAAGTCGGCGAGCAGTGGATCACCGAAGCCCTCCCACCAGATGACGAGGCTGGCAGGCGTCGCCCCTGGTCTCTGCTCGACAGAAGACTGGCCCAGGTAACGGTCCGGGAGCGGGGCGTCCGGACGGCGATAGTCCGGACCGACCGCACAACCTGTCATCAAGCTGGCGCTGATCAAAAAAGCAGCGGGGCGGAGGGAGTGCATTGGGATTCCTTGAATCGAACATTGTTTGTGACCATATTACTGTACGGTCACTCTCTGTCAATTGAGGCCTCTGGGCTAAATTCAGGTATGACTGAAAAATATCGTTCAACCCCGTCATGTGCTGCTTTGGAATATGCAGTCCTGCATCAACCCAGCCTCGTTGTAACGGGGTCATGAGCGATCGCGTAGTGGGGTGGTGCATCCTTCTGCGCCATTGGAGAACTCGAATGTGACCGTTGACAATAATAGTCACCAGTCTGAATATATGATCCCTGTTCTTTCTATTCAATAAGGGAACCTATGCTCCGGCTCCGACCCATCCCCATTGCAGCCTGCTTGTTGCCTCTCGTCCTGACGGCGTGTGGTGACTCATCCAACATTGACGATCCGCGCACGCAGGCTCCTCTGGTAAGGCCCGGAACGGTTGAGGGCTCCTCAGAGACGTCACGTTCATTCACGGGGGTAGTGGCGGCCCGCGTGCAGGGTGATCTTGGTTTTCGGGTCTCCGGCAAGATCCTCGAGCGGCTGGTCGATACCGGCCAGAGCGTTAAACGCGGTCAGCCGCTTATGCGCCTTGACCCTATCGACCTGGGGTTGCAGGCGCGAGCACAGCAAGAGTCGGTCACCGCCGCCAGGGCCCGCGCCAGGCAGACCGCCGATGACGAGGCGCGATATCGCGACCTCGTCGCCGCAGGGGCTGTTTCTGCATCGGCCTACGACCAGGTCAAGGCCGCAGCGGATAGCGCAAAGGCGCAGCTCAGCGCCGCACAAGCCCAGGCCGATGTCGCCCGTAACGCTTCCGGCTACGCGGTGTTATTTGCGGATTCCGACGGTGTCGTGGTGGAAACACTCGCAGAGCCCGGGCAAGTCGTCAGCCCGGGGCAGCCCGTGGTTCGACTGGCCCGCGCAGGCCAGCGCGAAGCCATCGTGCATCTGCCCGAGACGTTGCGTCCTGCAGCCGGATCCACCGCGCAAGCGACGCTTTACGGCAGTACCGCAGGGGCTGTTACAGCGAAGCTCAGGCTGCTTTCTGATTCTGCCGACCCAGTGACGCGCACGTTCGAGGCGCGGTATGTGCTTGAGGGCGCGCTGGCCAATGCCCCGATAGGCTCGACGGTCACGCTGCGGATCGCAGAGGGCGCCGCGCACGGGCAGGTGCTGCAAGTCCCCATCGCAGCCCTTTATGACCCAGGCAATGGCACCGGTGTGTGGGTGATCGCAGGCTCGCCGGCAAAGGTGAGCTGGCGTCCTGTTCAGGTGCTGGGATTGAGCGACGATGCCGCACGCGTGGCAGGCGATCTCAAGGTCGGTGAGCAGATCGTCGCGTTAGGCGCCCATCTGCTGCGCGATGGAGAGGACGTGAGAGTGCCCCGGCAGGATGACGCCCATGTTGCCGGGAGTCATCCATGAGCGAAGGCCGCTTTAATATTTCTGCGATCGCCGTTCGTGAGCGATCCATTACGGTATTCCTGATCTTTCTGATCGCGGTTGCGGGCACCCTGGCGTTCTTCCAACTGGGGCGTGCGGAGGATCCACCGTTTACGGTCAAGCAGTTGACGGTCATTACTGCCTGGCCGGGGGCTACTGCGCAGGAAATGCAGGACCAGGTCGCAGAGCCACTTGAAAAACGCCTGCAGGAATTGAAATGGTACGACCGCTCGGAAACCTATACGCGGCCCGGTCTCGCTTTCACCATGGTGTCGTTGTTGGACCGCACGCCACCCTCACAGGTGCAGGAAGAGTTTTATCAGGCACGCAAAAAGCTCGACGACGAAGCCACCAAGCTACCGGCGGGTGTAATCGGGCCCTTGGTCAACGACGAATATTCGGACGTGACGTTTGCGCTGTTCGCCCTCAAAGCCAAAGGCGAGCCGCAGCGGCTGCTGGTGCGTGATGCTGAGTCGTTGCGCCAGCAACTGTTGCATGTGCCGGGCGTGAAGAAGGTCAACATCATCGGTGAGCAGGCCGAGCGAATATTTGTTTCGTTCTCCCATGATCGGTTGGCCACCCTGGGCATTGCGCCTCAGGACATCTTTGCCGCGCTGAATAATCAGAACGTGCTCACGCCCGCCGGTTCGATTGAAACAAATGGGCCGCAAGTCTTCCTCCGCCTGGACGGCGCCTTGGACAAGCTGGAGAAGATTCGTGACACGCCGATTGTGGTTCAGGGGCGCACGCTCAAGCTCTCCGACGTGGCCACTGTCGAACGTGGCTATGAAGACCCGGCAACCTTTCTGGTGCGCAGTAATGGAGAAGAGGCCCTGCTGCTGGGGGTCATCATGCGCGAAGGCTGGAACGGCCTGGACCTGGGCAAGGCGCTGGACGCCGAGACGACCAAGATCAATGAAGGCATGCCACTGGGCATGACGCTGACCAAGGTGACCGATCAAGCCGTCAACATCGACTCGGCCGTTGGCGAGTTCATGGTCAAGTTTTTTGTCGCGCTGCTCGTGGTGATGCTTGTGTGCTTTCTCAGCATGGGCTGGCGTGTAGGCGTCGTGGTCGCAGCTGCCGTGCCATTGACACTGGCGATCGTGTTTGTGGTGATGGCGGCCACCGGAAAGAACTTTGACCGTATTACCCTCGGTTCATTGATCCTGGCGCTCGGGTTGCTGGTAGATGACGCGATCATCGCGATCGAAATGATGGTCGTGAAAATGGAGGAGGGCTACGACCGCATCAAAGCCTCCGCGTATGCCTGGAGTCATACGGCTGCGCCGATGCTCTCTGGCACACTGGTAACGGCGGTTGGCTTCATGCCAAACGGTTTCGCCCAGTCCACTGCCGGCGAGTACACCAGCAACATGTTCTGGATCGTGGGCATTGCTCTGATCGCTTCCTGGGTTGTCGCAGTGGCTTTCACCCCTTACCTGGGCGTGAAGTTGCTGCCAGACATCAAGCAGGTAGAGGGTGGGCATGCGGCTATCTACAATACCCCGCGCTACAACCGCTTCCGCCGGGTCCTGACCCGGGTCATCGAACTCAAGTGGCTGGTGGCTGGCACGGTTATCACGCTGTTTGTCGTGGCCGTCCTGGGCATGGGCCTGGTGAAGAAGCAGTTCTTTCCGACGTCAGATCGTCCCGAGGTGATGGTCGAGGTGCAAATGCCCTACGGAACCTCCATCGAGCAGACCAGTGCCACCGCGAAAAAGGTCGAGGCCTGGCTGCAAAAGCAGGAAGAGGCAAAAATCGTCACGGCCTATATCGGGCAGGGCGCGCCGCGTTTCTTCCTGGCGATGGCGCCAGAACTGCCGGATCCGTCATTCGCCAAAATCGTGGTGCTGACGTCCAGCCAGGAGGCACGTGAAACCCTCAAGCTGCGTTTTCGCGAGGCGGTCGCTGCCGGGCTCGCCCCCGAGGCCCGTGTCAGGGCGACTCAAATTGTGTTTGGGCCGTATTCACCCTATCCCGTCGCCTACAGGGTAATGGGGCCTGACCCGACGAAGCTGCGCGAGATTGCGGGCCGTGTACAAGCGGTCATGCAAGCGAGTCCGTTGATGAGGACGGTCAACAGCGACTGGGGCCCTCTGGCGCCGACTCTGCATTTCAGCCTGGATCAGGATCGCTTGCAGGCGGTTGGACTGACCTCCAGCGCCGTCGCCCAGCAGTTGCAATTCCTGCTGACGGGCGTGCCGATCACGTCGGTTCGTGAAGACATTCGTTCAGTGCAGGTGGTTGGGCGCGCCGCAGGCGATATACGTCTGGACCCTGCGCGGATTGAAGGGTTTACATTGGTGGGCGCCGCGGGCCAGCGGATCCCGCTGTCCCAGGTCGGAGAGGTGGATGTGCGCATGGAGGATCCGATCCTCAGGCGCCGTGACCGTACACCGACGATCACCGTGCGTGGCGATATTGACGAAGGCCTTCAACCACCTGATGTATCGGGTGTGATCATCAAGCAACTGCAGCCGATTATCGACACGCTCCCCGCCGGCTATCGGATCGAGCAAGCGGGTGCAATCGAGGAGTCGGGCAAGGCAGGCCAGGCGATAGTGCCGCTGGTTCCGATCATGATTGCGCTGACGCTGCTGATCATCATCGTCCAGGTGCGTTCGATCTCGGCAATGATCATGGTGTTTTTCACCGCACCGCTGGGACTTATTGGCGTGGTGCCGACGCTGCTGATATTTCATCAACCGTTTGGTATCAACGCCCTGGTTGGGTTGATCGCGTTGTCGGGCATCCTGATGCGTAACACGCTGATTCTGATCGGGCAGATCCATCACAACGCCCAGGAAGGCCTGGATCCCTTTCACGCCGTCATCGAAGCCACGGTACAGAGGGCTCGCCCGGTACTGCTGACGGCGATGGCGGCCATCCTGGCATTCATCCCGCTGACCCATTCTGTTTTTTGGGGCACGCTGGCCTACACACTGATCGGCGGTACTTTGGTCGGCACCATCATGACGTTGGTGTTCCTGCCGGCGATGTACGCCATCTGGTTCAAAATCCGCCCTGGCAACGCGAGCAAGGCTCAAGCAGTGCAACCTGCCTGAACAAAGGGTGTTCGAGGGGAGGGCGCCGGCGTCCTCTCGTCGGTCAACTCGCCAAAGCTGCTGCTTCTGTAGGCGCGGATTGAACAAGGACGAGGATTCAAATGGGTACAGTGAAGTAAGCTGCTGCATGAGCTAACGTTCATGCATGCGCTTTTCCTATAACTCGCTGGATCCTGCCCCGATGAGAGACCTGCCGCCTACCGCGACCTTGCGCGCCTTTGAAGTTGCCACCCGCCACCCGACGTTTACTGCAGCCGCACAGGAACTGCATGTGACTCAAAGCGCGGTCAGCCACCAGCTCAAGCACCTTGAGGCGCTTTGGGGGCTGCCGCTGTTTGAACGTGGCAAGGCGTTACGCCTCACGGCAGCGGGGGCTGCGCTGGCGCCCATCGTGCGGGAGTTTTTCATCAGCCTGGAGGCGACTTTGGGTGATCTGCGCGAGCAAAAGGGCCGGGTTCGGCTCAGCGTCAGCACCACCTATTCCTTTGCGCTCAAATGGCTGCTGCCACGCTTGCCGCGTCTGTCTCGCCAGCATCCCGAGCTGCTGGTCTCGCTGGACACCACGGATAAAATCATCCACTTCTCTCACGGCCAGGCTGATGTTGCGATCAGGCTCGGCAAGGGCAATTACCCAGGCCTGCATTCGGAGTTCCTGTTTGGGGAGCAGGTATTTCCCGTGGCCAGTCCCGAATTGCTGCGGCGCGTTGGCACGCCGCAAAGCCCGGCAGACTTGTTGCATTTCCCGCTCCTGACTCGGGATGGCGCCGAGTTGGTGCCAAAGTGGGAGGTGTGGTTTCAAGCCGTCGGGTTGGCCTATTTGCCGCTCCAGGAAAGCGTCAGGTTTGGCGATACCAACATGACGGTCGAGGCGGCTTTGCTCGGCCAGGGCGTTGCATTGGTGCGCAGCGGGCATGTCGAGAACGAAATCAGCGATGGCCGTTTGGTGCGGCTGTTTGATGTGCCGCTTCCATCGCCATTGGCTTACTACTTTGTCTGCCCCAAGGGCATCGAATCCCAGCCGCACATCGCCAGCTTTCGCCAATGGCTGGTCAGCGAGGCACTGAAAGTCCAGCGACCGGATGAGTGAGTCATGAGTCTCCGCTCATGCTGCGCTGAGGAGACTTCGCTTTAGCCCCGGCGCCGGATTGCCTACAGTGGGGCATGCCTACTCATCTCATCCTCCTCGTGCTTTTCGCCGCGCTGCTGCATGCCAGCTGGAATGCGCTGCTGCGTAGCGGCGCCGACCGGCTGTGGTCCATGACGGTGATGTGCATTGCCATCGCCATCGCCAGTGTCGTCGCCGCAGCGTTCATGGTGCCCCCCGCGATTGAAAGCTGGGGCTACGCGGTGCTGTCGGGGTTGCTGCATGTGGGCTACAACCTGTTTCTGGTGCGCAGCTACCGCGTCGGCGACCTGGGGCAGATCTATCCGATTTCACGTGGATCGTCGCCGGTGCTGATCACCTTGGGTGCCGCCGTGTTTGCCGGGGAAAGCATCACGCCTGGCGAGTTGCTCGGTATTGCGCTGGTGTCCGGCGGGATTATTTCGCTGGCCTTCAGAGGGCGCAGTCTGTCGGTTCCCAGCCTGCCCTATGCGCTGGGAACGGGCGGCTTTATCGCGGCCTACAGCGTGGTCGACGGCATCGGCGCCAGGCTCTCCGGTGCGCCGCTTGCCTACACGGTGTGGATGTGCGCGCTGTGGGGCGTGCTGATGCCGGTGGTCTACATCGGCCTGCGCGACACCCGCAGCTTGTTCCGCGTCCGGCCTGGAACAGTGACCGCGTTGGTCGGCGGGCTGGTCTCTTTGCTCGCCTATGGAATGGTCATTTACGCCATGAACGAAGCGCCACTGGGCGCGGTATCCGCATTGCGCGAAACCAGCGTGCTGTTTGCGGCGTTGATCGGCTATGTGTTCCTCGGCGAGACGCTTACCGCACGCCGGATACTGGCATGCGTAGTGATCGCCAGCGGCACCCTCATCATCGGCTGATACAGCCAACGGCTCAGGAGCAATGTTTAATGGTCAATGTCTCGCAGGCACCGCTGATTCTAATCACGGGTGGAAGTCGTGGAGTGGGGGCGGCAACCGCCCGGCTGGCCGCCGAAAGAGGTTATGACGTCGCGATCAGCTACGTTGCCAACCAGTCCGCAGCGCTGGCGGTGGTTGCGGATGTAGAAGCATTGGGGCGCCGGGCGTTGGCGATGCGGGCCGACAGTGCGGACCCGCAACAGGTGGCCGATATGTTCGCGGCCATCGACCGCACGTTCGGTCGCATCGACGTACTGGTCAATAACGCCGGGATGCTCGCACCTCAGTCACGCCTGGAGGCCCTCGGCTTCGAGCGGATGCAGCGCATCTTTGCGGTCAATGCCATCGGGCCAATACTCTGTGCCCAGCAGGCGGTTAAGCGCATGTCTTACCGCTACAACGGCCCAGGCGGGGTGGTGATCAATGTCTCTTCGGCGTCGGCACGCCTCGGCAGCCCCAATGAGTACGTCGACTATGCGGCGTCAAAGGGCGCGCTGGAGACTTTCACCATCGGGTTTGCCAAGGAGGTGGCCCGGGAAGGCATACGCGTTAACTGTATTCGCCCCGGACATATCTATACCGACATGCACGCCAGCGGCGGTGAGCCGGGGCGGGTGGATCGTGTCAAGGACTCGATCCCCATGGGGCGGGGCGGTCAGCCGGAGGAAGTGGCGCGCGCGATTCTATGGCTGGCGAGCGCGGAGGCATCCTTCGTTACCGGTACATTCCTCGACGTAACGGGGGGTAAATGAGTCAAAGGCTCGGATCATCGGCTACCTGCGCTCGGCCTCACGTAACAGCGTGCGGCCTCACCTTGCGACTCAAACCCGGTGTCTTGCCCGTAATGCGCTTGAATGCGCGGCTGAAAGCGGCCTGGGAGGTATAGCCCAAGCGCTGCGCCACCTCTTCAATCGGCAGCCTTTCGAGCGTCAGCCACTGGCTTGCCAGCCGCATTCGCAGTTCGGTGACGTAGCGCAGCGGGGTCATGCCAATCGTCACTTGAAAGCGGTCCGCGAAGGCCGAACGCGAGGTATTGCAGTGCTCGGCCAGCTGCGCAACGGTCCAGTCGCGGCCCGGTTGTTGATGGAGCGCCAGCAGGGCACCGGCCAAGCGTGGATCGCGCAAGGCGGCGACCAGGCCAGAGGCATTCCCGCAGGCGCACTCCACCCACCCGCGAACGACCATGGCGGCCACCACGTCGGCCAACCGCGCGAGGATACCGGCGAAGCCGATACGCGCGGCGCTGACCTCGCGCTCCATGGTGGTCAGGATCGGCACCAGTCCGGGGTAACGCTGGCCGCCGGCATCAATCAGCATCAGTCCCGGCATCAGCCGGCCAAGGCCATGGATACTGCCTAGTTCGAACTCCATGCAACCACTGAACAAAATAGTGCTCGGCGTGGGGCTGGCATCGGTTCCGGTATCCACCGCGCTGACGGTGTCACCTAAGGGCGCGCCGTCCAGGCGGTCGATGTCTTGAACAGGTGCGTCCGGATCGGAAAACAGTTGGTGGGCCGCGCCGTGGGAAATGAACACGGCGTTGCCGGCAGATAAAGCGTAGGTGCTGCCGTCCTCCATTCGCAGCACTGCGTTGCCCACGGCAATGAAGTGGAACCAGGCGTGCCCAGGTTTTTCCGCGAAGCTCAAACCAAAGGTTGGACCTGCCTGGATACGCCGGTATTCGACGCCACGCAGGCGCATGCCGCGCAACAGCTCGTTGATGAGGTCCGAGGAAAGAGCAAATTGATCTGCTGGCATTATTCAGGTGTTTTAGTCAAAAAGTAGAGATTTTTGATCATAGATCATCCAGCTTCCCGCGCCTAGACTTCGGCTCGCCATGAAGATTGGGAGATCCGTGCAATGACTGACTGTGTATGTAACACCGTATCCGACCGCCATTCCGGCGTCGGTGCGGACGTAGAGCCTGCGACGCCCGCGTGGATGGCAGTATTTTCGTTGGCAATGGGCGTATTCGGATTACTGACCGCTGAGTACCTTCCGGCCAGTTTGTTGACGCTGATGGCTAACGATCTGGGGGTGTCCGAAGCGTTGGCTGGCCAGGCGGTGACGGTGACAGCGGTGGTTGCGCTGTTCGCTGGCTTGCTGGTGCCAGGCCTGACCCGCGGCATCGACCGACGCTGGGTGCTGCTGGGTTTTTCCACGTTGATGGTCGCCTCCAATCTGTTGGTCGCCGTTTCCTCCAGCTTCGCGGTGCTGTTGGTGATGCGCATCTTGCTGGGCATTGCCCTTGGCGGGTTCTGGAGCATGGCGGCGGCGGTGGCGATGCGCTTGGTGCCGAGTGCGTTGTTGCCCCGGGCGCTGTCGATCATTTTCAGCGGCATTGCCGTCGGCACGGTCGTGGCTGTGCCGCTGGGCAGCTATCTTGGCGGGCTGTACGGCTGGCGCAGCGCGTTCTTTGCCGCAGCGGCGGTAGGCATGGTGACCCTGGCTTTCCAGTCGTTCACGCTGCCGCGCCTGGCGCCGCGCCGGCCGGCACGCCTGCGCACTGTGCTCGAGGTATTGCAGCGCCCGGGCATCGCCATGGGGATGTTCGGTTGTGTGCTGGTGCACAGCGGCCACTTTGCGATGTTCACTTATGTTCGGCCATTCCTTGAAGGAACGACTGGCATCGGCCCGCAGGGGCTGTCGTTGATGTTGCTGGGTTTTGGCGTGGCGAACTTCGCCGGCACGCTGTTGGCCGGCAGGCTGCTGGAGCGCCACCCGCTGGCCACGCTGGTGTTGATGCCGGCGCTGGTCGGCGTTGCAGCCCTGGCGTTGGTGCTGTTGCCGGCCTCGTTGCCGGGGCAGGCGCTACTGCTGGCGGTCTGGGGCTTGGCCTTTGGTGGTGTGCCGGTGGCGTGGTCGAACTGGGTCGCCAGCGCGGTACCTGACCAGGCGGAAAGTGCCGGAGGGATGGTAGTGGCCTCTGTGCAGTCGGCCATCGCCACGGGCGCTGCCGCTGGCGGTGCAGTGTTCAGCGTCGGTGGCAGCGCAGGCGTATTCGTAGCGGCGGCCGTACTGATGCTGCTGGCCGCGTTGCTGATTGCGCTGCGTGTCCGCGTCCCTTCTGCCCAGGGCGTACGTCAGCCCAAGCCCGCGTTGCACCTTTGATCCGGTTTGCCAAACCGCTTCGATCCCGTTCGTCACCAGGAGATACCCCATGAACAATACGACGTCTCACCAAGGACGCCTCAAATCGTTGCGCGCAGCCGGTATCGGCAATGCGCTCGAATGGTTCGACTGGACCCTGTACGCCACCTTTTCGGTGTACCTGGCAAGCAACCTGTTCGACAAGACCGATGCGCGCTCGGCGATGCTCGCGACCCTTGCGGTGTTTGCGGTTGGCTTTGTCGCACGCCCTGTCGGCGGCTGGTTGTTTGGCCGGCTGAGCGACCGACTGGGGCGCCGGACCATCATGGTGCTCACCATGCTGCTGCTTGCGATCAGCAGCCTGGGCATCGCGCTTATCCCTGACTACCAGAGCATTGGCCTGTATGCGTCGGGCGCGCTGCTGTTTTTCCGGCTGATGCAGGGGCTCGCCCATGGTGGCGAGACAGGGGTGTCCTACACCTATGTCGCCGAGATCGCCCCAAGCAAGCACCGTGGCCTATGGTCAAGTTCCGTCTACGTGGGGGTGACGCTCGGGGTGATGGCGGCAACGGCCGTGGCGGCGACGCTGACCTGGCTGCTGGGGGCCCAGGCCATGGGTGACTACGGCTGGCGGGTCGGCTTCGCCATTGGTGGAGTGCTCGGTATTTACGCGCTGTTTTTGCGCCGCGGTGCGCAGGAATCTCATGTGTTCGTAGAGCAGCAAGGGCAAGCGCGGCCGCCGCGCAAGCTGTCCAGGGGGGAGATGCTACGGGTGGCGCGCAACATCGTCATGCTTGCTGCGGCCGCCAATGTCACTTACTACGCGTGGGTCACGTTTGGCGCTTCGACGGCGATTGCCCAGGGCATGGACGCCACGGGTGCCTATGTGGCCAGTCTGCTCGCGCAGCTCCTCTGTGTGTGCTGGTTGCCGGTCTGCGGGATGGTGTCCGATCGGGTAGGGCGCCGGCCCATGGTTATTGCCTGGGGCCTGGGCGTGATCGTGCTGACCTATCCCCTTTCGATAATGGTGACCACTGAACCCTGGACGCTGTTCCTGGCCCAGGTGCTGGGGCTGGGCGCCTGGTCGCTGATCGCGGCGATTTTCCCTGCTGTGCTGTCCGAGCAGGTGCCGACCCAGGCACGGGCCCAGGGCGTCGGTTTGGTCTCGTCGGTTTCAGTGGCGATCTTTGGCGGCACCGCCCCTTATCTACACAACTATCTCAGCGGCGCCGACCTTGGCTATCTGTACGTCAGCTATGTGATCGGGTTGGGCGTTGTCACCGTCCTGGCAGGGTTTCTTATCGACGAAACAGCGGGCATCGACCTTGCGCACATCAAGGCGCCTGGCGCTCGAGTCAGCGTAAATACATTGGCTGGTCGAGCTGCAGAATCAGCCGATCAAAGGAGTACGACTCAATGAATTCCACAGACCTCAAAAACGCCGCTGCGCGAGGCGAACGCCCGGGTGCCAACGTGACCGTCAGCCAGACTTCGGGCCCACGTCAGGCCGCACGCGAGACCTGGGTCGAAGTCCCTTGCGAGTCGGGCCCGGCGGCCGCCTGGTGCTATTCGGACCGCCGCGCCTATAGCCCGGGTGATTCGGTTTGCCTGTATCTGTCGTCGAACCGCCCGCACGTGCGGCTGCGGATCTATCGTGATGGCGCCATCGCCCGCACGCTGCATACCACCGACAGCCTTGAGGCTCGATTCCACCCCATACCCGAACGTGCCTATGAGCATGGCTGCCAATGGCCTGTCTTCATGCAATGGTCAATTCCGGCGGATGCCGAGCAGGGTGGCTACATAGTGGAAGTGCGGGACGGCGACGACAGCGTCCTCGGGCATCATCTGTTTATCGTCAAGGCGCTGCGCAAGCGTGCCGATGCCTTGGTGCTCGTTGCGGCCACCTCGACGTGGGCTGCTTATAACGACTGGGGCGGAGCCAATCATTACTTTGGCGTTCATCCCGGCACGCCACGTGGCCGCTCACCGTTGCTGTCGGCACAGCGCCCCTGGGCGCGAGGGCAGGTGTGGCTGCCGGCCGACGCGCCACGTTGCGTCAACGCGAGCCGGCCCCGCACGCCAGGGCCGGCGCGCTATGAGTTCATCGAATGGGCCTCCCTTAACGGCTACGCCAAGTACTACGCGCTGGCGGGGTGGGCTTCCTTCGAGAGACCTTTTGTAGTCTGGGCCGAGCAGCAAGGTTATACGGTGCATATCGTGACCCAGGACGATTTGCATCACGACCCCCACGCGCTTGAGGGCTACGCCTGCGCCGTCTTCATCGGGCACGACGAGTACTGGACGCGGGAAATGCGCGACCATGTCGACGCCTTTGTCGAGGAGGGCGGCAAGGTCGCGCGCTTCGCCGGCAATTTCATGTGGCAGATTCGCCTGGAGGATGAAGGCCGGCGGCAGGTGGCCTACAAGTACGACGCCGGTGCGCTCGATCCTGTGGCCGCTACCGAGCCTCATCGGCTAACGGGGGCCTGGGAAGATCCGAGGGTGAATCACCCTGGGGCAACGACGTTCGGGGTGAATGCTCTGCGAGGGATTTACGCCAGCTTTGGAGGCATGGCGCCGCGCAGCCCGCGCGGCTACACAGTCTTCAGGCCCAAGCACTGGGCGTTCCTGGGGACGGGCCTGGGTTACGCGGATATGTTCGCGGACGAAGCCAACATCTTCGGCTATGAGGTGGATGGTCTGGAATACACCTTCGTCGACGGCCTTCCGGAACCGCTCTACACAGACGGGGCGCCCTGCGGATTGCAAATCCTCGCCATGGGCTGGGCGACCAATGCCGAGCATGGCCGGTCCGAGGATGCCTATTCATTCATGCTCGGCGATGGCGATGCGCGGTTTCGTGCTTCCATCCTGGCGCCCGACCTCAGCGACGCCAGCATCGATTTGCATAGCCGCGGGGCCGGCATGGTGGTGCACTTCCACAAAGGTCGAGGCGAGGTGTTTACCGCCGCCACGTGCGAATGGGTGCATGGGCTCATGCAGGCAGACTTCTACACAGTGATGATCACCAACAATGTGCTCGAGCGTTTCCTGCGCAATACGTAACTATTGAGAGCTAGGTCCGCCGCGTGCTTAACCACCGTTGGCGCCGTTGACCTGCCGATGTTTGGAACGACCGTCAATGCCTGTCAGTCTATCTATACCTACTCATTTGGTAAGGTATAGCGCCATGGATAAGACCATCACCGTGGATCAATTGGATACTACCGACCTTGGATCAATCAACGAGATATGGCTCGGCGCAACTCATGCCCAACTGTGCCTATGGCGTGGCGAGCAGGTCTTCACTCACGAGATGATGAGCGAGGGCACCCACGATCAGAATGTCCGACGCCTGTGCGTGCAGTTGGTCAATCCTGATGATCAAGCCGCAGTGGCCCGGGTTGAGATAGTGGTGCGTGAACGGCTGAAAAAGAGTGGGAAGGCTGGCGAGTTTTATCCCGCTGAGGAGGCGGACTCTCATCAATAGTAAAAGGAGTATTGGGCAGGCAGAGAGGTCCTTGGGATTACCCACTTATTTCAGTAACAAGACGGAGCAGACCACTGTTTATGGATATCGAATTTCGCGGTAATGGCATGCGTGAGAACCCGTCTGTAGGTACATGCGATGAGTACGGCGTAAGCGGGATTACCCGCTTTGACGATCTGGCCGAAGCCCATCGTAGGATTGCTGAGTTGCACCCAGGCTTTAAACCTCTGTTCTCGCTCGATGACTTGCACCAAGCCCGCTACACCTCGGGGCATGCGCGCAATAATTCAGGAATGGACGATGCATCGGAGCAGGACATCGCGGCATTACCGCCGGAATGCTTTGAGAATGGTGAATACATTGGCTATCCGACAACGAAAGCGGAATTTGCAATGTGCTTTCGCAATTTCATGAACCTGGTTGCATTCACCTCTTTCGAAGATGCTTGCGCCCATGGCTTGACGCTTGATGAGCAGGCCCTACAGGAGTGGATCGCTTACCAGAACGACCCTGTCTCTCTTCTAGATCAGCCCCTTTCAGCGCTCTTGGTACCCGTTCAGCAGTCGTGCGAGGCACTGGCGGCTTTTCCGAACGGCTATTTCACTTCAGATCTTGATCCTGCAAAGAACTTTGCGGTGGCGCATCATTTTTTACTGGCGCATGGTTATGAACTGATAGGAGTAGGTGCCTCTTACATCGGCTTCATTCGTGCTGAGCCGCCTGACCTGGCCCTGGCTAATCTGGTTGCCAAAGACATTTGTGCGCTCTACAACACTAGCGATGAATACCTACAAGCACGCCACCTCGCAGTCGCCCAGGCGATCTCCGGTCGGACCCATCTTTGGCTGCGTTATGTGGAATGACCGCGATCGTGGCACGTACTTGGCCTTAGTTTGCATTGCTGCAAAATGGCCACGCCTGGCGAGTTGACTGGTATTTCCAACTTGCTCCCTTGCGTGGGATTCAATTTATCAGTCAGGGCGCACGTCGACAGATCCGGAGCAGCTGCGTGGGCACTGGCTAGTCAGATGTTTCCCGGCCTAGCCGCGTGATGCAGGGGGCCTATCGACAAGTTTTGGCCCAAAGCGTATGTGGTCGCAGGCCGGAGGGGTTTTGGGCTGCTGCGCCAGGTATTAAATATCGAGTTCAAGGTGTCGATGCAGTTTATTGCCGATAGCAGGCAAGATGAGGTTACTCAGCGCACCACTAGACCCTGTAATGGATTTGGTCACCCGTTCGGCAGACTTAAATGCTAGCCATTGCTTGGCGACATACTCGAAGGTGCGCTCTTCATTGAGCAACTGTGCCTCGAAGTTGGCGGTCTTGGCCTTGAGCGGGGGGATGTGGTTGGCCGCGTCGCAGCGTGCTTGTCGGGTTCCTAATGTTTTATATCCGTTTATAGAGCCTGGTAGAGTTTTTTTACAAACTCTCGGGGTCCCCAAAAAACATTTTGACTTGGCTCTAGGACAGTACTTTCAGCTTGAAAAAATCGATTTATGCCCCCATTCATGCCCCCAGTTGCGCTGAGTGTGCAAGCGATCGCGATTTGCGATTTCTGACGCGGACCTCGGTGGCCATGTCTGGCATTCAGTGCACCCCCGTATACCGGATGACCAATCCGAATCCGGCAAATCCTTGGTGGTTCGATGAGTCGATATCCTTATTCGAAGTTGCCCGGGCTATCTTTCAGCACCTGTCATGAAATAAGTTGGCTGGCAGAGTGGGGGATAGAGGGAGCGTCTCACCTTCGTTGTTCCTGGCCAGTCATGTCTGTGTCCTGAATCGCTGATCAGTCATTAGACAAGTGCAACTGCACTTCCATGGCGTCATGGAGGAGTCTGACGACCTCGATCACGTCGTCGTTTGCCACACGATAGAACACGATATGGCGTGGGCTTTTGACCGTTCCATGGGTGTGTTTGGCCTGCTGGCGTGAATAGATGAGGTGATAGCTGCGAAGGCCCGGTGCAAGCTCATCGCGGTCGTGGCTGCCAATGCGATAAGGCGTGTCGGCAAGCGCTTGCAGCGCCGCGAGGATCAGCGCCTGGTAGCGCTGGCGTGCTTGATCGCCGAACTGCGTCTGGGAGAGCCTGAGGATGTCGACAATGTCGGCGCGCGCCGCGTTGGAAATCCGGTACTGCGGCATGCTCAGTGTTTCTCTTTCGCGGGGAGGGTGGCCTCAAGGCTCAAGCCCTCGAGGTAGTGCTCCAGATCCCCTTCATTCACCTGAGTAAAGCGCCCACGCTCAAGATCCATGATGCCGATCGAAGTTGCCTGACGCAGTGCCTCAATTTTGGCGGTGTCTTCGGCGACGCGCTGCTCCAGTAAACGCAAACCTTCTCGCATTACTTCGCTGGCATTTTGATAACGGCCTGACTGGACCAGGTCCTGGATAACCTGTTCCTGGTGAGGGGTTAGCACAACGTTTCGCGTCGCCATAATGAGCTCCAGCTTTCGGCAAACAAATTCTTTCGAGCATTGGCATATTATGCCAATTCACCCGCTTGCACATCTTCTGTGATGTGTATCTGACGGACTGGGTCGTACGGAGTCATCCGTTGCGCCAAACATTGACGCGCGCAGAGTCCAAAAAGGGGGATGCTCGCGGGATGTCGGGAGCCGCTTGATTAGTGTGGGCCTTCTGCCTTCAGCTTGGCTAAGCCCTGTTTGATGTGTCCGGCGTTCTCGCCGATCGTTTGAAGCGCGCCACGAACATTGGCGCCAGCTCCCGCCGGCGGCGTGCGGCGGCGTCTTCAACGGCGATAAACAACCCCTCAATCGTAGCGGGGGTTAGCGCACGTGCGGCTTCCACCCCCTCCACAAACCCTTCTGCGCGCTCTTGGGCCAATGCCAAGGTATGCACATCTGCTGCGCGGCCGAGGCGTGCCAGGTGGTTGGCGAGTTTGGTGCGGACCAGATCGGGCATGATGACACCATTGCGCGAGAATACGACGCTCATTCTTTCACCCATTATTGTTGAGGTGAGGGATAACGCCAGGAAGGCGCTTCCTGATCGAATTAGCGGTCACTGCGTAAAACCACCGCTGTGGGGGTTGGTCTACCAGCGCAGGGGGGACTGGTTTTCACCGGCCCACAAAAAAGCCCCCACACTGGCTTCAAGTGTAGGGGCCTTTTGAACATAAGCGGCGCTATTCGATGTCACACGAATTTAGATTCACGCAAAAACTGACTACGACTCAGCCTAATTTTACGTTCATTGTAATTTTTGCCGTGAAGACCTTCACGCCGGCTTCATCGTACACGTCGACCGGAACGATCTTATCCCCACCAGTAGCCCAGTCAATTTCACTGCCGTCAGCAACAGCACGAATACTCGACTTTGCCTTGGCCAGGTATTCCACAGTCATACCTTTAGGAATCCATTTGCCCCCCGGAGGGATTGAAGCATCGGTCATCATCCCCCCCGCCAACTCTGCTGCATTGCACAGAGCAATCGCGTGAACAGATGAAAGATGATTCGTGATTTCCTTGCGAAACGGCACGTTCACCACAGAGCGACCTGGTTTCAATTCGGAAATCTCCGGAGAGATAGTACTGAAATAAGGTGCCATCTGACACGCTAGATTGCTGAACGCGGCTGGACCTACACTATTGAACATGCTCAGAGCTTGGCTCATGGAAAATCCTCAGAATTAAACAGAATAATGTTCTGTTGTAGAACACTATTCTGTAAAATGTCGCCGCGTCAAGACGTGCTTTTGATAGCTTGGCTGACTAACTTAAAAATCTGCTCATTTGGCGTTTTTCCCATGCAATCACCAGATCTGATCGAGCGTACATACCCTGGAAGGCGCAGTGATCTCAAACGCACCATTCTCCGGAAAGCACTCATTAGCTTTAACGAATTAGGGATTGAGGCCACGACAATTGAGCACGTCCGTGTTGCGTGCGAGACAAGCGTGGGTGCGATCTATCACCATTTTGGTAATAAGGATGGCCTTATTGCGGCTCTCTTCTTTGCAGCTCTTGAAGACCAAGCGTCACTGCGGAGCGCCTATCTGGAAGACGCTGATACTGCTGAGTCTGGCGTAACGGCGTTAGTGTTCAGCTTCGTTGACTGGGTCGACGAACAACCAGAGTGGGCCCGCTTTGTTTTCCAGAGTCGATTTGCCGTTATGAGCGGTCCGTTCAAGGGTGAACTGATTTCACGCAACAAAAAGCGCAATCAACAACTGTTGGAATGGATGGAGAGGGAAGATCTAAAGGCCTGTTTCGGCCACTTGCCGGTGGAGCTGATACCGTCCCTGATCGTGGGTGCAGCAGAAAATTACTCCCGCGCCTGGCTTTCAGGCAGGGTTAAAAAAAGCCCAAAGCACCATCGCGTGTTGCTTGCAAAAGCTGCCTGGAATTCACTGGTCGCATTATAATCAGCAGCCATTGCCCTGTTCAGTCGGGCTTTGCAAACTTCGGTTTCATGGTGGGTAGCGTCGAGTTTGTTTTGTGTCTTGGGCCTTGGGGCTGTTGGCGCTTGCCTGGTTGCTGAGAACGCTGACTACACCAACGCGGTACAGCTGGATGTTGGACACCAGGCCTGTCGAGCTGTAGTGATTGCGCAGGTTCAACTCCGACCGCGACTTGCTTTCGCTGAAGGTGCAGCCGGCGACGAAGCCCAGGGTGGGCAAGGTCGGCCGAGAAAGCCTTGACCCGCCCGGGCGGGGGGGAGGCTACAATGTCATGCTTGACACGCAGCAGTTTCACGAGTGTCGAGAACCCGGTACCTATCAGCGGGAGGACCGGCAACGACTCGCTAGTGCGCTCGATGGCGACGATGTCTTCGTGCGCGTCAGGCTTCTGCACCGACCTGGTTTTCGGCTTCGACGCCTCGTCGATGGGCCGCCAGGAGCGGATGGACATATCGGCGATGAGAATTAGGCTGCGACCTTTACCGTCCTGTTGGCCACTGCCGTTGTAAGCGCCAATATCCAACTACCCCTTGTATGGGGTGCTAGGGGTCGAGTGTTCGAATCACTCCGTCCCGACCATATATTTCAATGACTTAGCCCAACCCGAAAAGGTTGGGCTTTTTCATGCCTACTAAATTACTCCCACATTTACTCCCACGGAGAATCTGTACCCTCGCAATAAAGAGCACTCGCTAATCCGCCTCATCTCTTCAGCTGAACATCTCGTTGATTTCCGTATCAGCACGGCCCAAGGATTTCATCGAGATGTTGCCTGCTTCGTTTTCACCAACGTGCCAGAGCGAAAATTTCGGAAGGTTGAGCCAGGCCGGACGCTGTGCCGCGACTGGAAACGCCGAGCGGGTTTCATAGGTAGCTGCACCGTCGATAATCGAAACCAGCGCAATACCGTGAGCTTTGGCATATTTGATCGCTCCTGATTGAAATCCTGATGTGGTGAACAGCATTCCTTTATGAGCGCCCACAGATCTGACCTTGTCGTGCAGCACTTGAACCAACTCTCGTTCGACTGCGCTACGGTATTTTTTGCACTCAATCAGAACCTTGAATTCGGCGCCTCCAAAGGCTTGGAATTTCGCTAGTACGTCGATCTGGTAGGTTGAATCGTAGCTCTCCACCTTCGCGTCATGAGTCACCTCTAGCGAGGTCAGCTCACCACCTTGCTTGAGGATCCAGTCCCTGACCAACCGCTCAAATTCAGTGGCTGTGATTTCGAGATAGGAGTTCGCCATTGGTGGAAACATTTGTCGTCCTTAAACTGAGAGATTGCCCGTCCAGCTTGCGGCTAGTGGGTAAATTTAGTGCGACGGCGCGCAACTTGAGGTGTTGGGTTGGCATGACAGGAGAGCCATGCCCTCCATAAAAGAAATATAGCCCTATGCCATTCAAACTCACTAGGATGAGTTAAATTCGCCTAGCAAGGTCAGTGGTGCCCCGCGAGCTCTTAGCGCTTGGGGTTCGCTGAAGCGTACGGACAGCTTAGCGGAGTGAGCTCATGCTCGAGAAAATCATAAGCATCGACAACGTCGGGGTTCTGAAAAAAGCAGCTCAGCGACCTGTCGAGCTTCAGAAAGTCAGTCTAATTTATGCCGATAACGCTAGGGGGAAGTCGACGTTGTCGTCTGTGCTACTAGCCTGCTCTACTTTCGATGCCAAGGATGTCTCAGATGATCGCGCCGAAGTCGTCCGCAGGCTGCCGTCCCGATCTAGTGGCTCGCGGGATGCCGAACTCCGCCTCGCCGCCCGTTATCTCGGTGACCTTCCGATATCTCGGGTACTGCCTAATACCGATCCCGAGGTGGCCACATTTTGCAGCGAGGTCGAGCGGGCGCTCGCCGGCTCTGCGAAGGCGAACTACCTATCGGTGCAGAGCGCAGTTGACCGTCACCGGGATCCCGACGACGCTCTTTCGCTTGCGGATTTTGATTTTATCCATTTCCCATGGTGGTCATGCGCCGATGGTGGACTTCCGTGATTCGTCATGGCTGGGGGAGATCATCAATCTCGCCTACGAACACAAGGTCGTACTGTCTCTGATCTGCCATGCCACGATTGCTATCGCCTCGGCGGCTTTGCACATTGACGAGTGCAGCAGTCCATGCGCAGTCCCGGACTATCCGTTCCGCGGTGCAAAGCTGACCACGGTATCGAAATTTGGGGGGCTAATAGCACTCACCCCAACTAGCCAAAGATCCCTGGCAAGAAGCCCCGGTTGCCGTAATATCTCGACGAAGAGCTGAGGACGTCGGGCTACAACGTGCTGCTGTCGATCAATCCGGCCGCTGCGCAGGTGGTTTGGGAACCGCACCTCCGTCTGCTGACGTCCAACGGCCCCTATTCAATGGATATCCATGTGACCCGATTGCGTGAAGCCGTAAGATAATATTAACGAATACCGCCGGGGCGAGCTGCCACCCGGAATACTATCTGCCCCCGCATTCCCGTTGCTGTATATGCAGGCAGCGGTGCGCTGATGCTACGACAAGCAACTTTGCGGTGGTACGCCCGATGCCGCGTCGGTGCAGATAATGATGGCTACTTTTCCATTGCTTGTACGGACCGGGAACATCGTTTAAGCATGCACGGGGATGTGTTGAGCCTTCTGGCAACGAACAGGCTTGGACGGCACGGATCGCCGGAAGACGACGTCGTGTCGGTCGTCCTTTTCCTCACGGCTACAGGCTTGCGCCGTACAGCAGGATCATCAAAAACGAACGCAGAGCGGCAGCCCAGCGTGCCGCCGCCGACTATCTCACGACCATAGGCAGGTCAACTTTAACTCGAGTTAAGCCCGGCGCCGCCAATTTATCTGATCGGGGGATGGCTCCTACCGGAATTCTGCCGCTCGCGCCGCCATTGTCCAGGTGACACGCCGGTCGCGGCTTTGAAAGCGCGGCTGAGTGCGATGTCGCTGCCGTATCCCGTCTGCTCCGCCGCAGCCGCGATGGAGTGGCCGGCAGCGAGAATGAGTTTGGCGCGATAAATGCGCCACGTGGCAATGTAGGTCAGCGGCGGCACTCCGACGATCGACTTGAACAATGCCGCGAAGGTGGAGCGCGACATCCCGGTGTTGCGGGCAAGCTGGTCCAGCGTCCACGGGTGCGCCAGATCGGCATGGATTCGCCGCAGTGTTTGTGCCAATTGGCGATGGCTCATTCCAGCGAGCCAACCCTCTGGCATGGTGCCCTCGGAACTGGCCCAGGTTCGGATCGCCTGAATGAACAGCACGTCTAGTAGGCGTCCCACGACATAGGAGCCGCCAAGCGATGTCTGCGCCTCCTCCGCCCCGATCTGTTCGAGGATCGAGACCATTCGCCCCGCGTCGGACTTGGGCATCGCGATATGGACGGCATCGGGCAACAACGCCGACAAGGGCTCGCCTGCGGCGTGGTTGAACGTGAACAAGGTCGAGAAGAACTCACACGCTTCGCCGTCCCCGCCGAAGGAAACTGTCTCGCCAGTCACATGATCGGCGATCTGCCAGCAGGGAACTGCGACACGGTCCGGCGTATCGCCCAATATTCCGGTGACCCCCTGCTTGATGATCAGGCAGTCGCCTTCCTGGACGACGACCGGCGAATGGCCTACGTGGGTGAACCAGCCTCGGCCCTTGGCGACGACGACAAGTCGTGCCTGACCACCGCTGTCGAACGAGATCGCCCAGGGCGCATGAGCGCGCATCCTGACAAATAACGAACTCTCCAGCTGCATAGCGCTGAGGACGGAATCAAAGGGGTGCATGACGATCTCGGACGATGGGTTAAAAAACGCATACTCCAGGCAATAGATGGTCCGGTCAAGCTTCGCCATACTCCTGCCACAATTTGGAGGATACATATGAAGATCTATCGTTTGCAGACCATCGGTTCAATCGACGGCTTGGAGTTGTGCGAGGAGCTCACGCCCCGGCCAGGACCGGGTGAAGTCCTAGTTAAAATCAAGGCGACCTCGCTCAACTTCCGCGACCTTACAATCGTTTACGGCTGGTCGCCTTTTCCCCTCGAAGACGGGCGCGTGCAGCTGTCCGACGCTGCCGGTGTTGTCGAGGCAATCGGCTCGGGAGTCACCCGTTTCGCGGTCGGCGACCGAGTTACAAACAACTTCATGCCTGGCTGGTATGCTGGACCGTTTCGCGAGTTCGCATCGCAATATGGCACCCAAATAGATGGCTGGATGGCCGAGTACCGCACGATTGATCAAAACGAGTTAGTTGCTATTCCCGATTCGATCAGCTTCGAGGATGCCGCGACGCTGCCGTGCGCTGCAGTCACCGCCTGGAATGCAGTCGCCGGAGTCGGACCGCAACATCGCGTGCTCACCCAGGGAACCGGCGGCGTGTCGCTGTTTGCGCTCCAGTTTGCCAAGGCGCGCGGTGCCGAGGTGATCGCGACAACCTCGTCGCCCGAGAAGGCGGAGCGGCTGCTTGCCTTGGGTGCCGACCATGTCATCAACTATGCCGAAAACCCCAATTGGGGCGAGCAGGCGAAGGCACTCACCGGCGGGCGCGGCGTCGATCGTGTGGTTGAGGTTGGCGGCCCCGGCACCTTTGCCCAGTCGCTGAAGGCAGTCGCGCTCAGCGGCCAGGTGTCGATGGTCGGCGTGCTGGCGGAGGGCGAGATGCCGGGTTACCTCGACATGTTTCTCACCTTCGCGCGGTTCCAGACGATCGCGACTGGTAACCGCCAAGACCTGGAGGACGTGATCGCTGCTGTCGCACAGAATGGCATCCGTCCTGTGATCGACAGCTGCTTCACCTTCGACGACGGCAAAGCCGCGTTCGAACATTTCGGCAAGCGCAACGTCTTTGGCAAGGTCGTCATCACCAACGAAGGCTGAGAGATCAACTTTCCAGAGCCTTAGGTGTCACCCAGAAGGCAATCGTAACGGTGCCGGTGCGACGCGCTTATCGCACCGTGTCCGCAAGGAGTACATCAAATGGGAAAACTTACTGGCAAAGTAGCTTTAGTCACCGGCGGTGGTAGTGGCATCGGCCTTACCTCAGCGAAGTTGTTCGCCCAAGAAGGCGCAAGGGGCGTCATCATCGGCCGCACTAAATCTTCCTTTGATGAAGCAGCCGCCGGGGTCGGTGGTCCTTAACGCCTCAGTACGTACAACTAAGGCTCCCCGCTGCATTCGGTCTATGCCGCAACCAAGGCGGCGACACGCTCTTTTGACCGAAGCTGGACGACGGACCCTCAAGGACCGGAACATCCGCGTCAACTCGCTCAGCCCCCGGTCTGTCGAGACTCCGATCTTCGGGAATCGGGGGCGTTCCGGCTGAGAGAACATTGAGATGAGTAGGGCGCTGACATCGTGCTTCATCTGCTTAAACGCTTTTAGGTTTTCGACCGCGCGAGCTTGGCTTCACCGGCACGCTTTTCCCGTACTCGCTCCACCATAACGCGAGTGCCTCCATTGTCGGCCCGAGCGCACGGGCCTTGGCCGTCATCTCATATTCGACGCGCGGGGGCACCTCCGCGAAGACTGTTCGCGACACCAGACCATCGTTTTCGAGCTCACGAAGTTGTGCCGTCAACATGTGCTGGGTGATGCCGCTGATCGCCTTGCGAAGTTCTCCAAAGCGATAGATTCGCTGGTTCAACAACCACATGATTTCCAGCTTCCACTTGCCTGAGAGCAGCGCAAATGCACGGCGCATTTCCTCGTGCATATTGATCTCATCGTCATCAATAGTCTGGTTTTCCATACTAAGCACCACTTTTTCATCCTACTTGTAGCTTTTCATATTAGGCGACATCTTTGACCTAAGTCGACGCATTAATACTTGCTTAGGAAAACCCCATGATTGAAATCTACATTTATTGGATCAGTACGACACTGCTGTCGTTGTTGTATCTGGCCTCGGCGACTCTGTACCTGGTTAAAAGGGAATGGGTTCGTGAAGCACTCGCCGACCTCGGCTACCCCGCCGATCTGATGCCGATGCTCATTGCAGTGAAGATCCTGGCGGTCGTCACCATTCTGCTGCGGATCAATGTGTCGCTTAGCGACCTGGCCTACGCCGGCATGCTTTATCACCTGCTGCTCTCAGCGTTTGCGCATATCAATGTCCGCAAGCCTGGTGGAGCCTTGCCGGCGGTTATTTGCCTCGTGTTGCTGATCGCTTCTTTCTTAACTCAAAACGCTGTTCGTGACGTGCAGTCACCCTACGGGCAAGTAACAACGGCACATCTGGTAACCCCCACATAACTGGAGATCAACATGTCCCGACTCAATGGAAAAGTAGCCATCGTCACTGGCGCCGGCCGTGGTATTGGCCGCGCTACTGCCCAGCTGTTTGCAGGAGAGGGCGCGAAAGTAGCCGTTGTTTCACGGACGGCTAAAAATGTCGCGGGTGTCGTCGCTGAGATCCAGGCAGCGGGCGGCATCGCCCTCGGCGTAGTCTGTGATATCGCCGATCCAGATCAAATCAAAGGCGCCGTTGAACAGGTCGTTGCTGAATATGGCCGGATCGACATCCTGGTGAACAATGCCTTCGACCCCTCCGCCGTCTTCTCATCGGTTCTCGATCTGTCAGCCGAGCAATTGCAACGCAATTTGGAAATGGGGCCGATCGCCTATCTACGAACCATGCAGGCGTGCTACCCCCACCTCAAAGCTAGTGGTGAGGGAAGAGTTATCAACTTTGCGTCATTGGCCGGCGTCCTAGGAATGCAGGGCTATGCCCCCTACAGCATGGCGAAGGAAGCGGTGCGTGCCTTGACTCGTTCAGCGGCGAGGGAATGGGGCGCTGACAACATAACGGTGAATAATGTCATGCCGGTCGCAGACACTTGGGGTACTGCGGCCGAGGTGCCTGCACCCACTAACGTACTTGGCCGTTATGGATCGCCCGAAGAGGACATTGCGCCGGTGGTGCTGTTTCTCGCCAGCAAGGATGGGCAATTTTTGACGGGGTATAGCCTGACGCCTGACGGTGGCCAAATCATCGACAGCGCACGCTGATTTTACCGTCCAGTCTGCAACCGATTGACCCACTGAGACCACAAGACTCGCCTTGGCGCGTCTTGCGTTTTTTCAAGCGATGTTCTCCGATGCAACTGGCTCTCGCGAGGCAGCGCGTGCGGCCAGGAAGGCAAGAACTGCCGCCACGCCTAGTAGCGTGGCGCTCAGCTCGAAAGTCGCTCGATAGCCATTCGAGTCAAATACCAGCCCTCCAACGGTTGCGCCGGATGCAATGGCCAGTTGGATGATCGCCACCATCAAGCCACCTCCGGCTTCAGCATCCTTTGGAAATGTTCTGGCCAGCCATGTCCACCACCCCACCGGTGCCGCGGTCGCAACCAGACCCCATAGACCCAACAAGACGGTTGTGGTGGCCACAGAGCTGCCCAACGAAACGAGTGCCAGTGCGATCACCACCGTCAATATCGGAATGACAATGAGGGTGCGATGCAGGCCATTTTTCAAGAGTGCTTCAATCAGGAAGGTTCCCGCACCAGGCGTATGGCGGTTGCCGCCTATAATGACCAGAAGCCACCAATGGCCACGCCGATCAGCGCGCGACCGACCATGAACACCCAGTAGTTCAGCGCGAACGCGACCACGGTTCCCGAAACGATCATCAGCACCGTCAGGGACAGCAGCAGTGGCTTGCGGTCGACCCGCGCCGCCACCGAAGCGGTCAGGAGGCTGGCGAACAGCGCAAAAAGCCCAGAGACTGAAATGCCCTGTCCCGCTTGCCCTTCGGTGATATGTAGATCGGCCGCAATCGGCGTCAGCAGGCTGACGGGCATGAACTCCGATGCCACCAGAACGAAGGCGGCAAGCGACGTGGCGAACACGGCGCCCCATGATTGTTCAGGTTTTCGCGGGGCTGAGAGCGTGTGTTGGATCATTGATTGAATCCTGTAATGGCGAAGCGTCGCGGCCCCGGGAACGAGGCAGCGTGTGATAACGGATGCCCGGCCAGGGCACCGTTCAGGCTACTTCAGGTTGCTTTTGAAGATTGAGGTCAACTTGGTGAATGGAATGAGGTTCATCCGGTCGTAAAGGTCAATCAACCAAAGTGGCATTGTCGATCACGAAGCGATACTTGACCTCACCTTTGAGCATTCGCTCGTAGGATTCATTTATCTGGTCTGCGCGAACCAGTTCGATGTCGGCGACGATGCTGTGCTCGGCACAGAAATCCAGCATCTCCTGTGTTTCTGGGATGCCTCCGATCATCGAGCCGGCGATCGTTCGGCGCTTCATGATCAGGTTGAATACGTTCGGCGATGGGTGCGGCGAGGCGGGCGCGCCAACCAGCGTCAGAGCCCCATCGCGCTTGAGCAGCACCAGAAACGCGTCAAGATCGTGCGGGGCTGCGACGGTGTTGAGGATGAAGTCGAAACTCTTGGCATGTAGCGCCATTTCTTCGGGGTTGCGCGATACCACGACCTCATCGGCGCCTAACGCCTTTGCCGCTTCTCGCTTGGATTCAGAGGTGGTGAATGCCACAACGTGGGCACCCATCGCGTGGGCCAACTTGATGCCCATGTGACCCAGCCCGCCGATGCCGACCACGCCGATTTTCTTGCCTGGGCCGGCTTTCCAGTGACGCAGTGGCGAGTAAGTGGTGATACCGGCGCACAGCAGCGGGGCGACGGCAGCCAGCTGCGACTCGGGGTGGCGGATGCGTAAGACGTAACGCTCATGCACTACGATGTTTTGCGAGTAACCGCCCAACGTCCAGCCAGGTGCATCAGGTGTCGGGAAGTTATAGGTGCCGACCATCTCATCGCAGTAGTTTTCCAGGCCGGTGTCACAGTCGTCACAGTGTTTGCAGCTGTCAACAACGCAGCCGACACCGACCAGGTCGCCGACTTTAAAACCCACTACGTGCGCGCCCACCGCCGAAACGCGACCGACAATTTCGTGCCCAGGTACACACGGAAATTGCGTGCCTGCCCACTCGGCGCGCACTTGATGCAAATCCGAATGGCAGATGCCACAGAAAGCGATATCAATCTGCACATCATGGGCGGCCGGCGCGCGGCGATTGACCTGCATCGGTTCAAGGGGTTTGTCGCCAGCGTGAGCGCCATAGGCTTGTACAAGCATAGGAGAGACCTCAATGGATTTGTCGAATGACCATTTTTCCGGTCTGCAAAGGCTCTCTGTAGTGCATTACGCTGGATTACTTGCCTGATTGTATGAGTATCTGTTTTTCTGCAGGACTGTCGGGAGCTGCCGAGTTAGAGTGCCGTGAAGAGGTAAAAGATGAATATTACGAAAAACTCCAACACGCATTCTCAACTCATATCGCCACAAGAAAAGCTTGCGGGGATTATCGGCACGCTGATCTCGAAACCAGGTGACTACGCAACGGCCATTACGGGCCTGGGTGTCTTCAAGCGGGAACATCCAGCGCCGCCCATCGTTTGCATGGTCGAGCCAAGCGTTATCCTCGTTGTGCAAGGTGAGAAACAGCTGTGGGTTGGGGGCGAGGGCTACCCCTACGACACCTCGCGGTTTCTGATCACCTCATTGGATTTACCTGCCAATTCAGAAGTGCTGGCTGCAAGCCCGGAACTGCCATGCCTGGGGCTTACGCTGAAACTTGATCTGCGTATGTTGGCCGAGTTGATAGCGCAAAGTGACCTGCCACCCACCCGTGATCGATCCATTGCGAAGGGCGTGGGAATTGGTGCGCTGACTCCTGCGATGCTGGCCTCATTCGAGCGTTTATTGGGACTGTTCGAAGAACCGGAGTCCATCCCTGTTCTTGCCCCCTTGATCCAACGCGAGATTCACTACCGGCTCTTACAGAGTGATCAGGCGAGCCGGCTTCGACAAATAACGTCTGTCGATGGCCAAGGCTATCGGATCGCCAAAGCCATCGATTGGTTGAAGTTGAATTACACCCTGGCACTTCGCGTCGATGACCTTGCAGCTCGAGTGCAGATGAGCACGCCGACCTTTCACCACCACTTCCGCCAACTCACTGCAATGAGCCCACTGCAGTATCAGAAATGGCTGCGACTGAATGAAGCAAAGCGGTTAATGCTCAATGAGCATCAGGACGTATCCAGTGCAGCGTTCAAGGTCGGATACGAAAGCCCGTCTCAGTTCAGTCGCGAATACAGCCGTCTGTTTGGCGTTGCTCCCAAGCTGGATATTTCGCTGTTGCGAGGGCAAGGGGCGTAAACCTCGGGGTACCGAATAAGGTGACGCTCGGTCAACCGTCCAGGATCAACGCAACGGCAGCTTGCGTGTTCGTCGCCGGGCGGTCGCCATGCCTCAGGCCCATGTATCCCAAGCCCAAGGCTGAGGCTTTGAGTGAGCAGTTTCCGAACGTGCGCTTGTTCACTTGTGTCTGCAGCAGCTCGCTGGCGCCCGTTCTCAACTGAACTTCAATGGCGTGGCCCCTCTTTTCCTATGCCGACGGTGGGGCAGAGCTTTCCCGTATCGTCAGTTCAAATGGCAGTATCACTGGCTGCAGATGCGGGGTGGTTTTTCCCTCGATCATTTCGATCAGCATCTCCACAGCCCGGCGCCCGAAGCCTTCCGCGGGCTGGGCGACCGTCGTCAGTGGTGGATCGCAGTACTGCGCCAACGGGATATCGTCGAACCCCACCAGCGAAATGTCTTCGGGAACACGCAAGCCGGCTTCCTTGATGCGCTTGAGCGCGCCAATGGCCATCTCATCGCTCTCACAAAATAACGCTGTTGGGCGTTGGGGCATCGTCAGCAGGATGGCGGCGCCGTCGTAGCCGGCGCGCAAGCTGAAGTCGCCGTGGCATATCATCGCTGGGTCGCGGGGGATGCCCGCCTGGTCCAGGGCAGCTTGGTATCCCGCTACCCGATCCTGGGTCAAAGGGCTGTTTTTAGGGCCCTTGATCAGGCCGATGCGGCGATGCCCCAAATTGATCAGGTGCTCAGTCATTGCCTTGGCGGCTGCGTGGTTGTCGAGACTGATGGTGGGGTGGCGCCCACCCTGGATCACTTCGCAGGCATTGACCATGGGCGGGGTTTCAAGGCCGTCAGCCGGGAAGGGGTCGTAGGCGCGCAGTTGGATCACGCCATCGGCCTGATGGGCATAGACCAGCTCGGAAAACTCGCGCTCGATGTCCTCGCGCCCTTGGGTGTCGCACAGCAACAGCCGGTAACCGGCAGCCTGGGCAGCCAGCTGGGCACCGCTGATCACGCGGGCAAAAAAGGTGTTGGCGATTTTCGGCACCAGAATCACCAGATTCCCGGTGCGCCGTGAGCGGAATTGCACGGCCATGAGATTGGGGCGATAACCGGTTTGTTCAACGGCCGCGTTGACCTTGTCCCGAGTAGCCTCGCGCACGCAATCGGGGGTTTTCAAGGTGCGCGATACGGTCGCCACCGAGACGCCGGCGAGCCGGGCGACCTCACGAATATTGGACAAAAACACCTCATCTTCAAACGTTGCGTCGGGCGAGCTTACAGCAGGTGCGTCTGCGCTGAAATCCTTAAAAGATCCCTCGAGTATTTGACAGCCTGCGCAAGAGAGCATAGCTTTTGGTTTAAATGTAACCGGTTACATTTCGGCTTCACGCCGTTGCTCAACCGGACAAGACATAGAAGGCCAGTGATGAACACAGTGATACCCAAAATAAGAATGGGCTTTGTCGGTGGGGGGGAAGGTTCTTTTATCGCCCAGGCTCACCGTCAGGCGGCGGGCCTTGATGGGCGTTTTGAGCTGCTGTGCGGTGCGTTCAGTCGCGACGCGCAGAACAATCAGCGCACCGGCAGCCAGCTTGGCCTGACGCAATCGCGTTGCTACAGCACATGGCAGTTGATGCTGGAGGCCGAGCAGGCACTGCCCGCTGAGCAGCGCATGGAGCTGTTGGTGATCGTCACCCCCAATCATCTTCACGCACCAGTGGCGAGTGAGGCGCTGGCCGCCGGTTTTCATGTGTTCAGCGAGAAGCCTGCGGCATTGAACCTGGCTGAGCTGCACGCGTTGAAAGCTCGCTTGCACAGCAGCGCCGGGCTCTATGGCCTGGCCCACACCTACCTCGGTTACCCCATGGTCTGGCAAGCGCGGGAAATGGTACGCAGCGGCGTAATCGGCGCAGTGCGCAAGGTGCTGGTGGAGTATCCCCAAGGCTGGCTCAGCCAGGATGTGGCCGGGCAGGGCAACAAGCAGGCCGAGTGGCGGGGGCAGCCGGAATTGTCCGGGTCGGGCGGTTGTATCGGCGATATCGGCACCCATGCCTTTTCCCTGGCGGAGTTCGTGGCCGATCAAGCCGTCACCCACTTGTGCGCCACCCTGGGCGTGCACATCGAAGGCCGTCAGCTGGATGACGACGCCGCCATGCTGCTAAAGATGGAGCAGGGCGCCAGTGGCGCGCTGATCGCCAGTCAGGTCTGCGCCGGGGAAGAAAACCCGTTGAGCATTCGTGTCTATGGCGACAAAGGCGGCCTTGAATGGCGCCAGGAACAACCCGCTAGCCTGATTCACCGTTCGTTGGATCAACCGATGCGTGTACTGCGCTCCGGCATCGGGCAGCCGTGGCTGTGCGAGGCGGCGACCCAGCGCATGCGCTTGCCCGCCGGCCATCCCGAAGGCTACCTAGAAGCAATGGCCAATCTGTATGGCGACTTTGCCCTGGCCATTCGCGGCAAGGTTGAAGGCCATACCGCGCCGGGTGTGCCCGGGATCAAGGTGGGCCTGCGTGGCATGGCGTTTATCGAGGCAGCCATCGCCAGTCACAACAGTAACGACAAGTGGACACCTTTGGAGTGCAGCCTATGACCCAACAGACAACTCAAGGCCTGCGTGGCCCCGGGATATTCCTGGCACAGTTCATCTCTGATGAAGCACCGTTCGACACCCTGGCCAATATCGCACAATGGGCAGCGTCCCAGGGCTACAAAGCGATCCAACTGCCGACCTCCGGCGCGCGCTATATCGACCTTGAGCGCGCTGCCGAAAGTCAGAGTTATTGCGATGAATTGAAGGCCGTGTGCGCCAGCGCCGGAGTTGAAATCAGCGAGCTGTCCACCCACCTGCAAGGGCAGTTGGTGGCGGTGCACCCGGCGTTCGATGCGCTGTTTGATGACTTTGCCCCGGCCCATCTGCGCGGCCAACCTCAGGCGCGCACCGAGTGGGCCATTGAGCAATTGAAGCTGGCGGCGCGGGCCAGCCAGCGTCTGGGCCTGACAGCCCACGCAACTTTTTCCGGGGCCTTGCTGTGGCCTTATATGTACCCCTGGCCACAACGCCCCGCCGGTTTGGTAGAGCAAGGTTTTGCCGAACTGGCCAAGCGCTGGCTGCCGATCCTCGACTGCTTTGACGAGGCCGGTGTCGACCTGTGCTACGAAATTCACCCCGGTGAGGACCTGCACGACGGCGCCTCGTTTGAGCGTTTCCTCGAGGCGGTCGATCATCACCCCCGTGCCGCCATCCTCTATGACCCCAGTCACCTGCTGCTGCAGCAGATGGACTACCTGGGCTTTATCGACCGTTATTACCCACGTATCCGCATGTTCCACGTCAAGGACGCGGAGTTCCGACCGGATGCGCGATCCGGTGTCTATGGCGGGTATCAGGGCTGGGTCGATCGTCCTGGACGGTTCCGTTCGTTAGGCGATGGACAGGTCGACTTCAAGTCAATCTTCAGCAAGCTGACCCAATACGGGTTCACAGGCTGGGCCGTGTTGGAGTGGGAGTGCTGCCTGAAAGACTCCGCCCAGGGTGCCGCCGAAGGCGCGGGGTTCATCCGCGACCATATGATTACCCGAAGCGAAAAGGCCTTTGACGATTTTGTCAGCGTGGCCAGTGATGCGGCTTCCAACCGGCGTTTATTGGGCTTGCCCAATGCCTGAGTTTCACCAGTTTCTTTGAATAACAATAAGACGGTGACTGTTATGACGTGGATGACTGCGCGCTTGAGCGCCATGATGTTTCTGCAGTTCTTTATCTGGGGTGGCTGGTTCGTCACCCTGGGCACTTTCCTGTCCAGCCAATTGGGCGCCAGCGGCGGCCAGATTGGCATGGCGTTCTCGACCCAGTCCTGGGGCGCGATCATCGCCCCGTTCGTGATTGGATTGATCGCAGATCGTTTCTTTAACGCCGAGCGCATCCTGGCGGTGCTGCACCTGATAGGCGCGGTGTTGCTCTATCAGCTCTACCGCGCGCCGGACTTTGCCGCGTTCTATCCCTACGTGCTGGCCTACATGATGATCTACATGCCGACCCTGGCACTGGTCAACTCCGTGGCCTTTCGACAGATGCGCGACCCGGCGCTGGAGTTCTCGCGCATTCGGGTGTGGGGTACCGTGGGCTGGATCGTCGCCGGGGTGGTCATCAGTTTTGTCTTCGCCTGGGATTCGAAAGAAGCGATTGCGTCCGGTGGCTTGCGCAACACCTTCCTGATGGCCGCATTGGCGTCGCTGGTGCTGGGGCTGTACAGCTTTACCCTGCCCAATACCGCACCGCTGAAGTCCGAGACGCGCCGCAGCGGCCTCAAGCAGATGCTTGGCCTGGATGCCTTGGGGCTGCTGAAAGATCGCAGCTACCTGGTGTTCTTCATTGCATCGATTCTGATCTGTATCCCGCTGGCGTTCTATTACCAGAATGCCAATCCGTTCCTCGCGGAAATCGGCGTGACCAACCCCACGGCGAAGATGGCCATCGGGCAGGTCTCCGAAGTGCTGTTCATGCTTTTGCTGCCGCTTTTCATTCACCGCTTCGGCATCAAAATCGCGTTGCTGATGGGCATGCTGGCCTGGGCCTTGCGTTACGTGTTGTTCGCCTACGGCAATAACGCGGACCTGGCCTTCATGCTCTTCACTGGTATTGCCCTGCACGGCATCTGCTACGACTTTTTCTTTGTGTCCGGGCAGATCTATACCGATGCGAAAACCCCGGAGCGCTTCAGAAGCTCGGCCCAAGGTCTGATCACTCTGGCGACCTACGGCTTTGGCATGCTGATCGGTTTCTGGGTCGCTGGCCATGTCTCCGATTACTACGCCACCCCTGCGGGCCATCAATGGCAGAGCATCTGGTTGTTTCCTGCCTTTTTCTCCGTGGGCGTGGTGCTGGTGTTTCTGTTTGCCTTCCGCGATGCGCGTGCGGTAGAACCGAACTCCGCCAATATTTGAGCTGCTATGGTTCACGCCGCAGCGCAGGAGGAAGCTAGTCATAGTAGAGCGGGTGGCATCCGGCGGCGATTAAGGCCGGGTGAACACCCGCCTGCCTTGCCCAGGGCTCAGCTGCCGTTACAAGTACAGGCGCTTGCCGTCCGATGGCCTGCGGCCTTCCTATTCTGCCGTCGTATCATCAATCTGTCGTTACTCGCGTAGCATTTTGCCGCAACTGGTCTAAGTAGTTCGCCCACTGCTGAGCCGCCTCCCTGCGTTGCACTAGCAGTTGAGCGCGTGCATACACAGCCCCTAGCGCACCTGGCATACGGTGAGATAGCGAGAGTTCGAGCACGATTGGGTCAATACCCAGGTGCTCGTGAGCGATGGTCCGGTAGGTGGCGCGAAAGCCGTGAGCAGTGATGTCGTACTCTGGCCAGATGCGCTGAAAGGACTTGAGCATGGAGGTCGGATTGATGGGGCGACCCGGATAGACCGGCGAGACGAACACCCAGCCTTTGCCTTCTTCATCCACCACGCGAGTTTTATGTAGCTCGCGTAACAGAACCAAGGCTTGTTCAGGCAACGGCACGATGTGTTTGCTCTTGTCCAGATGCTTGGTCTTGCTCACCACATAACGCCAATCGGCGCCGACCCAAAAAACATTTTGACTTGGCTCTAGGACGGTGCTTCTAGGCTTAGAAAAACCAACTATGCCCCCAGTTTTGCCCCCATTCGCATGCGATCCACGAACAATTGCGAGTGCGCGCCCTGGCGGTGATGCAATGGGGGACTTGATGGCTTTCAGTGTGTCTCTCCACTATGAGGATGAGTAGCGGCTAATCGCTTTCGTTGAGCTTGCAAGGTGTCTAGATAAGCCGGGGCGATTCAGAAGGATTGCAAAGCTAAACACGGTTCCACCACCGTTGAGTCCTGGCTCACCAAGTGACTAAGGTTTGAGTACAAAAAGGGCCCTATGGAGCCCTTTTCATTTGTGCGTTACCGCAGTGTTAGTTCCAGCAGTCATCCCGCTGAGCCCGTGACGCTTGGGTATCGAACTGGAATGTCCCGCGCTAGCCGGCGTTCCTTTAAGGCGCAGGGTAATGTTAAGCAACGGTCTACAACTCAGCTACCATACTGTTCGTGGCTACGTTCAATTTTCCATCGAACACACAGCGCCAAAGAAATGAAGCATGCGCCAACCCAGCCTATGCTGCTAACTCCCACGCGATCTACCAGCAACCCAGTGATGACTGCACCAATGCCGATGCCTAGATTTATCATTGATACGTTTATGGCGTTGATCAACTGACCAGCGTTCCCAGCCCTTTTTAGCACGTCTATTCCGATAAGCAGGCTGACACCGGCGTGGCTGCTGGCAACGATGATGACGGCGAGTGGGACAGCCCATGTGAGATTGCCAAACACTGACAAGACGCACATGCCCACGGCCATGCTCACCAAGACCCGTCTGAACAGTGGCTCAAGATCATCTTTCACACGTTTGGATAGGATCAAATTGCTCACAATGTCTGCGACGCCGTAGAGACATAGGATCAGTGTGACGTTCATCTCACCGAAGCCGGTCTCCTTTTCCAGGAAGGTAGCCAAGAAGTTGAATACCGAGGCAACGCCAGCAAACATCAAGCATGAACTGACCAAGGTCATTGAGACGTCAGGCTTGAAGGCTACACGCAGGGTGTCGCGCAGGTTTTCTTTCTGCCGCGATTCTTCAGTAGGCCTCACCCAAATCCACACGGTTAGCAACGCCACACTGCTCAGCGCTGTCATCATCCACATTGCCATCCGCCAATTGGTGGCGTCTGCGATGAGCTTGCCGACCGGGACGCCTACGACCGATGCGATCGAGATTCCTACCAAGACTCTACCAATCGCCATGCTTTCATTGCGGCCTTGCGACAGTGACTTCGCGGCCAAAGCGGCGTTTGTCCAGAAAATAGCAACACCGATTCCTCCTAGTACGCGACCAATGAGGATGATGTAGTAGTCGCTAAAGACTGCGGAAATCCCATTCCCGAGAACAAGTGCCACGCACGCGGCGATGAGAAGGGATCGTTTCGAGGCCCGGTGTGCTAGAACACCAATGATTGGCGCGCTGATGCCCATGCCTAAAGCAAAAGCTGTCACCAGCCCACTCGCCGCCCCAATAGTGATGGCCAGCGATGTTGCAATTTCAGGTAGTAAACCTGCGACGATAAATTCAGAAGAGAGCATTACAAATGCAGTGAAGGTCAGCGCATAGACCCTTGGGTTGATCGTGCTGCGGTCTGGTGTCATCGGAAAAACCATCTTCTGAGTTCAGTGGACACGGCCTGCCAAGAAGGGGCGTTTGGTGAAATTTATGGGGCTGGGCAGGGCGCTTGCTCAGGCTCTCTGAATAGCCTGATGAAGCTTTTATAGAAACAGGAATGAGCAAAACCGCGACAGCCACAAAGCTATCGCGGTTGTCCTGCGTTTTAGCGGTTAGCGTCGGCCAAGCCAGCCTCGATGAACCGAACGGAACTCTCCATAGCCTGCTGACCTTCTGGCAGCATGGTGGCGTAGAAGTGCCAGGCGTGGAACATCGCAGGCCATACTTCCAGGTTCACGCGAACTCGGTTATCAGCCAGGTGAGTTGCAAGGCGCATTGCATCACTCAACATCAGCTCGTTCTCGCCGATCTGCACCAAGATTGGTGGAAGACCGGTGACGTCCGCGAACACAGGTGAGGCCAGAGGATGATTGGCCAATGTGTCGCCTAGGAATGCTCTGGCGAGGATATCCAAGACAGGCTTGGAGTTCAGAGGATCCAGACCTTCACGGTTGCTCATGGAAGCACCGGTGTGTTCAAGGTTCGCCCATGGTGAGATGGAGGAGCCAACCGCAGGCAATGGAAGCCCTTTCGATTTAGCCGAAACCATGACGCTGACAACCATCGCGCCACCAGCCGACTCGCCAGAGAACGCAATTTTGTTAGCCGGAATTTTCTGCTCAAGCAGCCACTCGTAAGCGCGCAGTGTGTCATCAATAGAGGCTGGGAACTTGTGCTCAGGGGCAAGGCGATAGTCCGGCATGTACACACGAGCACCGAGCATCTTCGCGTAGTTGCCGCCGATGCCGTGATAGCCGTCTGGACGACCTACAATGTAGGCGCCGCCATGGATGTACATCACGACCGCGTCGGTTTTGATCTCGTCCGGAGTAACCAGTGTGCCGGGTACGCCACCCATGTCGACTGCTTCGAATTTAACGCCAGCTGGCGCTGGATTTTGCGCGAGCATTTTTGCGTAAGAGTCGCGGATGTCGCTCATTTTTGTGGTGGTATCGATTCCCTTAAGAACGGGTACCAGATCGCTAAGGCTATTGGCCCAGGTTTGGACGGCTGCTTGGACTTTAGTGTTCATAATGACCTCAATTGATCGTTGGGAGTGGATTAGCTAATTGAGATACTATGCTTAGTATTGGGGAATAGGGTTCCCCATAACAGGTGCTGAGCCGCCCGAACGTTGAGACCACCGAGGCCGTATGGAACTCCATAACCTGAATGATATTGCCGCGTTTGTGAGCTCGGTAAACGCTGGAAGCTTCACTGCGGCGGCAAAACAGCTTGGCCTTACGCGCTCTGCAGTGGGGAAGTCGATAGTCAGGCTCGAGGCTCGTTTACAGGTACGTTTACTGAATCGCACTACGCGCAGTTTAAGCATGACGGATGACGGCCAGGTTCTGTATGAGCGCTGCGTGGGCGTTCTTCAGGATCTGGACGACGTGGAGGATGCCCTTGCGTTTCGTCGTTCGACACCCAGTGGGCGACTGCGGATGAGTCTGCCGGTTGCGCTGGGTAGACTTCATGTACTTCAGCACATTGAGTGCTGCCTTAAGGATTGGCCCTCCCTGAGCGTGGATATCACCTTTTCTGACAGGCTGGTCGATCTGATCGATGAGGGATTTGATTTGGCCATGCGCATCGGGCCACCGAAGGAAGATTCTCGGTTGTTAACGCGCACTGTGGCCTACCAACAAATGATTACCTGCGCTTCCCCCAAATATTTGGCTGAGCACGCCGAGCCTAAAACGCCGGAGGATTTATCCGAGCACCAGTGCCTGCATTTCGTGAGCGGTGGGAGATTGCTTCCTTGGAATTTTCGCGTGAATGGTAGCTCTGTGTCCGTTACTCATGGTGGAAGGCTACAGATGGACAGTGCTGAGTCATTACACCAGTCAGCAGTAGCTGGCTTGGGTATCGCGACTCTTCCTTCCTATGTGGTGAACGACGATTTGAGGAGCGGCAAACTTGTTCAATTGCTCGCTGGCTATGCAGAGGCCGCAGAGCCTATTCGGGTGATCTACCCTAGCAAGCGGCACCTATCTCCAAAAATTCGACTCTTCATCGATAAGCTCGTTGAGGCTTGGTCACCATGCCCACCATGGGAGCAGCATTCTGCGGATGGCATTCACTCTGCCTGACCCGTGAGCGAGGCCCGCTCGTCTAGTCGATACCTAGCATATGCATCGCGTATTCATCTCACTTGAGCATCGACTCCCAGGCGTGGGCACTGCGCCCGTGTTCCGTGCATCTGCCGAAGGAGCCAGTGTCTCAGAGGCTTAGTGCGTCGGTGTTTTTCACATCCTCAATATGATTGGCGCAGATGCTCATGACTGCGTTTCGTAGGAGCTACTGGCGCTCCTTGCGGGGGAAGTGACCGTGCAGACAGCTTGACAGCGGTCAAATATCCGAATAAAAATGAAGCGCTTCATAAATATCTCTTTCGAGAATAAATACAAAAAATATAGTCGTTAAAAGATCATAGATTTTGTTGGCTTAAGGCCGCAGGCTATGAGAATGAAACGATTCATATTTGCCGTTTTCCTAGGCAAGTCTGGAGATCATAATGATGACTGCATCATTAGCCTTCGCTCGGTCAACGACGCAGGCTGCCCTCGCCACTCTCTTACCTAAAGTCACAGACCGCTCCGGCACGGGGGCACTGGCTTCGCCACGCAAATCTCCTAAAACCACCCGCCTAAATGAGTCCGAAATTTTCGGTCAGCCAGTGCGGCATCGGACGCGTTTGAGCATCACCGCCTCTTGTTTCTGTTTTTTCAGCGCGGGGAATTTGGCATGACGGATCTTCGACATTCAGGACGCACAGTTCTCATTACCGGGGCAGGAGGGGGCATCGGTGCCTCAATTGCCCGGCTGTACTGCGGGGAGGGCGCGCGTGTTGCCTTGGTAGATTTCGATGAACAGTCAGTTTCCGAGCTTTCCCGGCAACTCAGTGCTGCCGGACATTTGGTGGCTTGGGCTAAAGCTGACGTATCAGATTTCGCTCAATGCAGTCGAGCCTGTCTTGAGCTTAGTGAGCAGCTCGGCCCGATCGACACCTTGATCAACAATGCAGGCGTGTCACCCAAACATCAGGGCGCACCCGCACCGATTTGGGAAATGGATCCTCTGGAATGGGAAAGGGTCGTCGGCATCAACCTCACTGGCTCGTTCAACCTGGTTAGGGCAATCGCGCCGGGAATGGTTGAGCGCGGCTTTGGAAGAATCGTGAACATGTCTTCCGTCGCCGGCAGCGCCTATTTGCCTATTGTCGCGGCGCATTACAGCGCTACTAAAGCCGCGATTATCGGTTTTACCCGTCACCTGGCAGGCGAGCTCGGGCCCTATGGCATTACTGCAAACGCACTGGCTCCGGGACGCATCGAAACGCCGCTTCTTAAAACCGTTTCTGTGCAGGCGAACCAGGCAGTCGTTGATGAGACTCCGCTGGGCCGTCTTGGAACGCCACTTGAGGTAGCTAAAGCAGCATGCTTTTTGACTTCAAGCGACAGCGACTTCATCACGGGCCAAGTTGTGGATGTGGCGGGTGGCTGGTTGATGCGCTGATTCATCCGGGCTCGTGTTCAGCGTAACGATTTATCTCACAGTTTTTCAGCAGCGGGTGATGGCATGGTTCGAACAATGGGTTTTCCTGGCCGATACGAGCAAGGGCCAGGCGCGTTAAAGCAGCTTGGCAGAATCCTTTCCGATATGGGGCAATCGCGCCCTTTGGTCTTGTGCGACGAGTTCGTCTCGAGGCATCTGTGGCCTGAGGTAGGGAATGCATTGTCAGAGCATGGCTTCGAGGCGAACAGTATCGTTTTTCCTGGTGAATGCACTAAAGCTGCAATTGCGTCTCTCTGTGAGCGATCAGCAGATTACAGGCCAGACACCATCATCGCTTTGGGCGGGGGTAAGACAATTGACACGGCTAAAGGGATGGCTGCTCAGCTTAACGTCCCCATTGTCGTATGCCCGACCATTGCTTCCAGCGACGCCCCAACCAGCCGTTTGATTGTGCTTTACGACGAAGCGCACAAGGTCGTTGGTGTCGAATACCTGAACATGAACCCCTCTGCAGTAGTCGTGGACACCGAAGTGATTGTCCGTGCGCCTGCAAGGTTTTTCGCCGCAGGCATCGGCGACGCCATCAGTAAAAAGTTTGAGGCGCAACAATGTCAGTCTGCCGGAGGCAATAACTCATTTGGTACTCCAGCGTTGAACACTGCATTGCTGCTAACAGAGGCTGTGTTTAAGACGCTTATGACCTTCGGGTACAGCGCTTACCAAGCAGTAGGCCGGCACGAGGTTAATGATGATGTCGAGCGGGTTGTTGAAGGAACCGTCCTTATCAGTGGCGTTGGGTTTGAGAGTGGCGGATTGTCATTAGCCCATGCGCTTGTGCGAGGTCTTACGTCGATTCCTGCGATTACTTCCATGCTGCATGGTGAGCTTGTCGCATTCGGGACGCTGGTGCAGATGTCCGTCGAAGAGCGCCCAGACTCAGAGATCCTAGAGGTCGCTCAGCTTCTGAATGATGTGAATCTTCCCGTCACCCTCGACGGCCTTGGCCAGGCGTCTCCGTTTACCTCTGAGGAATTGGACATTGTCGTCCAGGCAACACTGGGTGCGGTGTACGCGAAAAATATGGCGCCAGCCCTTACGGCTGAACGACTCATCCGAGGACTCGCTCGTGCCGACGAGCTGGGACAACGATTTGAACGTTTCAACTAACCGCTAAATGCAGCACAGCTAATCCAAGAATAAAAGAGGCTCAGAAAATGACAGACAAGACCGTTCCGCATATTCATGACTTGCTCAAAGACTCCCCTAAGAACTGGGGTAAGTGGGGCCCGGATGATGAGGTAGGCTCACTCAACTACCTTACAGGTATCGAAGTTCTCCAAGGGGTCAAAGAGGTCAAGCAAGGCAAGACATTTACTTTGCAGGTACGCATGGCAGATCCTGCTGGTGACCCGGTCTGGCCTGGTCGCTCCCAGTCAAAACGCATGAATATCATGGATCGTGGTCACTACAACTGTGGCAAAGGCCCACATTTTCCGGGCTCTTACGAGTTCGCCGACGACGTGATGTTTTTTCATCTTCAAGGGTCAACTCAGTACGACGCCCTTGGGCATGTCTGGTACGACGATCAGATTTGGAATGGCTACAGTGCCGATACCACTATCGGCTCCCTGGCCAAGGCGAGCGTTGCTCCATTGGGTGAAAAAGGCATCGTTGGCCGAGGCATTCTGATCGACATAGCGCGCCACCGTGGTAAAGACGTGCTGGATGCAGGTGAAACTTTCAACCATGAGGATCTAATGGCTGCGGCCCGGGCTCAAGGCGTCTCTATCAACAAGCGCGACATTCTCATCATCCGCACTGGATGGATTGGTTCGTTTTATAAACGCGACCCAGAAGAGTTCTACAAAGACTTTATCGAGCCAGGCCTGACCTACAGCCCTGAGCTGGTGAAGTGGTTTCAGGAGATGGAAATTCCGAACATTGTCACTGACACCATTGCTAACGAAGTCACCGTCGATCCCGTATCAGGGGTTGCGTTGCCGTTGCACAACGCACTCATGAGGAACTTGGGCATCACTCTCACTGAGATCGCTCAGCTTGATCCTCTCGCTGAGGACTGTGCTGAGGACGGTCAGTGGACGTTTCTCTACACCGCAGCCCCTCTAAAGGTCGTTGGCGGAACCGGAGCTCCTGTGAATCCGATCGTCATTAAATAAGTGTCTTTGCCTGGGGGCAGCAGAAACGCTGTTCTCAGGTTTTTCCCTCCAATTAACGGCTCCCGAACGGCAGGCTATTGGCTTATCATCCTCTGCGCAAATCGAGGTCGTTCTTCTGATCGTCCTGTCTCCGCGCTATGATCGAGGATGCTGAATCTCCAATGAAAAAAATCGAGAAACCGAAGCTCAAGGATGTGGCTGAATTAGCGGGCGTCTCGATGGGGAGTGCTTCAAGAGCATTGGCTGTCCCGCACTTAGTGAAACCTGCAACGCTGGCCAAAGTACAAGCAGCTGTTCAAGAGCTCGGGTACGTGCGAGACGGGGCCGCGCGTGCTTTGGCATCCAGGCGCACGCACAGCATCGGAGCCGTTTTTCCTACTTTTAACAACCCTGCGTTCGCTGAAGCCGTCCAGGCCCTTCAGTTAAGGCTAACGGAGCTTGGGTATCACTTAATCATTTCTTCCCATGAATACGACCAGGCGCAGGAACTGGTAAACGTAAGGAACATGATTGAGCGGGGCGTTGAAGGCCTACTGTTAGTGGGTACTGAACATAGTCCTGAAATTTATGAAGTACTAGCTGCCGCCCAATGCCCATTCATTCTCATGTGGTCGCTAGATGGTGCTCACGACCATCATTGCGTGGGATTCAGCAATGAGGAGGGTGGTCGATTGATAGCCAAGCACCTGCTTAGCCTTGGTCATCAAAGTATCGCCATGATCAGTGGAGTTGTTTCTAACAACGAACGGGCAAAATACCGTCTGAAAGGAATCACCGCTCAGCTACTCGAGTCAGGGATAGAGCTTTCAAGTGAACGGATTATTGAGCAGCCATTCACGATTGAGGGAGGGCGCGCCGGGCTGCGGATTGCTATGGAGCTTAACCCCAAGCCTACGGCCATTGTCTGCAGCACTGACCTCACCTGTATCGGAGCGTTGGCGGAAGCGCGCTCCAATGGGATCGACGTCCCCAAAGAACTATCAGTCAGCGGGTTCGATGATATCGAGTTCGCGGCTGCCTACGTGCCAGCCCTGACGACCGTCAGGGTGCCGACTTCTAAAATTGGTATCAGCAGCGCCAACAACATCGTTGCGCTGATCGAGGGGCGCCCACTTGCACGCCGTGAGCGCATACAAATCGAACTCGTCGTCCGAGATAGTACGGCGCCACGGCCCTAGAGCGTTTCCAGGAAGGGACTAAACTCTTGGTGCTTCATTGGCATTGAACCAGCCTGGGCGGTACTCGCTCCAGGTCAGTTGCCAGAAGCCCTCATGCTTGCGACGAAGCCGCATTCGGTAATGCGCGCCATAGAGAGGCGTGCCATCTTGCGTGTGTGAGTTTCCAGGAATGACTCTGCCGACAATCATTTGCGCTACACCCTTTTCCTCGTCGGACTTGATCTCCAGCACGTCCGCGAAATGCTGCATCCACGGCCAAGGCCTGCGAAACTCTTTGAAGGAGCCGATGATCGCGTGGCGCCCTTCAATAAGGCCCATCGGTTGGAAGTCACCAGCGGCGTCGTTGGCAAAGCAATGGGCAAGTAGCTGCATGTCAGCCTGATCCAGCGCCCATGAGTAACGAGCGTAGGTTTCAGCAATACACTCCTCGCTGGGTACCGAAGGCGTTGAGCTTGGGAAAGCAAGCCATGGCGCGTTCAGTTCGCTCACGATGGTCGGAGCGGGATCGCCAATCCTCCATCCGTCGTCACCTGGTGGAAGCTGCCAGTGAGTTGCAAGCGAGTAGTCGCCGGTTACCCAATTCAAGGCAATCAGCACGCTGTCGAGGTGCCAGGTGCCTGCTGTCTTTTTCAGAGAGCCCGTGACAGTCATTCCAAATCCGAGCTTGGCCGACTTTGTGGCTTTGCTGATATGGCCATAGACGTAGAAACTGAAAGTGGCGTCGGTTTCTCCACCTCCCACATAGTGATTGGTTGCCTTCACTGAAAAGCCATCAGCCTTAGCACGATCTTGCTGGAAAGCTCTGACAATCTTGCGTCCACCCTCATGAGCGGACATGTGGCTTGTCACCAACTGGCAATTGTCAGTGAATATATCCCCAGCAGATTCCCAATTACCGCTCTCCCAGGCTTCCAGAAAGGTGGCTATAACGCCCTTAATGTCGGTGCGATCACTTGAGCCGGTCACTGGGTCACCTGCGAAGCAGGTTGGCCTATGGGAAAGTGTGGCAGGACATACTCAGCCATCTCCTCCAGGACATCAGCGGCTGGTCGCTGCAGAGGTTTGATATTCAGTGCGACGTGTGAAACACCTTCATCCTGTTGCCGTTTCCAGAGCTCCACGAGAGCATTACGCCCGATCCTTATTCCGTTGTAGCCGCGTTCCAGCGGTGTGTTCGGATCCTTTGCCAGATCGAAAAATGTCGCGTAGCCGTATGGTTTTGCATTGCCGGTCTGGCTGGCAGAACGGAACTCGCGGATGAGGCCGGGCAAACGATTGAAGTCGCTCAGATGCCAAATCCAGGCATCGGCATTATTGGCTATCCACTCAAGCGTCTGACGGGCCCGGCCCACGACAATCATGGGGAGTCGAGGGCCAACTGGCTTGGGTACCATGTCTAGCAAGCCTTCCAGCTGGCCGAAAAGTTTGGTTGAGACGCTTGGGAAGCTGTTTTCAGTGACTGTCTTAATCAGCTCGAAGCCTTCCCGGTATCGTTCTTCTCTCGCTTCGAAATCAATCCCGAATGCTGGATATTCAATCGGGCGATCTCCGCTGGATAGCCCTAGCAAGAAACGACCGCCGGTTAGCTGGTCGACCGAAACGGACTGCTTAGCGACGATCAGTGGTTCACGTAACGGAAGAACGATGCCCGTTGTGCCCAAGGCAATGTTTTTGGTAACGGCAGCCAGATATCCCAGATATACAAACGGGTCGATCATTTGACCAGTATCACCAAAGCTCGGGTCATAGAAGGGCACATCTCTCATCCACAGACTTGCGAATCCAGCCTCGTCCGCGATGCGAGCAAGGCGTTGATGATCCTGCAGCGTGGGAAACGATGAATTCGGATAGCCCTCCAAGGGCATAATGTATCCGAAGGTGAGGCCTTCGGGCTGGAACACTCGCGAATAGGCCGGATGAGCTGCAAGCTCGGGACTGAGCTCAAGGGAAGGGCTGAGAGAAGTCATTGCTAAACCTCATTATTTCAAGCCGATTACTACTGTGTAGGCGGCTTTCAGATGAACAGGTCTGCATGGTAGTGAAGGTATTGGGGAAAATGTGTCCCCTCTGATGGGGCGCGATCCACTGGTGGGCGCTATCCACTCAATGAAAAATCTGCTGGGTCAATCGCTTGAACTCGTCCGCAGTAGGTGCCTTAGATGAGTCGCGGCCTTCAACGGGATGAGTCTTGCGCGCTGTGACGAGTGGTCACAGATGGTGTGAATTTCTGAGTATTCTCCTGTGCGAGAGCATCACCTACTCTCACTCAGCGATTGAAATCCTGGCTCGCTCGCCAGTCACACGTTGAGAGAAATTATAATGAATACGCCCGTTAAACCTGATGAACTTGCCATTCCTTATGCTTTGCCGCAGGTGCCTTTCATGTCTCCAGACATGGTGCATCCAGGCGTTATGACCACTTGGCTCGAAGACGATAATCTCTGGGTGCCTGTCACCAAGTCAGTATCTTTCAAACCACTGCTGCTGAGCGTTAGCGGTGGGTACTACATCAACTTGCTCCGAGTGCGGCAGAGCGGGGTTTTGTCTCGTCACCGCCACTCAGGTGCAGTGCATGCGATCGTGTTGAAGGGGCGTTGGTACTACCTCGAACACGATTGGGTTGCTGATGAAGGCTCCTTTGCATTCGAGCCGCCAGGGGAGACTCACACTCTGTTCGTCCCTGAAGATGTCGAAGAAATGATTACTTGGTTCCACGTTCAGGGTGGCTACACTTACGTCGACCCACAGGGTGTCGCGGTTGGCTATGAAGACGTTTTCACTAAGCTGGAAGCTGCCCGCAGCCATTACAAAAATTTGGGCTTGCCGGACGATTATATCGAGCAGTTCATTCGCTGATTTTGGTTCAAAAAAGAACGCGCTACGGCGCGTTTTTTGTGTAGATAAACAGGTAGATTCAGTCGCGTAAGGAGCGTACCGAAATGGATCAATACTCCCAAATGCTAGCCTTCATCTGGTCAACAGAGTGCGGAAGTTTTTCTGCTGCCGCCAGGGCGCATGAGATGACTCCGTCGGCCATCAGTAAATTGATAGCGCGGCTAGAGGATCGGCTTCGGGTTCGACTGTTCCAGAGGGGTTCCCGAGTCCTCACTCTGACGGAGGAGGGGGCTGCTTATCTGCGCAGTGCGAAAGCTGTGGTTGAGGCGATGAGTGAAGCTGACTCTCTGGCAGAAGGGCTTCCTTCAAGGGTCAGTGGCACGCTTCGCATCCACACGATGACCTCTTTTGCGAAGCAGCAGATCGTGCCTTGGTTGCCGGAATTCCTCGACACTTATCCCGGTCTTGATGTCGAGATTCAGTTAGGCGCTCAGTTCGTTGACCAGTTCGAGCAGGGATTGGACATAGCCATCCATAGCGGGATTCTTCCGAGCTCTTCCAGAATCGCAAAGAAGATAGGCGAATGTGAATGGTTGCTGTGTGCTTCACCTGACTACCTGGAAAAGTATGGAACACCGCAGCAGCCACAAGACCTGATGAATCATCGATGCTTTAACTTCAGTTTTGCCAGCCCTTGGAACAAATGGGCCTTTATCCAAGATGGCCTTGGTGTAACGACCCCTGTGAAGCCCCGGGGATCTTTTACGCAGGGCGAGCTGCTAAGAGACATGGCCAAATCAGGTGCGGGTATAGTCCGTCTTGCGGATTTCCACATTGGAAAAGACATTCAGGACGGATCGCTGGTGCTCCTGCTTGACGAGTACAAAGCGGAGATCTTAGAGCCTATTTACCTGCTCTACTCGGATAGAAAACATCTAAGTCCCCGCATCCGAGTTTTCATCGAGTTTTTCCAAAAAAAATGGATAGCACATCCATGGAAGGTCGTGAGAGGACTACCCGAAGCGACTTGATAGCCACTACGGCCCCGCGCTTACTTTCACTTTTCCTCCGCGCAAGCGTGCAACTTTGGCTCCTGCACAAGAGAGCCAATACTCCACCTCTCTGTAATTTTACCTCCTGCTCTGTGCCCAACAGAGCTCCCAAAAAATTGAGACCCATTTCCCAGTAATTACTTAGCCAAATGCTTCGCTGGCACCTCTCTCATTTGTGCCACTGACCTGTTCCTGGCGGTCACAGCAGGTGTGCTTTGCCAGCTATATTCAGCCCTGAAATTGAGCCATAACCTCTGTCCATGGTGAACAGTACGACAAGTGCTGGATCATCTCGGATGTTGAGGCGTATGTGTGCAAAAACACCGATCCTCAGCCGGAGAATAAAAATAAATACCCGGAGATATCCCCATGGGATTTGCTCAAGACAAAATCCAAGCATTACCTGCGGTCAATCGTGTGCCAAAAGGAGCAGGTGCAGCCTCGTGGGGCGCGATGGCTCTTTTGTGGCTCGTGTATGCCATGGATGCCAACTCCCGCCAGATGTTCTTTATGGTATTGCCCTCCATCACCAGCGAGTTCAAGACAAGCGCTGAGCTGACTGGACTGCTTGCCGCGTTCATCACGATCGCTACATCTTTGATAGCCGTGCCTTGCATGATTTGGGCTGATAAAGGCGGTCAGGGATGGATGCGTAAATACCGCCATCTGCCAATCGTGATTGCTTACACGCTATTCACCTTTCTGACCGGCCTCAATTTCTTGACTGGCTCGCTTGGAGTGCTTGTCGCGCTGCAGGTGATGTCTCACGCATTTGGCGGCGCTGGCGAAGCCATCGAAGTCACCTCCTTGTCTGAGTGGTGGTCGAAGGAGCGCCGTGGTTTCGCCCTAGGACTTCATCACACCGGATACCCTTGGGGCACATTGATCGGTGGCTTGGCGATCAGTGCACTACTCCACGCTTACGGCCCGGAGAATTGGCGCTTGGCGTTCCTGCTGTTCCCTGTACCGATGATCATCATCTTTTCGGTCTACTGGTGGTTCAGTACGAAGAAGCGTTACGAGTCCTTCGTTGGGCACGCTCAAGCCGTGGGTGAGACCCCTCCATCAATGGAAGCGGTACAGGGTGTGGTGGAGGTGCCCAAAGGCGCGTTCAAGTCTGCAATGAAAAATCCGAACATCTCCGCTATCGCTCTTATCTCGATGTTCGCAATCGTTGGCTACTTCGGCATTAGCTTCTGGCTACCTCAGTACCTGGCTTTTGTTGCCCATTACAACTTCGCAGAGGCAGCTGCTTACTCGGTGCTCTTCACGATCACCGGTGGTATCGGCCAGATCGTTTGGGGATGGATTTCAGACCGTGCAGGCCGAAAACTTTGCCTAGCGCTTGTTTTCGCGTGGCTTGCGGTGGGCATGTACCTCTTTAAATACTCATCCGTCAGCCTGACTTGGCTAATCGCGATTCAGTTGTTTGCTGGATTCGCGATGAACGCGCCCTACACGTTGCTGTATGCCATTGCGTTTGACTCTGCGAAGCAAGGCACGACTGGCTTGGCGGGCTCAATCGTCAACGTCGGTATTTACGCCGGTGGCTTTGGGCCATTCGTGATCGGGATGTTCATCGGCGCAGGTGGTGGCTTTGAGCAGGCTGCGGGCTACAACTACGCGCTCTACTTTATCTCCGGCCTCATGGTACTGGCGGCCATCATCACCATTTTCTTCACCCGTGAAACTACCGGCTGGTTCCTTAAATACGACAAGGCGCTGGTATCGAAGTCTTCTTGCAACATGGGTTTGTAACGAACCGATCGTACCTGCACTTACAAGAAAATCCCCTTGGGGATAGCTAAAGCTAGGAGAAAGTCATGACCCTTATTAATGATGCCAAATGGTTGAGCCAATTCGCCGACGAGTTAAACGGTGATGCTGACTGGACTGCCGCTGCTCGCTATTTTGATGGGCGCATTCAATTCAAGCACAGCACAGGTTTCTCAACGCTAGCGGTTCTCGCCGGTAAAGTCGTTGCGGTTTACCCGGAAGGAAGCCCGTTGGGCGCTGACATCATCGTGTCTGGTGCTGATGATGAGTGGCAGCGCGTTCTTGACGGAAAGATCGACTGGTTTGAAGCGTTGTCCCCTGGATTGGGAAAACTTGAGCTTGAGGGCAACGTGGTTGCTGCATGGCAGTACGTAGATGTGATGGCCCGCGCGTTCGACGCAATGAAGCGTGTAGGGAAAGCTAATGATAACCCACCAGTCTCGTACTCTCCCGGGCCTAAGCCGTCGGGGAAAGAGACGGTAGGACGGTACATTACCGTTGATGGAATTCGCGTTTATTACGAAGAATCAGGGGAGGGGCGTCCACTCGTTTGCTTCCACGCAGCATCACAAGATTCTCTGATGTACAGGCACGTACTGGACGGCCTCTCAGATGAGTTCCGCGTCATTGCAATTGACGCCCCCGGGCATAGCAAATCAGAGCTACCCGAATCAGGCCCATTCCACAGCCTCACTCGCCATGCGGAGTTCAATGAGCACCTTATGGAGGCTTTGGGACTTGAGAAACCCGCCATCATGGGATGCTCGATGGGTGGCAATCTGGTGTTGGAATTGGGGGCACGTCGGCCCGATGCGTACAGCGCGATCATTTCAGCTGAAGGGGCAGATTTTACCCCGACGGTTTCCGAGTTCTTCCTCGATATGTTGCTCATGAATGGGCCAGAGATCATCGGTGCCTGGTCTCGTTCGATGACGGGCAATCGCACTCCACCAGATCGTGCGAGGGAGGTGGTGTGGCAGATCTCGCGCACCACGCCGCAGGTGATGAAAGGTGACCTCACAGGCTATGCGAACTTTGATCAGCGGCAACAAGTTGGAAAGATCAAAGCGCCTGTTTTACTTCTGCGCGGTGACGCGGATTGGTTGGTGTACCAAGAGAAGGTTGAGGAGACAGCATCTCGCATTCCCGGCAGTAAGATCGCCGTGCTCGCAGGTACTGGCCACTATCCAATGACTGAGAACCCATTGGAGTTCTGTGACACGGTACGCGCTTTCCTTCGTGAAGCGGGTCACGGCCACGCAGGCTGAAAGATCTGACTGAGGAGCCCGCTCGTCAGGCGGGCTTTTCTGCGTTTATTTAACGCGAAGGTTCAATTCCGAAAAAAGCCTTTTCTATTTCCGCACAAAAACCTATAGCGCGCCGACCCACTGAGGCTCAGGCCGTTGCGGGAGCTATCTCGACCCTCGAATCCCTTCCATAGCCGATCGTCAGACAATCAGAATTATTTTCTTGTGATCTGTGATCACAGTGGATAGCATCTGTCTCAGAGCGAACATCTGAGCGTCAGCATTGTTCACCAACCGCTCAAACGATTACTCCTAAACATAAATACAAAATTTGGAGAACATCATGCGAAGCACAACTCCATCTGCGACCGAGCGTGGCCCCATTGCAATCGTTGGCGCAGGCCTGATTGGGAGAGCTTGGGCGATTGTTTTTGCTCGAGCAGGACATCCGGTACGCCTACACGACATGGATCTGCAGACAATGCAGAACAGCCATGCCTACATCGAAGCGAGACTTAACGAGCTCGCAGAATTTGATCTCCTCAATGACGCGCCCCTCACCGTACTTGCACGTATTACGTGTGTTCCCGATTTGGCTGATGCGCTACGTGATGTGGTGCTCGTACAGGAAAACGTTCGGGAAACGGTGGAGGCGAAAATCGACATTTTCAGTCGAATGGATGTGTTGGCACCCAAGAACGCGATTCTTGCCAGTTCAACTTCATGGTTACCGGCCTCCGAGTTCACTGAAGATCTACCTGGTAGGGGGCGCTGCGTAGTTGCACACCCTACCAACCCACCTTACTTAGTTCCTCTTGTGGAGCTATGCCCTGCGCCGTGGACAGAATCTGAAGTGATGATTCGAGCGCATGAGATCTACACCGCGGCAGGGCAGAGCCCTGTCGTTCTATCCCGAGAGATCCACGGCTTCTTGTTGAACCGAGTCCAAGCCGCAGTCCTCAACGAATGCTTCAAATTGCATGAGGAAGGCTTTGCCAGCTCGGAGGATATTGATCGGGTGCTCAAAGATGGACTTGCCCTCCGCTGGTCATTTATGGGGCCCTTCGAAACCATCGATCTCAACGCCCCTGCCGGCGTATCTGACTATGCCAAACGCTACGGTCAGCAAAATCGCGAAACGATCAATTCCGAAAATGCTTTCGACTGGTCGGAATCAGCAGTCGCCCGAGTACATGACGAGCGCCGCCAAAAACTTGAACTTGAAGGCATTGCATTGCGATCCGCTTGGCGTGACCGCCGCCTTATGGCTCTCGCTGCGCACAAGCGTCAAGCACCAAATTCCTGACGGCATCACCTCATCCTGAACACCAAAATAAAAGTAACCAGGAGGTCACCATGGCTCGTAAAGTCATCATCACTTGCGCGGTCACCGGCGCAATTCATACACCTTCCATGTCCCGTTACCTACCGGTAACACCAGGTCAAATTGCCGAAGCGGCGATTGGTGCCGCTGAGGCTGGCGCCTCAATTGTTCACCTACATGCTCGTAACCCGATTGATGGCAGCCCCTCTCAGGATCCGGAACTGTTTAAGCAGTTTCTGCCGGCTATCAAAGAGGCTAGCGATGTGGTGATCAACCTGACTACAGGTGGCGCACCGACAATGTCGCTTGAAGATCGACTTCGTCCAGCACATCAGTTCAAACCGGAAGTGGCCTCACTGAACATGGGCACGATGAACATGGGACTTTACCCAATGCTCAATCGGTTTAAGGAGTTCAAACACGCCTGGGAGGAACCATACCTCGCCGGCAGCCATGACCGCATTTTCAAAAATACATTTACCGACATAGCCCACATCCTCGAGTCATGCAGTGAGAACGGTACCCGTTTTGAAATCGAATGCTATGACATTGGGCACCTCTACACCGCTGCACATTTCATTGATCGCGGCCTCATCAAACCTCCATTTTTGATCCAATCCGTTTTCGGCATTTTGGGCGGTATCGGCGGTCACCCTGAGGATGTCCTGCATATGCGTCGCACAGCTGATCGTCTCTTCGGAGATGACTATCAGTGGTCGGTTCTTCCAGCAGGAAAGCAGCAGATGAGCATTGGTGCTCAATCAGCCACGCTTGGAGGACACGTGCGTGTGGGTCTTGAAGACTCGCTTTGGGACGGGCCGGGCCAATTGGCAAAAAGCAACGCAGATCAAGTCTCGCGTATGCGCAAAATTCTCGAAGGGCTTTCACTTGAAGTGGCGACACCTGCTGACGCGAGGGAAATCCTGAAGCTCAAAGGTGGCGATAACGTCAATTTCTAAGCGCGGGCACTCACCCCCCATAAAGTCTATCTAGAGGATATCTTGATAATTAAAGGGCGTGGCACAACACCCGCGCCTTAGCAACTTATCCTTATGAGGAGAAAATGAACCATGTTGGCTACGACCCATACAAAAACACAAAAGGGACAGTCGCTGAACGCTTTAATGTTTCGCAAACTAATGCCGATGTTAATCTTTGCTTACGTTATAAGCTTTCTAGACAGAACTAACATTTCACTTGCCAAAACACACATGGCAGTAGACTTGGGTATTTCCGCTGCCGCATACGGTTTTGGTGCAGGGCTCTTCTTCCTTACCTATGCACTCATGGAGGTACCCAGTAACCTGATCATGCACCGGGTAGGTGCCCGACTCTGGATCACCAGGATCATGATCACCTGGGGTTTGTTGTCTGCCGGTATGGCCTTCATTACCGATGAGACTACGTTTTACATTGCCCGCGCGCTACTGGGCGCAGCTGAAGCAGGATTATTCCCAGGTGTAATGCTCTATTTAACCTATTGGTTTGGTCGTGAGCAAAGGGCGCGAGCCAGTGGCTATTTTCTAATCGGGGTCTGTCTCGCGAATATCATCAGCGGGCCGGTTGGCGGGCTGCTGTTAGAGATGGATGGAATCTGGGGTTGGCACGGCTGGCAGTGGCTGTTCTTCTTGGAGGGAATTCCAGCTGTTCTATTTTCCGTCGTGATTTGGCGAAAGCTTCCGGACGGCCCATCTACGGCAAGTTGGCTGTCAAAGGAACAAGTCACTGAAGTAGAGAAAGTTCTGAAGAAAGAACATGATGAAGAAATCGCCTCCGGCAATGTAGGTCATTCTTTTAAGGGCGTTCTTAAAATCCCTCAAATTTGGCTTGCTATCGCGGTGTACTTCCTCCACCAAGTTAGTGTGTATTCGGTAATTTTCTTCTTGCCGGGCATCATTGGCACGTATGGAGGCTTGTCATCGTTACAAATAGGATTATTAAACTCAGTCCCATGGATAGCAGCAGCACTCGGGGCAGCGTTTCTTCCAAAGTATGCAACTACTCCAAAAATTTCACGCAAAATAATGTTCGGTGGGCTGCTCCTGATGTCGGCTGGATTGACCCTCGCGGCCTTTACCACTCCATTGATAGCTCTAATAGGATTCACTCTTACTGCATCGATGTTTTTCGTTGTTCAGCCTGTGATATTCCTCTTTGCCAGTTCAAGACTGGCGGGAGCAGGTATGGCGGCGGGTCTGGCGTTAGTGAATACCTTTGGTATTACTGGTGGTTTCTTCGGCCCTTCACTTCTGGGCTTCGTTGAACAAACTACTGGTAGCACGAAGAATGGACTCATTATTGTAGCGGCTCTTTTAACACTCGCAGCATTCCTGAGTTTGAAATTACGTCAGGCACAAGAAACGATTACTACAAAAACGCGGGACAACATCGTATTGCCCCAGGCTGCTCCGTGTATTACTGATAATGCGAGGACAAAATGAAGAGCACATCCCTGGCACTTAAACTACATCCTGACGACAATGTTGCAATCGCACGCGCTTCGATACCTCAAGGAACCGTGGTTACGGAGTTCGGTAATATCGTGGTGCTCGCCGATGTGCCCGCAGCGCACAAAATCGCCCTTGCACACGTAAACCCAGGTGATCCTGTTCTGCGTTATGGCCAGATCATTGGCTTTGCTACTAAACCCATTGAGCCAGGCGATTACGTGCATACGCACAATCTGGAGATGGCGACGTTCGAGCGAGACTACGCGTTCGGCGAGGATGCCAAAGTCGCGTCGCCTGCAGCCTCTGCTGTGACATTCCAAGGTTTCGTCCGCGCTGACGGGCGAGTAGCAACTCGAAACTACATTGGTGTAGTGAGCACGGTGAACTGCTCCTCCACTGTTACCAAAATGGTGGTTGAACACTTCTCGCGAAACGGTGTGCTGGATGCTTACCCAAACGTGGACGGTGTGGTGCCGATCACTCACAGCTTCGGTTGCTGCATAGAGCACAATGGCGAGGGGGTGAACCAACTGCGGCGCACGCTAGGCGGGTTCATCAAGCACGCCAACTTCGCTGGCGTGGTTGTCATCGGCCTAGGCTGTGAAGCCAATCAGATGGGCGCGCTGTTCATGGCCCAGGGCATCGAGACCGGCAAGCTTATCGCTCCCGTGGTCATCCAAGACGTTGGCGGAACCCGCAACGCAGCGGACGCCGCCATTGCCGCCGTGGAATCGATGCTGCCGGTTGCCAACGAGTGCCGACGCGAGCCAGTCTCGGCGCGGCACCTGACCGTGGCGCTCCAGTGCGGCGGTTCAGACGGATACTCGGGCATCACGGCCAACCCCGCCCTCGGTGTGGCTGTCGATATGCTCGTAGCGCAAGGTGGAACTGCCATCCTTAGCGAAACGCCGGAGATCTACGGCGCTGAACACCTGCTGACTCGTCGCGCTGCAACCCGTGAAGTCGGCCAGGGTATCGTCGACCTTATCAAATGGTGGGAGAGCTACGCAGACCGCGAAAAAGGCAGTATTGATAACAACCCCACGCCTGGTAACAAGGCCGGCGGCCTGACGACCATTCTCGAAAAGTCTCTAGGCGCAGTTGCCAAAAGTGGCTCCTCCGCACTCATGGGGGTGTACCGTTACGCCGAGCCAATCACGGTCCGAGGCTTGGTGTTTATGGATGCACCTGGCTACGACCCGATGGGGGCCACTGGCCAAATCGCCAGCGGCGCAAACCTCGTTGCGTTCACCACCGGACGCGGCTCGTGCTTTGGCGCCAAACCTGCTCCTTCGATCAAGCTTGCGACGAATACCAAAATGTACACTCGCATGAAGGATGATATGGACATCAACTGCGGGGATGTCATGGATGGCGATGCCACCCTTGAGTCGAAGGGTAAAGAGATTTTCGACATGCTCATACGAGTGGCTTCTGGAGAAAAATCTAAAAGCGAGGCGTTGGGCGTCGGCAATGAAGAAACAGTGCCTTGGATGATCGGCGCTCAAATGTAATAAGCGAGCGAAAAAAAAGAGGCGCCCTGATACCAGGCGCCTCTTTTTAAAACATGTTGGTGGAATTAATCAGCTTCGACAGGCTTGTGCGCATCGGCAACGATCAGCGCCCCTGTATTCAGGATAAACTCGGCAGCACTTTTGATGTCATCTTGCAGTGATTCACAGGCGGCAACGGAGTCACCCTTCTTTAAAGCATCAACCATCGCTGCGTGATGACTGGCTTGCACTCGCTGAATCACACGCTCAGTGCCAGATCGTAGGTCATAGTTGATGATAGGCCCTATTCTCAGCCACAGGGACTCAACTATCTGGAGCAGGATGGGCATGTCCGCCTGATTATAAATTGCGAAATGCAATTCTTTGTTCAGCGTAATCAGCCGTGACTCATCGGGAGCGCCTTTTGCAAACTCTGCGCAAAATGCCTCGTGTATCTTTTCAATCTCAGCCAGCGCTTGCGAATCAACAAGCTCCGCAGCACGAGCTGCAGCTTGCCCCTCCAGATTCAACCGGATACTGGTGATTTCCCGGAATTGGCTGACCGTCAGTACAGGAACGCGAATATATCGATTAGCCGCCATTTCAAGCGCTTGCTCAGCGACCAACCTATGAACCGCTTCTCGCACTGGCATGACGCTAACACCAAGAGCATCCGCTATAGATCTGAGCGAGAGCTTTTCCCCAGGCATAACGCGTCCGCTTATCAGCAGATCGCGCAGCTGGGCATAAACGTCCGCACTGAGGGTCTGGCGGATCATGGGCGATACGAGTGTGGATAGGTTCATGGCGAGAATTATAGGCAGGTTCGATCAGCCAGCATAGGAAAATGAGACAACTGTGATCACGGATGTGCCGGTATAGAAAATGACGGAATTCGGGAGAAACGAGCTCTCTAGCACACGCACAATTAGCGTCTCGCTACCAAGGTCGGTAGCGAGACGTATAGGTCTGACTAATCAAAGATACTCGACATTGCCATCGATGCTGATCGCTTGTCCTGTCACATTGTTAGCAGCAGGAGAGCATAGAAATAAGGCCATTGCTGCCACGTCTTCGGGTGGAGTCATCCGGCGCAATGAGATTTTCTTCAATGTTTGTTGGCGCATCTCCGGCTCTGAAATGCCTAACTGTTTGGCGCGATCACTGATGACGCGATCCTGGCGCGGGCCCTCGACGATGCCCGGCAGCAGAGCGTTGACTCGAATGTCTTTTTCGCCCAACTCGGCTGCCAATGACTTCATAAGACCAATGATGGCCCACTTGGTCGCGGCGTATGGAGTCCGCCAAGCATAGCCTAAGCGCCCCGCGACCGATGAAATATGAATGATGTGTGCGTGTTCTGACTTCGTTAGGAGGGGGACAGCATGATGAGCGAAGCGATACTGCGCATTGAGATTGATGTCTATTGTCTGTTCCCATTCGGCATCGCTAATTTTGTCGATTCCGCCGGTCGGCCCTGCTATCCCTGCATTGTTGATAAGTACATCCAGCCCATCCACCCAATCCTGTTGTATCTCGAAGACTCGCTTAATTTGAGCAGAGTCGGAGACGTCAGCCAATGTGGCCAAAGCCTCTGGATAGCGCTCACGAAATTGTGCGATCGCCTGCTCACTTACATCGCATACATGGACTCTTGCCCCAATTTCGAGATATGCAGCCGCGATCGATTCGCCAATGCCTGCAGCTCCACCGGAAATCAAAACTCTCAATCCGGTATAGGGTGTCAGCCGCTTCATCACGTTCATAGCTAATGCGTCCTGTCTTATTTTTGTTCATGAGTTCTTTCGTGGCTACGGAGTGCGTAGACAAGAAAACCTCATTAAGTGATATGTGATCACAGTTTGTTTGTCAAGACAGGCTTGCCGCAGATTTGCAGGTGATTACCGGAGAGGGCGCAGACTCCTACTCCGGCTCAGCATTGCTACCTGCCGGCCCGATTGATCTGCGAGAGGCAGCTGGCAGCGACTGCGCTTCCCGCAGCACTTCATCGTTATCGAATCTGGGCCATGGTCGGGTAATCCGTATAACCTCGCTCCTCACCCTGATAGAAGGTGGTCGGGTCTGCGTCATTCAATGCGACACCCTGTTCGAATCGCTCTACCAGATCCGGGTTGGCTAGGAACGCAGTGCCAAAGGACACCAGATCAGTATTTCCTTCTCTGAGCGACGTTTCTGCGCGTTCCGCGTCATAGCCGCCATTGGCGATGTAGGTGCCTGCGAAACGACGCTTTAGTTCTCTGAAGTCGAATGAACCCGCACCGACTTCTACTACGTGAATGTAGGCTAGCCCGTAGCGACTGAGCATTTTTGCTGCATAGTTGAATGTCGCTTGGGGATCGCTGTCGCTCATGGAGAAGTAATTAAAAATCGGCGACAGGCGAACGCCCACGTGGCTAGCCCCGAATACTTCGATGACCGACTCCACAACCTCCTTAAGAAACCGAGCGCGATTTTCTGCAGAGCCGCCGTATGAATCGGTTCGGGTGTTGGTGCCATCGCGCAGGAACTGATCGATCAAGTAACCGTTCGCACCATGTATTTCCACACCGTCAAAACCTGCACGCTTCGCGTTTTCAGCACCTTGGCGAAAATCCGCGATCACGCCAGGAATTTCATGCAGGCTCAGAGCCCGTGGTGATTCGTAAGGCTTCAATCCTTCAGGCGTGTAGATCTCGCCATCAGCCTTGATCGCTGAGGGGGCTACCGGCAGCTGATTATCGATCTGTACTAGAGAGTGTGACAGGCGCCCAACGTGCCAGAGCTGGAGAAATATCCGTCCGCCTTCTGCATGCACGGCGTCGGTCACGTGTTTCCAGCCGGCGATTTGCTCGTTGGTGAAAATGCCCGGTGTTCTCATATAGCCTTTGCCTTGAGCCGATACCTGAGAACCCTCAGTAATGATGAGGCCGGCGCTTGCACGTTGACGGTAATACTCGACCACTGTGGAAGTTGGAACATCGCCTTGGCCCGCCCGGCTTCGCGTCAGCGGCGCCATCACCATGTGATTTTTCAGGGGGAGGTTGGCGATTCGGGTGGGGGACAAAAGAAGGTTGAGATTGCTCGCTGTCATGACGTGCCTCAGTATGATTTGGGGTGTTGGAAAGTTATCGTCGAGATGATTTTCACGCCGGGTTGAGCGGCGCTAGTTGAGCCGTCCTTGCTGCCGCAGCCGTGTGCCAATCCGCTGTATTTCCGTTTCGCCCTGCGCCAGAGCTGCCTTGCTCGTGTGAACCGAGTAGTTACCTGTTACCAGGTCGTACGGATGCTTTACCGCCGAGCCCATCACGAAAGAGCAATCGCCTTTCGCGATGAAGTTGATGTGGTGCTCTGACTCTTCGAACACAGCTAATTCGCCGACATTGACCAACCCTCCTGCATCCAGACTTCCTGAACTAACCGCGAGCCAGGCAATGTTGTGACCGGACGGTGGGGTGTAACGCCAGTGCTCACCGTCTTTTAAACTCACGGCGAGATAGTTCATTTCACTCGGTACTTCGATCAGGCTTTGAGCTGCCCCGTAACGTCCCAGTAGTACCCGTGCTGGGCCCATTTGTGGAACTTGCAACGGATCAAGGTAGGTACTCATCGCGGGAGCGTTTTCAAGCGGCGGCGGCAATGCCACCCAGAGCTGGAATCCCTGTATTGCGGACTCGCTTGCTAGCGTAGCGTCGTGCCACACCCCATTGCCGGCCTGCATCCACTCAACACCCCCCGCGAGCAGTAAACCGGTCGCCCCAGTGGTGTCCTCATAAGAGACATCCCCTTTTGTCATGAAGGTAATCGTTGCGATTCCTGAGTGCGGATGCATGCCGAAACTCGACTTACCACCACTGGCGTTCAGGCTGAAAATGTCCAGGAAAATAAACGGCTTCAACAGCTCTCCTAGATCACCTGGACTCATAAGCCTCGTTATAGGGCCGTGTGTGGTTCCTTCAGTAAGATGGGCAATGGCCCGTGGTCGAACTACTACGGTGGCGGTCATATGCTTTCTCTTTGTTCTCCCTTGCCGACAGACGATGTCGTCGAGCGGAGTTCCGGCTGGCTGGACTGGATGTGGATTAACTCGTGATGCCGAAAAGCCTTGACGGTCAGCCCGTAGGAGAATCCGGCAACTGAAGGTCAGCTGCAGCAATGACTGAAGGATATGCGTCTATTGATTGCTTTATTAGATGGCATAATTGGATTGAACTGATCCATTTATGGTGTGGGTGGCAGCAAGATGATCGATCTGAATGACGTCGCATTGTTTGTAAACGTGGTGCGCAGCGGTAGTTTCGCTGAGGCAGCACGTCAGCTTGGAATGCCCTCAAACACCTTAAGCCGGCGGGTTCAACAGCTTGAGGCCCAACTCGGTACAAGGCTGCTGCAGCGCTCCACGCGCAAGCTCACACTCACCCAGTCTGGCGAGGCTTTTCACGAGCGATGCTGTGGAGCCGTGGATGGACTGATTGACGCTGGTGAGCAGCTGATGACAGGAAACCAAGAGCCGAGTGGCACCGTGCGCATTGCGGCAATGGCTGATTTTTTCGACTTCTTTCCTATGGAGTGGGTAGCCGATTTTCTCGAGGCGCATCCACGGGTACACGTCGACTTTGTGCTGAGTGATGCACGCGCCGATTTGATCGCTGATCGTATCGACATTGCGTTTCGAGGTGGGGCGTTGCAGGACTCAGGATACGTCGGTCGCCAGCTCCTTGGAGCTGGTAACGAAGGTTTGGTGGCCAGCCCGAATTACCTTAAAAACAGAGGCGTTCCTATTGAGCTTGGAGATCTGGTCAAACACGATTGCGTGAGCTTTGGCCATCCTAGCGGCTTCACCACCTGGGTTCTTCATGGGCCAAACGATGCGGCGGAAGAGGTGCGGGTCACTAGCCGTTTCAATGGAAACACCGCCCAAGCTTTGCGCAAGGCGACGTTGGCTGGGCTAGGTATTGCCTTGCTGCCGCCCGCCATGACTAAGTCTGATCTTCAGATGGGGCGCCTTGTGTCTGTGCTGCCGCAGTACCATAGAACCGGATACGGCCTGCATGTGCTTTACCCCAGCCGGCAACATTTGCCCTTAGCTGTGTCTGCATTCATTGGGTTGGTGATGGAGAAACTGGAGGGAGAAGAATTTCCTGCAACGGCTCTCTCCTGATCCATGCATCCGTAAAGAGTATGGGATATGCCTAAGAATGACGCAGGCGCATGATGGCATCTGTGATGCCTTGAGCATTCTTGTCCAGCGTCTCCATCGCCCCGATTGCGTTAGCGGCTACATTCTCCGCTCCGTTATCAAGCAGCCACTTTGTCACCTCTTCATTGGCTGCGCGTATTGCGTACTGGTTGTGTAGCTGCAGCGTGAGGGCGTCTGCTGTGGCTACATTCACTTGAGAGCTATCCGGCATCGGTGTCTTCCTTGATGATCTGGTGCGTAGGTAGTAGCTGATCTCTCGCCTGCCCGATCTCTTCCTGAATCTACCCGCAAGGGGATGGCCCATCGGTTCTGGCACGACCTAGGGTATCAACCGCATCTCGCGTAGTTTGTCGAACACGGCGAAAAATGCCTGATCGCTCGACCAAGCCAGCGTCCATGCAACGACGCAGCACTTCATTGAACAGTCAGCGAAAGAGATCGCTGTCCCGAAAACGGCCATGTCTATTTTTGGAAAAGGTCGAGTGGCTGGGGACTTCATCTTCAAGGCTTAACCGGCAGAACCAGCGATACGCCAGGTTCAAATGGGCCTCTGCGCACAACCGCCGCTCTGAGCGAATGCCGTAGCAATAGCCCACGATCAGCATGCGGATCATCAGTTCAGGATCAATCGACGGACGCCGATCGGGCTATAGAAATCGGCGAGGTAATGGCGCAGGTCGCTCAGATCGAGACACCGATCAATGCTGCGCAGAAGGTGATTGGCGGGAATGTGATCTTGGAGGTTGAACGAGTAAAACAGCCGAGCCTGCCCACTCGATAGCTGTCCCATCATGCTGCGTGCTTCCCTGCAGGCCAATGCAGATATTTTGCCGCAGGCAAGATAGAGGAGCTACTTTTTCAACACATCGTTGCCGTTGAAGTTCGATTCCTGGTTTGCATGGGAAGTGTCAGCCCCTCCGATTTTGAGTTGTTCGGACAGAGTTAACGCGACAATGCTAATTAACTAATTAATTTTTAACAATTAATTCCTTAGGCGGAATACGAGTCTGTACGGAGGTGGGGTTGTTCGCTCATCGATTCCAGTGTCCACCGTTCCGCTGAAAGCTTCAGGCCGGTCTATCGAATCGCAGAGTGTCCGGTCGGAGCTATCCTCATCAATAGCCCACTTGGCCTTAGGCTGGGGCATCCTTTTCAAACCATCCAAAGCATGCCCTCAGATGTGCCCCCAATGTAGCAATCCAATGGAACTGAATGGAGCTCCATGGTTTGTGGAAAGGCAGAAATGATTAGCCGAACTGCCTGCCTGACGAAACCTAAAGACTCTCAGGGTCGCCAAAAAACATCTGAATCCGCGACCTCAACCACCGCTCCCCCGGATCATTGTCCTGGGACCCACGCCACGCCATGTGCAATTCGAACGTGCGCACCGGCAATGGCGGTTCTTCTGCACGCAAGCCTCCCGCGGCCGTCAGTGCTTCGGCCGCGTAGTCCGGCACGATGGCAACAATGTCGGTGCCTGCCAGCAACGTCCCCAGGCCGTTGAACTGCGGTACTGCGAGCACCACATGGCGCTTGCGGTCGAGCTTTTCCAACTCTTCATCGATAAACCCGCTCAAGTCGCCGGCGAACGACACCAGGGCGTGGGGGCGGGCGCAGAAGTCGTCGAGGCTCAGGGCGCCCGGCACGCTGTCGGCGCGCAGCAGTTTCGGCAGGCTGCGGCGCAGTACTTTGCGCTTGGCGTTGGCCGGCAGGTCGGCGGTGTAGCTGACGCCGATGGAAATTTCGCCGGAGGCGAGCAGGCCGGGCATCAGGATGTAGTTGACGCGGCGCACCACCAGTACGATGCCGGGGGCTTCGGCGCGCAGACGTTTGAGCAGTTGGGGCAGCAGGGCGAATTCGACATCGTCGGACAGGCCGATGCGGAACACCGCGGTGCTGGTGGCCGGGTCGAACTCGGCGGCGCGGCTGACGGCGGTGGAAATCGAGTCCAGGGCCGGGGAGAGCAGGGCGAAGATTTCCACGGCGCGGGCCGAGGGTTCCATGCTGCGCCCGGTGCGTACGAACAACGGGTCATCGAACAGCCCGCGCAAGCGCGATAACGCTGCGCTGATGGCCGGCTGGCCAAGGAACAATTTCTCGGCAGCGCGGGTCACACTGCGCTCATGCATCAAGGTTTCGAATACGATCAAGAGGTTAAGGTCGACACGACGCAGGTCGTTACGGTTCATCTTGTGTCCTGGAAGAGTCAGCTTTACTTGACGAGAGCGGCCATATAAGAGCCCTGAAGGTCCATTCAGACGCGTGACCGGTATGAATCTTACGGGGAAAGGCTGGTACTCTGCACCGGCTAATTGAGTTTTCCTACGATACTTGAGGTCTATTCCTCAGATGCGGAATCAATGACAGACATGTCGACTATTAACGGCGACCGGTGGTCTTAGCCGGAAAGCCCAGATAGAGTTCATGGCAATAGAGGTTACTTTGACGAGGTTTGCGATGTCCCGCACGATCCGTTTTCACAAGTTTGGTCCGGCCGAGGTGCTCAAGTGCGAAGAGCATGCAGCCGCGCAGCCCGCACCGGGCGAAGTGCAGGTCCGTGTCGAGGCGATTGGCATCAGCTGGTATGACATTTTGTGGCGCCAGAACCTGGCGTCTTCCCACGCACGCCTTCCATCCGGCCTTGGCCATGAGATGGCCGGGGTGGTCGTAGCCTTGGGCGAGGGCGTGGATGACTTGGCAGTGGGCGATAAGGTGGCCAGTTTTCCGGCCGAGAGCCCCAATGATTACCCGGTGTATGGCGAGCAGATCGTCCTGCCCCGTTCGGCCCTGACCCGCTATCCGGACGTCCTGAGCCCCATCGAAGCCAGCGTGCACTACACGCCGTTGCTGATCGCCTACTTTGCGTATGTGGACCTGGCACGGGTCAAACCCGGGCAGTTTGCCCTGGTGACCGACGCCAGCCACTGCGCCGGCCCTTCGTTTGTGCAACTGGGCAAGGCCCTGGGTGTGCGGGTGATTGCTGCCACCAAGGACAGCGCAGAGCGCGAGTACCTGCTCTCTCTTGGCGCAGAAAAAGTCATCGTCACCGAAGAACAGGACCTGCTGATGCAAATCAACAAGTTCACCGAGAACCGCGGCGTCGATGTGGTGTTCGATGGCTTGGGTGGCCCGCAGATGTCGTTGCTCGGTGATGTGCTGGCGCCACGTGGCAGCCTGGTGCTGTATGGCTTGCAGGGCGGTAACCAGACACCGTTCCCAGCGTGCGCGGCGTTCCAGAAGAACATTCAGTTCTTCGTGCACTGTATCGGCAACTTCACCGGCAAACCGGAGCTGGGCATCATCCAGGATCAGGTGGCGTTGCAGCGTGCGTTGCGTGACATCAACCAACTGACCGCCGATCGTGTGCTCGTGCCCCTGAAAACCACGGTGTTTCCGTTCAATCAGTTTGTCGAAGCCCACCGTTATATGGACGAATGCCCATGTCGCGAACGGGTTGCGTTGCAGGTTGCGGCTGTTTGAGCTGTAGGAGTATTCGTAAATGAGTGCTCCGACGCCTGAGTGAATGGGGCAAATGCGCCATTTGACAGGGCTTAACCCGCCCGCCCCAGAAGGTGCCGACCTGGCACTTTAGCCCGCAAATCCGGACCTTCCTCCCTGACGCCGCCCTGAATCCCAGCGCGGCGTTGTTGTGTGTGCGCCATTTACGCGACATCGGTTGCTCATCTGAGCTGGTTTTCGGCCCGCTTCTGTATCTATTAATCATTATTCCAACACTGATAATTGCGCCTTCACTTTCATCTCAAGGACTGAGCAATGATTGAATCCATGACTCGGCTGCTGATAGTTGCTCGAACTATCGACGCGGCCCACAGGTGTACTCAGCAAGACAGGTACTTTCATAAAGCGTACCGGCCATGCAAATGGAAAAGTTGGTTGAGCCTATTGTCGGACACTTCTTTAAAAGACTGGTTAAAAACGCGTAGGACCTTGTCGGAAGACTCCTAAGGCTAACCTTTTAGAAATTTTTACCAGTTTTTTCATTAGGTTATGCGCTTGTACGGGTAAAAAATGCTTCCCGGCAATCCCTGTCGTTTTGTTGCGTGGTGCTAGTGTCTAATCATCGGCGCACAATGCGAGGCGCGATTTTCCTACACGCAAAATAGGTCAAGCAAACACTGTCAGCAGTTGCTTGAAACTGATATTTCAACTCGGGTAGTAGAACTATGAGCACTATTCACGAACAGGCTATGAATCATGTTTACCAGCAAGTTCTGCAACGTCTGATCGGGCACTTCAATCGCGCGGGACGTACCGCTCTCCAGTTACTGGTCCAGCGAATCATTGTCGCGGCAGGCGGGATGGAACAGGTGGGGGACTTCAAGGTACTGGTGGCCCATGGTGGCGGTGAAGTCAGCAGCTATACCCTGGCGCTGCTCCGAGCGGCTCAACTGACCATTGCCGGTCGCGCGCCACGTACCTTTCAACTGAGGGTCGCGACGCTACGTCACGCGGGCATGACCGAGGGGCAGCTCGATACCCTGAATCGCGGCTACGGCCGGCTGTTTCTCCACGATGACCCGCGTGTCGAGTTGTTGATGGTGGAAAACCAGGAGGTACAACCCTTCAATCACCAGCGTCCGGCCTCAGCGATCGGGCGAAAGATCAGCCAGCGCAATATGTTGATGGTGGGCCATGTGAGTGCCGGGGACTGCCGCGCCACCCTGTGCAACGACACTTACCTGGCCGTCGGTGATTTTTACCAGCGTGTCACCACGTGCAATGGCGGCATCCATGCGCTGGTCAGTGGTGACTCCCCGCGTAGGCAGAGTCAGTTTCTTGCCTGGCTCAAGAAAACCGCCCAGGGCGCAGGCGTCCATGTTCCCAAGGGCCATCCGCTGTCGCTCAACGCGTTGTTCGCCCACATGGACGAGTGGAGCACCGGTTATTACCAGGATGTGTTCGGTGAGCATTACGTGGCCAGTGATAACCCCAGCACGGCGGGGCATCGTCACTTGGCCTACATCGGCATCGCCGACCTGCTGGAAGATGTCGACATCGCGTCGACCTCCCTGCTGACCGAGTTCATGGCCTACGCTCCCGATCCACTGGGCTTTCACTTCAGCCATCCGGCCTATTCCAATCCGTTGCTGATGGCTCATCTACGTGGGTTGCAGGCCGAATGCCTGCGTGCGCTGGATTATGAGGAAGGCGTCGAAGGTTTTGTCCAGCAGGCCGCCGGGTACATGCGCCGTCTGCGCATGCCCGACGACTTGCTCGTTCAGGCCGGGACCCGCGAAGGGCGCATGCTCTGGAGTACCTACGCCCAGGAGTTCTTCGGCTTGGATGAGACCCAGCTGACCTGCCTGCTGTTTTCACCCTTTGTTCATCACGGAGAGCGACTGGAAGGTTATCTGCGCCAATGTCACCCGGGCATGCTGGTGGCGTTGCCTGAGTTGCACAAAGTCCTCCAGGGCAACGGTTCCGCCGAAATGCTGCAGCAGTGGGTAACGGACACCAGCGGTTTGCCGATGCCCTTGTTGCAGCACCTGTACCGCAAACGGCCGCTGCCCAGAGAAAACGGCATGTGTCGCGCCGCTGCGGCCCAGGGCGCCGCGCAGGCCGTGCCATTGTTCGGGCGATGACGCTGCGCGGCGAGCGTCAGGCGGATTTCGCGTATCAGGCGGTCTATCGCTACATGATCAGCCTGATCAACGAGGTCAGTACCGACACCCGGGTAAAACTGCCGTCGTTACGGCAGTTGGCCGGACGCCTGAACGTGTCCATTTCGACGATCCAGTACGCCTATGCGCTGCTGGAGAAGGAGGGCAGGGTGTATTCGGTGGCCAAATCCGGCTATTACGCCTGGCCGATGTCGGCAAACCCGCTGGCGTGGGCCGGCGGGGGCCTGCTTGATCGCCTCTACGCGGCGGCCCGGCGCCCCGGTATGCTGGTACTCAGTGGTGACGAGCCGGCATTGCTGGGCTCCCTGGATGAAACACTGCTGCGGCTCGAGCGGGAACTGGTGCGCCAGTACCCGTCGCATTTGCAGCCCTGGTCCCAGCCCTGCGGTGTATGGGAATTACGCGCAGCCCTGGCCGCGCGCTATACCTCGTCGCCCACGCGCTGCTGGCATGCCGACGACGTGTACATCGGCGCCGACCTGCGCGGCGTGTTGGACATCCTGATCGAAGTGCTGGGCCTGCGGGGCACCACCGTGATTGTCGAGTCGCCCTGCGACTGGTTGATCCTGCGCCTGTTGCAGGACGCCGGGGTGCGCATCATCGAGTTGCCCTGGACGCTGGAGGGTCGCCTGGATCGAACTGTGCTGGGGAAGCTGTTGCGTGATGAGCCTGTGCATCTGGTGTTGCTCTCGTCTTCCGTCAGCCTGCCCAGCGGGGTGGCCATGTCAATCGACGAGCGTCTCGACGTGGCACACCTGCTGGAGCAGTCCGGTTGTTGGTTGCTTGAAAACGACACCTTTGGCGAGCTAGGTTTTGAAGCCCCCCACACCGCATTGCGTGAACGGGTGAACCCTGAGCGGCTGATCGTGTTTTCTTCGTTCGAGAAAGTGCTCGGCTCGGAAGCCCCCTACGGCTACCTGCTGTGCCGGCGCATGAGCAATGAGTTGCAGCGTCAGTTCCTGCTGCGCTCATTCCGTTTATCGTCGATCCGTCAGCGCGCGATTGCCCGTTTGTACCAAAGCGGGCGGATTGACCAGCACCTGCACACGCTGCGCCAACGCTTGAGCGAGCAGGCGGCGCACATGAGCCAGCGCCTGGAACAGCACTTGGGCGACCAGGTGACTTATCGGATGCCGGCCGCCGGTGCCGCGTTCTGGCTGGCCTCCACCCGGGCCGTAGACATGCGCCAGGCATTTCAGCGCCTGCTGGCACGGCAAGTGGTGATCGCCCCCGGGGAGCTGTTCAGTGTCAGTGGCTTGCACCAGCAGCACCTGCGCGTGAGTCACACCTTCCACGGGCAGCCCAATCTGGATATTGCCCTGGAAGCATTGAGCGACGCGTTGCGCCAGGCGCAGACTGGGTGAAATTTCTCTTAACGATGTAGGATCGATACCATCGCGCAGCAGTCCAACTCTCAGTAAACTGGCATTTTTTCCGAATCCTTCTATCCGAGGTTTATGCATGACAATCAGTCCTTTTGCGGGCAAGCCGGCGCCGGCCCAGTTGCTGGTGGATATCCCGCGACTGGTCACGGCCTATTACACCGGCCAGCCTGATGCAGCGATCTCTACCCAGCGCGTAGCCTTTGGTACCTCCGGGCACCGTGGCAGCTCGTTCGAACTGAGCTTCAACGAATGGCATGTGCTTGCCATCAGCCAGGCCATCTGCCTGTATCGCGAAGCCCAAGGCATCAACGGCCCGCTGTTCGTTGGCCTGGATACCCATGCACTGTCGACCCCGGCCGGTGCAAGCGCGCTGGAAGTGTTGGCCGCCAATGGTGTGCACGTGATGCTCGCCGAAGGCGATGAATACACGCCAACCCCGGCAATTTCCCACGCCATCATCTGCTACAACCGTGGCCGTACCAGCGGCCTGGCCGACGGCATCGTTATCACGCCGTCCCACAACCCGCCGCAAAGTGGTGGCTACAAGTACAACCCGCCCAACGGCGGCCCGGCCGATACCCACGTCACCAAGTGGATCGAAGCCAAGGCCAACGAGCTGCTGGCCAATAAACTGGCGGGGGTCAAGCGCATCACCCATGCGCAGGCGCTCAAGGCCGACACCACCCATCGCCATGACTACCTCAACAGCTACGTGGCCGACCTGATCAACGTGATCGACATGGACGCCATCCGCAGCGCCGGCCTGCGCCTGGGCGTGGACCCGCTGGGCGGAGCAGGGGTGCGCTACTGGTCGGCGATTACCGAGCACTATCGACTGAACCTGGAGGTGGTGAACACTGAAGTCGACGCCACGTTCCGCTTCATGAGCGTCGACTGGGACGGCCAGATCCGCATGGACCCGTCCTCCAGCTACGCCATGCAAGGCCTGATCGGTCTCAAGGAACGCTTCGACGTGGCCTTCGCCTGCGACCCGGACCACGACCGTCATGGCATCGTGACCCCGTCCGGCGGCCTGTTGGCGCCGAACAACTACCTGGCGGTGTCCATCGACTACCTGTTCCAGAACCGTCCAGACTGGCGCGCCGATGCGGCCGTGGGCAAGACCGTGGTCAGCAGCGGCCTGATCGATCGCGTGGCCGCGCGCATCGGTCGTCGTCTCTATGAAGTGCCTGTGGGCTTCAAGTGGTTTGCCGATGGCCTGTTCGAGGGTTCATTGGGCTTTGGCGGCGAAGAAAGCGCCGGGGCGTCGTTCCTGCGCAAGGATGGCACGGTGTGGAGCACCGACAAGGACGGCCTGATCCCGGCCTTGCTGGCGGCGGAAATGACCTCGCGCAAAGGCCAGGACCCGAGCCAGATCTACCGTGGTCTCACCGATGCCTTGGGGGAGCCGTTCGCCATTCGTGTCGACGCCAAGGCCACCCCGGCGCAAAAAGCCTTGCTGGGCAAGCTGTCGCCGCAACAGGTGACTTCCACCGAGCTTGCAGGCGAAAGCATCCAGCAGATCCTCAGCCATGCGCCAGGCAATAACCAGGCGATCGGCGGGTTGAAGGTGATGACCGAAAACGGCTGGTTCGCCGCGCGGCCGTCGGGTACCGAGGACATCTACAAGATCTACGCCGAGAGCTTCATTGGCGAGGACCACCTCAAGCAGCTGGTGGAAGAGGCGCAGGTGCTGGTAGACGGCGCTATCTCGGAATAACCCCAATATGGGAGGGGGCAAGCCTTAATGCCAGTCAGTTAAGGCTTTTTGTAGGAGCGAGCTTGCTCGCGAAAAACTCACAGGCGCCGCTTTCATTCAGGAAGCACGCGTTATCGTTGACGTTTTTCGCGAGCAAGCTCGCTCCTACAGGAGGCGATGTACGCTTAACTGACTGGCATTAGGGCAAGCCTCTCCCATAGTTTATTGGGCCAAAGCGTTGGATCAGGCCAGATCGACCAGCACGATCTCGCTGTCTTCAACCGCCGTTATCCGCAACACTTGCTCATCCTCAACCGCCACACCGTCTCGAGCGTGCGCACGCAAGCCGTTGACCTCAATCACGCCGCTCGCCGGTACCAGATAAGCCCGACGCCCAATGTCCAAGCGGTATTCCGCGCTTTCCCCGGCTTTCAGGTTCGCCGCTACCAGGCGTGCATCCGCGCGGATGCGCAGGCTCTCGCTGTCACCGGCCTTGCCACTGGCCAGGGTCACAAACCCTTCGCGATCACCTTTCGGAAACGGCTTGGCGCCCCAGGAGGGTGGCAGGCCGGCCTCGTTCGGGATGATCCAGATCTGGAAGATCTTGGTCGGCGTGGCTTCCAGGTTGTACTCGCTGTGGGCGATCCCCGTGCCTGCGCTCATCACCTGCACATCACCGGCCTCGGTGCGGCCCTTGTTGCCCAGGTTGTCGGCGTGGCTGATGGCGCCTTCACGCACATAGGTAATGATCTCCATGTCGCGATGGGCGTGCTGCGGGAAGCCGGTGCCGGGGGCGATGATGTCGTCGTTCCAGACCCGCAGGTTGCCCCAATGCATACGCTCGGGGTCGTGGTATTCGGCAAATGAAAAGTGGTGATGGGCGTCAAGCCAGCCATGGTGGGCGCCGCCCAGGGCGTTGAAAGGTCGAAGTTCAAGCATGATCGTCTCCTGTTGATGGCGCCTATGATCCGTGAGCCCATGATCGAAAAAAAGCGTAAAAAATGCCTGATTCCTATCGGTGAATTAGATTGATTGCTGGCGTTTTGACTTTCACTTCATCGCCTAACTGCATGACGGTAAAGCAATTGGCTGGAACTGAGCGCCGATTCCGGCGACCATGGTGCCCTTGTCAAAACCCAGCTCATCGCAGGAGTCCGCGTGCCGCAACACAAGCCTGATCTGCCCCCCGAACTGCGCCCATTGGCGGAAATGCCGCTGCTCAAACGCCTTGCCGCACGCCTGTTTGGCCATGGCCTGACGCGTTTGCGCGCACAGCATCGGTTTTCCTGGTTGCACGGGCAGGCCGATGGTTTTCGCAGTGGTCACGAGGCCGGCGTGGAGTATGGCTATCGCGAGGGCAAGGCCGATGGCATCGAGGAAGGCCGACAAGTCCTGTTGATCCGCGACTTCCGTCCCGATGAGCACCGCGCGCCCGGCGTCGATGACAGCCTGTTCGACGATTGGCGGCTACCCTTGACCGCCGACGTGAAGAAACGCATCAAGGCTGATGTGGCCCGGTTGCTGCCGGCCCATGCCCAGCCGAGCGCGGCGCAATGGAAGATGATCTTCAGCGATACGCCGTCAACCTCGGTGATCGCCGGTGCCGGCGCGGGTAAATCCACCTCGCTGGTGCTGCGTATTTTGCTGCTCACCCATTACCTGGGGTTCGAATTGAGCTCGATGACCGTGGTGACCTTCACCCGTGAGTCGCGCAAAGACTTCATCAACAAGCTCATGGACATTCTCACCCTGTGGGGCCAACCCATTGATATGAAAGAAGCCCAGGCGGTGGTACGCACCTTTCACTCGCGCATCCTGCCGATGGTCCGCAGCCTGCCGGGTTTTGAACGCCTGCAGGCGTTTGAAAACCTCAGTGCCGGTTTCGAAGACGCTGACAGCAACCCGTTCGACCTGCGCATCAGCGACGCCCAGCGCCAGCAGATGAATGCCTGCTACCACCAGTTGCAGGGGCGACATGCACGGTTTCGTGAACTGATTGCACCGCTGGCACGCCACGGCCTGCAACTGCGCGAACTGGAGCGCGATCATCCGGATGTACAAAAGCGCATAGCGGTGACCGAACTGGCGGCCAAGCGCGATGAAGAACTCTGCGATGTGATCGAGGACCTGTGGTTTCGTGCCGGCGCCTGGCCGATCAAGGGGATTGAGCCCAGTCGCCAGCGCTTCGAAATCAATGGCGCGCAGTTCCATTGCCACGGCTATATCCCGGCGCTGGATGCGTGGGTAGTGCTGGGCTTTGATCCCAGGGAAAACCCCCAGGTCAGCCGGCCGAATTCGAAGCTGTCGGTCCGTGCAGAGTGGGCGGTAAAACGCACCTTATTTCAAGCTTTCTGTCATAAACCATTGATATGGCTGGATAGTTATGATGCATCAAAGCGTCTTTTAAGCAGCCTCGCCGGGGATGCCAGCGCGGGTCCCGGCTTTGATTACAAGGTCAAGGGTGAGCTGGCGTCGGCGCCGCTGCTGGACAGTTTCGTGATGGCCGCCGGCTTTATCGAGAACCTGGGGCTGGACGTGCCGACCGCCGTCGGCCAGATGAGCTTCGCCAAGGACGACCCGGACCGCTTCTTCTTTGAAGCCCTGAGCATTTTCTGGAAGGCCCTGGAAGACCACCTTCTCGACCAATCACCGCCGATCATGACCTATAACCGCATGTTCTCGCTGTTCGGCGAGAACACCCCGGAAAATCTCAAGCTCCTCAGCGATCCGCTGCTGCGGCCAATGTCGCACCTGATGATCGACGAATTCCAGGACGTATCGCCCCAGATCGTTTCGTGGATACGCGCGAGCCTGCGGGAAATCCGCAGTCGTGGGCCGGCGATGCATGTGGGCCGTGGTGCGCAACGTTCGTCCTTGCTGTGCGTGGGCGATGACTGGCAGTCGATCTACGGCTGGCGCGGCAGTTCGCCCAAGTACTTCATGGAATTCAACCAGCAATTCCCGGCGCCGAGCACTACCCGCGTCATGCTCGGCGAGAACTACCGCAGCCATCAGCACATCATCGACGCCGCCGAACATATCGTGCGCGCCGCACCGGCCATCCCGGGGAAAAAGGCCAAGGCCAGCGGCACGCCAAAAGCCTTGGTGCCGGTCACGGTACTGGAACGGGACGATGCGGCGTTGGGGCGGCAACTGCTGGAGCATTATCAACGGGGTGATTCGATATTAATGCTGTATCGAAAAAGTAGCGATAAGTTACTGATCCAAGAGCATATTCAGTCGATTGTTAATGTTGATTCTAGCTTGCCCGCAGTGACGCGCAGGTTGAAGCAGCTGACGTACCACAGCGCCAAGGGCCTGCAGGCGGATGCGGTGTTCCTGCTCGGTGATTGCCAGCATGTGACCAGCTCGCCCTACAAGAACCAGGTCTACCGCATGGCGGGCCTGGGCAAGGACGGGGACAGCGAACCCTACGACACTGCGCAAAAGGACGAAGTGCTGCGCCTGGCCTACGTCGGGATTACCCGGGCCGTGAGCCATTGCTACTGGTATGTGGAAAAAACCGAGGGCCAGGCGGTGAATGTGCCCAAAGCCTCGGAGCGGGTCGACGGCAGGAAAGCGTTTTTCGACGATCAGCGCCATTAGTAGGGGACAAATGCGATTCCAACGTGGGAGGAGGCTTGCCCCCTCCCACAGTTGAGCTTCTTTCTGCTGGCTGGACCGGAATCAGGCCCTCAGCGACAACGGCGGCACAAACGACTCCAACTCATCCTCCACCGCCTCGATAATCCGCTCCACATCGGCAGCATTCATCACGGTGGCGCAGGGGATGCCGGCGATGGCAATCAGCGTCTCGCCGCTGGCCCGGTCGAACAGGCGGGCGACCATACTGCCGGGCGCATCCATGCTGCCCTCGAAGCCCATCGGATGAAAATGCCAGCGCATCAGCTGGCAGGCGTTGGGGAATGTCACTTTGTTCATGTTGCCCACCTTGTTCATTGAGCGCTTCCTTTAGCTCGCGGCAGGGGGCCAGGACCGTCACTGGTCGTGGCGTCGTAGAAGCTAAAAATAGCATTCGTTCGCAAGTACAAGGTGACTTTTTCTGCCCCGTTCGGCGGTTGTCAGCCATTCACTTGATGTGGGTCATCTCTTACTCACGATTGGGCACAATGCCACTAATGCGAAGTTCCAATTGGCCATTGTCGGCAGTGGCAAAATTCGGCAATCTCCGAGGTTTACCCGCCTCAGAGCCTTCCATGCCCGACATCGCGCCAGACGATGATTGCCATAACACCCACGCCACGCGTGAGCTGGTGTTGCGCCACCACCTGTGCTGGCGTCATCGCGACCTTGACGGCGTGATGTCCTACTACCACCCGGACATCCAGTACCACGACTTTTTCCAGAACCGTGTGGTCGGTTACGCCGAACTGCGTGAGTACCTGCAAGCCAGCATGCCCCGCGAAGCCGACGAAGCCATTGAACATACCGACCGCATCCGTGCCGATGGCGACACGGCATTCATCCAGTACCGCATCACCTTGCGCGGCGGTCAGGGGCTGGTGTCATTCCGTACCAGCGAGGCCATCACCGTCCGCGATGGGTTGATCTGGCGCGTCAACGAGTACGCGTCATTGGTGCATGAACAACCCTCCCAGGCCCAGCGCCCCAGCGTCAGCCGCCTGGGCCTGTCACCCCAGCAATTGGGGCATATGGCCAATGACTTGCAGCAGTACTTCGAGTGCAGGCAGCCTTATCTGGACCCGGAACTGGACCTGCAGCGTGTCGCCAAGGAGTGTGGCTACAGCCGCAATCAGATTTCCTACCTGCTCAACCAGGTGCTGGGGCAAAGCTTCTACCGCTACGTCAACCAGGCTCGGCTCCAGCACCTGCTGGCCGCACTGGATACCGCGCAACCACCGATCAAGGTCGACGACCTTGCCTTCGCCGCCGGTTTCAATTCGTTGTCGGCGTTCTACAGCGCCTTCCGCCAGCACACCGGCCAGTCGCCCAAGGCCTACGTCAAACAAATTTCCCTGCGTGCACGCGCGCAAGACAGCGAATAACCCGCAGTTCTAGGATCCCTCCATCGAAATGTGGTTGGGGAACTTGGCATGCCGGCATGGCGCACTATCAGTTTATGGATGGACCAACTGGACGACCCGCTGTCGGCGCGGCCGGCCCTTGAGCATGACCTGGACGTCGATGTGGCCATTATCGGTGCCGGCTACACCGGGCTGTGGACCGCCTACTACCTGAAACGCCAGGCGCCTGAGTTGAAGATCGCGATTATCGAGGCGCAAACCGCTGGCTTCGGCGCCTCGGGCCGTAACGGCGGCTGGCTGATGGGCAATCTGCTGGGCGAAGACCGCCTGCTGGCCGGCCTTGCGCCTGAACAGCGCCGCGCCTCCTTCGACCTGCTGCATGGCATTCCCGACGAAGTGGCCCAAGTGCTGGCCCGGGAAGGCATCGACTGCGACTACCGCAAGGGCGGCGCGCTGTACTGCGCCGCACGCTACCCCGAGCAGGAAGGCAGCCTGCGCGCTTACCTGGACAAGCTCTACGCCCAAGGCCTGACCGAAGCCGACTATCGCTGGCTGAGCCCTCGACAGTTGGCTGAACAGATCCGCATCGCCAAGCCCTATGGCGGTATCCATGCCCCCCATGTCGCCACGATCAACCCGGCCAAGCTAGTGCGCGGTCTTGCGCGGGTGTTGGAGAGCATGGGCGTGACGATCTATGAAAACACGCCGGTGACCCACTGGCAGTCCGGTACTGTGCGCACCGCCAAGGCCCGTGTGCGCGCTGCCTGGGTGGTGCCGGCTGTCGAGGGTTATGCGAATACCTTGCCGCCCCTCGGCCGATACCAGTTGCCGGTGCAAAGCCTGATCGTTGCCACCGAACCGCTGCCCGCCGGCACCTGGGATGAAATCGGCCTGAGCCATGGCCAGGCCTTTGGCGAAAGCAGCCGCCAGGTCACCTATGGCCAGCGTACGGTGGATAACCGCCTGGTGTTCGGCGCCCGCGGTGGTTACCAGTTCGCCGGCAAATTGCGCCACAACTTTGATTTGACTGACAGCGAAGTGGCACTGCGCCGCTACCTGTTCGGCGAACTCTTCCCACAGCTGAAAAAGGTGCGGATTACCCATTCCTGGGGTGGCAACCTCGGCATGTCGCGCCGTTTCCGCCCGCACATGCTCTGCGATCACAAGACCGGCATCGCCCTGGCCGGTGGTTACGGCGGGGAGGGCGTCGGTGCCACCAACCTGGGCGGCCGCACCTTGGCCGACCTGATCCTCAGTCGCGACACACCGCTGATCCACCAACCCTGGGTGATCCGTGAGCGTGGCCTGCACGCGCTCAAGGCCTGGGAGCCGGAGCCATGCCGCTGGCTTGGCTACAACGCGATCATTCGCAGTTTTGTCCATGAAGACCAGGTGCTGGCCAACCCCAACACAGCACCTTGGCGCCGCAAGCTGGCGATCGGCATAGCCGGGTTCATGGAAGGTTTCATGCATTGAGCCGTTTCACCTACACGAGAAAACCCCATGAGCATCACTCAATTCAAAGACGCGCTGCATGCCCAACTGCCGGACTCATCACCGGTGGCCGTGCCCCTGGGCGAGCCGATCGCCGTGGCCTCGACCTTGAGCGTTGAACGCAGCGACGGCGTCGAGACCGGTATCTGGGAATGCACCCCGGGCCGCTGGCGTCGGCAGATCACATCCCAGGAGTTCTGCCACTTTATCCAGGGTCGCTGCACCTTCACCCCTGACAACGGTGAAATCGTTCACATACAAGCCGGTGACGCACTGATGTTGCCGGCCAACAGCACCGGTATCTGGGACATCCAGGCAACCGTGCGCAAAACCTACGTACTGATTTTGTAACGCTTTGATCCTTGATCGCCTGCCATAAAAACAGCCCTAAAATCGCCAGGAAATCGAACCATGAAAGCCATTGCCCTGTTGCCCTTGATGTGGGTGGCCGCTATCAGCCAAGCCGCTGAGACGGTGAAGATCTACAACTGGTCCAGCTATATCGCGCCGGACACAACGAAGAATTTCCAGAAACAAACCGGCATCGGTTTCAGCTACGACGTGTATGACAGTAACGAAACCCTCGACGGCAAGCTGATGACGGGTAACTCCGGCTACGACGTGGTGTTTCCGTCCAACCACTTCATGGCACGGCAGATCCAGGGCGGCGCCCTGAAGAAGCTCGACAAGAGTCAGTTGCCCAACTGGAAAAACCTCAACCCCGTACTGCTCAAGGCCCTGGAAAACAACGACCCGGGTAATGCCCATGGCTTCCCGTACCTGTGGGGCAGTACCGGCATCGGCTATAACATCGACAAGGTCAAGGCGGTACTGGGGGAAAACGCACCGGTGGATTCCTGGGACCTGATCTTCAAGCCCGAGTACATGGAAAAGCTCAGCAAGTGCGGGGTAGCGATCCTCGACAACGGCCCGGAATTGCTGCCCATCGCCCTCAACTACCTGGGGCTGCCGTCCCACAGTAAAAAACCCGAAGACTACAAAAAGGCCGAGGCGCTGCTGATGAAAGTGCGCCCCTATGTGGCGTACTTCCACTCCTCGAAATACACCGGCGACCTGGCCAATGGCGACATCTGCGTGGCGGTCGGTTTCTCCGGCGACGTACTGCAAGCCGAAAGCCGCGCCAAGGAGGCCAAGAATGGGGTGAAGATCGGCTATCAGATTCCCAAGGAAGGCGCCGCCATCTGGTTCGACATGGTGGCCATGCCCGCCGATGCGCCCGATGAAAAGGCCGGCTACGCGTTCATGAACTACCTGCTGGAGCCCCAGGTGATGGCAGACATCACCAACTCCGTGCACTACGCCAACGGCAACCGTGCAGCGGATAGCCTGGTAGACCCTGAGATCAAGGCGGACACCAAGATCTACCCCAGCGACGAAATGATGGGCAAGTTATTCGCGCTGGAGGCGATGCCGCTGAACATCGACCGGATTCGCACGCGGGTGTGGAACACCATTCGAATGGGCCGCTGACGGGTAATATCTCGTCGCCTTTTGGGTTCGCTGTTTAGCTGTTTTTTTCTGTAGTGTCCTTGCCTCCTTTCAATAGAACGGGGGCAAGGAATGCTCACTTCGAACAAATCAGGCCGTTTGCGAATCGGTAGAGTGTCACAAGCAGGGGACGTTTACTTGCTGACCGCCGTGGTGAACCGGCGTGAACCAATCTTCGACGATTGGCGGCTCGGGCGCCTGGTTGTGAAGCAGTTTCGAGAAGCCCACGAAGATGATTGGGTTAACTCTCTGGCCTTTGTGGTCATGCCAGATCATATGCATTGGCTGGTTCAACTCCATGAGCGGACATTGGCGGAACTGATGTGCCGAATTAAATCGCGCAGCAGCTTAACGGTTAACGGCGCTCTAGGTCGTAAAGGGCGTTTATGGCAAAAGGGCTATCATGACCGTGGTGTACGGCGCGAAGCGGACTTGAAAGATTTTGCTCGTTACGTGGTGTGTAACCCCATTCGTGCAGGGCTGGTCAGTCGTGTTCACGACTACCCGCTGTGGGACGTCTGGTGGCTTTAAAAGCCCATGTATCCCGTAGATACAGCGCAAACCCGTAGCAGCTGCCGAGCGCAAGCGAGGCTGCGTCGGGCACACCGCCGACATCACTGACCCTCCACGTTCTCGCGGCGATTATGAGGGCCTCACGCCGCCTCGCCAGGGCTCGACAGCTGCTACGCGCCGTCCCACGCCCCCCGTAGCAGTTGCCGAGCGCAAGCGAGGCTGCGTCGGGCACACCGCCGACATCACTGACCCTCCACGTTCTCGCGGCGATTGTGAGGGCCTCACGCAGCCTCGCCAGGGCTCGACAGCTGCTACGCGCCATCCCACGCCCCCCGTAGCAGCTGCCGAGCGCAAGCGAGACTGCGTCGGGCACATCGCCGACATCACTGACCCTCCACGTTCTCGCGGCGATTGTGAGGGCCTCACGCAGCCTCGCCAGGGCTCGACAGCTGCTACGCGCCATCCCACGCCTCCGTAGCAGCTGCCGAGCGCAAGCGAGGCTGCGTCGGGCACACCGCCGATGTCAGGGGTTTTCCAGGTCATGCCCCAACGACTGGATAAACAATGAAAACAGTTCCGGCTGTGACGAGATGTCCAGCTTCGCGTACAGATGCCGGCGGTGCACCTTCACCGTGTCCGGCGAGATATGCAGGCGCTCGGCCATGGCCTTGGACGAGAATCCGCGCAGTACCAGGCGGGCGATTTCCAGTTCGCGGTCCGAGAGCACACCGCAACCGAATTGGCTCAGTGCATCCCGGATCTGGCTGTCCATGGCCGGCGCGCGCCGGGTGCTTTGTTGCCAGTGCTGCTGCATCAACGGCAGCACCCAGGCGGCCAGCGTCGTCAGCAACCCGGTCTCCTCAACGCTGAATCGCCGCTGCATGCCCAGTGACAGCGACAACGTCCCCGCGCCCGGCAACTGCAGGATCAATTGCACCTCGTCTTCCAGCACGTTGTCGTGGAAGTAGCTGAGGAAATACTCGCTCTGGCGAAAATGGTCCGGCGCCACTTCCTCAAGCCGGTACACGCCGCTGGCATACCCCTCGCGACACGCCTGGAAAAACGGATCGAGCAAATACAGGCCATTGAGGTACACCAGCATCGACGCCGGCTTGCTGCTCGGCTGGGCGTCGTACTCTTCCAGTGCCTGGGGCGCACCATCCACGGGATAGAAGATCGCCAGCGCGTTATCGAAGGGTACGCATTGGTGCAACAACAGCACCAGCTGTTTCCAGAAACGCTCGGTGCCGATGTGCGCAACAGTGCGGCCCAGGCCGGCGTGCATGCCGACTTCACGAAACAGGCTCATGTAGCAAGCTCCCGCCAACAAAAGATCGCCCCAAGGGTTCGGCTTTTGCTGGGTGCCGTCAAGGGGAGTACGCCAATAGGGGAATTGGCTGGCATAAACCCCACGGTTACCTTTGGCATCATTCAGCGGGAAACATATCCCGCCACTTTCAGACCTTTCGTTTCTGCCTCACACCAAGAACAACGACAGAGGATAACGATATGAGCACTTCCCCCACGCCCGACGGCGTGCTGAAACCCACCCTGAGCGTCTTCGATGTGGTGGCCATTACCGTTTCGGCTGTGACCCCCGCCAGTTCCGTTTTCGTGATCGCGCCCTTTGCCATCCAGCAGGCTGGCAGCGGCGTGTTCCTGGCGTTCGTGATGGCAGGGCTGCTCGCGCTGATGTTCGCGTTTTGCTACGCCGAACTGGGCCGCGCCCATAACAGCGCCGGTGGCGAGTATGTGTATGCCAAGCGCGTGTTCGGCGGCATGGCCGGCTACGCGACGTTCCTGACCGTATTGGTGATGCTGCTGTTTATCCCGCCGGTATTGGCCACCGGTGCCGCAACCTACCTCAACAATGCCCTGGGTACCAGATTCGACGCGCAAACCGTGGCCCTGGTGATCGTGGTGTGCAGCTACGCCCTGGGCATCCTCAATATCAAGCTTAACGCCTGGATCACCGGGACCTGCCTGCTGCTGGAAGTCGCGGCGTTGCTGGTGATCGTGTGCATCGGCTTCGGTAACCCGGTGCAGCCGGCCAGCGTGCTGTTTCAACCCCAGATTGTCGAAAACGGTGTGTTGCACCTGGCGCCCTGGGCCCTGGTGATCGGCGCGGTAGGCATTGGCCTGTTTTCCTACAACGGTTACGGCCCCGCCGTGTTGCTGGCCGAAGACATGAAATGCGGGGGCAAGGGCGTACACAAGGCGGTGCTGTGGTCCCTGGGCCTGGTGGTGGTGATCGAGCTGGTGCCGATCACGGCGCTGCTGATCGGCGCGCCGTCACTGAGTGCGATGATCAGCAGCCCGGACCCCATCGGCTACCTGCTCACCAGTCATGGCAATGAAACCCTGTCGCGCCTGGTCAGCGCGGGCATCTTCCTGTCGGTGTTCAACGCCATCGTCGCCATCGTTATCCAGATTGGCCGCGTGGTGTTCAGCAGCGGGCGCGATGCATTGTGGACGCCTACCATCAACAAGCTGTTTACCCGCATTCATCCGCGCTGGGATTCACCCTGGCTGGCCACGCTGTTCCTGGCGATCCCGTCGGCGTTGCTGAGCTTCAGCTCCAACCTGACCGACCTCACCTCGTTCAGCGTATTGCTGATCATATTGGTGTACCTGGTGGTGGCGTTGAGCGCGCTGATGAGCCGCGTGCTGCTGCGCGACCGCGAGCATCCCTATCGCATGCCGCTGTGGCCGCTGCCGGCGTTGCTGGCTGCACTGGGCGCGGGTTACTTGCTGGTGACCTTGATCTACGCGGCGTCAGTACGCGACATCATGATCATCATCGGCTTGCTGGCCCTGTCGGTGATTCTGTATTGCATCAGTGGCCGGTCGAGTCCGGCCTTTCAAAAATTGTAAGGAGTGGTTATGCGTGCACGTCAATTGGGCATCACGCTGGGGCTGGGCACACCCGGCGAGTTGAATGCCATCACCGACGTTCCCGGGGTTCGGGTCGGTCACTGTACGCTCAAGACCCGCGTCGACGGTAAACAGGTGCGCACTGGCGTCAGCGTGGTCCAGCCCCGCGCCGGGGAAGCGCGGTTGCAGCCGTGCTTTGCCGGGTATCACGTGCTGAACGGCAATGGCGACGCCACTGGCCTGGAATGGATCAGCGAGGCGGGCCTGTTGACTACGCCGCTGGCCATCACCAACACCCACAGCATCGGCATCGTGCGCGACACCTTGATTGCCCTGGAGCGCGAGCGCCTGGCGGACCCGGCGGTGTACTGGTGCATGCCGGTGGTGATGGAAACCTACGACGGCCTGCTCAACGATATCTGGGGCCAGCACGTCACCCCCGAGCATGTGCGCCAGGCGCTGGACAGCGCCGAACGCGGCCCCGTGCAAGAAGGCGCGGTGGGCGGTGGGACGGGGATGATCTGCCATGAATTCAAGGGCGGTATCGGCAGCGCCTCGCGCCGTTTGCCGGCAGAGCAGGGCGGTTGGACTGTCGGCGTGCTGGTCCAGGCCAACCATGGCAAGCGCCAGGAACTGCGGGTCGACGGCTATCCGGTGGGCCGCCGCTTGATGGACCTGCCGTCACCCTTTGCCGAACGAGGCACGCCGGGCATGGGCTCGATCGTGGTGATCATCGCCACGGATGCGCCCCTGCTGCCGCACCAATGCCAGCGCCTGGCACAACGCGCGTCTATAGGCATCGCGCGCACCGGCGGTGGCACCGAGGATTCCAGCGGCGACCTGTTCCTGGCCTTCGCCACTGGCAACCAGGAACTGCCGCCAGCGGACTACGCGCGCAAGGGCCTGCCGTTGAGCAGCACCTTGCAGATGGTGAATAACGATCATATATCCCCGCTGTTCAGCGCTGCGGCGGAGGCGGTGGAGGAGGCGATCATCAACGCAATCCTGGCGGGCGAAGACATGGTGACCGACGACGGCGTACAGGTGCCGGGCTTGAAAGGCGAAACGTTGATACGGGCATTGCACGACACGGGCTGGCGCGCGTCCCGATAAGGGAGGGCCAGCGCCGATATATAAATATAAACAGTGGCTGTTTAATGTCGCCAATGACACCGTGACAATACAATGGATCCAATTATCAAGTGCGCCGTTCAACTTGAGCGGCTTTAGCGCTATTTAATATTTAAATAACCCTCCGCTGTCTTTTGTCGGACAACAGCAACGTTGCCCAACAGATACGGCGCCTAACTTGGAATGCATGTTTGTTGCCCGATTTTCATGCTGGAAAAGATGTAGACGAAAGATTTCAAGTTGTGTCAGTTTCGTGACGCCTTCAAAAGAGGCGAGTGATAGGACGATCTCGCCCACGGGATTCCTATCGACCCAAGACTGATGCATTTGCAAACAAGGAAGTACGTTTATGTCAAAAGCAAAAGACAAGGCTATCGTGTCGGCGGCGCAAGCCAGCACCGCTTACTCGCAAATCGATAGCTTCAGCCATCTGTATGACCGTGGCGGCAATCTCACGATCAATGGCAAACCCTCCTACACCGTTGACCAGGCGGCCACCCAGCTGCTGCGCGACGGCGCCGCGTACCGGGACTTTGACGGCAACGGCAAGATCGACCTGACCTACACCTTCCTGACCTCGGCGTCCTCGAGCACCATGAACAAACATGGTATCTCGGGCTTCAGCCAGTTCAACGCCCAGCAGAAAGCACAGGCCGCCCTGGCCATGCAATCCTGGTCGGACGTGGCCAACGTCACCTTCACCGAGAAAGCCACCGGCGGTGACGGCCACATGACATTCGGCAACTACAGCAGCGGCCAGGACGGCGCGGCAGCCTTCGCCTACCTGCCCGGCACCGGTGCAGGCTACGACGGCACCTCGTGGTACCTGACCAACAACAGCTACACGCCGAACAAGACCCCGGACCTGAACAACTACGGCCGGCAGACCCTGACCCACGAAATCGGGCACACCCTGGGCCTGGCTCACCCTGGCGACTACAACGCCGGCGAAGGCGCCCCGACCTACAACGACGCGACCTATGGACAGGACACGCGCGGCTACAGCCTCATGAGTTACTGGAGCGAGAGCAACACCAACCAGAACTTCAGTAAAGGCGGGGTAGAAGCCTATGCCTCTGGCCCGCTGATCGACGACATCGCCGCGATCCAGAAGCTCTACGGTGCCAACTACAACACCCGCGCCGGCGACACCACCTACGGGTTCAACTCCAACACCGGGCGTGATTTCCTCAGCGCCACGTCCAACGCCGACAAGCTGGTGTTCTCGGTCTGGGACGGTGGCGGCAATGACACCCTGGACTTCTCCGGCTTCACCCAGAACCAGAAGATCAACCTCAATGAGGCCTCGTTCTCCGACGTTGGCGGCCTGGTCGGCAACGTCTCCATCGCCAAGGGCGTGACCGTCGAGAACGCGTTCGGCGGTGCGGGCAACGACCTGATCATCGGCAACAACGCGGCCAACGTGATCAAGGGTGGGGCCGGCAACGACCTCATCTACGGTGGCGGCGGCGCGGATCAACTGTGGGGCGGCGCGGGCAACGACACGTTTGTGTTCGGCGCCAGTTCCGATTCCAAGCCAGGGGCGGCGGACAAGATCTTTGACTTCACCTCGGGCTCCGACAAGATCGACCTCAGCGGCATCACCAAAGGGGCCGGCCTGACCTTCGTCAATGCCTTTACCGGGCATGCCGGCGATGCGGTATTGACCTACGCGGCAGGCACCAACCTGGGCACCCTGGCCGTCGACTTCTCCGGGCACGGCGTGGCGGATTTCCTCGTCACCACCGTCGGCCAGGCAGCGGTCAGCGACATCGTGGCATGATGCACGGGCGCGGCGCGCAAGCGCCGCGTCTCCAGGCTGGAGCGTACAGATGCAGCGTTTTTACAATGTGATCGCCTGCGTATTGCAGGTGATGTTCGTGTCGGCAGGAGCCCACGCAATGGCGAGCAGTCTTGTTTTACCCACCAGCGCCCAGCTGGCCGGGCATTGGCAGTTGCACCAGCAGGATCAGGTGTGTGCACTGGACCTGCTCGAGCAGGCCAATGCTTTGGGCGGCGATGTGGCCTGCGTGGCGCAGTGGCTGGGGGACAAGCCCCTGACCTGGTCGCCCACACCCGACGGTATCTGGCTGTTCAATGCCGAAGGCAGCGGGATCACCCATTTGAATCGTCAGAAAGACGGCGAGTATCAGGCGCGGACGAAGTCCGGCACCGTGGTTGAATTAAAACGAGTGCCTTAGTTGTTGTTATAAGCCTATAACTCGATTTCATTAGTTGAGCGGCCTCTATCGCGGAGGACGGCAAACTTATGCGCGTAATTTGATTCAAGGAAGATCAGAACCTATGGCCAGGCCCCATGCGGTTGCGCCTTTATTCAAGGCGCTGGGTGAATACAAGAGCATCTTGATCAGCGTCGGTTGTTTTACCGCGCTGATTAACCTGTTGATGCTGGTGCCGTCGATCTACATGCTGCAAGTGTATGACCGCGTGCTCTCCTCGCAGAATGAAACCACCCTGGTGATGTTGACCCTGATGGTCGTGGGCTTCTTTGCGTTTATTGGCCTGCTGGAAGTCATCCGCAGTTTTATCGTGATCCGCATCGGCAGCCAGTTGGAGCGGCGTTTCAACTTGCGCGTGTACAAGGCCGCGTTCGAACGCAACCTGCAACGCGGCCAGGGGCATGCCGGGCAATCCCTGGGTGACTTGACCCATATCCGCCAATTCATCACCGGGCCGGCGCTGTTCGCGTTCTTCGATGCGCCGTGGTTTCCCATCTACCTGTTTGTGATTTTTCTCTTCAACGTCTGGCTCGGGGTGTTGGCCACCGCCGGCGCGCTGCTGTTGATCGGCCTCGCGTGCCTCAACGAATACCTGACGAAGAAGCCATTGGGCGAGGCCAGTGGTTTCTCCCAGCAATCGACGCAGCTGGCCACCAGTCATTTGCACAACGCCGAAACCATCCAGGCCATGGGCATGCTCGGCGCGTTGCGCCACCGCTGGTTTGCTGTGCATGCGCAGTTCCTGGGTTTGCAGAACAAAGCCAGTGATACCGGCTCGGTGATCACCTCGTTGAGCAAATCCCTGCGCCTGTGCCTGCAATCCCTGGTGCTGGGTCTGGGCGCGCTGCTGGTGATCAAGGGCGACATGACCGCCGGGATGATGATCGCGGGCTCGATCCTGATGGGCCGTGTACTCAGCCCCATCGACCAGTTGATTGCGGTCTGGAAGCAATGGAGTTCGGCCAAGCTGGCCTACCAGCGGCTGGATGAACTGCTGCGCGAGTTTCCGCCGGAGGTGGAGCAGATGAAATTGCCCGCACCCCAGGGCCAGGTCAGCTTCGAACAGGTCAGCGCGGGGCCGCCCGGGCGGCGCATGCCCACCCTGCATCAGGTCAGCTTCAGCCTCGGCGCCGGCGAAGTGCTCGGCGTGCTTGGCGCCTCGGGCTCCGGCAAATCCACCCTGGCCCGTGTGTTGGTGGGCGTGTGGCCGACCCTGGCCGGCACCGTGCGCCTGGACGGTGCGGACATTCACCGCTGGGACCGCGACGACCTCGGCCCGTACATCGGCTATCTGCCCCAGGACATTGAACTGTTCAGTGGCAGCATCGCCGACAACATCGCACGTTTTCGCGAGGCCGACCCCGAGCGGGTGGTGCGGGCTGCGCAGCAAGCCGGCGTGCATGAATTGATCCTGCGCCTGCCCCACGGTTATGACACGGTCCTCGGCGATAACGGGGGTGGTCTGTCCGGCGGCCAGAAACAACGCGTAGCTCTGGCGCGTGCGCTGTACGGCGGGCCGCGCTTGATCGTCCTGGACGAGCCCAACTCCAACCTCGACACCGTCGGCGAAGCCGCGCTGGCCAGCGCCATTGTGCAGATGAAGGCCCAGGGCAGCAGTGTGGTGCTGGTGACCCATCGTTCTTCGGCCTTGGCCCAGGCCGATAAATTGCTGGTGCTCAACGAAGGGCGTTTGCAGGCATTCGGGCCGAGCCAGGACGTGCTGCGGGCGTTGTCCGGCCACCGTGACCAAGCGCCCCAAGGTAGGAGCGAGCTTGCTCGCGAAGGGCGTTAACGATGATGCGCCCTGATTGGATACACGCGGTGACGCTGAGTTTTTCGCGAGCAAGCTCGCTCCTACAGGTTTTGCGTCAAGCAGTAAGGATGTCAGCATGATTCATGAACAACACGACGCCCGATTTTTCGTACGCATGGGCTGGCTGCTGACCGTGGTCGGTGCCGGTGGCTTTTTCCTCTGGGCCAGCCTGGCGCCCCTGGACCAGGGCATCCCGGTGCAGGGCACGGTGGTGGTGTCGGGCAAACGCAAGGCGGTGCAAACCTTCAGCCCCGGCGTGGTCAGTCGGATCCTGGTCAAGGAGGGTGAGCTGGTGAAGCAAGGCCAGCCGCTGTTCCGTCTCGACCAGACCCAGAATCAGGCCGACGTGCAGTCCCTGCAGGCCCAGTACCGCATGGCCTGGGCCAGCGTCGCGCGGTGGCAGAGCGAGCGCGACAATCAATCCGCTATCACCTTTCCCGCCGAGCTGAGCAGCAACCCCGATCCCGCACTGGCGTTGGTCCTGGAAGGCCAGCGCCAATTGTTCAGCAGCCGTCGCGAAGCCTTTGCCCGTGAACAGGCAGGCATCCGCGCGAATATCGAGGGCGCCACCGCACAGCTCAACGGCATGCGCCGCGCCCGCAGCGACCTGACCGCCCAGGCCCAGTCCCTGCGCGACCAACTGAGCAACCTGCAACCCCTGGCCGACAACGGCTATATCCCGCGCAACCGGCTGATGGAGTACCAACGCCAGCTGTCCCAGGTGCAACAGGACCTGGCGCAGAACACCGGAGAGAGCGGCCGGGTGGAGCAGGGCATCCTTGAATCGCGCCTGAAATTGCAGCAGCACAGCGAGGAATACCAGAAGGACGTGCGCAGCCAATTGGCCGACGCGCAATTGCGCAGCCTGACCCTCGAGCAGCAACTCACCTCGGCCGGCTTCGATCTGCAACACAGCGAGATCAACGCACCGGCTGACGGCATTGCGGTCAACCTCAGCGTGCACACCGAAGGCGCCGTGGTGCGTTCCGGTGAAACCCTGTTGGAAATCGTGCCCCAGGGCACGCGCCTGGAAGTGGAAGGGCATTTGCCGGTGCACCTGGTGGACAAGGTCGGCACGCACCTGCCGGTGGATATCCTGTTCACCGCCTTCAACCAGAGCCGCACCCCGCGTGTGCCGGGGGAGGTCAGCCTGATTTCCGCCGACCAGATGCTCGACGAAAAAACCGGCGCGCCGTATTACGTATTGCGCACCACCGTCAGCGAGGCAGCACTGGAGACACTCCACGGCCTGGTCATCAAGCCGGGCATGCCCGCCGAGATGTTTGTGCGCACCGGCGAGCGTTCGTTGCTCAATTACCTGTTCAAGCCGCTGCTCGACCGCGCCGGCTCCGCGTTGACCGAGGAATGAGCATGAAAGCTGTGTTCATCGCCTTGCTGTTTACCTGCATTAACGCCCAGGCCGCCATGGGCCCGTTCGATGTATACGAACAGGCCTTGCGTAACGATCCGGTGTTTCTCGGTGCGATCAAGGAGCGCGACGCCGGCCTGGAAAACCGCACCATCGGCCGCGCCGGCTTGCTGCCCAAGCTGTCGTACAACTACAACAAGGGCCGCAACAACTCCCAGGCCACCCTGCCCGACGGGCGCGGCGGCAATTATCACGACGACCGCAACTACAACAGCTACGGCTCGACCTTCAGCCTGCAACAGCCGCTGTTCGACTATGAGGCCTACGCCAACTACCGCAAGGGCGTGGCCCAGGCGCTGTTCGCCGATGAAAGCTTTCGCGACAAGAGCCAGGCGCTGCTGGTGCGGGTGCTGAGCTATTACACCCAGGCGCTGTTTGCCCAGGACCAGATCGACATCGCACGGGCCAAGAAGAAGGCCTTCGAGCAGCAGTTCCAGCAGAACCGGCACCTGTTCCAGCAGGGCGAGGGCACCCGCACCGATATCCTCGAAGCCGAGTCGCGCTATGAGCTGGCCACCGCCGAAGAGATCCAGGCGCTGGACGAGCAGGACGCCTCGCTTAGAGAACTGGGTGCGCTGATCGGTGTGCAAAGCGTCAACATCGACGACCTCGCCCCGTTGAACGAAGGTTTCGCCGCGTTCACCCTGACCCCGGCCAACTACGACACCTGGCATGAACTGGCGATCAGCAACAACCCCACGCTGGCGTCCCAGCGCCAGGCCCTGGAAGTCGCGCGTTATGAAGTGGAGCGTAACCGCGCCGGACACCTGCCCAAGGTCACTGCGTACGCCAGTTCGCGCCAGCAGGAGTCCGACAGCGGCAACACCTACAACCAGCGCTACGACACCAACACCATCGGCGTCGAAGTGAGCCTGCCGTTGTATGCCGGTGGCGGCATCTCCGCGTCCACCCGCCAGGCCAGCCGCGCCATGGAACAGGCCGAGTACGAGCTGGAAGGCAAGACCCGCGAGACCCTGATCGAACTGCGTCGGCAGTTCAGCGCGTGCCTGTCTGGCGTGAGCAAACTGCGCGCTTACCAAAAGGCCCTGACCTCCGCAGAAGCACTGGTGCTGTCGACCCAGCAGAGCATCCTCGGTGGCGAGCGGGTCAACCTCGATGCGCTGAACGCCGAACAACAGCTCTACAGCACGCGGCGCGACCTGGCCCAGGCGCGTTACGACTACCTGATGGCCTGGACCAAATTGCACTACTACGCCGGCAACCTGCGCGACACCGACCTGGCCAAGGTGGATGAGGCGTTCGGGCCGGCACCGCATTAATTGGCTTTCTCGACAATTCCAACAACAGAGAGGCAATACCATGGGTGTGTTCGACTATAAAAACCTCGGAGCCGAGGGCTCCAAAGCGTTGTTCGCCGATGCCATGGCGATCACGCTGTACGCCTATCACAACCTGGATAACGGCTTTGCCGTGGGCTACCAGCACAACGGCCTGGGGCTCGGTTTGCCGGCCACGCTGGTCGGTGCACTGATGGGCAGTACGGATTCCCAGGGCGTGATTCCCGGCATTCCCTGGAACCCGGATTCGGAGAAAGCCGCCTTGGAGGCCGTGCAACAAGCCGGTTGGACGCCCATCAGCGCAAGCACCCTGGGCTATACCGGCAAGGTCGACGCCCGAGGCACGTTCTTCGGCGAAAAAGCCGGCTACACCACAGCCCAGGTCGAGGTGCTGGGCAAGTACGATGAAGCCGGCAAGCTGCTGGAAATCGGTATCGGTTTTCGCGGTACGTCGGGCCCTCGGGAAACGCTGGTCAGCGACTCCATTGGCGATCTGGTCAGCGATCTGCTCGCAGCGTTGGGCCCCAAGGATTACGCGAAGAACTATGCCGGTGAAGCCTTTGGCGGCCTGCTCAAGAACGTCGCCGACTACGCCAGTGCCCACGGCCTCAGCGGCCACGACGTAGTGGTCAGCGGCCATAGCCTGGGCGGCCTGGCGGTCAACAGCATGGCCGACTTGAGCAGCAGCAAATGGGCGGGTTTCTTCCAGGACGCCAACTACCTGGCCTACGCCTCGCCGACCCAGAGCGCTGGCGACAAGGTGCTTAATATCGGCTACGAAAACGACCCGGTATTCCGTGCGCTGGACGGATCATCCTTCAATTGGTCATCGTTGGGCGTGCATGACAAACCCCATGAATCGACCACCGACAATATCGTCAGCTTTAACGACCACTACGCTTCGACGCTGTGGAATGTGCTGCCGTTTTCCATCACCAACCTGCCGACCTGGATCTCCCATTTGCCTACGGGTTATGGCGATGGGATGACGCGCATCCTCGAGTCCGGATTCTATGGGCAGATGAGCCGCGACTCGACGATTATCGTCGCCAACCTGTCCGACCCGGCACGCGCCACCACCTGGGTGCAGGACCTCAACCGCAATGCCGAACCGCACAAGGGCGATACCTACATCATTGGCAGTGACGGCAATGACCTGATCCAGGGCGGCAAGGGCGCGGACTTTATGGAGGGCGGCAAGGGCAATGACACGATCCGCGACAGCAGCGGGCATAACACCTTTTTGTTCAGCGGGCAGTTTGGCCAGGACCGGATTATCGGCTATCAAGCGACGGACAAGCTGGTGTTCAGGGACGTTGAGGGGAGTGCGGATTACCGTGATCACGCCAAGGTCGTGGGCGGGGATACGGTGATCAGTTTTGGCGCGGATTCGGTGACGTTGGTGGGGGTGGTTGGCTTGTCGGGGGAGGGGATTGTGATCGGTTAAAACGGTGGGAGGGGGCAAGCCCTCTCCCACATTTGATCAGTGCGGGCCGCTGGAAATCAGTCTTCCTTGCGCACCGTGGCCACATCGTCGGCTTTGACGCGGATGCGCTTGCCGGCGATATCGGTGAATTCATAAAACCCGTCGGCCGTCTTGGTTTTTGGAGAGTCCTTGGTCAAATACTGCGTGCCATTTTGCAGTGTCACTACGGTTTGCGTCGCGCAACCGGCCAATACCAGAAAAGTGAGTGCAACCAGTGGCAGCCCCAAATTCTTCATGTTCATAACCCTTACCTTTAACCCTGAAAAATCCCACGCCAGGGACGCGGGCGACAAATGTTACGCCATCGACTCCCCATCTGATCATTTTTATGCAAAAAGTTGCGTGTGCCATTTATCTATTACCGATTGCAACACCGCATTTACGACGGCACTCTGTATGCATAACCAGTATTCGACCAATGCGTACCATGGCCAATCCCCTCGAAAACCCGCTCTATTACCTGCATAACTTCCGCCAGGTCCTGCATTGGCTGGGGCAACGCTATGCCGATCTGCTCGACCCTGACGAAGAGCATTTCATTCAGCAATTCGACAGGTTGCCGCAAGCCTCCCAGGCGCTTTTGGTGCGCATGGTGATGCGCAAGGGCGTGCATTTTCGTGCGGGCAAGCTGCACTACGTGGAGATCGGTTGCCCCCATGCCGCTGCCGCGCCCCTGCGGGAATTGGGATGGGTGGACGACAACCACCTTCTGGCATTTGAAGCATTATTCGCCTTGCTGCAAAAAGGCGAGATTCTCAGCACCTTCGCACCCTGGATCGACCAGCCCAAGGGCAAGAAGGCCGATTGGCTGGAAGGGTTGGCGGCGCAGTTCACCGACACGCGCCGTTTCGCCGACTGGTGCCCGGACCTGGCCGACACGCTGTACAGCCTCACCGTGATGGAGTTATGCGACCGCCTGCGGCTGATGTTCTTCGGCAACCTGCACCAGGACTGGTCCGAGTTTGTCCTCGCGGACCTGGGCATCTACACCTATGAAAAAGTCGAGTTCTGCGCCGAATCGCGGGGGTTGCGCAGCCGCGCCGACGTGCACGGTTTTCTGTTCCTGCACCAATGCCAGCAGGCGTTTGAACGCGGTGAGGCGCTGGCGCAGGTGCTGGCTGAAGTGGCCACGCTGAACACCGACAATCCCTGGCTGGAAAAGCGCCGGGCCAAGCTGTTGTTCCAGCTCGGCCAGTATTGCGAGCGCAGTGCCGAGTTGGACCTGGCGCAGCAGGTCTACCGCACCTGCGCTTATCCCGGCGCCCGCGCGCGGCTGATTCGCGTGCTGGAGCGCCAGGAGGATTACGCCCAGGCCATGGCCCTGGCAAGCATCGCGCAACAGGCACCGGAAAGTGCCGCCGAACAGCAACACCTGTTGCGCGTCATGCCCCGCCTGCGCCGCAAGCTCGGCGAACCCCGGCTGCCGACGCTCAAATCCCGTGAAGTCACGCGCCTGGACCTGGAACTTGCGCTGCCGGAGCCGTTGATGTCGGTGGAATCCTGTGTCCAGGCCCACCTGAGCGCACCTGATGCACCGGTGCACTACGTCGAGAACGGCCTGATCAATTCGCTGTTCGGCCTGCTGTGCTGGGATGCGATCTTCGCACCACTGCCGGGTGCGTTTTTCCACCCGTTCCAGCGTGGGCCGGCGGACCTGCACAGCGAAGACTTCCACGCGCGCCGCGTCCCCCTGTTTGACGCGTGTTTTGCGCAACTACAGGACGGGCGCTACACAACCACCATCCGCCAACGCTACCTCGATAAGTGGGGGATCCAGTCGCCCTTTGTGTTCTGGAACCTGCTCAGTGAAGACCTGCTGGAACAAGCCTTGGCCTGCCTGCCCGCCGAACACCTGCGCTACTGGTTCGAACGGTTGCTGCTGGATATCCGCGCCAACCGCGCCGGCATGCCGGACCTGATCCAGTTCTGGCCGGCGCAGAAGACCTATCGCATGATCGAGGTCAAGGGCCCTGGCGACCGCCTGCAGGACAACCAGCTGCGTTGGCTGGAGTTCTGCGGTGAATACCAGATGCCCGTCACCGTCTGCTACGTACGCTGGGCGGAGCAACCCGCTTGAGCTACAGCGTAGCCGTGCGGGCGCTGTGTGAGTTCACCGCCAAGGTCGGCGACCTGGACCTGCGCTTTACCCCGTCGCCCAGCGCCCAGGAAGGTATAGCGGGCCATCGCACCGTTGCTTCGCGACGCAGCGCGCACTACCAGAACGAAGTGGCCCTCGAGGGCGACTACCAGCAACTGAAGGTGCGGGGCAGGGCAGACGGCTATGACCCGGACGCCAACCGCCTGGAAGAAGTGAAGACCTATCGAGGCGACCTGGCTGCCCAGCCCGCCAACCACCGGCAACTGCATTGGGCCCAGGCCAAGGTGTACGGCTGGTTGATGTGCCAGAAGCTTGGCCTCACGGATATCGACGTGGCGCTGGTGTATTTCGATATCGTCGGCGAAGGCGAAACCCTGCTCAATCAACGTTTCCAGGCGGACGAGCTGCAAGCGTTCTTCAATCAGCAATGTGCACTGTTTCTCGGCTGGGCCCGCCAGGAAATGCAGCACCGTGAAGCGCGCGACGTTGCGGCGCAGACCTTGGGTTTCCCCCATGCCGATTTTCGCCCCGGCCAACGCACTCTGGCCGAGTCGGTGTACAAGGCCGTCAGCACCGGCCGTTGCCTGATGGCCCAGGCCCCCACGGGCATCGGCAAGACCATCGGCACGATCTTCCCGCTGCTCAAGGCCCTGGCGCCCCAGCAACTGGACAAGGTGTTTTTCCTCACCGCCAAGACCCCCGGTCGCCAACTCGCCCTCGATGCAGCCAAGGTGCTGCATGCCAGCAGCGACCTGCCCCTGCGTGTTCTCGAGCTGGTGGCGCGGGACAAGGCCTGCGAGCACTTGGACAAGGCCTGTCACGGCGACGCCTGCCCCTTGGCCAAGGGCTTCTACGACCGTTTGCCCGCCGCGCGCCTTGCCGCGTCCAAGGTCCGCCTGCTCGACCAACACAACCTGCGCAATGTCGCCCTCGATCACAGGGTGTGCCCCTATTACCTGAGCCAGGAAATGGCACGCTGGGCCGACCTGGTGGTTGCCGACTACAACTACTATTTCGACTTCGGCGCCATGCTCTTCGGCCTGGCCCAACTCAACCAATGGCGCGCTGCCGTGCTGGTGGACGAAGCCCACAACCTGGTGGAACGTGCGCGCTCGATGTACAGCGCGAGCCTCGACCAGTACAGCCTGAAGATCCTGCGCGACACCGCGCCCGAGCCGCTGAAGAAACCCCTGCAGCGCCTCAACCGCGAATGGAACGCCCTGCACAAAGACCAGGTCGCGCCGTACCAAGCCTATGCCTCCAGGCCGGACAAACTGCTCCAGGCCCTGAACCTGTGCACCAGCGCCCTGGGTGATTACTTCAACGACCACCCCGAAGCCCTCAGCGGTGACCTGCAAGCCTTCTACTTCGAAGCGCTACAATTTACCAAGGTCGCCGAGCTGTTCAACGAGCACTTCATCTTCGACATCAGCAAGCGCCAGCTCGGCGGCAAACGCAGCAGCTCGACCCTGTGCCTGCGTAACGTGGTACCCGCCGAATTCATCCGGCCGCGCTTGACGGCGGCCCGCAGCAGCGTGTTGTTTTCCGCCACCTTGAGCCCTCGCCACTATTACGCCGACCTGCTGGGGCTGCCAGCGGACACGGCCTGGGTCGACGTGGAGTCGCCGTTCAAGGCCGAACAACTGCACGTGCGCATCGTCGGCGACATTTCCACCCGCTTCGTGCATCGCCAAGCCTCGCTGGCGCCGATTGTCGAGCTGATCGCCCGCCAGTTCGCCCGGCAACCGGGCAACTACCTGGCGTTTTTCTCAAGCTTTGATTACCTCCAACAGGTGGCGCAACTGCTCGCCGAAACACACCCGCGGATCCCGCTGTGGCAACAGTCGCGGGGCATGGCCGAGGCTGAACGCCAAGGCTTTCTCGATCAATTCACCGAGCACAGCCAAGGCGTCGGTTTTGCCGTGCTGGGCGGCGCGTTCGGTGAAGGCATCGACTTGCCGGGCACACGCTTGATCGGCGCATTTATCGCCACCCTCGGATTGCCGCAACTCAACCCGGTCAACGAGCAGATAAAACTGCGCATGGCGGCGATTTTTGGCGCAGGGTACGACTACACCTACCTGTACCCCGGCATCCAAAAGGTCGTGCAGGCGGCGGGGAGGGTGATCCGCAGCCAGCACGACCGAGGCGTGGTGATGTTGATGGATGATCGGTTCGGGGAGGCGCGGGTCCGCCAGTTGTTGCCGGAATGGTGGACGGTTTATTGAGCTATTCCTGCCATCAATAATGCTGGTTCTTGCACAACGGATCCCCCAGGCTAGGCAAAACCTCCAGGAAAGGCCCCGCCCATGAGCCCAGTGCCCACGCAAAAGATCCCTGTAAACGGTATTGAGCTATGGGTGCATGTCGCGGGGCCGGAACAGGGTCGCCCCATCTGGCTGCTCCATGGGTTTCCCGAGTGCTGGCACTCCTGGCGTGAACAGATACCCGCGCTGGCCGCCGCAGGCTACCGGGTATTTGCCCCTGAAATGCGCGGCTACGGCCAATCCAGCGCACCCGCCGAGATAGCCGACTACGAGGTGATGACCTTGTGCGGCGATATCCAGCAGGCCATGGACCATTTCGGGCACGAACAGGTCGTGATGGTCGGCCATGACTGGGGCGCCGTGGTGGCCTGGCACCTGGCGTTGCTCGAGCCGGAGCGCGTCACTCGGTTGGTCACGATGTCCGTGCCTTTCGCCGGGCGTGCTCGGCGGCCGGTGATCGACATCATGCGCGAGCTGTATGCCGACCGTTTCAATTACATCCTGTATTTCCAGGAGCCGGGAGTGGCCGAGCAGGAGTTGGATGCCGATATCGAACGCACCTTGCGCCTGTTCATGCAGGACCAGGATGTGTTTCTACAGCAGAAACCGGCCACCGCCACGTTGCTTGAGGGCACTTCAACGCCCGATGCATTGCCGCACTGGTGTACTCAGGAAGACCTCGACGTGTACGTGCAAACCTTCGCTGAACTGGGCTTTCGCGGCCCGTTGAACTGGTACCGCAATTTCGAACGCAACTGGCAGCGCACCGAATTCCTCGCCGGCCGCCAGGTGTTGCAGCCGACCTTGTTCCTGATTGGCGACCGCGATCCGGTCGGGGTGTTTGAGGCCCACACGCTCAAGCGCATGCCTGAGTGGGTGCCTGACCTTGAACTGCATAGCCTGGCCAACTGCGGTCACTGGATCCAGAACGAGCAGGCGCAACGGGTCAATGCGCTGGTGCTCGAGTTTTTAGGGCAGGCCCGGTCACTTAACTGATGGTCAAGACTCGCATATCGCTTTCGCCATTCTCAGCCCTGGTGCCGACGACATTAGTCTTGTCTCCACACCAGTAGAGAAAACAACATTAGATAAAGTCTGTTAGACCCGTCTGAAGCGAATATCGTCAATTTCATAGTCATTACCATAGCTGGTAATTACATGGCTATTAATATAAAGCGTCAGTGTTTCGCTATTGGCCGTCAGTGTTCCTGATAAGGTCAGCCAATTAACCAGGTCAAAAAGCTTTGCTGGAGTTGTAAGTGATCCTTGAGAGGTGCTTAGAGAGAGTGACGGGGGTTCGAAGCGCCCGTCAAATCTTCTGGCTTTTATACTGAATTCGTACAGGTCGCCCTGTCTTAAATTATTAAAAGTCTGACTGAAAATAACACCGACTTTGTCGCCAGGGGGGTAAGTGTAGTTATGGAAAACCGTATTTTCTGCATATATTCTGAACTCGATATCTTGTCTGTTGCTGAGTGCTGGTCCCGGCGCCCATCCGTTTAAATTACTATTGTGAAAGTCGGTGATGTGGTCGAATCCCGTACGAATACGCAACGCGAGAATTGGTGAAAATCGCCTGGGAACATTGGCCCGGGCCAAACTGTATTTTAGCCTTATGGATCTATCCAGGTTTCCAGTGATGAAGTTACGTGCGATAGGGATTTCCAGTGTTTCCCCTGCCTGGTCATTATTTAACGTCACCTGAACGGAGGTACTAATGACATCTCCATCCAAATCCAACTTAATCGCATCGCCGCCCAGACTGTCGGTCAGCGGCAGCGTAACCATCAAATGGCTGCCAAAATTATCGGGGTCCAGATAGTTACCCGAAGCGCTGTCAACCCTCACCGCTGGCAGTGTTCTTGTGGGCTCGCCCACTTGAAGCTGAAGACGTTGGGATTGCCGATGGGGCGACTGATCGATGCGTTCGTAATACACTTCGACAGGCAATGTATTAAAGCGCCTGACCTGTGCATTCGGAACGGTAAATGAAAGCTCACGGTCTTCCGGAATAGGTCCCAGGACAAACTCTTCAGAAAAATTAACCGAGTGTGCGGCCCATACAATTCGAATTTTTGTGGCCGAGGTCCAGCCAGGTTGTGCACGATACTTCATTGTGGCATCTGAATTTGGATTCAATTCTCCGTCTGGTGCTTCTACGATACTTGGTGCGGGCCACTCGATGACGTCGCCCTTAACCGTTACCCGTACTTTTCTTGACGGCAACCATACATCATCTCTGGCCTTATAAAGGTTGTAGTACATAATTGCAGTGCCGCCGGTTATTGCTCTGACGATTTCATTGGGCACGTTGAAGTCTTCGATAGCGTTGACACGGTTGACGTCTCTCTCCTCGCCATGGAAAAAAGGCAAGTTGTAAGTGTCTCGGCCCTCCCATTCAAATGCAATTGTGTCGTTGCGCTCGAAAAAGTCGTTATCGATGAATATCTGGACGATTTGTGCGGCATCACCCAACTCATCAAGTTCAACGGTTTCTTCGGCTTGCATAAGGAACGGTGGCCGTGGCCGCAGGAGCCCGAGGTTGACTTCTACTCGTTGTATCTCCGACCAGTTCGATTTGGAGTCGGGATCAGCGGGGTAGTTACCGCCCACATCCTTGATTTGCATGGCCACCGGCATATTCACGTAGTGAGGGTTTTCTTTGATCTGCTCGGGGGTAATTAACATTTCAAATGGGCGTCGCACCTCACTGGCCGTCACCACGTGTTCGATGAGCGTGGAGCCCCAGGCGATACGGCAGGTGTCCCACTCGGCCATATTTTCCCAGGGCTGGATCTCGAGCACTACACCGCGATCTGCCCTGGCCATATCCACGTGGCTGCCGGCTTCCAGGTCGGCAGGCAGAAAAAACACCAGGCCCTGGTTACCGTCGGCGTCCGGGTTCGGATCAGGGTACCCCGGGCGACTGCGTTTCACCCTGAGCTTCAACGGTTTGGTTTTAGACCGGTTGCCGCTGGGGCGCTTGATCAGGCAATAGACTTCGGCCCACTCCGGCAGGATTTGTTCTTTATTCACCATCAGGCTGAAAAACCGGTTCCCCAGGTTGTCCGGTTGGATGATGAGGTAATCCACCGGGGCTTCAGGGTTGTTCCAAATCAGGTAGATCTCCGTGTCCAGCACTACCCCCGGGAACGCCAGGAGCAGCACCTCCAGATTATGTTCCACATGTCGTGCGCCCAGTGCGCCGTCAGACTGGGTATCCCCTTCGGGAGGGGGTTCGATACCGCTGATCAGCACTGGGCCCAGGTCATAGTCATTGCGGGGACGGCGGGCCGGGGTTCTGGTTTTACGGGACATGGTCAGGCCTCCAAGAGGGGCGGTGTGGCTGATAGAAACCGCAGCAGCTTCATCTCCCACGGCCCGGCGCACCAATCCGTACTTCCTGGCGTAACGATTCGTTTAGCGATGTGCTGCGCGCCAGAATATTTTCGGGCTCATACACGTAATAGAGTTCAGGGGTGGTGCCGTCGAACCTCAAGAGATCTTCATAGGGAATCAGGCGTCTTATCGGCACGCCTTCAGGCACCTGCCCCACGGTAAATAGGTCGTCGTAGAGGATCAGGTCATGGCTGCCCGGTATCACGTAACGCATAAGCAACATGATCTTGTCAGTGGGCCTGCGCCATGCGTACCAAGGAATTTCGACGGCGGCGCCACCGGTGGGGATGGGGTTGACGACATGGGAGGGGTATCGCAAAAAAATAGGCGCCTGCAATCGGATGATCGCGTCCTGCACGGCGGCGGAGGCGATTTTTGAGTAACCCACGATATTGAGCCCTTGGAACAGGATAAAGCTGATCTCCACTTTGCCACCGGCCACGGCACGCACTTTGTCATGAGGTACGAAAAAATCATGAGGCCGGCCGGCCGCTACGATGGGGATGTATTGATCGTGCAGTACCCTGCCTCCCAGCTTTGGGTAGCCCTGGTAAGACACAAAATACGTGTAGCCAACAGGGCCCTCCCACGGATAAGTGAACAACTGCATATGCAAAGGCCCGCCGTTAAGTGACTCAAGGTCGATCAAGCCTGGATAGTTCTGGGTTGCGAAGATAGGCGCGGCATAGTTGGCGCTGCCCACGTCCACGAGCACCGGGATGTTGTGCGAGCGGGGGGTGGATACGTTGCGAACGGCGTCGACAACCTGGAAACTCACCAATCGATTGGTGCCGTTACCGATCTGGATAATCTGATCGCGGTTGAGTTTTATCTCGGTCTGCTGACCGACACCGGTTACCTGCTGAGAGGGGGCTAAATAACTACCAATCTGGCATTCAATGCGATCCAGTGGATGCATATCTGGATAAGGCTCGAAGGTTATGGTCACGCCTCGCCCGGCCTGAATTTCCCTGATCTCTGTATCGGATATTTTGAAATTGAGTTCGGAATGGCCGGGAGTGATGTGGTTCTGATCCTCGCCGGCGGGGAGGGTTCGCTTGACCATCAGGGTCAGCGGATAAGAGAGGTCATTGGATGGGCCGCCGGTGTACCACACCCTGTACCCCAGTATCAGATCCCCATTGGGGAGGTCGCTGTCCGAAATGGCAAAGGAGAAGCTGCTGCGGGCTTCTTCTCCAGGTTCCAGGGTTTTCTCTGCAAGTACCTTCATCCCCACTATAGAAAGCACCTCAATCTTGTCTCCGGGTTTCGCGGGCCAATTCTTGTCCACCGACACGGTCAGGCCTCTGGCCAGCAACCAGAGCGGAATACCACCGTCATAGCCCGCAAATGCAGGGGACATCCCAGGGACTCGCAGCGTGTCAAGAAACTTGGGTTTGACCGGCGAGGCCTTCTTGGGTTTGGTCGTGGCGGGCTTGCTGTTCTTGGTAGGCATGGCTTTCTCCAATAGAAAGTTGTCACGCTTGACAGGAAATGCTCCTGCGCTTGGACCTATCAAACGCCGTTAAAGAAGGATTTGGCTACTGTCATAATTAACAGGTGGCGACGGGCGGACGGCGCGCAACACGCCCGGTCAGGAACCTTGCAGGATTTGCACTTGACGGCGCAGCGACTCGTTCAAATCCACCGAGCGGGCCCTGATGGAGGCGGACGCGGACTCGTAGACGAAATACAGATCGGGGGCGTAGCCCGCGAAGGGGTGAAGATCCGTACCGGTGAGCGCCCACTGAACCGGCTGTCCATCCGACCAGAACGATCCCACCGGCTTCGTCACGCTGAAGAGGATGATTTCGTTGAGTGACTTCACGTAACGCAGGATCAACGTGAGGGTATCTGTCGGTTTGCGCCAGGCGTACCAGGGGATATTCACAACGAGGGAGTTTTCTATGAACACCGTATCTTCAGGGTATTTTTCGAAATAGGGCGCCTCCAATCGAATGACCGACCCCACAACTTCAGCGCAGGTCTGCTTGGAAACGTAAGGGGTCAAGTCGTCTGCCCGGATCAATTCATAGCTGATCGCCACCCATCCTCCGGCCGCAGCACGGACTTTGCTGTAGGGCACTTCATGATAGGTCGCGGTGCCAGCCCTGGTGATCACTTCGATGCGTCGGTGCACCACCTCACCTCCAAGCGGAGGGTAGGCCTTGAAGGTGATCACATACCAATCACCCGTCCTGCCGATGGTCGCAGGGGTGTACATGCCAACCTTCAAGTCGGCGCCATTTAGCCTTTCGAGGTCGATATAACCCGGCTGATCGTCAGACTGAATGAATGGGCCTTCCCGTTGCGCATTGTCGAGCGCCACCACTACGCGGGTGTACTTGGATCTTGGTGTTGAGGCGTTGCCGACGAGGTCGACTATGTAAAACCCCACCAGCAGGCCATCACTGTCACCGGCTTTAATCATCTGGGCGTGATTAATCACAATAAGGGTCGCCTGGCCGACGCCTGCAACTTTCTGCACGACGTTCAGGCTGCCCCATTGGAAGTGGATGCGATCGCTTGGATGCATATTCGGATAAGGCTGAACGATTACGCTGACGCCTTTGGCTGCCTCGGGCGGATAGACTTCCAGGGCCGAGAGTGTGTATTTGAGCTGCGAGTGACCCGGCTCAAGCTGATCCAGGTCTTCGCCCGCCGGCAGGTCGGTTTTTACCAAGATACTCAGGGGATAGGATGCCTCGTCGTCGTCGCTGCCTCTGTAATTCACCACGTAACCCAGGCGTAGTTCTCCGTCGGGCAGCTTTTCCCGTGGAATGGAAAAAAAGTAACTGTGGTGTTGTTCCTCTCCCGCCCGTACCGGCTTCATCGCCAAGGACGTCATACTTGGCATCATGACGATATTGATGATGTCGCCAGGACTGGCAACCCAACTGTTATCCACTCGGACAGTCAGCCCGGAGACCATCAGCCAGTCGGGAATCCCTCCGTCGTAACCGTCTACATTATGGGTCATACCTGGGATCGACAGACGAGGAAGCTGCCTGGGCTGTCCAGGGGAAGTATTGGCGCTTTCAGTGCTCATGCTCTTTATTCTCCTGAACAAGTCCCTGAAGGTGGAGGCGTAGCGTTGTTAACGGTTTACGTGCCTCAGGTGGTATCAAATACCCTTGGTTTCGCGCTGGCTACTGTCAGAATTCACAGGTGGTGTTGGGGGATCAAACATTCGCGGTGCCGAGCTCGACGTTCAGTTCATCGCACGACCACTGGTCGCCACCTGTTAACTCTGACAGTAGTCAACACCTTGCTGCTGGAGGTCTGATTTCTCTCAAACCCATGCCCAGTGCGCAGGGGAATGCCGAGGAAACCAGCATGGCCAAGTATCGCGCTCAACCTCCCAGTCTAATCTCCGAGCTGCCCCCGGTGGATATTCCGCTGATGCAACCGCCGATTGCAGGAGATTTGGAGGAGGCCGACGGGGGGATTGGTGTGTCGCATACCCTGAGACCCCTGGTCGTGCATATCGACCGACCAAGCAGTACGCCTGAAGGAACGTTCTTCGAATTGTTCTGGGGCGGCGGTGATCCGGTCGCGTACAACCTGATCCGTGAGGGCGACCAGAACCTGACGCGCATTCCCTTCACCGTGCCCTATGACAGTATTCGCGAGCCGTGGGCAGATCCGGTGTACGTCCGGGTTATTCGCAGCAGCGGAAACGAATCCCGAACCCAGCCTTTGCGTTTGAGGGTCAACCTGCAACATCCGGGCGGACAAGACCCCAATCCCGCCCCCGGAAATCAAGGCCTGGTATTTGAGTTGCCGGATGATGTAAGGCTTGGTGGGGTCAGTGCGGATCGGGCCAGGCAGGGTGTGGAGGTGATCGTCAGGCATTGGCTGAACATGGCCGCCTATGACCTGCTTATCCTGGTCTGGGGCTCGGTGCGAATCGAGCGGTTGATCCTGCCCGCCGAAGTCGGGCGGGATATCACCTGCATGCTCGACGAGGATGCAATCAAGGAAGCCGGGGACAGCGACTTGCTGCCGGTGGCGTTCCAGGTTCGCGGACCGACCGGCAACTACCCCGATCCCTGGGCGCCCTGGTCGAGCACGGCACTGGTTTCGGTGTACCTGGCAACCGACCGCCTGGACGCACCCTGGGTGCAAGTACCCGAGACCGACCGAGAAATCGATCTGGAAATACTCGGCACTCGGGACGCACAAATCGGCCTGACCGTCGGCGGGGCCGATGCTCGTGTCTACAGTCATGTTTTTCTGTACTGGAACGGGGTAAGTGCCCAGGGCAGTTCGGTGCATTACTTTGAGGATCGGCCACTGTCAGGCGCCAAGGGTTACTTTTTCAATATCGGCAACGCTTTGGTCAGTGCGATCGCCCAAGGCAGTGCGGTGGTGTACTACGAGTTGAAAGGCGCTGGCTTGCCTGACAAACGCTCGCATAACCGTTATCTCACGGTGATCGGCGAGATTGTCAGATGGCCGGCACCGACCGTAGACCAAGCCCTGGGAGAGGATCTGGACCCAGGCTTGCCGTTGATTACGATCCGCTTCCCTGTGCAGGCGAGTTGGGTTAGCACAGACAGGGTACAAGTGACCATCCTGGCCAGCGACGCCGGCAGCACCGTCGATTACACGGCAGGACGGCTCGTGGGCCAGGTTGCCCCCGGCGATGATATGACGTTCGATGTGCCGGGCACTGAGCTCAAGCGTTTTGACGGGCGTTTTATCGACGTGTTCTACAGCGTGACACGGGGCAATGAACTGCCTCAGGAATCCCTGCGCCAGCTATATCAGGTGCACCTGCCGAATGAGATGCCTGTTCCCGAATTGATCCAAGCCACAGGCTCAGGTGTTTCGGTGACCCTTGCGCCGATGAATGCGCAAAATGGTGCAACGCTGAAAGTCAGTTTTTTGCCGATGTACACCACTGACAGCATCAAGGTCACGATGGAAGGGACTGCCGGTGCGGGGTCACCGGTTATTGCGGCGAAGAACGGTTTGACCAGTGGTGTGGTGACGTTTGATATTCCCAAGACGGCGATTGCGGCCAACATTGGCAATGCCAACAAGACCTTCACCATTGAATACGAGTTGACGCGCGCGGGCGTTAAGCGGGGATCAACAAAGTTAACGGTAACGGTGACACCAATTCTTCAGGCCAACTTGCCAAGGCCATTGATCAATGGCATCGCTCACGATGGTACGCTGGATGTCAGTCAGTTACCGTCTGGTGCCAAGCTCACTATCGCGCCTTGGCCGTTGCAGTACTCGGGAATGAAAATCTGGCTGACTTACCATTGTGGCGGGGCAAATCCTAACCCCTATGTCTACTGGACGGGACAACAGCATCACACTGCTGACGGGCTTGAATATGGAGCTCCGATAGCTTGGTTGGGAACCTGCCCACATGGGCATCAGGTCTGGATTGATTTTAAAGTAGCGTATGACCCGAATGCGGATGAGGCTGGAGCGGTAAGTTTTCCGAGGACGGTTTACACCGTCAAAAGTGCTCCGCCCCCGTTGGTATTTGATACTTCTCCAGCAACGCTGGCTGGCAAGGTGTATGTGATTCGAGGGTACTCACATGCGCTTCCATCCTGGCCTGCCGGAACGACCATGCAACGGCAGGCAACAGGAGGACAGCCGGGTTACTCCTATTCATCTTCCAATCCAGCCGCCGCGTTTGTGAACTCCACCACAGGTGTTGTCCAGGTGAGCGGAAGAGGTGTTACGACGATAACGGTCCGAGATCAAAAGCAACAAACTGCAAGCTATACATTGACCGTGACCAACGCTATTGCGGTTATTCCACTTGCTCGAGATTTTCTTGCGGAGGTTCGTAATGCGCTTGCAAGGGAAGGCGCAAGTATGCCGAGCATGGCTCAGTTACGCGAAATTTATAATACTTATGGGGCAAGATGGCCATTGGATAGTGATGCTCACTGGTCTAGTGATAGAGCGTCTGGCGATAACAGCTATTATTGCTTGAGATTTTCCGATGGCAGCCAAAGCACTGAAGACGGTCGCTTCAGAGGGGCTGCCGTTGGAGTAAAGGTATAACGTCTACGAGGTAATACAGTTGAAGGGCGAAGCAGGTTACGTTGAATCAATCTGCTTCACCTTCTCTGAATCCTAAGTACGACATACAGTCAGCAAGCGCACTCAAACAACCTCCAAGTAAGAACTGTGGATCGCCCGCGCCACCCCCCGCACCGTTTCGATGAATTCCGTGAGACGGCTATGCAACCCATCCTCCAGAATCTCATCAATCCCCGTATACCGCAGCCGAGCCTCAAACTCAGCTGCCAACCGCTGCGCCGTGCGCCCGTAACTGCCAGGCAGGTCCGCAAGGATATGGCTCAACTCTTCAATGCACGCATGCAACGAACGCGGCACGTCACTGCGTAATAACAGCAACTCGGACACCGACCGCGCATTCAGCGCATTCGGATACAGCTCCGTATACGCCTCGAACGACGACAACGCGCGGAGCAGGGCGCTCCACTGGTAATACCCGCGTGCCGACAGGTCGCTGACTTCTTCCGACTCTTCGCCGAACATCTCGTAGCGCGCGTCCAGCAGGCGCAGGGTATTGTCCGCGCGTTCGACAAAAGTGCCCAGGCGAATGAACCGATAGGCGTCGTTGCGCATGATGGTCCCCGAGGTCGCGCCGCGGAACAGGTGCGAACGCTGCTTGACCCAGTCACAGAAGTGGCTGATGCCATGGCGTGCCAGGCCGCCGGCGGCGATGCTGCGCATTTCCAGCCAGGTGGCGTTGAGGTTTTCCCACATGTCGGCGGTGATGCGCCCGCGTACCGCATGGGCATTGCCCCGCGCGGCGCGCAGGCAATTGTAGATGCTGGCGGGGTTTTCTTCGTCGAGGGCGAAGAAGTGCAGCATGCGCTCGGCATCCAGGGTTTGATGGCGCTCCAGGTAACTGTCCAGGGTGCCGCTGCTGAGCAACGACATCGCCAGTTCGTCCAGGCCATCGCTACGCCCGGCCTGGGGCATCAGCGACAGCGAATAACTGACTTCGAGCATGCGCGCCAGGTTCTCGGCGCGTTCCAGGTAACGGGACATCCAATACAGATCTGCGGCGGTTCTACTCAACATACTCAGCCCTCCACCACCCAGGTGTCCTTGGTTCCACCGCCTTGCGACGAGTTGACGATCAACGAGCCCTCACGCAATGCCACCCGCGTCAGGCCTCCCGGCACCAGGCGGGTTTCCTTGCCCGAGAGCACAAAGGGCCGCAGGTCGATATGCCGGGGCGCGATGCCGTTTTCGACAAAGGTCGGGCAGGTGGACAGGCTCAGGGTCGGTTGGGCGATATACGCATGGGGGCGGGCTTTGATGCGTTGGCGGAAATCTTCGATCTCGGCCGCCGTGGCCGCTGGGCCGACCAGCATGCCGTAGCCGCCGGAGCCCTGGGTTTCCTTGACCACCAGTTCGGCCAGGTTGGCCAGTACGTGGGACAGTTCATCGGGCTTGCGGCATTGGAAGGTCGGCACGTTTTGCAGGATCGGCTCTTCATCCAGGTAAAACTTGATCATCGCCGGCACATAGGGATAGATCGATTTGTCGTCCGCCACGCCGGTGCCGATGGCATTGGCCAGCACCACATTGCCGGCGCAGTAGGCCGCGACCAGCCCTGGCACGCCGAGCATCGATTCGGGATTGAACGCCTGCGGGTCGAGGAACGCGTCGTCGATACGCCGGTAGATCACGTCCACCGCCTTGGGCCCGTCGGTGGTGCGCATGAACACCTTGAGGTCGTGCACGAACAGGTCGGCGCCTTCCACCAGCTCCACGCCCATTTCCCGGGCCAGGAACGCATGTTCGAAGAACGCGCTGTTGAAGCGCCCGGGCGTCAGCACCACGACGTTGGGGTTGTCCAGGCGGCTGGCGCTTTTCAGGGTCTTGAGCAGCAGGTTGGGGTAGTGGTCCACCGGCGCGATACGCTGCTTGGCGAACACTTCCGGGAACAGGCGCATCATCATCTTGCGGTCTTCGAGCATGTAGCTCACGCCGCTGGGGGTGCGCAGGTTGTCTTCGAGGACGTAGTAGGTGCCATCGCCGTCGCGTACCAGGTCCACCCCCGAGATGTGGGAATAAATATCGCGGTGCAGGTCCAGGCCGACCATTGCCTTCTGGTAACCCTCATTGCCCAGCACCTGGTCGGCCGGAATGATCCCGGCCTTGATGATGCGCTGGTCGTGGTAGATGTCGGCGAGGAACATGTTCAGCGCATTGACCCGCTGGATACAGCCGCGTTCGATCACGCTCCATTCGCTGGCGGGGATGCTGCGGGGGATGATGTCGAAGGGGATCAGGCGCTCGGTGTCCTGCTCGTCGCCATAAAGGGTGAAGGTGATTCCCGCGCGATGGAACAGCAAATCGGCTTCGCGGCGACGCTGGGCCAGCAATTCCGGCGGCGTGTTGGCCAGCCAGCGGGAGAAGTCCTGATAGTGCGCACGGCACACGCCGTTTGCGTCATTCATTTCATCGAAGAAAGATCGAGCCATTCCAGTACCTTGTCAGTGCCGAGGGACGCATGGGGTGGCACTGCCGCTTTAAAAAACGCATTTTTTATGAGCCCGTGGCTGATGGTGCCACCGGGCCTGGTCCTTACTTTCTTATGGGGTCGGCTCTGGGTCGGGGGGTAACGAATGTTCCTGTATTCGGGCAGATGAATGGATAAAGCAATGCGTGTGCCGGAATGGGCATCCCGCGCTGATTTCCCATTGTGGTGAGCGGGCCTTCTGTGGTTACCAGGCTTCTGGGGTGAGTGGGACTGTTGTGGTGAGCTGGACTGCTGGGGGGAGAGGGACTGTTGTGGTGAGCTGGACTGCTGGGGGGAGCCGGACCGCTGTGGTGAGCGGGCTTGCCCCGCGTTGGGCTGCGCAGCGGCCCCAAAAAACTTGGGAGCGCTTCGCACTCCAACGCGGGGCAAGCCCGCTCACCACAGTAAGCCCACTCACCACAGTAAGCCCACTCACTACAACAAGCCCGCTCACCACAAAAAAAGCAGGCCATGACAAGGCTGCTCACCATAAGGGAGCGGTTTGCGCACCGCGATGGTGCAACAACAAACTTGAACTTCGCCATAGCCCGATTCTTCTAAGGGGTTTGAGCCCAGCAGGGAGCACGGATGTGCCCAGAATCATTTCACCCGACACCCCGGAAGCGAACCTGGCCGACCACAGCGAGCACAACGCCAAGATCTTTGGCTCGCCCAAGGACCGCCTGGACTTCTACCGTCGCGAAATCCAATACGAAACCACCATCCTCGCCAACCGCACCGATGCCTACCTGACGGCGCAGTCGTTTCTGGTGATTGCCTTTGTCTCCGGCATGGGCAACCTCAACCCCGAGTGGGGCAAGTTGTTCACCCTGGTGGTGCCGGTGTTCCTGACGCTGCTCGGCATACTCAGTTCCCTGAATGCCTGGCCGGGGATCCGCGCCGCGTACGAAATCATCGATCACTGGCACTACAAGCAGAGCGAACTGCTGCGCAGCGAGCCGGTGATGGGCATGGCCTACGATGAGTCGCCGCTGTTTTCCGAAATGGAGTCCTCCCATAAGGGCTATCGCAAGTCGCTGCTGTTCTCCATGCGTGCGCCGTGGCTGTTCATGGTGTTCTGGGTGTTGCTGGGGGCGTACGCGTTTTATATCCAGGTGGATAACCCGGGCTCTTAAGCAGTTGGAACTTCAGCGGCCGGCACGGGACCTTACCTTTACGCAGTCTGCGTTTTTTCCAAAGAGGTGACCCATGAGCACAGACAAAGACCCCCAGACCAGCAACCGTAACGACCCGGCAATCGACGGCGGCGAACCGGCCCCAGGCACGGCGGCCGATGCCCCGAAAGACCCGAAACCCGCCGCCGACCCCAAGGCCAGGGAAAACGACTACAGTCCAGACTTCAAGCCTGAGCGCGAGCCCAAGCCTGAAACCGATGCCGATATCGACACCCAAGGCGGTTAGAGGAGACGGTCATGTCCAAAGAACTGGAAGAAGAGCTCAACGATCCGGGCAATGAAGACCCGGGTTCCCTGATGGATGATGCAGAAGTACCGCTCAATGATCTGGATGACGCGACGGATGTGGGCAATACCGAGCGTCAGGACTGAGTTTTCGCCTGGGCACGTCGTTCATACCACGCGAGCATCGGCTGGGTACTCAAGCCATGAACGACGATGCTCAAGGCGATCACTGACAACGTCAGGTTCACCGCCACCGCGCTGCTGGTGCCGACAAGGCCATGGTTGAGCGCGTAGAACAGGTAGTAGATGCTGCCGATTCCGCGAATCCCGAACCAGCCCATCAGCCCGCGCTGCTGGCGATCGACCAGGCGACCCCAGGGCATTGCAAACACACTGACCGGTCGAATCACGCAGAACAGCAACGCCGCCAACGGCAATGCCCGCCAATCCCAATGACTGGCCAGCACGATGCCGAGCACCGTGACCAGGAACACTTCCATCGAGCGCTCCACCAGGCTGCCGAACGAGAGCATGTCGCCCATCATTACGCCGGCGGCGATCTGGGTCTCGGCCAGCTCGCTCACATCCCCTTGCAGAGCGTGCTCCGGTTCCACCTCAAGATGACCCACCACCGGCAGCGCCAAATGCTCCGAGGGCGTGTGGGAGTTGCCGGTTGACCTGAACTCTGCCTGACGCAGCCCGAGCCCGGCGGCGAATACGGACAGAAAGCCGTAACCCCCCACCGCTTCGGCCACCACGTAGGCCAGGGCGATCAGGGCGAGGGTCAGGTAGTCATTGGGGGAGAGCGTACTATCACTGTTGTTGACGCGTAGCCACAGGGTTGTGCGGCCAATGCCCCGGCCCATCCAGTAACCGATCAACAGCCCTGCCGGCACCGCCCACAGCAGGTTCTTCAACGCCCAACCGCCTAGCCAGTCACCGTCAAAGCCGCCGTGCTGCATGAAGACCAAGGCAAAAATCACAAAGGGAAAGGCCGTACCATCGTTCAACCCGGCTTCTCCGGACAAACCGAAGCGCAGCGCATCGTAATCCTGTGCATTATTGACCTGTACTAGGCCCGCCAGCACCGGGTCGGTCGGCGCGAGAATGGCACCCACCAGCAGCGACACCCCCCACGACAGTTCAAACACGTAATGCAGCGCCAGGCAGCTGCCGAGGATGGTCAACAGCATGACCGGCCCGGCCATGCCGAACGCGATGCGCCAGGTGCGATGGCCCAGGGGCAGGCGCAGTTTGAGCCCGCTGACGAACAGTGAAAACAGCACCGCGACTTCCGTGAGGTGCTCCATCCAGCGCGCAGATTGCTTGATGTCCAGGTGCAGCAGGTCCACGCCGAGGGGGCCGATGCCCACGCCCAGCAACAGGCACACCGCCGAGGTGGTCACCGGCATCCAGCGCAGGTAAGAGGAGGTGAGGGCAAGGGTCAGCAGCACTGCACCGAGGACGGCCATCCATAGAATAAAAGTCATCGGGAGGGTGTCCAGGGCCGTGGTCTATTCACGTTCGAGGCGTGTCGCTGACTGCAGGTTCAATGTGATTGCGTCGCCTTGAATTCATTGGCGATTGATCAGCAGGCGCTCCAAGTCTTCAGTAGGCAGCGGCCGGCTGAACAGGTAGCCCTGGATCTGATCGCAGCCGGCCTCCTTGAGGAACGCCAATTGCGCCTGGGTTTCCACACCTTCGGCCACCACCCGCAGGTTCAGGCTATGGGCCAACTCGATAATGGTACGGGTGATCGCGGCATCCTGGGGGTTGCTGGTGACCTCGCGGATAAACGCAATGTCGATCTTCAGCGTGTCGATGGGGAAGCGTCGCAGGTAGGCCAGGCTCGAATAGCCGGTGCCGAAGTCGTCAATGGAGATCTTCACGCCCATGGCGTGCAGGCGTTGCAGGCTGGCGATGGTGTGCTGGGTATTCTCCATCAGCGAGCCTTCGGTCAGTTCCACTTCCAGCCAATGGGGTTCGACGCCGGTCTCAGTGAGAATACGCGCGATATCGGCAATCAGGTCGCCCTCGATCAACTGATGGCCGGAGACGTTCACCGACACCTCGACGGCGCCAATCGCGCTGCGCTGCCACGTCGCAATCTGCTGGCACACGCTGCGGATCACCCAGCGCCCTACCTCCACGATCAAACCCAGGCTTTCCAGGACGGGCACGAACACCGCCGGCGATACCGCACCGTAGCCTGGGCGCTCCCAACGCAGCAGTGCCTCCAGGGCGCAGATCTGCCCGTCGGCCAAAGCGACTTTTGGCTGGTAGTGCAGGGTGAACTCATCGTGCTCCACGGCCTGGCGCAGGGCGTTTTCCAGGTCCTGGCGGGCCAGGTCGTGCACGTTCATGCGCGTGCTGTCACCGGCATGTTGGCGCAGTTGCTGCTCAAGCAACTGACTATGGCGCTTGAGTTGATCGCCATGGCTCTTGAGCCGCAGCAGGTTGCGCACCCGCAGCCACAGTTCGACCCGTTCCACCGGCTTGCTGATGAACTCTTCGGCACCGGTTTCCAGGCCACTGACCCGTGCACTTGACTCGCTGAGGGCCGACAGCATGATGATCGGAATACTCGCCGTGGCTGCGTCGCCCTTGAGCTGGCTGGCCACTTCGTAGCCGTCCATGCCTGGCATCATGATGTCCAGCAGGATCAGGTCAGGTGGCTGTTTGGCCACCAGTCGCAAGGCTTCCTCGCCGCTGGCCGCCGTGAGGGTCTGGTAGCCCTCATGTTGCAACAGGGTTTCCAGCAGCTTGCGAACCTGGGGTTCGTCATCAACGATCAACAGCGTTGCGGGTTGGCTGGCCATGGAGAGGACTCATCTGAGGGGGGCGAGGGTGGTGTGTTGCAACAGCGTGTCGATCACCTGGTACAGCTCTTTGTAGCGCAGCGGCTTACTGATGTAGGCATCGCAACCGGCCAACCGGGTCTTTTCACGGTCTTCCTTCATGGCCATGGCGGTGAGGGCAATCACCGGGATATGGGCGGTGTGCGGGTCCTGCTTGAGCAGCGCGGTAGCGGCCAGGCCATCCATGCCAGGCAGCTGGATGTCCATCAGGATCAACGCCGGTTGGGCTTCGCGGGCCAGGGTCAGGCCGCTCTCGGCGTCGGCGGCCCACACCACCGTGTGGCCGGCGTTGACCAGCAGCAGCCGGGCCAGGCGCATATTGGCCTGGTTGTCTTCGACGATCAGGATATGGGCCATTCAGCCTCCGTGCCCCGGTGGAGTGGCAGCCACACCACAAACCGAGCGCCCTGGCCTTCACGGCTGGCCACCGCAACACTGCCGCCATGCAGGTCAGTGAGTTGCTTGACCATTGCCAACCCCAGGCCAGTGCCTTCGAATTTGCGCGCCAGGCTGCTGTCGATCTGGCTGAAGGCCTTGAACAGCTTGCCCATATCGTCCTCGGCAATACCGATGCCGGTGTCACTGACGCTCAATTCGAGGAACTGCTGGTGGGCGCTGGGTTGCAGGGCAAACCCGTGCATCGGCCAATCGCCGGGCACTCGCCCGACCTGTGCGCGGGCCACTTGGCGCACCGCCAGGGTCACGGTACTGCCGTGGGCGCTGAATTTCACCGCATTGGCCAGCAGGTTGTAGATGATCTGCTTGGTCTTGCGCAGGTCCAGGGCCAGTGTGCCGAAGTCGCCCTGGCTTTCGAGCTTCAACTGGATGCGTTGCAGGGCGGCTTTTTCGCGCACGATCAACAGGCTGTTGGACAGCAGGCCCTCCAGCTCCACGGCTTCCAGCTCCAGGTCCATCATCCCGGCTTCGACCTTGGACAGGTCGAGAATGTCGTTGATCAGCGACAACAGGTGCTGGCCGCTGGTGAAGATGTCGCCGATGTATTCGCGCTGGGTCTCACTCATGTCGCCCACCAGCCCGTCCTTCAACGCCTCGGAAAAACCGATCACCGCATTCAATGGTGTGCGCAATTCGTGGGACATGGTGGCGAGGAACTCGGACTTCATATGGCTGGCATGTTCCAGCTCCAGGTTCTTTTCCTCCAGCGCGCGCTCAAAGCCTTTACGCTCGGCTTCTTCCTGTTTGCGTGCGGTGTTGTCGGTGCCGATCAGCAGGTAACCGATGATGGTGTCATGCCGGTTGCGCAGCGCCGTCACCGAGACCATGGCCGACAGGCGGCTGCCGTCCTTGCGAATATAGGTCAGCTCGTAAATATCCTCGATGCCGCGGGACGCCTTGAACACCAGCGCTTCGAAGCCCGGCGTGATCGGCGTGTCCAGCTCCAGGCTGAGGGCGGCGGCGCGGGTGATCAGTTCGGCGGGGTCGGAGATGTCGGCGGGGGTAATGCGGTTGAGGACATCGTCGGCGGCATAGCCGAGCATGCGTTCGGCGCCGACATTGAAGATCTGGATCACGCCCTTTTCATCGGTGGCGATGCTGGAGAAGTAGGCGCTGTTGAAGATTGCGTCTTGCAGGGCACCGGTTTTCAGCAGGTTTTTCTGGCGTTTGAATTCGACGATTTTTTCAGCCCGTGATTGGGCTTCAAGCGGTGGTCCAGTGACGGGTTTGTCCATGGCGGTGTTTTCCAGGCAGATCGGCCCGGCCGTGTCGATGACAGGGCCGCAGAGCATGCTCACAGAAAATCGCGTGGACGCGATGAGGAGGAGATGAGGTCCCCGGACAATAGCAGATACCGCCCGCACTACGGTATGGATACACTCAAACGAGTGTACGCCGACACAGGGCGGCGGGCCGCCCTGTTACCGGGCGGCGCGGCTTAGAGCATCACGCTGCTGATGACCTGGGTGCTGTCATCCGGGTCGATGACGCTGTGGAATCCCAAGGCCTGGTTCAACTCGCGCAACGGCGCATTGGTTGCCGCGTCGACCGTGTACATGCGTTTGAAGCCATTGGCGCGGGCCGCCGTCATCAGGTGCTGCATCAAAAGGCGCCCCAGGCCCAGGTGCTGCCAGGCATCGGCCACGGTGACCGCGCATTCGCATTCATCCGTCCTGGCCTCTGCATAGCGGGCCACGCCGATTTCGATCAACTGGCCGTTGTCGTGCACCAGGGCGATAAAGGCCAGGCGTTGCTGGTTATCGACATCCATCAATTGGTCCATCAGGGTCTTGCCGGGCTCGTTGATTTCGCCCAGGAAGCGCGCGTGCCGCGATTCACGGGACAGGCCCTTGATGAAGCTGTATTCCCGTTCACGGTCGTCGGCGCCGAGAGGGCGCACCAGTACATGGCGGCCATCGTCGAGCTGATCGATCCAGTACGGTTTCGGCAGTGCTGCGTAGGCGAGGGCGGCCTGCTGGTTACGTGCTTCGATAGGCATGGTGTGGGCTCCTGGCGGTCAGCATCGGGCAGCGGTGCCTTGTTCGATCATGCCCCTGGGAGCAGGGGCGCCATTGATCTGCATCAAGATGCCTGGCTGCCGGGCAGGGCAGGCGACGTTCGGTCATGCGCAGCGGCAAAGGGTTGACCATGATCAACGTTCGGCCCGCCGTCGCGGCGCAGTCTGGTCCCACCCCACATGCCCAGCAGGAGGTCACACCATGGCAACCATGAGAGCCGCTGTCTTCGTTGAGAAAAACCGCATCGTCCTCGAGGACAAACCGATCCCCGAAGTCGGCCCGCTGGACGCCCTGGTGCGGATCACCACCACGACCATCTGCGGCACCGACGTGCATATCCTGCGCGGTGAGTACCCGGTGGCCAAAGGGCTGACGGTGGGCCATGAGCCGGTGGGCGTCATCGAGCGGCTGGGCTCCCAGGTGCGCGGCTTCGTCGAAGGGCAACGGGTGATCGCCGGCGCGATCACGCCCAGCGGGCAGAGCTATGCCTGCCTGTGCGGCTGCGGCGCCCAGGACGGCCCCGACACCCGCCATGGTTTCCGTGCCGCCGGCGGCTGGAAATTCGGCAACACCCTCGACGGCTGCCAGGCCGAATACGTCCTGGTGCCCGATGCGCTGGCCAACTTGTGCCCGATCCCCGATGGCCTGAGTGACGAGCAGGTGCTGATGTGCCCGGACATCATGTCCACCGGCTTTTCCGGTGCCGAGCGTGGTGAGGTCAACATTGGCGACACGGTGGCGGTGTTTGCCCTCGGGCCGATCGGCTTGTGCGCGGTGGCGGGGGCACGGCTCAAAGGTGCGTCGATGATCATTGGGGTCGATGGCGTCAGCGAACGCATGGGCGTCGCCCGTGGCCTGGGCGCGACCCATATCGTCGACTTCAAGCAAGGCAACGTGGTCGAGCAGATCATGGCCCTGACCGACGGGCGTGGCGTGGATGTGGCGATCGAGGCGTTGGGCACCCAAGGCACCTTCGAATCGGCCTTGCGCGTGCTGCGTCCCGGTGGCCGCTTGTCCAGCCTTGGGGTGTACTCCAGCGACCTGCGCATCCCCTATGACGCGTTTGGCGCAGGCCTGGGGGATTACAGCATCGTCTCGACCCTGTGCCCCGGCGGCAAGGAACGCATGCGTCGCTTGATGGCGGTGGTCGCCAGCGGCGGGGTGGACCTGTCGCCGCTGGTGACCCACCGCTTCAAGCTCGACGACATCGAGGCGGCCTACGAACTGTTTGCCCATCAGCGCGATGGGGTGATGAAAGTCGCGATTACGCCTTGAAAGCCTGCGCGCAGAACACCCTGGTGCGCAGGCTGCCAAAACGTTAAAAATGCAAAAATTGCACTTTATGCGCTTGGTGAAACGTTTCTTCTAGCGACAAACGGGCTGCGCAAGCGCTTGCGTAAGTAAATGTATCTGATTAGAGTCGGTGGCAATCGGCTCTGATCAAAGGGGGCTGAACGACAAAAATAATAAAACCAGGAGCTCATTGATGAGCCTTGAACCCTTGCTCGAGATGCAGGGCATCAGCAAAACCTTCAACGGTTTGCGCGTGCTCAAGAATGTCGGCCTGAAGGTCTACCCCGGCGAAATCCACGCCTTGATGGGGGAGAACGGCGCCGGCAAATCGACCCTGATGAAAATCCTCTCCGGCGCTTACCAGGCCGATCCCGGCGGTGAAATCCGCATGGCCGGCCAGGCCGTCGCCACCTTTACCCCCGCCACCGCCAAAGCCCTCGGCATCGCCGTGATCTACCAGGAATTGAGCCTGTGCCCGAACCTGAGCGTGGCCGAGAACATCTACCTGGGCCGCGAACTGCGCCGTGGCTGGACCATCGACCGCAAGGGCATGCAAGCCGGTTGCGTCGAAGTGCTGCAGCGTCTGGGCGCCGAATTCACCCCGGCCACTAAGGTCAGCAGCCTGTCGATTGCCGAGCGTCAGCTGGTGGAAATCGCCCGGGCCTTGCACGCCCATGCCAGGATCCTGGTGATGGACGAACCGACCACGCCGCTGTCGTCGCGCGAGACCGACCGCCTGTTTGCGCTGATCAAGCAATTGCGCAGCCAGGGCCTGGCGATCATCTACATCAGTCATCGCATGGCCGAGATCTATGAACTGTCGGACCGTGTCTCGGTGCTGCGCGACGGCCAATACATCGGCGAACTGAGCCGCGACGCGCTGTCGGCCGAAGTCCTCGTGAAGATGATGGTGGGCCGCGATCTGTCCGGTTTCTACAAGAAGGAACACGCCGCCTACGACCCCGGTGCGGTGGTGATGCGTGTGCGTGACATGGCCGATGGCAAGCGCGTGCGTAATTGCAGTTTCGACCTGCATGCCGGTGAAGTGCTGGGTATCGCGGGGCTGGTCGGGGCAGGGCGCACCGAGTTGGCGCGGCTGATCTTCGCCGCCGATCCGCGCACCAGCGGCACCCTGGAAGTGGTGGGCAAGACCGTGACCCAACTGCGCAACCCGGCGGATGCGATTCGTGCCGGCGTGGTGTACCTCACCGAAGACCGCAAGGCCCAGGGCCTGTTCCTGGACATGAGCGTGGCCGACAACATCAACGTCTGCGCCTGTGTGCCGGATGCCCGTGCCGGTGGCGTACTTGACCGGGCTCACGCCGCGCAACGCTCGAATGACGCGATCAAGTCGCTGTCGATTCGCGTGGCGTCGGGCAAGGTCAATGTCGGCACGCTGTCCGGCGGCAACCAGCAGAAGGTCTTGCTGGCGCGGCTGCTGGAGGTCAAGCCGCACGTGCTGATCCTCGACGAACCCACACGCGGCGTGGACATCGGCTCCAAATCCGAGATCTACCGCATCATCAATCAACTGGCGCAGGCCGGCGTGGGCATCGTGGTGATCTCCAGCGAGCTGCCGGAAATCATCGGTACCTGCGACCGGGTGCTGATCATGCGCGAAGGCCAGTTGGTGGCCGAAGTCGGCGGGGCCTCCGGTCACGTCATCTCCCAGGAACGTATTATTGACCTCGCCACTGGTGGCGATCAGGTGGTTGCCCATGGCTGATTCGATGATTGCAACAACAGGCAAGGCCGAACGTGCCCGCGAACTGATGCGCACGGTCGGTATGTTGCCGGTGCTGATTTTGTTGCTGGTGGGCTTCGCCCTGGCCAGCGAGAACTTCCTGACCATGCAAAACCTGTCGATCATCACCCAGCAGGCCTCGGTCAACGTGGTGCTGGCGGCGGGCATGACCTTTGTGATCCTCACGGCGGGGATCGACCTGTCGGTGGGCGCGATCCTGGCGGCGTCGGCCGTGGTGGCGCTGCAGGCGTCGATGTCGCCGCAGTTCGGCATGTTCGGGATTGCGGCCGGTATCGGCTTCGGCCTGCTGCTGGGCCTGGTCAACGGTGGGTTGATTGCCTTCATGCGCCTGCCGCCGTTTATCGTCACCCTTGGCGCACTCACCGCCATGCGCGGCCTGGCGCGTCTGCTGGCGGATGACAAGACCGTGTTCAACCCCGACCTGCCGTTTGCCTTTATCGGCAACGACTCGATCCTCGGCGTGCCCTGGCTGGTGGTGATCGCCGTGGCGGTGGTGGCGCTGTCGTGGTTCATCCTGCGCCGCACGGTGATGGGCGTACAGATCTATTCGGTGGGCGGCAACCCCGAAGCGGCGCGACTCTCCGGGATCAAGGTGTGGAAGGTGCTGCTGTTCGTCTACGCCATGTCCGGCGCCTTGGCCGGTCTGGGTGCGGTGATGAGCGCCTCGCGCCTGTTCGCCGCCAACGGCCTGCAACTGGGGCAATCCTACGAGCTGGATGCGATTGCCGCGGTGATCCTCGGCGGTACCAGTTTTACCGGCGGCGTCGGCACCATCGGCGGCACGCTGATCGGCGCGCTGATTATCGCGGTGCTCACCAACGGCCTGGTGCTGCTGGGGGTGTCGGACATCTGGCAATACATCATCAAGGGCATTGTGATCATCGGCGCGGTCGCGCTGGATCGCTATCGCCAGTCCGGTGCGCGGACCTGATTTCACTCCCATAACAATCACAAGAGAGACCCGCATGAACCTTAAACGCATCTTTCCCGTCGTCGCCTTGGCTGCCCTGATGTCCCAAGCCGTAGAGGCCCGCGAACTCAAGGCCCTGGGCATCAGCATGGGCTCGCTCGGCAACCCGTATTTCGTGACCCTGGCCGATGGCGCCACGGCCCGGGCCAAAGAGCTGAACCCCAACGTCAAGGTCACCTCGGTGTCGGCCGACTATGACTTGAGCAAGCAGTTCTCGCAGATCGACAACTTTATCTCGTCCAAGGTCGACCTGATTCTGATCAACGCCGTCGACCCTTCGGCCATGGCCTCGGCGATCAAGAAAGCCCGGGATGCCGGCATCGTCGTGGTGGCGGTGGATGTGGACGCCAAGGGCGTGAATGCCACCGTGCAGACCGACAACGTCGAAGCCGGCAAGCTGGCCTGCCAATACCTGGTGGACAAGCTTGCCGGCAAGGGCAACGTGATTATCCAGAACGGCCCGCAAGTCACCGCCGTGACCGACCGCGTCAAAGGCTGTAAAGCCGCATTGGCCGGCGCGCCGGACATCAAGGTGCTGTCCGACGACCAGGACGGCAAAGGCTCCCGCGAAGGCGGCCTGAACGTGATGCAGGGCTACCTCACGCGCTTCCCGAAAATCGACGGCCTGTTTGCGATCAACGACCCGCAAGCCATCGGCAGCGACCTGGCGGCCAAGCAGCTCAAGCGCAGCGGCATTATCATTACCTCGGTGGATGGCGCGCCGGATATCGAGAACGCGCTGAAGACCGATACCCAGATTCAGGCGTCAGCCAGCCAGGACCCGTGGGCCATGGCGCAGACGGCGGTGAATGTCGGCAATGACCTGCTCAACGACAAGGCCCCGGCCGAAGCGGTGACCCTGCTCACGCCAAAACTGATCACCCGCGACAACGTCGGTACGTACAGCGGCTGGTCGAGTAAACATTGATAGCGTGAGAGGAACAGCGTCGTGGTGACCATGGATGACGTGGCAAGCAGGGCGGGGGTGTCGACGTCGACCGTGTCACACGTGTTGAACGGCACCCGCAAGGTCAGCCCGGCCACGGTGCTGGCGGTGCAGCGGGCGATCCAGGCGCTGGGGTATATCCCCAACACCCTGGCACGCTCGCTGGCGCGGTCGAGTACCAACACGATTGGCGTGGCGATCTCGGCGCTGTCCAACCATTACTTCAGCGAGACGGTGCACGCGATTGAAACCGAGTGCGCCAAGCACGGCTACATGATGCTGTTTGTCGACACCCACGACGACCCGGAGCAGGAGCTGCGGGTCGTCACGGCGCTGCATCACCGGCGGGTCGACGGTATTGTGCTGGCGCCGTCGAACGGCTCGATGGCCCTGGAATACATGCGCGCCAACGAGATTCCGGCGGTGCTGGTGGACCGCATGATGAGCGAGCAGTTTGACCAGGTCGGGGTGGAGAATGCCCAGGCCACCCAGGCCCTGATTGAACACCTGATCGGGCACGGGCACCGCCGCATCGGTTTTATCGCCGGGCGCACGGGTTTCAGTACTACGGATGAGCGGGTGGCGGGTTACTGCGCGGCGTTGCACGCGGCGGGGCTGGCCTTCGATCCGCAGTTGCTGGTCAACGGTGGCTCCAACACCGAACCGGCGCGCCAGGTCACGGCGCAGTTGCTGGGCCTGGCTTCGCCACCCACGGCGATCATGGCCGGCAATAACCTGATGACCCTCGGCGCGATGCACGCCTTGCGTGACGCGCAGCTTGAAGTGCCGAGACAAATGGCCCTGGTGGGGTTTGATGATTTTGACTGGGCGGATTTTTTCGTGCCGCGCTTGAGCCTGATCGCACAGCCGGTCAAGGCCCTTGGCGCCCGCGCGGTCGACCTGTTGCTGCAACGCATGGCGTCGCCTGACGCAGCGCCCCAGAGCGTGCGCCTGGCACCGACCCTGCAGTTACGTAACTCCTGTGGCTGTCATTGATGGGAATAACACACGCATGAACAGTCCTGTTTCCCTGGGCATTGACCTGGGCACGTCGGAACTCAAAGCCATCCTCATGGACGCCACGGGCGCGGTGCTGGCCCATGCCGGCGTGCGCTTGAGCGTGTCGCGCCGGCACAGCGGCTGGTCTGAACAGGCGCCGGAAGATTGGTGGCAAGCCTGCTTGCAGGCGTTGGCGCAACTGCGCGGACACGAGGCGTTTACCCGCGTGGCCTGTATCGGCCTGTCGGGGCAGATGCACGGCGCGGTGTTGCTGGGGGCGGACAACCGCGTGTTGTACTCGGCGATCCTGTGGGACGACTCCCGTGCAATGGCCGAAGCCGAACAGCTGGGGCCCGGCTTCGCCGACGTCACCGGCAGCCTGCCCATGGCCGGGCTGACCGCGCCGAAACTGCTGTGGCTGCAACGGCATGAGCCCGAGGTGTTCCAGGCGATTGATTGCGTGCTGTCGCCGAAGGATTACCTGCGCTTGCGTTTGAGTGGCGAGCGCATCAGCGAGATGTCCGACGCGGCGGGTACGTTGTGGCTGGATGTGGCGCGGCGGGCATGGTTTACCCCGATGGTTCGCGCTACAGGCCTTACGCCCGGGCAATTGCCCAGGCTGGTGGAGGGTGGTGCGGCGAGCGCGTTGTTGACGGCCACGGGACTGGGCCTGTCAGCTGAGGTGGTGATTGCCGGCGGTGGCGGTGACAACCCTGTGGCGGCGGTCGGCATCGGCGCGGTCAATGCCGGTGATGGCTTTATTACCCTTGGCACCAGCGCGGCCATTGTTGCGATCACCGATCACGCTGCAGGCAACCCGGCCAGTGCAGTGCACAGCTTCTGCCACGCGCTGCCCAACCGCTGGTACACCATGGGCGCCATGCTCGCCGGCGCCAGTTGCCTGCGCTGGGTCACACGGCTGACGGGTATGGCCGATGAGCAAACGTTGCTGGAGCAGGTGCAGGCACAATTGCCGATTGAGCAGCACGTGCCTTTGGAGACGCCGTTGTTCCTGCCGTACCTGGCCGGCGAACGCACACCCCACAACGATCCTTTGCTGCGCGGCGGCTTCATGAACCTGGGCCACGACTGCACACCGGCGATGCTCGGTTACGCGGTGATGGAAGGGGTGGGTTTCGGTTTGCTCGATGCGTTGCGCGCGGTGCAATCGACCGGCGCCGACGTGGGAGCCTGCGCCCTGGTGGGTGGCGGTGCGCGCAGTGAGTACTGGGCGCAGCTGCTGGCGAATATCCTGCAGCGGGAAATCTTCACCTTGCAGGGCAGTGAATTGAGCGCGTGTATTGGCGCGGCAAAGCTCGGGTTTGTGGCGATGGGGCAGGGGGCGGAGCTGCTCGCGGCGGGGATGCCGGTCAAAGCCCGGTACACACCTGACCTGACGCAGCAGCCGGTGTTGGCGGCGCGTTATCGCAAGTTTCAAAGTTTGCTGCCCGCCGCCAAGGCCCTTCACGACTAGGCTCCTGTGGCGAGCGGGCCCGTTATGGTGAGCGGGCCTGTTGTGTGGGGAACGGGCTTGCTGTGGTGAGTGAGCTTGTTGTGGTGAGCGGGCTTGCCCCGCGCTGGGCTGCGAAGCAGCCCCAATAAAGGCACCGCGTTTATCCAGGCATAGTGAGTAGTCAGGTTTAGGGGCCGCTTCGCGCCCCAGCGCGGGGCAAGCCCGCTCACCACAACAAGCCTGCTTGCCACCTCACCACAACAAGCCCGCCTGCCACAGGAAGCCTGCTCACCACACCAGGCCCACTTTCCACAGGAATCGGTGTGTTACGGTTCAGTCGTTGGTCAGCGGCGGCAAACGTCGCTTCACCGGGGTTTTCTTGACGATGGCGGTGTTGGTTTCGGCATAGGCATTGATCCGATCCAGCAGGCTGTCGAGATGGTCCATGGTGCGCACGTGCAGGCGTGCGATAAAGCAGTCTTCGCCGGTGACCTTGTCGCATTCGGTGAACTCCGGGATCGCCTGGATCTGCCGCTCCACCTCCTGCAATTTGCCGGGCAGGGGGCGGATGCGCACGATGGCTTGCAGCAGGTAGCCGAAGTGCCTGGGGTCGATGTCGACGGTGTAGTGGGTCAGCACGCCGCGTTCTTCCAGGCGGCGCAGGCGTTCGCCCACACTGGGCGAGGACAGCCCGGTGATGCCCGCCAGGGCCTTGAGGGATAACCGCGAGTCATCCATCAAAGCGGCGATCAGTTGCTGGTCGATCGTGTCAATCATGGTGTTCGCCTAATAAGAAAAGGTGATTGCGGGATTTTGCCTTTTTTAGTCACTGGAGCCGCGCACAAGCAGATTGCCATAATTGAGCCTCACTTGAGGAGCATCAATCATGGGTTCATCCCTCCGTCGCGGTTCGTGGGAAATGATCGCCGCCATGCTGATCTCGGGCACCATCGGCTGGTTTGTGCTGGTGTCCGGCGTGTCGGTGCTCGAAGTGGTGTTCTGGCGCTGCGTGATCGGCGGCCTGACCCTGTTGCTGGTGTGCGCGTTGCTCGGCTACCTTCGCCTGGACCTGCTCAGTTGGGCCACGTCCGGCCTGGCAATGCTCAGTGGCGTAGCGATCGTCGGCAACTGGTTGCTGCTGTTCGAATCCTATTCCCGTGCGTCGATCGCCATCAGTACGGCGGTGTACAACGTGCAGCCGTTCATGTTGGTGATGCTGGCGGCGCTGCTCCTCGGGGAAAAGATCACCGTGCAGAAACTGGCGTGGCTGAGCCTGGCGTTCCTGGGAATGCTGGCGATTGTCACGGCCCATGGCGATCAGCCAACCGGCGACGATTACCTTGCAGGCATTGCCCTGGCACTGGGCGCGGCATTGCTGTACGCGATTGCCGCACTGATCATCAAGCGTTTGAAGGACGTACCACCGCATTTGATGGCGTTGATCCAGGTGACCACCGGCGCAGTGTTACTGGCGCCCTTGGTGCCTTGGAACAGCTTGCCTGCCACCACCAACGCCTGGGCGGCATTGGTCACGCTCGGCGTGGTGCACACCGGCTTGATGTACGTGTTGCTGTATGGCGCGATCCAGAAACTGCCCACCGCCATCACCGGCGCACTGTCGTTTATCTACCCGATTGCGGCGATCTTCGTCGATTGGATTGCCTTCGGGCATCGCCTGGGTTGGCTGCAATGGCTGGGTGTGGCGGCGATCCTGCTGGCGGCGGCGGGGTTGCAGCGGGGCTGGTGGTGGCCCCGCTCCCACAGGGTCAGTGCGTGCCCTGAAAGATGATATTTTCCGGGTTGAAATGCTCCACCACACTGCCCGGCTGTGGCAACCCAAGGATATGCCCCTTGATCTTGCCCACCACGTGCATTTCGCAGGGTTTGCAGTCGAACTTCAACGTCAGCACTTCGTCGCCATGAATCAACTGCATCGGCGCGACCTTGGTCTTCACCCCTGTCACACCCTTGGCTTGTTTAGGGCACAGGTTGAAGGAGAAACGCAGGCAGTGCTTGGTGATCATCACCGGCACTTCGCCTTTCTCTTCATGGGCTTCAAAGGCTGCGTCGATCAGCTTCACCCCGTGACGGTGGTAGAAGTCGCGGGCTTTCTGGTTGTAGACATTGGCCAGGAACGACAGGTGCGCTTCCGGGTACACCGGCGGCGGCGTGGTCTCGGCCTTGCGCCCGCCACGGGGGTGGGCGGCAACACGGGCGGCGGTCAACGCTTCGATCACTTCGCGGCGCAATGCCTTGAGCTGCGAGTTGGGAATGAAGAGCGCCTGCGGTGCATCCAGTTCGATACGGGTGGCGTGATACTCGGTGGTACCGAGTTGGCCAAGCAGGTCGCGCAGGGTGTCCAGCGCCTGTTCCGGCTTGTTGGCCACGCCGAACGGGCCGGGCAGGGTGACGCTGGCGCAGATGCCTTCTTCGCTGGTCGCGGTGACGTCCAACTGCTCTTCACGCAAACGCGCGACCCATGACAGGCCGATACGGCGTTCGGCCGAGGTCTTGAGCAACGCCTGCTGCCAGTTGTGGTCGAGGTTGCGGTTCAGCGGGTGGTTCGGGCGCAACAGATGCAGGCCGGCCGGCATTTCATTCGGCTCGACGCGGTAGCGGTAGCGCTTCTCACCGTCTTCCTCGAACTCGCCCTTGGGCTCGGCGATGTTGGCGCGGAAACCCACCACTTCGCGCTTGACCAGCACATTGAGGCCGTCGCCGTTGGACAGCGGCTCATGGGTGATCACTTGCAGGTCACGCTTGCCGGCTTTTTCCACCATACCCACCGGCAAACCGGTGAAGGTCGGGGTGTCGAAGGCGCCGATGTCGATCTTGCGGTCGCTGACAAAGTAGTCGGTGCTGCCACGGTGGAAGGTTTTCTCCGGGTCGGGCAGGAAGAAATGCGCGGTACGGCCGCTGGACGCGCGGGCCAGGTCCGGACGGTCTTCGAGGATTTCGTCGAGGCGCTGGCGGTAATAGGCGGTGATGTTCTTCACATAGCCCATGTCCTTGTAGCGGCCTTCGATCTTGAACGAACGCACGCCGGCTTCCACCAGCGCGCGCAGGTTGGCGCTCTGGTTGTTGTCTTTCATCGACAGCAGGTGCTTTTCAAAGGCCACGACGCGGCCCTGGTCGTCTTTCAAGGTATACGGCAGGCGGCACGCCTGGGAGCAGTCGCCACGGTTGGCGCTGCGGCCATTTTGCGCGTGGGAGATATTGCACTGCCCGGAGAACGCCACGCACAGGGCGCCGTGGATAAAGAACTCGATGGCGGCATCGGTCTCGTCGGCGATGGCGCGGATTTCCTGCAGGTTCAGCTCGCGGGCCAACACCAACTGCGAGAACCCGGCCTGGTCGAGGAACTTGGCGCGGCCCAGGGTGCGGATGTCGGTCTGGGTACTGGCGTGCAGCTCGATGGGCGGGATATCCAGCTCCATCACGCCCAGGTCCTGCACGATCAGCGCGTCGACACCTGCGTCGTAGAGCTGATGGATCAGCTTGCGCGCGGCTTCGAGTTCGTTGTCATGCAGGATGGTGTTGATAGTCGTGAACACGCGGGCGTGGTAACGACGGGCGAATTCCACCAGTTGGGCGATATCGCTCACCTCGTTGCACGCGTTATGGCGCGCGCCGAAGCTTGGGCCGCCAATGTAGATGGCGTCGGCGCCATGCAGGATGGCCTCGCGCGCGATGGCGACATCGCGGGCAGGGCTGAGCAATTCCAGGTGATGCTTGGGCAAGGACATAGTTTTTTTAGTCAGGCTTGTCACGGTTGAGGCGCGCATTGTAGCTGTGAAATGCCTGACCGGCATTACTTCAGGCTTGAGCGGCCATCGCGGTGACTTCCACGCGCATGCCGTCTACCGCCAGTGCAGCCACGCCAACCGCCGCGCGCACGGGCCAGGGCTTGGCAAAGAAGCGTTTGTAGACCTCATTGAAGGCGGCGCGGTCGGCCATATCGGTCAGATAAATGGTTAGGTGCATGACCCGGTCCATGGAGCTGCCGGCTTTTTCCAGGGCCACTTTCAGTGCTTGCAGGGTGCATTCGCTTTGCAGGGTGATGTCACCCAGTTCCAGGCTGCCGTCGGCGCGGGTCGGGATCTGGGTGGAGACCAGGATGCCGTTGAAACCGACAACGTCGGAAGAAATCGAGTCGGCATCCGGATCGGGGGTGTAGGACAGGTCGTGGTTGGCCATGGGCGCCTCTTGTTGGCAATAACGGAAGGCGCCATGGTCCCCGAAAACAATCCCAGGGGCAAACCGCTGGCTTATACCCAGCGGCGGAACAACACGCTGGCATTCACGCCACCAAACCCGAAGCCGTTAGACAGCGCGTATTCAATCGCCATCGGCCGCGCGTCACCACGCACCATGTCCAGGCCCTCGGCCAGGTCATCCGGGTGTTCCAGGTTGAGGGTCACCGGTGCGACCTGATCGCGCAGGGCAAGTACGGTGAAGATCGCCTCGATGCCGCCCGCGGCGCCCAGCAAATGGCCGGTGGCGGACTTGGTCGAGCTGATCGCCAGGTGGCCACCGACACCGAATACGGTCCTGATGGCTGCCAATTCGCCCTTGTCGCCCACCGGCGTCGAGGTGGCGTGGGCATTCAGGTACTGCACCGCGGACGCCTCGATCCCGGCCTGACGCAACGCCTGCGTCATCGCCCGGCGTGCACCGTCGCCGTCTTCCGGGCCGGCGGTCATGTGGTAGGCATCGGCACTGGTGCCATAGCCCACCAGCTCGGCAATCGGCTGGGCACCGCGTGCCAGGGCGTGTTGCAGTTCCTCGATGACCAGGATGCCGGCGCCTTCGCCCATGACAAAGCCGTCACGCGCCTGATCGAACGGGCGCGAGGCGCGCTCGGGGGCGTCGTTGAAGTCGCTGGACAACGCCCGCGCCGCCGCAAAGCCGCCCAGGCTGACGCGGTGGATCGCCGCTTCGGCGCCACCGCACACCGCCACGTCCACTTCACCGGCACGGATCATCCGCGCAGCGTCGCCAATCGCCTGCACCCCCGCCGCACAGGCCGTGACCGGCGCTCCCAGCGGGCCTTTCAAGCCATAGTTGATCGACACATGCCCGGCGGCCATGTTGCTCAGGAACGATGGAATGGTGAACGGCGACAAGCGTCGCGGCCCCTTGCTGTCGGTGGTACGTACCGCCTCGGCGATGGCCGGAAAACCGCCGACGCCCGAGGCGATGATGGTGGCGGTGCGTTCCTGCTGCTCCACGGTGTTCGGTGCCCAGCCGGCCTGCTTCAGGGCTTCGTCGGCCGCAGCCAGTGCGAACAGGATAAAACGGTCCATCTTGCGCTGCTCTTTTGCGGCCAGCAGGCGATCAGGATCGAACCCGGCTTCAGGGTCCTGCAGCACGCTCTGCACTTGGCCGCCGATGCTGATAGCCAGGTCGCCGATCAGTTCTTCAGGCAGGCGACGAATGCCCGACTGCCCGTTCAACAGGCGTTTCCAGGTTGACTCCACGTCAGCGCCCAACGGTGTCAGCGCACCCATGCCTGTCACAACGATACGTTTACTCATGATCAATCGACTCCGGTTGCATTGAGGGTTCAGACTCTATGGACGTCACTATCATGATGAAAGTAACATGGCGTCACACAACTTTGCACCGGCCCCTAGGAACCTTTATGCAACGCAAGTCCCTGACCCGCGACGAATGCCCCATCGCCCGCAGCCTCGAACGGGTAGGGGAGTGGTGGAGCATCCTGATCATGCGCGACGCGTTGCAGGGGTTGCGCCGCTTCGATGAGTTTTCGCGCAGCCTGGGCATCGCGCCGAACATGCTCACGCGCCGCCTGACAGCGTTGGTGGAGGCGGGGATGCTGGAGCGCAGGGCCTACAGTGAGCGGCCGCCGCGCTATGAATATGTGCCGACCGCCAAGGGCGAGGATTTCCGCATGGTGCTGATGTCGCTGGTGGCGTGGGGCAACCGGCATTACGCCGAAGAAGGCACCAGTGTCGAGTTGGTCGAGCGGGACACGGGGCGGCCGGTGCAGCCGATGTTGGCGAGTGCAGAGGGACACATCGTGCCGTTGGAGGACTGTGTGTTGCAGGCCGGCCCGGCGGCCAGTACCGGTATGCGGGAGCGCTTGGCTTCGCTTGCCGCAAAGCCTTGAATCCTGCGGGCTCAAGCAATAATTTGACGCCAGAAAATAATCCTGCTGCGCCCCTTAAAGTCGCGTATTTCCCAGCCGATAGCGAGTCAAGACACAGGTTTTTCCGCACGGCTGAGGGCTCGTCATGTTCAATACAACACTCAAAACCGAACTGGCGGCCAGGACGGCCGAAGTCACCGAGTACAAAGGACTGATCAGCGCCCTGGAACGCTCCATGGCGGTAGTCGAATTCGACCTCAACGGCAAGGTCCTGCGTGCCAACGATAACTTCCTGAAAACCCTGGGCTACAGTCGCGACCAATTGGCGAGCAAATCCCACCGGGACTTTTGCTTGCCGGCGCTGACCAACAGCCCCGCCTACAGCCAGTTCTGGGGTGAGCTCAAGTCCGGTAAGTTCGTATCGGGCACCTTCAAGCGCGTGGATGCCCACGGCAAGACCGTCTGGCTGGAAGCCAGCTACAACCCGGTGCTGGATGAGCGTGGCCAAGTGCTGAAAGTGGTCAAGTACGCCCTGGATGTCACCGCCAAAGTCGAACAGGAGGCGGCGACCCGCAGCAAACTGGCCGCAGTGGATCGGGCAATGGCAGTGATCGAGTTCGACTTGAACGGTCAGGTGCTGGACGCCAACGAGAACTTTCTGCACGTCATGGGCTATACGCTGGCCGAAATCAAAGGCAAGCACCACCGCCTGTTTTGCGAACCCAGCCTGATCAACAGCAGCGAGTACACCGACTTCTGGCGACGCTTGAACAACGGTGAATTTTTCACCGGGCAATTCAAACGTCTAGGCAAGCATGGCCGTGTCGCGTGGCTGGAGGCCAGTTACAACCCGGTCTACGACGGCGACGGCACGCTGATCAAGATCGTCAAGTTTGCCAGTGACATCACTGAACGCGTGGAAAAGTTCGAGGAAGACTCACGCGGCGCCTCCCGGGCCTACCATATTTCCTCCGAGACCGAGCGGTTTGCCGAGCACGGTACCCAGGTGATCCAGGATACGGCGACAGAGATGCGCCGGATCGCCGAGAACATCGGCGCATCGGCGCGTCTGGTCGGGCAATTGGGCGAGCGCTCCGAGCAAATTACCGCCATCGTCAATACCATTCGAGGCATCGCCGACCAAACCAACCTGTTGGCCCTCAACGCGGCCATCGAGGCTGCCCGTGCGGGCGACCAAGGGCGTGGTTTTGCCGTGGTGGCCGATGAGGTCAGGCAGTTGGCGGGGCGTACCAGCCGCTCTACCGCGGAAATCGCCGAGATGATTGGCATGATCCTGTCGGAAACCCGCGACGCGGTGGCCAGCATGAGCTCCACCCAAGAGGGCGCGCAACGCGGTGTGAACCTGGCGGACCAGGCGGGTTCGGTGATTTTGCAGATTCGCACCAGCACCAGTGATGCGGTGCAGGCTGTGAGTATGTTTGCGTCGAAACTGGATGAGTCGGAAGTGATTCCGAAAACTGCCGTCGGCTGGGTAGGCTGATCGCGTTTTAGGCGTGGAGAGGGAGCCATTCCCTCTCCTGACAAAGCTCCCTTTACAGCAAGGTGAATGGGTAGTCGACGATCACCCGTAGCTCATTCAAGTCGCCATCGCGCTGGTCGGCGTTGGACGCCACGATGGCATCACGCACGCGCAACGACAGGTTTTTCGCCGGGCCACTCTGGATCACGTATTTGGCCTCCACGTCCGTCTCGTGATGGGCGCCGTCGGCACCGTAATCGCCGGCATAGGCGCTGTTGACCGGGGTGTGGGTGCCGTTGATGTCCGAACCGTTGATATAGCGGCTCATGAAACTCAACCCCGGCACGCCATAGCTGGCCATGTTCAAGTCATAACGAATCCCCCACGACTGCTCGCCCGGCCCGTTGAAGTCGCCCCACTGCACCGAGTTGGCCAGGAACACCGAATCGCCACCTTCACCCGCGCCGTTGTTACCGGTGCCGATGTAGTCAAAGGGCGTGTCGCCGTGCACCTTCTGGAACGACAGCGTCAGCGTGTGCGCCTGCAGGAACGAATAGGCCGCCGCCACCGAGTAGGTGGTGTTGTTGATCGCGCCGGCCTTGGCGGCGCCGGTGTCGAGGGTGCGGTACAGGTTGCCGTCCAGGGCCAGGGATTGGTCATGGGGAAGGGCGATGACGTAGTTGAGGTTGGTGTAGTACTGGCGCCAGATGTCTTCCAGTTCGCCGGCATACAGTGTCGCGCTCAGTGACGGGGTGAAGGTGTATTTGCCGCCGACAAAGCTCGCGCTGTTGGCCGCCACGTTGGCGTAGGTAGCGTAAATATCGTGGTCATGGTTGCTGGTCATGCCGCTGTTGGTGCTGGTGAAGTGCCCGGCTTCCAGGTCCAGTCCGCTGATTTCGCTGCTGGTGAGATCAAAGCCGGTGGCGGTCTGCGGCAGCAGGCGGGTGCCGCCGGTGGCGAAGACCGGCGCGGTGGGCTGCATGTCACCGAACTTCAACTGGGTCTTGGAAATTTTGAGTTTCACCGCAGCACCGACGGAACCGTAGGCATTCTCGGGATCGCCGTGCCGATCGGTCGGCAGGTCGCCGGTGCCGGCGTCCGCGTGGGTAGCGTCGAGTTTCAGCGCGCCGTAGGCGTAGGCATCCACGCCAAAGCCGAGGGTGCCCTGGGTGAAGCCCGAGGCGTAGTTGAGCATGGCGCCCTGGGTCCAGTCGCGGTTGTCGGCCTTGCCGCTCGCACGGTCGCGGTCGAAGTAATAGTTGCGCAACAAGCCGGTGACGCTGCTGCCGTCGATAAAACCCTTGGCATCGGCCTGGTCCGTGACGGACTCGGCAAACGCCACGGGGCTGATACTGGCGCACACCGCCAGCGCCAACAGGCTCCACTGTTTAATCATGTTATTAACTTCCCCGGAATAATGAACGCGCACAGAAACGCCGCACTGTCTGGCAGGCGTACACGCTTGTATGGGCAGAATTTTAAAGTGAGGCGTTACGGTTTCTTATTGTCTTCGACGGGTTTGCCGAAGCTGACTCCAGGCAGATTTTGCGCGGCCTGCAGGTGTGCCGGGGATGAAACTCGATTAATTAAACTTCACTATTTTTAATCGGCGGGAGGTGTAGCGTGGGGACTGTCTTAGCCGCTCTGCTTCGACAATACCCTTTGGTTGCCGCCGTAGTTGCTACGGCGGATTTTTTTCCATGGGGAGTTTTTAAGTTGAACTAACAAGGGCGAGGGCGCTGGAGTAATTGGCCCCTTACTCCACGCAGTTATTACTCTTCCACGTCCATGAACTCCTTGGCCCACGCCACGTAACTTTCAGGCAGCGTGTAGGTATGGGTCAGTTCCGTCGCACTGAGGTTCGAGGTGCTGTGGGTCAGCTGGCGCTGGGCACGGAGGCTGTCGTAAGTAGCCTTGATCGCCGCAAAGTACGCGCCATGGCCGGCAACCACCACGCGCACGCCCAAATCCGCCAAACGCTGGGCGTCGTTGAGCTTGGGATTGCCGTAGGTCACCAGCATCAGCGGCACGGTGAGGTTTTCCGCGATCTTCTCCAGGTGCTCGAAGTCGCTGACACCCACCATGCAGATGCCGTCGGCACCGGCTTTCTGATAAGCCCGGGTGCGCTCGATCACCGCTTCGGTGGACAACACGCCGGCGTTGGTCCGGGCGATGATCGACAGTTCAGGATCGACACGGGCTTCCAGGGCGGCGCGGACCTTGCCGATGCCTTCCTGGATGGAAATCAGGTCGGTGGATTTACGCCCGAATTGTGCAGGCAGCAGCGTGTCTTCAATCGTCAATGCCGCGACGCCGGCGCGCTCAAGCTCTTCGACGGTGCGCATCACGTTGAGTGCATTGCCGTAACCGTGGTCGGCATCGGCAATAAAAGGCAACTGGGCGACGCGGCCGATACGGGTGGCCTGCTCGACGAACTCACTCAGCGTGATCAAGGCAAAATCGGGCGCCGCCAATACCTGCAACGACGCGACTGACCCTCCCAGGATACCCACCTCAAACCCCAGGTCTGCCGCGATACGGGCGGACATGGGGTCGAATACGGAAGCGGTTTCAACGCAGCTCGGCTTGGCCAGCAATTCGCGGAAGTTGCGGCGCAGCGTCGAATGAGATTTTTTGGGCATGTTCTTTCCTGGCTCTGGTCATCGTCACGTGACGATCTATGTCTATTCGTGGTCGCGCGAGATTACCATGCAGGCGGGTCGGGGATTATGACGTTTGAGCATGGGGTATGCTGGAAACAGATGGTGCATGCCGGCCTTAAAATGCTTATTTCGCATTATTATAGAATTACGTTATGCATTATAAGAAGTTTACAGCGGCCGATCCGGTCCTTATGGTGTGGGCAGATTATTCCTGTGAACACTATCGAGACCGTACGCGCGGATCGACTTGAACGGCCTGACAAGGCATCTGGAGACGAACGTGCGTTACCTGACGAGACTGGCGGCCGGGTTGGCGGCCGTATTGCTGTGCCTGACCGCGAATGCGCAAACGCTGGTGGTGGGCGACCAAAGCTACAACGCCCAGGCCGCGATGGAAGCGGCGGGGGTGCTTGAAAACCTGCCCTATACCCTTGAATGGAAGCAGTTCACTGCCGGGTCGCCGGTTGCCGAAGCACTCAACGTCGGCAGCCTGGACATTGGCTTGCTGGGTGATGCGCCCGTGCTGTTCCTGGGCGCATTAGGCGCGCCCATCAAAGTGATTGCGGTCAGTCGGCAAAATCTCGACGGCGTGGCCATTCTGGTGAAAAAGGATTCGCCGATCAGGAGCCTTGCGGATCTCGCGGGCAAACGTGCGGCCATCTGGAAAGGCTCCTGGAGCCAGCAACTGCTGTTGACTGCGCTGGATAAAGCCGGCGTGCCACGAGACTCACTGGAGTTGCGCTACCTCAGCGCGCTGGACGCCTCCCATGCGTTGGAAGGCGGTTCGGTGGACGTTATCGCCACCTGGGAACCTTACGTTACGCAGCAGGAACGCCAAGGTGCGCGGGTGCTCGCGACGGCTGACGGATTGATTCCGGCCCAGAGCTTCATTGCAGCCAACGCCCGTGCCGTCGAAGCCAAGCGTGTGCAGATCAGCGATTTTCTCCTGCGCCTGAAAAAGGCGCGTGACTGGGCTCGCCAAACCCCGGCCAACACCGACGCCTATGCCGATGCGTGGGCCAGGCGTACGCGTGCGGACGCCGGTATAGCGCGCGCCTGGTTTGCCCGCGCGCGCACCACCGTCGAGCCGGTGACTGCCCAGTCGCCAGCAGAGGCGCAAAAAACCGTGGACTTTTTTGCTGGCCAAGGGCTGGTCAAACCGTACCCGGCAGCCAATCTGTTCGATCAGTCATTCGCGGCGTCCTTGCAGCCAGCCGTCGCTGATAACCAGCCGTGAGGCGTCAAGGAATACTCTGGACATGACCAACAGACAGCTCAAACTGGGTGCCTTGACGATGGGCAGTGGCGGGCCGGGTCGCCATAACCTGTGGCTCGATCCTCAATTACCGGCCGACGCCAGCGTCAACGTCGATTGGTACATCGATATTGCGCGTCAGGCCGAGGCGGCGTTGTTCGACTTGATGTTTATCGTCGACAGCCAGTTCATCACACCGGGGTCGCCCTCCCATTATCTGAATCGGCTGGAACCGCTGACGCTGCTCTCGGCACTGGCTGTGAGCACACGCCATATAGGCTTGGTCGGTACGCTGACCACCTCTTACAACTCGCCCTACAATGTTGCGCGGCGCCTGGCTTCACTGGACCTGATCAGCAAAGGTCGTGCGGGATGGAACGTGGTGACCAGCGGCGATGCCGGCACGGCAGGCAACTACAGCCGGGACGAACACTACGATTACGACACGCGCTACGGCCGAGCGGCTGAACACGTCCAGGTTGTGCAGGGCTTGTGGAACTCCTACGAGGAAGATGCCTTCGTGCGCGACCGGGCGACCGGGCAGTTTCTCGACCCGAGCAAACTGCATCGCCTGAATCACCAGGGCGAGCACTTTTCGGTGGTCGGCCCGCTGAACATCCAACGCTCACCCCAAGGCCAGCCGGTGATATTCCAGGCCGGTGATTCACCGCAGGGGCGCGAGCTGGGTGCCGCCACCGCCGATGTGATCTTTACCCATGCCGCCAGTATCGAGCAGGGCCAGGCTTTCTACCGCGATATAAAGGGCAGGGCAGCACAAAGGGGGCGCGACCCGGAGCAGATACTGGTCATGCCTGGCGCTGAAATTTACGTCGGCGACACGGATGAGCACGCCCGTGAAATCGAGCAGCACTACCATCAGGTCGACCACAGCTTTGAACTCGCACTGAAGGAATTTGGACGTAACTTTGGCTGGCATGATTTCAGCCAGTACGACCTCGATGCGCCGTTTCCCCAGGCAAGCCTCGAGTCTGCGCGCAGCAGCTTTTTTACCGCAGCCAAACGGATTGCCGATCAGGCTCGCGAGAAAGGTTTCACGTTGCGCCAGGCCGTAGAGTTTGGTCGCCAACTGCGTCCCGGCGCATTCGTGGGCACTGCTGACACGGTCGCGCAGAAAATGGCCGACTGGTTCGAGGCCCGCGCCGTGGATGGCTTCAACATCTACATCGGGCACCCCGAGCAATTCAAGCGTTTTACCCAAGACGTCATACCGTTATTACAGGCCCGTGGCGTGTATCGCAAAGCGTATGAAGGGACGACCTTGCGCGAAAGCCTGGGGTTGCCGATTCCGCGCTTTGAGCGCCGCGGACAATGCCTCAACGCACTGGGCGCAGGAAACACGGTGGTTAAATCTTGAATTGCCTCAACAGGCCTTCCAGGCGATGACCGATGGCGTACAGCTCATCGACCGTGTGTACGCCGCTTTGGGTCTGGTCTGCGACGTTTTCAATCGCGCGGGCTATCTGGTGGACACTGCGATTGATGGCCTCTGCAACCGACGTCTGCTCTTGCGCGGCGCTGGCGATGTGCGCGTTCATGGTGTTGATGGTAACGATCAACTCGACCGCCTTGCCCAGCGACTGCCCGGCTTGTCCAGCGTGCAGGCTGACGCCATGACCTGCTGCGCCGGAGTGACTCATTGCAGTGACGACCTTGGTGGTGGCCTGGTCAAGGCGCTCGATCATCGCTTGAATTTCCTGGGTGCTGAGTTGCGTCCGGCTTGCCAGCGCGCGTACTTCGTCGGCAACCACGGCAAATCCGCGACCTGCATCCCCGGCCCGGGCGGCTTCGATCGCGGCGTTGAGTGCGAGAAGGTTGGTTTGCTCGGCGATCGAGCGGATTACATCCAGCACCGTGACAATGCCTGCTACATCGCCTTGCAGGCTTTTCAGCGAGGCGCCTCCCGCGGACAGGTCCTCGGTCAGGCTTCCCAACCGGGTGATGCTTTCATTGACGACCTGCCTGGCGTGCTGGGCCTGCACATCGGTTTCGCCCGCTGCCTCTGAAGCGCTCTGGGCACTGTTGGCGACCTCTTGCGCCGCAGATGACATCTGATTGATTGCTGCAGCGACTTGATCGGTTTCCTGGCGTTGCTGTTCCATGACCTGATCGATGCATTTGCTCTGTTCGGCCACCTGGGTCACGGATGTATTCAATTCTCTGGCCATGCCGACGATCTGGCCGACCAGCCCATGAATCTTATCGGCGAAGGCATTGAACGACACGGCCACCTGGCCGAACTCGTCGCGGCTGATGGGTAAGCGCCGTGTCAGATCGCCTTCGCCCGCGGCGATCTCATCGAGGTGCTCGCGAATCCGCGAGAGGGGACGCAGGCTGCTTTTAACCATTAACACTGCGAGCACACCGGTGATCCCGAGCGCAATCAAGGCAATGACGGTTATCCCGTAGACCAGGCTGCGCACACGCTGATGGATTTCCCCTCGTACTTGGGCAACCTGGCTTTCGATTCGGTCGAGATTGATCGCGGTGACCACGACCATGTCCCAAGCTGGCAGGTAAAAGCTGTAAGCCAGCTTGGGAGCGACTTTATCCGTATTGATCAGGGCCCCCGAATAGTTGACGAAGTGGCTGTCGTTCTTCGCTGCGGCAACCATTTCCCGATTCAGGTAAATCCCGTTCTTGTCTTTGCGGTCACTCATGTTGGTGCCGACGCCTTCACTGCTGTCACCACGAAACAGGCGCACGACCTGACTGTCGTAACCGATAAAATAGCCGTCGTCCCCATACTTCATTTTCGACAGTCGCGCGATCGCCAGCGCACGCGTTGCGGTGTCCCCCGTCTCGGCCTGCGCATACAGCTCCGCTACCGAGGTTCGGGCAAGGTTGGCGTAGTCTTTCAAGCGTTCCCGGCTTTCATCCAGCAGGCGTTTCCGGGTCGCCGTGACTTCCTGCTCGGCGCTCGACAGCAAGGTGGTGCTCGTTGTCAGCGCCAGCACCGTGGACAACAGCACCACCGGAGTCAGCACCAGCATCAGTACTTTGTTTTTAAACAGCATGCGTGGGGTTCCTCACCTGAATCTGTAGGAAAGCGGCCGCAAGGGCCGCGATCGTCGACTTACCAAAGGGCAATGTCATAGGTGAGGTAGAGGCGATTGCTGTCGCGGCCGCGGGAGAACTCAGAACGGTAGACATAGTTGCGCATGCGCACGCCCAGCCCTTTGAACGTGCCGGCTTGCACAACGTAAGCCAGCTCGGTATCACGCTCCCATTCCTTGACCGTGGTGGCGGACTTGCCGTCATTGCCGCTCAGGTAGCGCGTTGAGAAGGTCAGGCCGGGCACGCCGACGGCGGCGAAGTTGTAGCCATAGTTGAGCATCCAGGTCTTCTCGTCCTCCTCAATGAATTTGCCGATGCCAGCATTACTGAACGAGTAGACGGTTGCGCCGCTGATGTAGGGTAAACCGGCATCACCGCGAAGGGCCTGGTAGCCGCCACCGAGGGTATGGCCTGCAATCACGTAGGACAACTGGCCGCTGAACATGTCATTGTCGATTTTGCCTGCGTAGGCAGAGCCGCTATCAACGCTGTTGAAGTAGCGCAGGTCGCTGGTCAGCACGCCCCCGGCCAGCGGCAGGTCGTGCTGGATACCGGCGAAGTTCTGTCGGTAGAAGTGCTCGAGTTCCCCGTAGAAATAACTCAAGCGCAGGTTTTTGCCCCATTTGTACTCAGCCCCGGCGTAGTTGAAATCACCGGATTTTTCCCCGCTGTAGCCATCAGGCACGATCGGCACGCTGTTGGTGGAGTCGCGCAGTTTGAAACGGTCCAGATGCCCGCCGGTCACGGTCAGGTTCTCGATGTCGCTGCTGCTGACCTGGGTGCCCTGGTAGGTCTGGGGCAACAAGCGCGCATCGTTGTAAATCAGCACCGGCGTCTTGGGCAGCAAGGTGCCGTACTTGACCGTGGTTTTGGCGAACCTGGCTTTTGCCGTAGCGCCGGCGCTGGCAAACTCGCCGGCCGCCCGCCCGTCATCATGCACCGGCATGAGCCCGGTGCCGCTGCGCCCGCGCCCTGAATCGAGCTTTATCCCATAGAGCCCCAGGGCGTCCACGCCGAAGCCGAGGGTGCCCGCAGTAAATCCGGACTGATAGTCCAGCAGAAATCCCTGGGCCCACTCGGTACGTTCGCTTTTTGCCGTTCTGGCGGCTCGCGCACTCAAGCCGTGCTCGTCGCGGAAGTTCTCGTTGAAATACACATTGCGCAGTTGCAGCTTGAGTTTGCTGTCATCAATAAAACCTTCGGCGTTGGCCCCTGCGACGGGTACCAGGCCTAACGCGCAAAACAAAGCCCGACGGGTATACACATGGTTCATGGCAAATGACTCGTTGTTGTTATTTGGGGTGCAGGGCGACACGCGCCTCGTGAGTGAGGCGCGATGGAAGACAGCAAAGGTTATGGGTGAATCAGGTGAACAGGCTGATGGCCCCGGTCAACAAGGCCAGGGCGGTGACGACCAGGGAGGTCAGCACGGCCCATTTGACGGTGGCCTTCTGGAAGTCGCCGATATCGCGATCGACCATGCCCACCAGCAACAGGGTCGAGGCCACCAGCGGACTCATGAGGTGAACAGGCTGGCCCAGGATCGAGGCGCGGGCGATTTCGACCGGGTCGATGCCATAAGCGGCGGCGGCATTGGCCAGGATCGGCACCACGCCAAAATAGTAGGCGTCATTGGACAGTACAAAGGTCAGCGGCATGCTGGTGATCGCAACCACCAACGGAAACAGGTGGCCCCAGGATGGCGGGATCCAGTCGACAAGGGTCTGTGCCAGGGCATCCACCATCTTTGTACCGGAAAAGATCCCGGCAAAGATCCCGGCGGCAAATACCAGCAACACCACGGTCATGGCGTTGCCCGAGTGCGCCAGGATGCGTTCTTTCTGAATGTCCAATTGCGGGTAGTTGATCATCAGCGCGAGCACGAAGCCGATCAGGAACAGGATCGCGGAATGCATCAGCCCCATCACCAGTGCCACCATCACCGCGATCACCAGCACCAGATTGACATAGGCCAGCTTCGGACGTTTGTGGGGCGTGTCCTCGAGAATCGCATCGATGTAGCAATCGCCGCCGCCGCTTTGCAGTTGCACGTTGCCGATACGCTTGCGCTCTGCGCGACCCAGTATGAAGGCCGTGAAGATCACCCACAGGGCACCGCCGATCATGGTCGGCAGCAACGGCACGAAGTACTCGCCGGCATCCAGGCCCAGCGCGGCAATAGCCCGTGTCGCGGGGCCGCCCCAGGGCGTCATGCCACTCATGATGCTCAGCGACAGCATGGAGAGGGTCGCCAGGATCATCGGGTTCATGCCGATGCGTTTATACAGCGGCAGCATTGCGGCGCAGGTGATCATGTAGGTCGTTGTGCCGTCGCCGTCGAGCGCTACCAGCAACGACAGCAGGGCCGTGCCTACGGCGATCTTCATCGGGTCGCCATTGACCCTCTTCAGGATTTTGCGGATCAGCGGGTCGAACAGGCCTGCGTCGATCATCAGGCCGAAGAACAGGATCGCAAACAGCAGCAACGCGGCAGACGGGGCGACCATTTTCAGGCCGTCGAGCATCATCTTGCCGGTGGTGCCGCCAAAGCCGCCGATCACCGCGAAGACGATGGGAACCACGGTGAGCGCGACGATGGGCGACAAACGCTTTGTCATGATGAGATAGGTGAATACGACCACCATGGCCAAGCCAAGGAAAGCGAGCATAGGACGATTCTCTTGTTGTTATCGTAAAAATGGCTGACGCCGAGGCGCACGCGCCCTGACCCGCCGGGCGGCACAACGCGCCTGGCGGGGAGGGGGGGCAGTCAAGTCAGGGGGGAAGCGTTATCCGGTTGTCTCTAGACGCGTTTGGCGTCCTTCAGGTCGTCCCAGGCTTTTCCCGGTGCGGCAGAAGATTTTGCGTCGAGCATCCGGTTCAGCGTTTCGCGGTGGCAGGCATTTTCAGACATCGAAATCACCACCGTCGCTACCGCGTTACTGGCCAGGCTGGTCAGGGCGCGGGCTTCAGACATGAAGCGGTCAACGCCGATCAGCAATGCCAGGCCGGCCAATGGGATGTCGTGAATGACCGTCAGGGTCGAGGCCAGTGCCACGAACCCGCTGCCGGTAACCCCGGCGGCGCCTTTGGAGGACAGCAGCATGATCGCCAGCATGGTGATGATCTGCGTCAGGCTCAGATCAATGTTGCAGGCCTGGGCAATGAAAATCGCCGCCAACGACAGGTAGATGGCCGTGCCGTCCAGGTTGAACGAGTAGCCGGTGGGCAGTACCAGGCCGACGACGCCTTTTTTGCAACCCAGTGCCTCGAGTTTCTCCAGCATGCGCGGCATCACCGGTTCCGTGGAGGAGGTGCCGAGTACCACCAGGAACTCTTCCCGAAAGTAGCGCAGCAGCTTCCACAGGCTGAAGCCGTTGGCGCGGCAAATGCTGCCCAGTACCACGAACACGAAAAAGCCGCAGGCGATGTACAAGGTCATGATCAACTTCGCCAGCGAACCCAGCGAGGTGATGCCGTACTGGCCGACAGTGAACGCCAAGGCCCCGAAAGCGCCGACCGGTGCAAAACGCATCAGGTAGGAAAAGATCTTGAAGACCATTTGCGAGGCGGATTCGAGCACGTCGAGTACCGGTTTGCCACGCTCGCCCAGCGACGACAAGGCAAAGCCGGACAACACCGCGATAAACAGCACCGGCAACACTTCACCTTTACTGAAGGCGCCGATAAACGTCTCGGGAATGATGTGCATGAAAAACTCCACCACCCCAAGCTTTGCGGCCGACTCCGTGTACTGGGCCAATCCTTTGGTGCTCAGCTGGCTGGGATCGATGTTCATGCCGACGCCCGGCTGGAACACGTACACCGCGACCAGGCCAATCACCAGGCTGATCACCGTGAGGACGAAGAACAACAGCATGGTTTTGCCCAGCAGGCGCCCGAGGGAGCGCTTGTCGCTCATCCCGGCGATGCCGGTGACGATGGTGCAGAACACCACGGGCGCAATCATCATCTTGATCAGTTTGATGAACGCGTCACCCAGGGGCTTGAGTGCAATGGCCTGCTGGGCCCAGAAATGCCCGACCACGATGCCGAGCGCCACGGCGCAGAGGATCTGGAAGTAGAGCGATTTAACAACTTTCATGGCATCACCCATTTTTAGAATTGTGCGGATGCAAAAATGCCAACGACTATCGGAATTTATCCGGCAAGGCGCTGCGAGTCAGTGGCGTAGACGTAGCCGGAGAAAAGCCTGCGGGCGGTGCGTACGACTGAGGCCTGAATTGTCTCACCGTTGACGCCGGTGTAGGACAATACGACATCAATTCCGCCGCTCGGGTGTTCGATCCGCACCGCTTCAAGGCGCGGCGTACTGATCCCGCCGAGCATCTGCGCAACGATGCTGCCTTCGATCACGCACGCAGTGGCCAAACCAATCGAGCCGGTAATGGCGAGCGCGCGGTGGCAGTTGTGCGGCATGAAGTAACGAACCTGGATCGTGCCGCCCGCTTTCGCGGGCGAAACCAGTACCGGCTTGGGAATCACTTTGTCGCTGACATCGCCCAGGCCCATGGCCAGGCCGGCCTGAAGCCGCAGTGTCTCGAGGCGTCGCAGGAATTCCTTATCGGCGTCCAGTTCCGCCGGGCTCTCATCGCCGCGCTTGCCCAGTTGGCTGGCTTCGACAAGCACCATGGGCATCGCCATGTCGATACAGGTCACCGCAATGCCATCGATCACGTCCTGCGTGTTGCCGGTGGGGAAGAGCTTGCCTGTCTTGCTGCCGGCTGCATCGAGGAACGTCAGTTGCACCGGTGCCGCCGTACCGGGCACGCCATCAATGGCGGTATCGCCCTCGTAACTGACTTTGCCATCCGGCGTGTACACGTCGGAGTGAATAAAGGTGCCGGTGTTTACGTTGCGAATACGCACACGGGTGCGCTCCGGGGTGCCTTTGACCAGACCCTGCTCGACGGCGAACGGGCCCACCGCGCACAGCATGTTGCCGCAGTTGGGGGCGCTGTCGACCCTGCGTTGTGAAACCATCACTTGAACGAACAGGTAATCAACGTCCGCATCCGGGTGCAGCGAAGGGCTGACAATCGCAACCTTGCTGGTTTGCGGGCTGCCACCGCCGATGCCGTCGATCTCCAGTTCATGACCGGAGCCCATCAGGTTAAGCAGCAGTTCGTCGCGGGCCTCAACGGCGGCGGGCAAATCCCAGTCGAGAAAAACCGGACCTTTCGAGGTGCCGCCGCGCATCAGCACACAGGGAATTCTTTGCATGATACTGACTCTTGTTGATCAATCGGTGTAATTGATGTTCTTGGAGCAAGAGTCTCAAGCTTTAAAAAATGTTTCAAATGCAAAGATTGAAGAGATTATTGCGTTTTGCGAATGATAAATTTACGCTGAGTTTCCTTTTGACGCCTTGTGCGGGTGAGATTAGACATGGAATATGAGCTGAATGACATTCGATCCTTCGTGAAAATCGCTGAACTTGGCAGTTTTCACGAAGCAGCCGATGCCTTGCACCTGTCTCAGCCGGCACTCAGTCGCCGAATTAAAAAACTGGAAGAGGGGTTGGGCACCTCGTTGCTGGATCGCACCACGCGTAAGGTCAGCCTCACGAGTGTCGGTCGTGACTTTCTGCCCAAGGCACGTCGGTTGCTGGATGACTTCGATGAGTCGATTCTCAATATTCGCGAGCTGGCCGAACGCCAGATTGGCCGGGTAACCCTGGCGTGTATCCCTACTGCGGCTTTCTATTTCCTGCCATCAGTCATTCGCCTGTACAACGAGCGCTACCCAAAAATCCGCATCCGCCTGCTGGACTTGAGCGCCAATGAGGGGCTTGAAGCGGTGCTGCGGGGGGAGGCCGACTTCGGGATCAACATGATGAGTGGGCAGCATCCGGACATTGAGTTCGTGCCCCTGGTCAGCGAGCCTTTCGTATTGGCGTGCAGGCGTGATCATGAATTGGCTGGACGCAGTTCGGTCACCTGGTCCGAATTGAGCGATTACCGCCTGATCGGGGTAGGGCGCCTGAGCGGCAACCGCATGTTGCTCGATCACGCGCTGTCGGGCTTGAGTTGGCGGCCGCAATGGTTCTACGAGGTCCAGCACCTCTCGACTTCGCTGGGCCTGGTGGAGGCCGGCCTGGGGGTTTCGGCGATGCCGAGCCTGGCCATGCCGGCTGAAGATCATCCAACCTTGGTCAGCGTCCCGTTGATCGAGCCGGTTGTGAACCGCTCCTTGGGCCTGGTTTACCGCCGGGGAGCATCGCTTTCGCCGGCGGCGGAAAAATTCGTCTCGATACTGCTTGAACAGTGGCCTCAATGAGCCATACGGCTGGTTTTTTTCTCAAACACGCCGCGGCTCGTCCTCGACAATCTTGCGCATCAGGCTCAGGTAGCGACTCGCTGCCAGCCCCAGGGGACGGTTCTTTACCCAGATGATATCGACCCATAGCCGCATCTGACTCGGCATGTTGTCAAACACCACCTCCGTCAATGCGCCCGAACTGATCAGAGGTTGTACCAACGGCTGTGGAAGATAAGCCCAGCCCAATCCTTGCTGGACCAGATCCAGCGTTGCCAGGTAATTGTCGCTGTGCCAAATCCGCCGTGACAGCACAACACGTGGATCAGAGTCTGTAGGCCCTCCAGTAGCCACGATGATCTGCCGGACGTTGACCAGTTGCTCTTCACTCAAGGGGCTTTTCTTGCCGGCTGCCGCAGGATGATCCGGAGAGGCAACGGCTACCAACAATTGGCTCCCCGCTTCAAGAAACGTCTCCCGCTCGTCAAGCCCTGGTCGTTCAAATCCAAGGGCCAATTGCACACGCCCTTCATGGAGCATGCGCATCGCCTCCGGATGGGACGCGGAGCGAATCTCGATTTCAAGCGTGGGAAACTCCCTGGCGATAATGGACAGCGGACGATTCCATACGCCTGTCTGCAACTCCGGCGCCATCGCAAGGACCAAGCGCTCCTCCAACCCCTGATGAAGCTGGAGCGCATGGGCGTCCAGCAAGTTTAACTGGCTGGCGACCTGTCGAGCCTGGGGCTCCAGCGCTTTGGCGGCTGCCGTAGGAATGGCTTTGCGGGTTGATCGGTCAAAAAGCAATAAATCCAGCTCGGCTTCAAGCTGCGACACCGCCATGTTGATGGCCGAGGGTACCCGCCCCAATTTGCGTGCGGCGGCAGAGAAGGAGCCGCTGTCGACAACCGCAAGGAAAACTTTCAGTGACTCACTGGTGAACGCCATGGCAGTTGTCAGATTTTCTGATGATGATCGTCTTTATTTATCAGGTTTATTAGCCTAATTTCCACTTCTATTCCAAATTAAGTACGTGGGGAACACCATGTTAAATACTGATTTGAAGGGGCACGTGGCACTTGTCAGTGGTGCCGGCAGTGAAGCGGGTATTGGCATGGCGATCGCTCGCAGGCTAGGTGCAGCGGGTGCGAGATTGATCATCACCGCCAGTAGCCGCCGCATCGAGGAACGCGTTAAAGAGCTGCTCGCAGAAGGGTTTGAAGTTGAGGGCAGGGCGGTTGACCTCACCGATGAACGTCAGGTGCGTGAATTCGGCCTCTGGGCGGTGTCGGTCTGGGGGCGGGTCGATATTCTGGTGAATAATGCCGGTATGGCCATGCAAGGCAGCCCTGAGGTTTTCTCGGAGTTGGCGAGTATGGAACTGCATGAGTGGAATCTTTCACTGGCCAGAAACTTAACCACCGCTTTTCTTCTGACGCGGGCTGTTTTGCCCGCTATGAGGGCGCGAAATTACGGGCGCATTGTCAATATCAGTTCCACCACGGGCACCCGCGGGAGCAACCCGGGCGAAGCCGCTTATAGCGCTGCCAAAGCCGCGATGGTGGGCATGAACATGGGACTGGCACTTGAAGTCGCCAAGCACGGGATTACCGTCAACAGCGTGGCGCCCGGATGGATCACCACGGGCTCAACCACGCCGGTTGAAGCAGAGGCGGGGCGCTTTACCCCGATCGGGCGGGCGGGCAGTCCCCAGGAAGTGGCGGCGGCGGTTGCATTTCTGGCGTCTCCAGAATCCAGTTACATCACCGGGGAAGTTATCGTGGTCGATGGCGGTAATTGCCTGGTCGAGAATAAAGCCCCTCAATCCGGTTAATGACGTTTGAACGAACATCTGCGCGATATATCAAGGCTATATGTCAGCTGACAATGTAAATAGTTAAAGCCAACACCCACGTTATAAGTTCGCGGAGCGATATTCACCCAATATTCGGGAGCTGATGTTGCACCTGGAGAATGATGGGGTATGGCTTATCTATACGGCAACGAAGTTTAACTAATGTGATACTTAACAAAGGGCTCTAGTCATGTCGAACAGTGGAGTTTGTGAATCAGCGATTGCTGCCTTTACCGCAGCCGAGCGTGCCCGGTTTATAGAAAACAACCCAACGTCGATGGCGCTGGCCAAGCGTGCCAAGGCGGCGCTGTTCAACGGTGTGCCCATGCACTGGATGAGCGATTGGTCGATGCCTTCGCCGCTCTTTGTCCAGCGTGCCAAAGGTGCCCGCTTCACCGACGTCGACGGTCATGACTACATAGACTTTTGCCTCGGCGACACCGGCACGATGTTTGGCCATTCACCTGATCCTATCGCCCGCGCCATAGCCGAGCAGGCGAACAATGGCTTGACCACGATGCTGCCCGGCGAAGATGCGGTGGTCTGCGCAGAGTTGCTGGCCCAGCGGTTTGAGCTGCCTTATTGGCAAGTTACCGCCAACGCTACCGACGCCAATCGTTATGTGCTGCGCTGGGCGCGCGCTATCACCCAGCGCAATGTTCTACTGGTGTTCGACGGCTGTTATCACGGCACCGTGGATGACGTGATGGTCCGGTACCGAGAGGGCAAGACCGTGCACCGTTCGGGCCTGGTGGGGCAAGCCTACGACTTGACCCAATACAGTCGATCCATTCCCTTCAACGATGTTGCTGCACTGGAGGCTGCTTTAGCTCAGGGCGACGTGTGCGCGCTGATGTGCGAGCCGGCGATGACCAATATAGGCATGGTCCTGCCCGATCCGGGGTTCATGCAACAGTGCCGCGAGCTGACGCGAAAATACGGCAGCCTGTTGGTCATTGATGAGACCCACACTATTTCTACCGGCATCGGTGGATGCACGCGCCAATGGGATTTGAAGCCCGACTTTTTCGTAGTGGGGAAACCCATCGCCGGTGGCGTGCCTTGCGCAGTCTTTGGCATGACCGAGCACGTTGCGTTGGCCATGCACGATGCGCAGAAAAGCATCAGCGAAGCGAGCGGCGGGCATGGCCACAGTGGCATGGGAACGACCTTGTCCGCCAACGCACTGGCGATGCGCTGCATGCGCGTCAGTCTCGAAGAGGTCATGACCGAGTCTGCGTACCAGCACATGTTGCCCCTGGCCTCAAGACTGGCCCAGGGATTTCGAGCGTTGTTCAAGCGGCACCAATTGAACTGGTCGGTAACCGAGTTGGGGGCTCGTTGTGAATTTCAATTCTGTGCCACACCGCCAAGAACAGGTGCCCAAGCCGAGGCGGCTTTTCATGACAGCCTTCAAATGGCGCTGCACCTCTATCTGATCAATCGCGGGATCCTGATCACGCCTTTTCACAACATGACCCTGTGCTGTCCGCAAACAAGTGAAGGGGATGTCGACAGGCTGATCGGTGAGTTGGATAACGCGCTGACCACGCTGCTTGCCCTATCTGGAGCGCGGGTTATCTCTTCATAAGTTCCATTGTTCTTGAATACTGTCCAGTCGCTTGAATAAGCGCCGAGAGGTTTGATATGCAATTTGCTGATAAAAAAGAGGCCGAAGATTATCTGGCCGCCCACCCTGAAGTGCTGAGCATCGAGTTGTTCCTTATTGACGCGAATGGTGTTCCGCGAGGAAAGCTGCTGCATCGCGACGAACTGTTGGCGATCTACGCAAACGGTCGGCCGCTGCCAAGCTCCATTCTCGCCTTGACCGTGCAGGGTGAAGACGTCGAAGACACGGGCCTGGTCTGGGATGTCGCCGATGCCGATTGTTGGACATACCCCTTGGCGGGAAGCCTGACCCTGCAACCCTGGCGCACCAACCCCACCGGTCAGGTGCAGGTGAGCATGCACCCGACCCAAGGTATTCCCGCCGCACCGGCGGACCCGCGACACGTACTGGTGCATGTCATTGACCGACTGAAAGCCGATGGTTTCCACCCGGTAATGGCCGTTGAACTGGAGTTTTACTTGCTGGACCAGCAACGCGATGCCAACGGTCGGCCGCAGCCGGCATTGCAGTCAAACGGCGTCCGTCCTCGGGCGCCGCAGGTGTATGGCCTATACGAGTTAGAACAGCTGCAACCTTTTCTTGATGACCTCTACGCTGCGTGCGCGCTACAGGGCCTGCCAGTCAGGACGGCCATCTCCGAGTACGCTCCAGGCCAAGTCGAGTTGACCCTGGAACATCGTTTCGACGCACTCCAGGCTATTGATGAAGGCGTACGCTACAAACGCCTGGTCAAAGGTGTCGCCAACAAACATGGGCTACAAGCGTGCTTCATGGCCAAGCCGTTCAGTGACCAGGCCGGGAGTGGCATGCATTTGCACGTCAGCCTGGCCGACGAGGAGGGTAACAACCTGTATGCGAGCGAAGACCCACAGGGTACGCCACTGTTGCGTCACTCAATTGGCGGGATGATGGCGACCTTGTTTGACTCACTGGCGATATTTTGCCCCCATGCCAATTCATATCGCCGGTTCCAGACCGGCAGTTACGCGCCGTTGGCCAAAAGTTGGGGCGTCAACAATCGTACGGTGTCGTTCCGCGTGCCCGGTGGCCCTGCACTAAGTCGACATATCGAACACCGCATTTGCGGGGCCGACGCCAACCCGTATCTTGCCGCCGCCGCATTACTCGCGGGGATTCACTACGGCATCACCCATCAAAGCGATCCCGGCCCGGCGATCGTGGGAAATGGCTATGAGCAGGCGACCGATTTTCTACCCACCGACTGGCTGACCGCGTTGCAGGCCTTGCAGGATTCAACGTGGGCACGCGAGGCGCTGGGCGCCGAATTCCTAAAGGTGTATCTGGCGATCAAATGGCGCGAGTTCCGTCACTTCAACGCTGAGGTCGGGGAGCAGGACTGGCGCTGGTACCTCACTCACGCATGACTGATGGGCGATAACCGATGCTCATCAGCGGTTGTCAGCGTGGATTTGGGACCCGTGAGCCGAAACAAGGGTAGAGTGTTCATCACTTTCTGTTCATAAGGGCCTTCGCGTAGTCGCACTGAGCGGTTCCAGCGTCCGGACAGGGCAAAAAAACGGTATATCAATTGTTAAGTGAAGAATGAATCGTCCGCTGTTTGTTTCTCTGGATGGGCCCAAGGGCACCGGCAAAACCACGCTGTTGGAGGCCGTTACGAAAGCACTGAGGGCAGACAACAAAAAAGTAATCCGGCTTTGCGAGAGAAAAAGCGATCCCTACCGGGAGGGAACAATGGCGCTTGTTAACCAGCTCGTCAGAAGTCCCTCCCGGGAGCTGGAGCTGCGGGTGTGTGAACGCTTTGCTGACAGCCGTGCCTGGATTTCCCGGCAGGTGCTGGCTAAACAGCCACCAGGCAGCATCATCCTGATCGATCGCTGGTACCCGTCGGATGCCGCGTTTCGCCGGATAATTCCGTTTGCAGAGATCCTGCAATTGAACATTGATCGAAACGTGCGAGTGCCAGACCTGCATGTCGGGATTGTCACCGCCCCTGAGATTTCATGGGCGAGGGCAGCTGCGCGACGGCGTGGGCTGAGCAGCACGGTGATCCATAAGCTGGAAGAACATAGCGCGTGTACCCAGGCATTCGAGCGAGCGATTGCAGATCACGGTTGGGTTGTATGCCGTAATGAAGGCACGATCGAGGACACAACGATGCAGGTGGTGTCCGCGATCTATAGAGTCCTTGCTTACGCGTCCCCGGCAGTCATTCTACGGGCCCCGACCTCCATCGATTCCTTGTGCTATCCAGGCTTCTAATGCCTCGGCGCTCATAGGCTTGGCTATCAAATAACCCTGTGCTTCGGAACATCCCCACTGAATTAACAGGTCCAGGATTTCTTGATTTTCTACGCCTTCTGCAACCACCCGGTAGCCGAGCCCCTTAGCCAGTCCGATCAGGGTTTTAACCAGTTGCTTGTCATTTTGATTGCTGCCCAGCCCACTGATCAGAGATTGGTCAAGCTTGACGGTATTAGCCGGGAGCTCCTTCAAATAAGCCCAGTTGCTGTAGCCGGTGCCAAAGTCATCAACAGCAACCTCTACGCCAAACTTACGGACACGCTCCAGTTGCCGGATGACTTCTTCAGGGTTGGTCATGAGCATGCTTTCGGTAAACTCAAGTTCAAAGCCAGCGGGGTCCAGGCCGTGCTGTTGAATCTCATGGATCATCGCGTCGACGAATTCGGCGCTTTCAAGATCGCTGACGGTAATGTTCATCGCTATCCGCAGGCGCACACCTTGCGCTTTCCAAATAACCGCTTGCCGGATGATTGCGTTGAGCACCCACAATCCAACAGAGGGTATGAGTGCGGTTTTTTCAGCCAAGGGTATGAATTCAGCAGGGCTGATGGGCCCCAGTAAAGGATGTGTCCAACGCAATAGTGCTTCTACTGAATGACACCATCCTGAGGGCAGTTTGATTTTTGGCTGGTACACCAGGCTAAACTGTTTGTCGGCGCTGACCGCCTCCGGCAACGAACTCAACAACATGAACGCCCGTTGTTGAGCCGCATCAAAATGGGGTTCATAGCGCGACCATCCCAGCCTGCGGTCACGCGCCTCATCCGCAGCGCTGACCACCAGGCGAAGCCAGTCTTGCTGGAGCCCTGAGCTATGAATAGGCAGGACGCCAATCCCGACTTGCATGAGTATGGGGATGGCGTGGCATTCGACAGGCTTTTTGAAGTCCTTGAGGATGTTTTCACAAATGTGCTCGGCCGTTTGATCCTCCTCAAGGAGAAAACCAAACCGCGTCGGGCTAATTTTATAAAGTAGACACTGTGGCGGTAATAGCTTTTGTAGGCGCGCTTTGATTGCCAGGACCAAGTCCGTGGCAAAACTGTAGCCCAGCGCCTTCACGATATCGTTGAGGAACTTTGGCGAGATGATGTCAATCGCATACGCTTGGCACGCGCTGTGGGTCTTGAGCGCTTGGCGTATATCCTCCTCAAACCGGAGTCGATTAAATAACCCTGTGGGTTGGTCGACGAAGTTTCGAGCGCGCATGCTGTGGATGCGCATCATCACCAGTTCAGCAAAACCGCTGAGCATCGCGCTATCACGCTCACTCATAGCGGCGCGTGAGACTGTATCAATGATGCACAGGCTTCCCAGCGTAAAACCCTCTTCGGTAATCAGTGGGGTGCCTGTGTAATAACGAATATACGGAGGCCCCGTTACCAGGGAATTGTCTTTAAAACGGGGATCAAGCGTCGCGTCCAATACCTCCAGCGGGGCGTTATCCAGCGTCGAGTAAGCGCAGAAGGACACTTCTCGTGGTGTCTGCGTCTCTTTAAGCCCTACGCGCGCCTTGAACCATTGCTGATGCTCATCGACGATCGAGATCAGCGCTATGGGTGCGTTGAAGTAAGCAGAAGCCATCTCGACGATTTTATCGAAGACAGTATCGTACTCGCTGTCAGCTGGACAAAATTTCGCGACCTCTTTAAGCCGTTCAATTTCATTCGGCGGAATAGGAGCGCCTGCGCCCATGACAATCCTCGGAGTGGCTGTGTTTATGTGCACGGTATCAGACAGTGCCATCATTATGATGTTGTTTTTTCTATTCCTCTGATAGCTCAGCGGTATGCAGGCAGGCGGCCTCTCCTGTGTTGCCGGGAGAGGCGCGTGTTTGGACTCAGCACTGTCTAGTATTGCAGCAACAGAGCGGCCGGTGATGCTCGGTTGATAATATGCATATGCTCTTTTAGTCGTTGATTCTTAACCGGTTTCACTTTCAACTGGCTTCTTTTTGACAGGTGAGCGTTGATGTCCGAGCGGTGTGATGTAGTGGTATTGGGGTTGGGGGCCATGGGGGCCGCTACGGTGTATCAGTTGGCGAAGGCGGGTGCGAATGTTGTGGGTATCGACCGCCATCACCCACCTCACAACCTGGGCTCCAGCCATGGCGATACGCGTATTACCCGGCTTTCGGTGGGTGAGGGCGCGCAGTACGTTCCCATTGTGCGCAATTCCCACCGCATCTGGCGCGAGCTTGAGCAATTGTCAGGGGAGTCGCTGTTCGAACAGTCGGGTCTATTGGTTCTGACTTCGAGTCCCGAGTTTGACCCCAACGATAAAACCGACTTCACATTGCGCACCATCGGCCTAGCACAGGCCTATGGTATCGAGCACGACGTTTTATCCGCCGAACAGATTCGCCAGCGCTTTCCACAATTTGCCAACGTACACGACACTGCCATCGGCTATTTCGAGCCAGGTGGAGGTTTTGTACGTCCTGAACGTTGCATTGATGTGCAGCTCAAGTTGGCCGAGCAACACGGAGCAATCCTCTACAAAGGCGAAACCGTCACAGGGATTAGCTCGAATGAGCAGGGAGTCCATGTCACTACGAATCTGCGCACGCTCTTTGCAAATAAGCTTGTGATTAGCGCCGGCAACTGGAGCGGCGGTTTGCTGGGCGAGCCGTTTGACAGCCTGCTCAGCGTCTACCGGCAGAAGCTGTTCTGGTTCGGGCTGGAGGAGGGCGCCGAGTGGGTGAATCACTCACCGACGTTTATCCTCACTCATGGCCGTGGCGACGACAAAATCAACTACGGCTTTCCCGCATTACACGGCGAGGGCAGCCTGAAAATCGCCACCGCGCAATACCACACTACTTCGTTGCCGCAAACAATGGATCGTACGGTCTCGTCGGCGGAAGAGCGGGACATGTATGAGCACCAGGTGCGCGGCCGCATCGTCGGTGTGACCTCGAACGTGGTCAAGTCTGCTGTCTGCGCCTACACCGTGACGCCGGATCGCCATTTCATTATCGATGAGCATCCGTCGTGGCAGCACACCTTGGTGGTGTCCGCCTGTTCCGGTCACGGCTTCAAACATTCCGCCGCGTTGGGCGAGGCGTTTGCACAGTGGTGCATACGCGGTTCGACCGACTTGGATCTCTCGTCTTTCTCCCTTAAACGCTTCGAGCGCTATCATGGCGATACCTGAGTTACATCCAGTGGCTGCATGAAATTAAGGGTGAAGTCCGCGACGTGAAGCCGGATTCACGGTGCCGAGTACGTAAGCGTTCCGGGAACACACCCCATGAATCTTGATTCACTGAGAAGTATGTTCATAAGTAGGCGACGAGAGCTGGAAGTGGCTGAGCCTGACATATGATTTAACATAATATAC
>NZ_JAOTNX010000013.1:0-302079 GCF_036346475.1 Pseudomonas sp. AM8
TGTGCTCGGTATGAACGCTGCGATGATGGAAGACTATCTGAAGTTCATCGCTAACCGTCGCCTGTCGCAGATTGGGTTGAAGGAAGAGTATCCGGGGACGACCAACCCGTTCCCGTGGATGAGTGAAATCATGGATTTGAAGAAAGAGAAAAACTTCTTCGAAACCCGTGTGATCGAGTATCAGACCGGCGGTGCGCTGAGCTGGGATTGATTAAAAAACGGCCCCTTTCTGGGGCCGTGTTGTTTCACTTGTCGATGTTTTTTATGCCCAATCAAACCATCAAGACCCCCTGCGTCGGCCTGTGCTCCACCGTTTACGGCGACCTGGTCTGCCGAGGCTGCAAGCGTTATCACCATGAAGTGATCCAGTGGAATGGCTACAACGCCGAGGAAAAGCAGGCGGTATGGCTGCGCCTTGAGCAATTGCTGGTGCAGGTGATGGCCAGCAAGCTGGAAGTGTTCGACCCGCAGCGCCTGCGCCAGCAACTGGAAGATCGCAAGATTCGCTTTATGCCGCACCAGTCGCCGTATTGCTGGGCGTACCAGCTGATTGCCCGGGGCGCGCGGGTGATTTCCAGGCTGGACGCCTATGGCTTGGCGTTGTTGCCGGAGTTTCGCGAACGCAGCCTGGCGGATTTGCGCGATGCCATTGACCGGGAGTTTTTCCTGCTGTCCGAGGCGCATTACGAGCGGTATATCGCCCCGGGGTTTATACGCGAAGTGTTCGGTCAGCCCCTCATCGCCAGCAGCATGTGACCGTCGTAGCAGCTGCCGAGCTGCCAGCGAGGCTGCGTCAGGCGCGCTGCCGATTCAAGCTCGAGTCGCGGCCTACGCAGCCTCGCCGGGGCTCGACAGCTACGGATTTACGCGGTGTTGTATCTACGGGGGGAATCAGCAGGTCCAGGAAGCTGCGCGATCCACCTGCAAGCCATACCGCTCAATCGCCTGCTGGCACACCTGCCGCTCAAGACTGCCCTGCTCCACCAACGCGGTAAGCGCCGCCAGCACGATGTGATGCCGATCCACCTCAAAGAAATCCCGCAGCGCCGCCCGTGTATCACTGCGACCAAACCCGTCGGTGCCGAGCACGGTGTAGCTGGAGTCCAGATAGGACGCAATCATCTGCGGTACTGCGCGTACGTAGTCGGACACGGCAACCACTGGCGCACCTGCCGGCAAGCAGTCATTCAGGTGACTGACGCGCTTGCCGGCCTGCGGATGCAGGCGGTTCCAGCGTTCCACTTCCCGCGCCTCCCGTGCCAGTTCGCTGAAACTGGTGACGCTGTACACCTCGCTCGCCACGTGCCAATCCTCAGCCAGTAACCGCGCGGCGGCCTGGGCTTCACGCAGCAAGGTGCCCGAACCGAGCAGGCGTACCCGGGCGTCGGCGGCGCCTTCCAGGCGATACAGGCCCTTGATGACCGCCGCCTCCACGCCTGCGGGCAGGCTTGGCTGCGGGTAGTTTTCGTTCATCAGGGTCACGTAGTAGAACTCGTCCACATCCTGTTCCAGCATCTGGCGCATGCCGTGGTCGAGGATCACCGCAAATTCACCGGCAAACGCCGGATCGTAGGCGCGGCAGTTGGGCACGGTGGCGGCGGTGAGATGGCTGCTGCCGTCCTGGTGCTGCAAGCCCTCACCGCCGAGTGTGGTGCGCCCGGCCGTGGCACCGAGCAGGAAGCCACGGGCGCGCTGGTCGGCGGCGGCCCAGATCAGGTCGCCGACGCGCTGGAAGCCGAACATCGAGTAATAGATGTAGAACGGCAGCATGCGCAGGCCATGCACCGAGTAACTGGTGGCCGCCGCCACCCAGGAACTGATGGCACTGGCCTCGCTGATGCCTTCTTCAAGAATCTGCCCGTCGGTGGCTTCGCGGTAGCTGAGGATCGAACCGATGTCTTCCGGCTCATAACGCTGGCCGACACTGGAATAGATGCCGATCTGCTTGAACAGGTTGGCCATGCCGAAAGTGCGCGCCTCATCCGCCACGATGGGCACGATGCGCGGCCCGAGCGCCTTGTCCTTGAGCAGGTTGGTCAGCATGCGCACGAAGGCCATGGTGGTGGACATTTCCTTGCCGTCGGCCGCCGTGGCGAAACCGGCGTAACCGCTCACGGGCGGGACGTTCACCGGTGCTGCGGCCTGGCTACGGCTGGGCACATAACCGCCCAGGGCCGTGCGCCGCTGATGCAGGTAGCGCAACTCGAGGCTGTCATCCGTGGGTTTGAAGAAGCTCAGCGACTCGGCCTGTTCATCGCTCAGCGGCAACTGGAAACGGTTGCGGAACGCGAGCAGCGCCTCGCGATCGAGCTTCTTCTGCTGGTGAGTGGTCATCTTGCCCTGCCCGGCCTCGCCCATGCCGAAACCTTTTTTGGTCTGGGCCAGGATCACCGTGGGCTTGCCCTTGACCCGGCGAGCCGCGTGATAGGCGGCATGGATCTTGACCATGTCGTGGCCGCCACGCTTGAGGCGGTCGATCTGCTCATCGCTCATGCCCTTGACCAAGCTGGCCAGCGCCGCGCTCTGGCCGAAGAAGTGTTCGCGGTTGTAGGCCCCGTCCTTGGCGGCGAAGGTCTGGAATTGACCGTCCATGGTGCTCGACAACGTGTTGACCAGGGAACCGTCGGCATCCTTGGCAAGCAAGGCGTCCCAGTCCGACCCCCAGACCAGCTTGATCACATTCCACCCTGCCCCCGCGAACAACGCCTCCAGCTCGTCGATGATCCGCCCGTTGCCACGCACCGGGCCGTCGAGGCGTTGCAGGTTGCAGTTAACCACCCAGGTCAGGTTGTCGAGGCCTTCGCGCGCGGCCAGGGTCAGGGCCGACATGCTTTCCGGCTCGTCCATTTCGCCGTCGCCGAAGACACCCCACACGTGACGCTCGGCGGTGTCCTGCAGGCCGCGATGCTGCAGATAGCGCATGAAGCGCGCCTGGAAGATCGAACTGATGGGGCCAATGCCCATGGAACCGGTGGGGAACTGCCAGAAGTCCGGCATCAACCACGGGTGCGGGTAGCTGCACAGCCCACGCGCTCCGGCCTTGGCGCCACCGAGTTCCTGGCGATAGTGGGCCAGGTCGTCCGCGCTCAAGCGCCCTTCAAGGAAGGCGCGCGCATAAATGCCGGGGGCCGAATGGGGCTGGTAGAACACCAGGTCGCCGCCAAAGTCGTGATTGCGGGCGCGGAAAAAGTGATTGAAACCCACCTCGAACAAATCCGCCGCACTGGCGTAACTGGCGATATGGCCACCGAGTTCGCCATAGGCCTGGTTGGCCCGCACCACCATGGCCAGGGCGTTCCAGCGTACCAGTGAGGCCAGGCGTTCTTCGGTGGCCAGGTCGCCGGGAAACGCCGGTTGCTGCTCGACGCTGATGCTATTGATGTAGGGCGTACCGTGGCGGGGTTTCCAGTCGATGTGCGGGGCGCTGGCGTCGCGGGCCAGCAGGTCGAGGATCTGCCGTGCGCGCTCAGGCCCGGCATTGGCTACCAGCGACGCCAGCGCGTCGCGCCATTCGTCGAGCTCTGGTTGATCCAGGGCTGTGTGATTCACTGCACTCGCGAAACCGTTCATGGGCACCTCCGGGCTTTTTTTCCAGTTTATGTCGGTGCTGGAGGATTTTTTGCCTGTTATCAGGCGCGGTTTACAGAATTTTGAGCATGAATCACTGCCCATGGGCTTTTTCCCAGCACGTTGTGCTCAAACAACCAGAAACCTCACCAGTGTGTTTAAAATGCCGCCCGCTCAATGACTGACGCTCAACGATGAACCCAGACGCACTCGCTACCCTGCACGCCCACCTGCTCACCGCCCTGGCCAACCCGCCGGCTGAAACACGGCGCCTGTTCCATGGCCGTGGCCGCTGCTGGCCGGGCCTGGAGCAATTGACCGTGGACTGGCTGCAAGGCGTGGTGCTGGTCGCGCTGTTCAAAGAGCCCGAAGCGCCCCACCTGGAGGGGTTGAAACAGCTGTTGATCGACTTCGACTGGGCCCAATCCGGCGCCCACAGCGTGGCGCTGCAACACCGCTACCTGCCGCAAAGCACCACGGAATGGCTGGTGGGCGCAGCCATCGACGAGCTGACCATCACCGAAGGCGGCCTGCGTTACCTGATCGACCTTGGCAAAAAGCAGAACAGCGGGCTGTTCCTCGACATGCGCTACGGCCGCAACTGGGTGCGCGAACAGGCCAAGGGCCAGCGGGTGCTCAACCTGTTTGCCTACACATGCGGCTTCTCGGTCGCGGCCATCGAGGGCGGCGCCAGCCACGTGGTGAACCTGGACATGGCCCGTGGCGCCCTGAGCCGTGGTCGCGATAACCACCGCCTCAACGGTCATGACCTGAGCAAGGTCACCTTCCTCGGCCACGACCTGTTCAAATCCTGGGCCAAGGTCACCCACAGCGGCCCCTACGACCTGGTGATCATCGACCCGCCGTCCTTCCAGAAAGGCAGCTTCCTGCTGACCAAGGACTACCAGCGCGTACTGCGTCGCCTGCCGGATTTGCTCACGGCCCAGGGCACTGTCCTGGCGTGCATGAACGACCCGGCCTTCGGCGAAGACTTCCTGATCGACGGCGTCACCCGCGAAGCACCGGGCCTGCGCTTTATTGAACGGCTGGAAAACCCGCCGGAATTTCCGGATATCGACGCGCAAAGTGGCCTCAAGGCGCTGGTGTTTCGCCAAGGCTGATGCCGAAACGTCCTACGCTTGCTACGCTATGGGATGCGCCGGGCGGTGAACCTTATGACCCCCTTCCCGGTCGATACCTGCATTCCCCGGCCAGACTCGACAGCGTCACGTTGTCGGCTGCCCCGTTTCACCTTTTGGAGAACCGCCCGTGATATCGACCCTGCATGTAGCCAGAATCAAAGCCTGGGGCGCCCACGGCTTTACCGCCACCGGTGTGGTATTGGCCTTCCTGGCCACCCTGGCGCTGCTGGAAAACTCACCCAAGGCCTGCCTGCTCTGGCTGGGCCTGGCCCTGGTAGTAGACGGCGTGGATGGTTCCCTGGCGCGACGGGTGAATGTCAGCACGGTATTGCCCAGCTTTGACGGCTCGGTACTGGACCTGGTGATCGATTACCTCACCTATGTGTTTATTCCGGCACTGTTTATCTACCGCTATATCGACCTGCCGGACTTTACCCACCTGTTCACGGTGTCGGTGATCCTGGTTTCATCGCTGTTCTGCTTCTGCAACGTGAACATGAAGAGCAAGGACAACTACTTCGTCGGCTTTCCCGCCGCCTGGAACGTGGTGGCCTTGTGCGTATACATCATCCAGCCGGACGCCTGGGTCACCTTGCTGACCGTGATCGGCCTGGCCCTGCTGACCGTGACGCCGATGAAGTTCCTGCACCCGTTCCGGGTCAAGCGCTTCATGCCGATCAATATCGCAGTGACCACCATCTGGTTGCTGTGCAGCTTTTTGATGGTGGTGGATTATCCCAACACCAACCCGTGGACGTTTGGGTTGTGGTCGGTGATGTCCGCGTATTTCCTCGGGATCTGCGTGTGGCGCACGGCGCTGGAGTGGATGGGGACTCACAAATAGGCAACTGACACACCGTGGGCAAAATGTGGGAGGGGGCTTGCTCCCGATGGCGGCCTGACAGCCGACCAGGATGTTGGCGTGGAATGAGTACATATCCGTTGCTGCGGTAACGGCCGCCTATGGTTACGCCCTTACGGCTTGTCACTTTTGGAAAAGCGCCAAAAGTAACCAAAAACGCTTCGCCCCACCACTCGGCACCTCGCCCAGGCTCGGTGTGCCCGTAATCCGACAGTGATGTGGGGGGCCGCCGCCCCGCGCCATCCATGGCGCGGGGCGGCTAAACCGGCATCCCTGCCGGTTTACCCCCCAAATCACTATCGGATTCCGGCCAGCGTGGTTAACGGGGCGCCTGAGATCAAGATCAAGATCTAAAGCAAGATCAAGAGCGGCTCGCTTCGCATCTGTAAGCGCGCATCGGTTTTGGCACCACTTGACGCATCACTTGGCACCAGCGGCGCCTGCCAGAACCATCAAACTTTAGCGGAATATTTGGCACTTAATAGCCGGGCGCCTTCCCTATCGCCCGCCAGTGGATCGTTGCCCCGAAGTTCATCGTGTCGTTAAACAGTCTGAACTGCGTGTTGCTGATCGCGTAAGCGCCAGCAGAGTTGGCATCTCCGTCCTCAGAATTAGGAGTGATTTTGTTACCAAAGCAGTTGTAGACCTCTGCGAAGGGTGTCGGAAAGTCTATTGGGCCACTTATGCCATCACCTCCAACACTCCCTTGCCCCCACTGTTCCAAAAGCCCTGTGGCGTGGTCCAGACGCCATCCATTCACCCCCATCAACGCCGTGTTTTTGTCTTGCTTGTGAGACAGCAGCTCGTCGACCTGAGCCTCTGTGTAAGCGTCCTCGATGCCGTAACCAGCAAGGCTTACAGCCTTTGCGGCCTTCGTTGCGAGGATGTTCGTCATCGTCGTAGCAAAGTTCGGATCATCGCCTAAAGCGGTGGCAAGCTCCCTCAATGTGTCCAGGGTGCCCGGCGAAGAGTCGACCAGGGCGGCAATTGCAGCCTGGACGAACGCGGCATTCGCGATCTGCTTGGTGTTCGCCCCAGGTGCGGGGGTTGGTGCTTCCGGTATACCGGTCAGTTTTGGCGAGTTAACCGGTGCTTTGAGCAGTAGCAGTTCGTCGGTCTCAGGCTTGGTGTAGTAGTTCAAGACGAGCTGCCGGACTGCCTTGAGCAGTTGGGTATTATCTTCAGCATTCAGGTTTGGTAGGTAAGCCAGAATGAAGTTGCACAGCTCTTCCTGGATGATGTTCAGCCACTCGGCCTTTACCGGAGTGGGCGGCACACCACCGGCTTCAGTTCCATAGCGGAACAGGCCTGCGGCGGTGCATAAATCGGTAAACGCTGAGATTCTTTCCATTTCATTGTCCGGTGGCTACACAGAGTGGCAGAGGCATTGCGAAAGCGGCCTACGGAAAAGCTGATGCTGCTGTGAACGTGTCATCGGCAAACCGCCCACCCGCGCCGAATGCTGCACTCCACAACGCTTCATCCAGCGCCTCGACCTGGGCGTATGTACGGCCCGACACCGTGAGGTCTTCACAATAGGCGCGATAAAAGATGTCCGACGGACACTGGTTGACCAACGCGCCACCCGAGCCGATGTTGCCGAATACCATCGCTGATGCGGCCGCCGAAACGGTGTCAGCGGCCCCCGCCTGAGCAGTCATGGCACAGAACCGGTTCGCCACAGAGTTGATTCCCCCGACGATCTTGCTACTGCCTGCCACCTTCGAGGTCGGGCCGGTGGATGCGAAGTAGCCCAGGTAACTGCCACCGGTACCGATCTCCATGAAGCGGTGGCCAGCTAAGGACGCACGGGTGCGTCGTGCCCACACTGAGATGTAGAACAGGTGGGTCTTGTTGGCGATCATGTAATCGCGGATCGAGGTGGCCAGGTTGATTTGGGCGCCTCGGCTGTTGTTGCTGTTGTTCACCTGGCTATAAATGCCCTGGAGACCCTTTTTACTCGTGCGCTCAAACAACGCGTCTGCAGCCTGCGAGTTATTAAGAAACGAGCCCGCCAGCGATGCGGCCGAGCCGCCTCCCAAGATTACGGCTGCCTCCGCATAGGCGATGTTGGGAATAGGAGTGCCGGTGATCGGTACGCCGGTGACCTGGCCTAGGCTGTGGCCCAGGTCAAACAGGTAGAGCGAACCCGCACTTAGCACCCCGTCAGCACGCAGAATAGGGAGCGTTGTATCGGTAAAGGTGACGCCTTCCAGTACTGTTTTTTGCCCGGCCATTACCAGGACCTCCGGTTGATTTCATAGGCGATACGACGGGCGATATGCCCATTGCTGATGGTGGTGTTGTGAATGATGTCTAGCCGCAGAGAACGGGGAACAACCCCCTTGGCCACGTCATCTAGATCGTCGGCGCTGCCGTTGTTGAACTGCATCAGCCATTCGCGGATTTTGATTACACGGTCGCCATACTCGGTGGTCGCCCAGTCCTCCAGTGCCACGCAGTTGTTATAGGTGCTGGTACCTACACCCTCACCAGTGGAGGCACCGGGTGTTGGATTGCCTCCGAGCGGTGGTGTGATGATCAGATAGCGCTTCTCGGCGGTTTTCTGCACGCTGACCATGGCGCGGATGTCGGACTTGATTTGCTCGATGTTGTCGAGGTTGTTGCGGCCCATCCAGATGATCTGGGTATAGAAGCCTTCACCAGGTACATCGGGCACGAAAGGTGACCTGGGCGAGCTGTATCGGGCCTCTCCGGCCGCATCCCTGGTGAACGTGTAAGCGTCTGATTCGTCGCCTGCCTCGCTGTGCTCGCAGGTCAGCGTGCCGTGGATGCCGCCTAACGTACCTTTCAGCGTGAAGGTTCCCGAGTTGGTTGCGGGGGTAGACAGTGGCAAGGTGCTCAAGGCGGTGACAGCCACCGAACCCGATGCCGGGATCTGGTTGCCCGTTACGGTCAGCAATGCACAACCGGCACCGAAACGTGCGGCAATCTGGCGGGAGGTTTGCCCGCCAATCCCGCCGTTGACGATTGTCCGCGCACTGATCAGTGGCGCCAGTTGCTCGCGCCAAGTGACCTGGCTGCTGTTTGCTGTCAGAGAGTCCCCCACGCACAGCAGGTCGACCAGCGGCTTGAGATACTCGATACCCGTCACATCAGGAATGTGTAAATCAAAGTTACCAACGGTTTTTCCGGCGGTGGTGATGCCCAAAGCGATGCGACCTACTGAATCGACGACAGCCCAGACGTAGCCGGATTCAGGACTCAGTTGAACGGCAATGTAGCCAGATAGATCGGCCCCCAGAGCCGCACGGAGAACCGCGCCAGTGCCGAGTAAAAACTTCCCAGTGACAGTGCCGTCGAGGCGTAGAGCCAGGCCTATTCGCCCCTGGGTGTCGGTCACCGCCCAGACATACCCCGTCTCAGGGTCGAGGGCTTTCGCAATGAACCCATCTAGGTCGAGGTTCAGGGTTGTTCGATTAACCGTGCCGTCCCTGAGTACGAACTTACCAACCATCGAACCGTCAATTTTGCAGCCCAACGCCATCCGACCGGCAGAATCGACTAACGCCCACACGTAACCCGACTCGACGCCCAGGCGGATAAATCTCAACTCCAGCTCGCTGAACGTGCCGCTTTCCACCGCTGCTGTTCGTGTACCCAGTTCAGAGACAGCCCCTAAGGACGGATCGTCAGACACATGCCGAGCCTCGGCCGCGCTGACGCGCACGTAGAGGCTACGAGACATCGCTGCCGAGGTAGGTTCTACATAGAAAGATTGGCCGTTCGCTGTTGCAGCTAAGCCAAGAGCAACTGTGGCATATACCTTGCCATCCGCCATTTGCGCGCTGAGGTCAGCTACCGCGTCTGGCATCGCCTCTTGATAGAGTCGGGCCTGCTTGGCAAAGGTCGGCACTGGGCCTGATTCCGTCAGCACATCCGTCTGTGCATCACCATTTAAGATTTTGCGCTGCAGCTCCGAGGCGGCTTGAGCTTTTGCAGCGGCCTCTGAAAGTTCGCCAGCATAGGAAGCCAGTGCCTCAATGCTTGTTTGATCAGCCATTGGATGTACTCATGTTGAGAGGCAGAACGTAATTCACCGCGTTGAAAATCTGGTCGGCCGCTTTGGTCACGACATCGACTACCTCATCGCCATATCCAAAAATCACATCGGTGTTACCTGGTCGACGCGTAGTGATTTGCGCCTCCATGGCGACACTTTGATAGGCGGTGAGTGGAGCCTCCACGCGCCAGGTAAATGGCCAGTCACCCGAATAAATTGGATCGCCGGCATTCAGCAGTCCGACCACAGGAACCCTGAACATCACCACGTCCGCCTCAACACCGTAGAGCGCGGCCAGGCGGATGAAATAGGGGATGGATTGACCGCCCAGATCCGCCATAGCGGCCTCGACCGCCTGTACTCGATCATCCATCGTGGCGCCGTCAGCCGGTGTGAGGTTGTAAACACGCTCCCAGTCGGTGATGTAGTCACCGGCCGAGGCCGGAAAAATAGCGCTCCCAACCGCTTCCAGTTCTGTCAGTGCATCGCCCAGGGCATCACTTTCGGCGGTCAGCTGCGCCATCAACACTTTGCCATTCGGGTCATATGCGACAGGCGGAAGTAATGCCTGAAGCTGCTCGATCAGTACTTCGCTCATGTCATCGGCTCTAGAGTGACGGTACCCAGACGAACCCAACGGACCATTGACGGGTCTTCGGAGGCAGAGATATTGGCCGCTGGCGTTACCAGGTCGAAGTCAACAACGCCCGCGAGACTGCTAACGGCGGCGGTAAGACGGATGCGGTAAAGAGTTTCAAGCGGGAGCAATGGATCAATGACGCCGGCAGCGGCAGATTCAACCGGGCTTTGCAGGTTGGCCAGCGTATACCCGCTATCTAGTGCCAAACGTAGTGCCAAATTGACCGTCAATACGGCTGGGGTGAATACCCAAATATCCGCGCCGGCCGGTGCTACCGACTCAAGGTAGGCCTGGCAGGCGGCGATAATGACAGCCGACGAAGGGCCACCCGCAGAAGTGATGACAACGTCAATGGCGTTACCACCCCGTCGCTTGGGGATCACCAGGACCGTTGACACGCCATCCACGGACAATGCCCAACGCCGATAGTCCGCTAGGTTTCCACCGCTGGGTGGGTTGCGCAGCACATCCAGGTAACGAGCTAACAGACTCTCTTGCTTTTCGTCGTCGGTTCCACCCTTGAGCGCGGACAAGGAGCAGGCGCTGTTGATACCTAATGGCGGGCTGGTCAACGTTGCTGGCCCCTCCAGCCCGTTAAGCGCTGAGCCCGTAGCTGTCGTTGTCACCGGCGCGTCCGCAGTGCCGGCAACTCCGAGGGTGACAGCAGCGGTGGTGGTCAGCACTGTGCCGCTGGCGGTATGACGAATCTGTGATGAAGCAGGCAAGGTCTTCCCGGCCGTGCCGACCACGGCAACGGTGCTGTCAGCAGCGGTGGCGGACTTGGGGTACACACCACGGGTAGACGCATGTTTCTTGAGTTCGTCAAAGTCAGCGCTGTCGGGGAAAATTTGCCGGGCAGTCCAGGATCCCTGTTGGTGAATGCCTTCGGCGACCGCCGCCACGGAACTGATGCGCACGTAATTGTCGCTGTCGCTGCCAATATCGGCGTCAGGCAAGAGCGAACGGATCTCGCGCAGGCCGCGCGTGCGAATGGTTTCAAATGAGGGGGCGTCGTACGCCATCAGATCACTCTCACGGAATGTTCAAAGGTCTGTCTACCGGCCGGAGCGGTGACCTCGATCAGCAAGCGTAACCAGCCGTCGTGCAATTGCTCGACAGTGATCTCAATAGCTGTGGCTCGCCCATCGTCTATCAAACCCTGCAGCGCTTCCTGGGCGTACTGTTTGGCAAGGCGACCGACACGAGCCTTGTCCTTTTCGCGGCGCAGCTCATGCAGTCGCGAGCCCAATGATGGATCAGCCCAGTAACTGCCCAACGGAGTCATAAGGCGCAGGTATACAGCGTTTGCCAGCGTCGAAATGCGCTGGCCTGTCAAATCACCTGAGGTTGGGTTTATGCCTGCGTCCATAGGGCAGTAGATTGCCTCCCGTGCGCGCGCAACGCAGTTTCAGCTCGACGAATTATCGCTATTGCCAATGCCATCACTGCTGCTGAGTGGGTGTTGGGCTATTGCCGTGCTGGTGTCCGTTATAGATCTCGCGGTCGGCCTGCATGCTTCGGGTATGGTCGATGATCTCGCCTGCAGACAGGATGTTTCCATCCGCCTGGACTTCGCCAGTAGTCTCAATACGTGGCGTTTCAAACCGCACCTTAGTACCGGCTTTGACCAGAAGTGTCTGGGTTTCAACTTCGATCACGCGGCCGCGCTTGAGGTGCACGTGGTCGCCTTCGTCCGAGTAAAGTGCGACCTCTCCACCAAGCACCTTCAAACGATAACGGCCATCCTCTGTCGCGATGACAACCGTGTGATTACTGTTGCCACCAACAGGAATGGCGATGTATTCCGCCCCCGGCAAAGGGGCCGAGGTGAAGCCGTAGTGCTGGAACAATTCGCCGGAAACAGACTCGCCGGCCAGACCCTGCATCTCAACACCGGTTATCGCGCTCTGGGTATCGCCGACAGCCACAGCGCGAAACGCTTGCCGGAAATTTCGCCGTTCACTCGCCGCCTGAGTTTTCATCAACCGCGCCAAACTTCTCATTCAGATCCCCCGGTTAGAGCCCGCGAATGTATTCGATGAAAGCGGCATCGGGGTTTGCCTTACCCTTATGTTTCTTGACAGGATTACCGTCCAGCACCCACATTTTGTCTTCACGAAACCGCAGCTCGGTAATTGCACCCTCAGTGCGGCTCAGCCGCAGTGTTCTCGCCATTAGAAAGTAGATGCCATCCAGTTCATGTGGCTCACTGCGGATGATGACGCGCTGACCTGGCGTCCACACACGGCCGTTTCCCGTGCGATGTCCTGCAACAATGGCGCGAGCCTCGAACCCTTCCAGACGGCTGTCTGCCAATAGCTTGCGGGCACGAGTGGTGGCCATGTCCTGGTTTTCACTGGAACTGTCGATGACCACTTTGGGACGAAAGATGCCACGGCGAGTCAGGGTTTCGTCCTGGATCACTGAGCGAAGGTGGGACCGTGTGGTATCCAGCCCATCGTTGGCATATTGACCGTGCTGGCCCAGGACAGTGATCTGGCTATAACGTCCGGCAATAGATCGATGAACAGACAAACGCTCCATATTGTTGCCCTGGCCATCCTCTCGCATTACCAGGGTCGCAACAGGAGCCGAGGTGTAGTCAGGACCACCGACGACCAATAAACCGTCAGGCTCAACCCATGGCCACAGACCGTTCGCCTCGGCCACCTGCAGGAGGGCCTCCCAGGCGGACTGGCCTGGCTCGATTTGGATACGACGACGAATCTTGGCGTTTTCAGCCCGGATCTCGACACGGGTAATGCCCAACGGCTTTACAACCTCTTTCACGATGTCCGCCAGGGAGGCTTCGCGCATGGCAACGAAGGGCGTAGAGCAATCGACCAGACCGGCAGCCTTGTCTCGTCCGACCACCCGAATGAAGATGCCCCGGCGCGAGACATCATGTTCAAAGTCATCGACTTGCCCTGTCAGAACCCGGTCCTTACCCAGCGTGAGTTCACAACTCGCGCCCTCGACCAATACCTTGGGCAACTTGATGGTGTCGCGCGTGAACAACTCCAGCTCGAACCCATCAGAGGGCGTCAGCAAGTCGGACTCGACTGACCAGCCATTCCAGGTTTCGTGCGAGAGACCGCCAATGGAAAGGCGTATGGACGCTTCAGTTTGCATAAGCTCTCATCACTGTGCCTGCCGCGATGCCATAGGGCGTGCGCAATGTTGGGTTGAGGCGCAGCAGCTCAAGCGCACGCGAGTTGTCGCCGTACCAGCGGTGAGCCAGTAAGCGCAGACTGGAGGTACTTTCCACCGTCCGGCTGAGCAGCGGTGGCCTTTGTAGAATCACCTGGCGCGCCCTGACCTGGATCAACGCCGCGATAGTACGAAGGTCTTCGATGACCGGGAGTGCTGTTTCAATATCATAGAGTCGGCGATGCAGCAGAATGGCTGCCTGGATCAAACTACGTACCAGGTTAACCAGGCGCTCCAGCTCCTCTGGGCTCAAGGTCAGATCATCCGCCTCGGCCTCGATCACCACGCCGATGGCCTGCGCGTTGGCCAACGCCAATTCGGTGATCACCAGTACGACCAGGGCATAACCTAAGGCCTCCACGGGATCTGCCGGCATGGCATCGGGCACCGAGCTTTCTAACGGTTCCTCACCTTGGCGCGCTGTTACCAATAAGACTGTGGCCATGCGCCCGACATCGGGTGGCAATGAAGTGGTACCGGGCATACTCGACGGTACGCTCGACCGACTGAGTAGTTCAGCCGAAGTACTCGGCGTACTGCTTTGAATAGCGGCTCGAATTTCAGTGGGTGTGCGACCCAGATCGAGCAGTGGATCGAAAGCCGAGGAAGTGTTCCCCGCCATCGACGCAACGCCGGAGACAACGCCCAGGATTTGCGAGCGCATCTGCTGCAATCGTAAGGTGATGCCGGGCAGACCCAAGGCTTTTTCGATTAGTCCCGTCCATCCACCGCCGATCCAGGACTGTACCTCAGACACCAACGAGTCCAGGCGGCCAAACAGATCGAGCACACCATCTTGCCAATTGGCGCTGTCTTCAATGTCGAGAGTGCCCACGTCGACGAACTCAAACTGGCGGGCGAAAAATGGCTGGCCAGGTGTGTGTTCCAGGAACTTAAGCGCGACTTCAGCGTAGTCCGGCCTGCTGGCTTGGTGGCTAACTTTGTAACCGCCACTTACAACCGTAACGCTGCCGTAGACCGGATGGATCAGCTCCCCCGGTCCACGGGTATCCAGCACCCTGAGCAACGCTTGCAACTGCAGCAGGTAGTTGACACCGTTGAACACGGCCCGCACGTCGAACTGGCGCGCTCCTCGCCCCAGATCCTCGACATCATCACCATCTACGTAAGGAACACCGTGGGTTCCCAGCGCACGTGCGGCCTCCAGATCTTCGTCCATGACCTCGATGGCGACGCCCTTGTATGAGCAGTCGAGCAGGTCCTCCGCCCAGGTCATTGCCCGCGCCTCACCTGGATGTCAGCGCGGCGCTCAACTTCAGCCTGGATATAGTGCGAATCCGTTCGCAGCTCAATGACCAACGGCTTATCGAGTAGCTGGCTGAGCCGTTCAGCGGCCGCAATCGTGCCCATGCCCGCGTCAATCGCTCGGCCAGCCACGCCAGAGGCCCAATTGTTGGCGCTATCGACTGAGCCGCCAGCAGCGGTCAATCCAGTATCTTGTTGCGCCAATCGACGTGCCTGGGTCGAGGCCCAGTCAGAGGTCTGGTTGGGGTTTTGGTTGAGCAATGAAATTCGGTTGCGGTAAAAGGCTTCCTGATAGGTTCGCTGACCGTCATCGAGCAGCTTGTTCTTGGCCGCTAAAGCCAACCGATCCTCATCGGTATTCTGGCCTGTCGAACCTCCGAGCTGCGTGAACTCATAAGCGAGGGCCAGAGGAGCCAAAAACTTAGGAACTTGTGGCGCGCGGAATCTTCCCTTACCTTTTCCACTTCCCCCACCTATATCAGGCAGATCATTGGCGATACTACCGAAACCTAGCCCAGCCGTAGGCCAGTTAGTTACAAAAACGGAAGTTACGCCGGTTGCTTCCTCCAGTACCTTGCCTACGGCAATATTTTTTAGTGTCTCTGGTCCACCAAGGAACTTATTCATTAAAGCCCCTGCGCCAGCTTTGGCACCACGCCCCGCATAGTAGCCACTCACAGCTGCCGCTGCGCCGCCGAAGAGCAGTTGCTCGCCGGACATGTTTAGATCATCTAATAGATAGCTGCCCAGGTCAGCGAAACCTTTGTTGAGCGGTCTAGCCATACGGTCAATGGCCTGGCCAAGTGTGGCTTTCATACGACTACCAACAGCTGTGGTACTGCCCAGGTTATCGGCAAGGTCTTTCTCAATGACCCCTTTTGCGTTATCAATATCGCCCGTGCTCTTAGCAAAATTCGCCAGACGATCACCAGTGAGAAATGCGTTTACCCCCTTCTGAGTGTCTTGGTCCATCTTGCCGAAAACAACGCCCATGAATCGCGCACGTTGTTTATCGGTGGTCAGTGCCCGGTACTTTTTCTGCAAATCCATAAAGACGTCTTGTGTATTTCTAGTCCCGCCTTTTTTATCGAAAAATTCCACGCCAGTATTTTTGGTAACGTCCTTTCTATAACTGTCGTTGGTGAATGCTCGAAGGGTCGATTGTGCCAATGTGCCGAGTCGATCAGGTTCCAGTTCTATAAGTGATAGCGTTTCAACAAATGAAAGAGACTGGGCCATGGTCATCCCAGCTCGTTTTGCGTCTTGGCCAACCTTCGGAAAAATACTTGATAAGTTCTCTAATTCAGCATTCCCCAATCGACCAGCCACAACCATCTTCTGAAGAATATCGAGCGCCGCATTCGGTTGGGACAGATCAATGTCGAACGCGCTAGCACCAGTGACCAACGCCTTGGCTAAGATTCCCGAATCAGCACCTGTGACTGCTGTGGCCTGGGCGATTGCCCCGGAACTTGCTTTGGCTTTGTCATAAGAAAGGCCGCTCGCAATAAGGGTGTCGAAACCAGTTTGCACTTGCTCTGGCTCAACGCCGTACGTTCTTGCAAGTCGCCAACTTTCGTTGCGCCACTCTTCTCGTTGCGCAACTGTCATGCCCGCTGTCTGTTGAGTACGAATTAACTGTCGGTCTCGCCGGGCGCTTGCGCTGAGGCCTGAGACCACGCCCAAACCGACACCGAACCCAGCCAGTTGCCCTTGGGCTGAGCTACCCAGCCCTTTGAGGCGATTAAATTCAGCACGCGTACTGGCAGCAATCGTCTTTAACATTCGGAGGTTGCGTGCGCCGTTTTGCGCCATACGCCGCATGCTATCGTCCGTACGTTCAACACTTCGGCGCAGTGGTTCAGTCCCCTCGAGGGTAGTGCGTACAAGTTCAGCCTTGACCTCACGCGCTGCCTGGCGACCAATTTGCCCCAATTGCTTGAGTTCGCCCTGAGACTGAATTACACCTTGGCGAAACACGGCTGAGCCCTGAGTAGCAGTATCGCGCATTGCCTGGCGGATGATTTTATAACTGGCGGCACCGGCCTGGCCCGTTTTAGTCAGTGCGCCTGTGGCTTTGGCACTGTCATCGGCGAGCGCTTTGGCACCGTCTTTCCCGGCTTTGCGCAAGTCCCGTTCAAGCGCCTGAATTTCACGACGACTGTTACCCGCATTGGCCTGAATGCGAAGTGCGACGCGCAGATCAGAACTCATCAGGACGACTCCAAGTGATGTGATGGGCAGTGAGAAGGCCCTTTAACGGGCCTTGGATGATGGGGGCTTCCCTTTGTTCTTTTGGCGCTTGCTGATGATTCTTCGGCCTGTTTTTTTGCCCTCAATCAGGCCAATGCGAGCATCGACCTCAGCCTTTGACATACGCCGGATCTCATCTAGGCGGTAGCCTCGCCCGACAAGGGCGTGCTCGATGGCTCTCCAACTGGCGTTGCCGCGCTCAGCGGCGTGAGCTTTTTTTCCAGTTCTAGGTCCGCTTCGCCAATGATGGCCAAGTCGACTTCCGTCAACGCTTCTCGCAACAGCTCGACGGTCAGATGTTCAAGGGGAATTTCTCCCAGGGACAGCAACTGGCGGCGGTAAACTTCCAGCGCAGCCAGTTGAAAAGGTCCGTTGGGATGTATCTCGTTGGCTGCGATCCAGTCACCGGCCATACCTGTGCGAAGAACGAAATTCTTATGCCGGACACCAGCATAGTAAACGCCGTTGCTCAGCTCACGGCTGATGGTCAAACCTTCCCATTTCTTATCAATCTGACTCACTACATCACTCCTCGTAATAGTTCAGGGCGACGATGGTCAAGTCGCGGGTGGCTTCGCCTTCGACCTGGTACTTGCTGCCCATCTCGACCAGGGAACAGCCTGTCCAAGTTTCCCGCTTGCTACCCCCGTCCTGCGGATAGATGGTGAGTTTGGCGTCAACCAGGGCACGCCAATCAGGTTCGCCAGTTTTCGGGATCGCCACGGAAATGCGCAGGTCGTGCTCTTCCATGCCCTTTGCCGTGCCCAGTGGTCGGCCTAATTTGTTCATTGTCTTGACGACAGTACGGCCGGTCTTGAGGCTGGGCTCTACGCTCACCACCTCATACTCGGTCCCGTTGATCTCCAGAACAATCTGTCCAACGTAATCATCTGACATTTACAATCTCCCCTTACAAGAGCAGGTCAATTCGGGCGGCAAACACATGCAGGCCATTGACCACATCGGCTGGAATACTCGAATTGAGTCGGCTGGCACTTTGAGTAGAGCGCTCGACGACCAGGCCAGTGGCATTGGCGTCTACCTCTTCGACGATCTCAAGCTCTTCCAGCTTTTTGAGCACGTCCAGCAGTTCGCCACGAACTGCCGCCGGGGTTTTGCTGGACAACTTCGAGCGGGGAAACCGCTGGCGAATTCGGTCGCGGCAAGCTTGGCGCACGTAATAGAGAGTGCGAATGGTCGTCAGATCGAGCATGGACACATCGTCTGCGCCTGCTGCAGACGTTGTGTAGGTGGTGACTGACCGGACGATTTGCACCACGTCGCCGGCGCCGACCTCCAGAGGCGTCACACCGTTGGCCAACGCCGCTTCTTGCTCGGTTCGACCTAGGCGATTAGCCACGGGGGGAACCGTAATCCCTGCCAGTGCAAGGGTGTTGAGTGGCCGGGCCGGGTCTTCTTCTGAAGCTATCACCGCCGCGTAAGCCGCCGCGACCTGGCGGGCTGTCGAGGTAGTTCCCGGCAGCACCGCCAACGAGATGGCCCCGGCGTTAAGGCTTTCGGCCAACGTCGTCGCGGCTGACAACGTGGTGGTCAACGCGCCTACACCGATGATGCTTTGCTGTTCAATCGAATCGGTATAGGTGTTGATGTGCGTGCGCAGGGCTGTCAAAGCGGCCTGACTGAACCACGCCGGCACCAGAATGGTGAACCGGCCTTGTGCGGTTGAAGCGAGCGCCCCTGAAATATCTGGCTCCGCATTACCGACGACAACCACGCCGACAATGGAAATGGCCACATAGCGATAGGCTTTGATAGCTGCGGCAACCATTTCGCCGGCCACTGCGCCTGCCAATGTTTTGGCTTCGAGGTCACTGAACACCTGGGTCGGGACATTGGCAGCAAGCGTTGCGCCTTCTCCCAGGGGCACAATCAAACAGATGCTCTGGGCGTTGGTGGGCAAGTTTCGATTGGCCAGGCTGGTGTTGAACTCCATGTAAACGCCTGGTTTGCGGATCGAGGCCGGTATCGTATCGATGACGACGGTCATTCAGCGGACTCCTTAGCGGGCTGTTTGGCGCTGTTGGTTTTCTTCTTCACGGCCACCAGCTCACCCGATAACACGCGGCGCTGGTAGTACGAAGTGTCTAGAATCTCCACCGGTTCGGCCGGTGCGGGTTCGATGTATTGCCTTGGGTCTCCCTCGGTGGGCACCCTAAGGCCTGGAGCGGCGACTACGAACATCACAAGTTCCTCAGTTCAATGGTGTCGGTGGCCGCCGTTTCGGTACTGCCGGCCGGGCTGTGGTAAACCATGTCGATGCCTTCCAGATCCGGCAGGTCCTGCTCTGGCTTGGTCCAATCCAACTCAATCGAAAACGATTGCCCCAGGACCGACATGTAGTCACTTTGAAACTTGCCGTTAACCAGGTTGGATAACTCGGTTGGCTCAATGCGTGCTCGATCCGGCCAGGGTTGCCAGTCCACAAGCTGGTGCATGCAGGCCTCCCAAAGCGCATAGCTGCCAATATCTGTGGCAGTTGTCCCGCGCCTGGTCTCCCGTTCACCCCGTGGATGACGCGTAACGATCACCAGGCGAAACGTGATCGGAACGCCGTAACGGCTTTGACTGCGCTTACGAAACACGGCCCTTGGCACCATCAGCAGTACGGCCGGGCAGCGCTTGAGTAAGCCGTCTAGCAAGTCCGGATCGCCCAGTTCACCGCCGTAGCTGTCAACGGTAAGGCGGTGGACCTTCGGAACCAGCTCCCTCAGGCGAGCCACAATCAAGTCCTCCAGCTCGCCCAGCATTACAAGTTCCTCAACGTGGTACGGCTCATCAGACGAGGCTGGTGGCTGATCTGCAGGCGAGACTCGCCGCCGTCAGAAGCTCCACGTTCCTTGTCCTCTGCGGCCAATGTTTCCAGCCGCTTAAGCACGTCTTTGTAGAGCACGCGCACGGTCGACTCTTCCTTGCCCGCATCGTCGTACAGGTGATAGCGGGCGATCTCGGCCAGATCGGCAGTTACCCATTCGGGGGCCTCCTCACCGGCCGGGCGAAACCGCAGGTAAAACGACACCTCACTACGTGCCCGCGTTACGGCGTCGGCGATCCTGGCCAGCGTCGCAACGGCGATGGCCACGTCCTCAGGCGGCCATTCGTCCAAGGGCTGGCCAGCAGCAGCGGCCACCACTAGCGCCGGTTCGATAGCACGCTCGGTGTCCGGCACCGCCACTTCCGTGATGTCGCGGGCGCCGAAGCGGACAAGTAGCTGGCTGGCGGATGGCAGTGAAAGGTTCACTATTGACCTGCCTTGGCTTTGCGGGATTTCGCAGGTGGTTTCTCTGCCAGTGTCTTGGCCGCTTCACGCGTCTGATCTTCTTTGAGGGCGTCTTCCCAGAGAGAATCAAGTTCGCCGTCCGGCGCTTCTATCGCCTTGGCTAGTTCATATGCCCGATCCTCCATGAGGGCATCTTCCCAGAGGGCATCAAGTCCGATATTGCCCGCACCTGGGGCGACGGGCAGAAGCACTCCATCACCCAGAGCTGCAGTGTTTGCTTCAAGCGTCTGCGACTGAACGTTTTGTGCGGTGTTGGACGCTTCCGGTAGCGCGGTGGACGACGTAAGTGCATGGCGCGGCTCCCGCTCTGGCTTCAGATCTACTTCCACGCAGGTGACAATCAACTGAGGCTCTTTGACCAGGGCATGCCATTGCTCAGACGTGAAGTCGCCCGGTTGCCAGGTAATCGGCTGGTCGGAGTGGCCGACGCCGCAGCGACGAAAGCCATTTCGCCTGGCCGTAATAACGATGACAGTCGTCATGACGCCCCCTTAGGCCTCGCCAGTCGAGCCGAACGCCAGTTGCCAGAAGCCATAGCCACCAGCCGCCCGTGCTTCTGCCCCGAACTTGAATTTCTTGCGGCTGAACACATCGTCCGCTTCCGGGTCGGTCTGCTGGACGAAGACAGGTGCTTTACGCTCCTGGTATATGAACGGGCGAACGGGCTTGCTGGTGTCCAGCAGGAACCAGGCGGTATCGGAGATGATGCGAGTCGAGACCACCAGTTCGGCAGTGCCTTTGTAGAGGTTGACCTTGCCGTCTTCCAGGCGCTCACTGGTCAGCAACGCACGGGCGGTATCTTCCAGGCCAGGGCCGACCAGCAAGATTGTCGGCCGCACGTCCAATGGGCGCCCGTCATCATCTTTGAACTTGCCCATGGCAGTACGGGCCGCACCGTAACTGGCTTTCGCCGCCGCTTGCGTTGCGATGGAAAGTGCAGCCGTCCCTTTATTGCTGACACTGCCTTTGCCGACTGGGTGGTCCGTGTCGAAGAAATACTGCTCGTCATAGCAGAGGTTACCGAAGCCGCCATTGACCAACTCATAGACAAGTTCATCGGGCAACTGCTTGGCCGAGAATCCCGCCATCTGTGCCTGGGGCGCGTAGATCCCCAGTTGATCGTCTTCAATGTGGTTACGGTCGACCTGGACAGTGGCTTCGAAGTCTTCGTTTTCCACGGTGTAACTGTAAGCCTTCAGATTTTTGACGTGCTTTTCCCCGACCCAACGACGCATCTTTGGAAACGCCGACAACCAGGCGTAAATGTTGCTGCCGGTTGAGCTGGGCACCTTCATAGCGATCTTTTCCCAGGTACTGGGAGCAGCCGCAAAGGCGTTGTTAAACAGGGTTTTCAGGGCAACGAAGGCCAGCTGAATCGAGGCTTTGTTAACTAACATGCGCAATGCGCTCCTATATATAGAGGGAGTTACTCAACCCACACGCCGTCGGCATCAACACCGACGATGCGTCCAGCAGCGGATCGGGTGCCGCCTGCATCAGCAGCCGCAACGGTTTCGTCGTCGACGATGTAAGCGGGCTTGAACAGGTGCGCCTGGGTGATGGTGCCGTCATTGGCCCAAAGGAACGCCTTGCCATGGCGGATCTCGACCTGAGCAGCACCAGCCGCGCCGCCTCGGTTGTCGACAAACTCCTCGGCGCGGCCCAAGTAGGACAACCCGAGGGCAGTTGAACCAGGTGCAGCAAAGCCGGTGGCGGATGCGACCACCAGAGAGCCTGCGAAGATGCGGACGTTGGCGGCGACGGGCACCACCAGCACTTCGGTGGCCTTCATCGGCGTATTACGATCTTGAGTCAGCGGCACGGGTTACACCTCGCTCTGCTTGGTTTTGGCGAACTCGACCGGATCAACACCCAGCTGGCGGCACATGGCTTGCTCTTCGGAGTTGAGTGCGGTGGTGGTGTTTTCGGGTTTACGGCCACCCAGGTCAGTGGGGTCAGCAACAACCGGCGCGGCATCCACGAAGGCTTTGAAACGAGTCAAGCCCGCTTCGTCCTGGCACATGGCGCGGTGGTAATCCACGGTCGCCGGGGTGATCTTCCCGGCCTGAGTGGCAGCAGTAATGACCGCGTCGACGGCCTTGGAGTGTTCTATTTTCTTGTGCTCGGCGAGTGCCTGTTCGGCATTCATTGCGCGAGACTCCAGCGCGTTGTAATCAGCGCGAGGGACGAACCGCTCCAGGTTGCCCGACTCGCTGTTGAGTGCCTGGTTAGTGGCGTTGAGTTTGGCAGTGGTGGCCGTAAAGACCTGTTCTGCGGTCGCCGTCTCAGGCAAACCAAGCAGCTTTAAAAGCTCTGGTGAGGGTTTCACAGGGACATTCTCCAATTGCTCTTGGTTGAGAGCTGTCATGACGAGGTTGGGGATGTTGGTAAGGGCTGCGCTGACCATGCGCACGATGCGCTTGGTCTCATCGTCGTAATCGAAAACAGGGGAAAGGAAGCGGTACTCTTTGTTCTCAACCTGGAGTTCGCCGCGTGGCGTCCATTCGGCCAGGCCCCACAAAGCACCGTCGCGTATCTCCAACTGTTTGATCCATGCGCCGGCAGGTGCCTCCTGACCAAGAGGGGCGCGGCGCTGGGTGGCGTGCTCCCAGTCGATGGGCAAATCAATTGCCCGGCTGGAAAAGTTGGTTTGCACGAACTGATGGGCCACGTCGTCGAACAGCCAAGTGCGGCCGTCACGGCCAACAACTGTTGGGCCTGCGGGAATGAGTTCCACCCACTCGGGTGCTTTCCCATCGGAAAGCTCGACGGGGCTGTAGATCTCTGAATTAACGGCGAGTTGAGTTTTCATGCCGACAGTGTCGGCGGGCTATCGAAGGCGGGGAGTTTCGGCGCGGCGTAAGGTTTTAATTACAGCCGTTAGTACAAAGTCTTTGAGAAGTCTAGAAAAGCAGGCTTATGCTGTTTGACTAGCATACGACAAGCCCGCGCAATTCATATTAAACTCGGCCAGAACTACACAGCCGTCTAGTCAGGAAACCACGTCAGATAGATTTGGCTTTAGGTTTTCCACAAAAGATCGCCTGCACGTTACAGCTATTATGTGGGCCGATGTCAGGAACTCCGCTCCCTGTATGGCAATAGAGCTTCATTTCATAGCCGCGCTGAACGATCATGTTATTAGACTCTTCTAAAACTCGCAGTTCAGGTTTGTGTACCGACCAGCCTTTACCTCCACCCTCCGTTCCCGAAGCAATAATGAGTAAGCCGTTAGGAACGTCAGCGTCAGACATCACCGCATCTGCGGAGCCGCCGCTCCATCGGCCACTATGTTGAACATAGCTAGTATCTAATAAGAAGTTCTTTGGAAATTTAACTGTGGTCGCTATGGCTTGCACCTTTGCTTCCTGAAATCTAGCGGTTGCCTCTTGATAAGCCTCTCCAAGATCGGTAAATCCATTCGGACATCTCTCACCAGAAACGGCTGAGAGGGATATTGAAGAAAGAAAAGCCGCACTCACGAGCCCAAAGCGGACTGATTTTAACGTGATCATTTTCATGCTCCTCGTTTTATAACAATTATTAATTCGCTGCCCAGATGGGCAAACGAAAGGGTAGAGCACTGCTTCGTATATTGCGTAAGACAACGGAGGCGTTCAGCGACTATTTTTGAGAGTGCGAACAGAAGTGTCTCGGCTCCTTTACATATCTACACATGAGCGATCGTTGGAAGTGAATTTGACGAAGCAGGGTGCGGCACCACCTGACGGTGAACCACAAACCGTCACTGTTAGCCAATCTAACGCGGGTCTAACGCTTGTTGCCGGCCCCATGGGCGGCGGATGTACCGAGAGCAGCTCAGCACGCCACCAAAACGATTACAGACGGTCAACCTGTAAAGCCTTCTGTGAGGTAGTCGCCCACGATGGCCAGGATCTCGGTTTCATCCTCCGAAGACAGGCCAAGATATGGCCGGGCTTGCATTTCCGTAGAGCTTGCACCTCGGGTTGCCCACTGGGAAAAGTTGGATTTGTTCTTTTTCACGAAGCGATTGCCCACCGATCCATCTTTCCCCTGACGGAAGTAGACCTGCTGTGACCTGGCTGCATGCTCGATCTTGCCGCCCAACTGGTGGATAGCGCCGTACACACGATCAGTGCCAAACGCCAGTTCGTTGTTGCTGACGTTGTGGCGCAGGGTGTCCTGCAGCGTGCCTTTCTCACGCAGGATGCGACCACCTTTCTTGCGGGCCAGGGTCGACGGCGCAAGCGGCGCCCATGGCGAGCCGTCCGGGGCGACCTGCTGGCGAAAGCGGTCATCCGTGGATTGATGCAGGTATTCGGCTATGTCGTTGAGTGGCGTCGTCAGATCGCCCAGGCGCTCGATCAGGTCATCCAGGCTCTTGCCCACCGACGTTGTATCAACGGATACCTCAAGCATTGAACCGGCCATGTGTTGCTCCTATTCGGTACGCCGATAAAGCAGAACGCCCAGGCGCAACGCCTCAAGGTACTGCTCACTGTCATCTACAAACCCGGTGACACCGGTCCAGCCGTCCGCGCCTTGGTCGAACACGGCCACGGCAGGTTCGGCCTTACCCTTTACCTGGACGTGCGCCAGGAAGCGGCGGCGCAGTACCGCCTTGCCCTGGTCGGGTTGCCATTCCAGACGTGCCCAGATCTCGTCGGGCGTCTTGATGGCTTCAGCCAACAAGGCGAGTTCGCGTGCTTTGATTTGCTGGGGCAACGCTATTGCGCCGTTTTTTGCACCGCTGAACATCTCCCGGCCGATGACCAGGGCATCACCAGTCACATCGCGGAATACTGCAGGTGCCGCATCGGTGGCGCCGAACTCGCCCAAGAACTGGGTCAAAGCGTTTGCTGCAGGCACTTTGGCAGGGAGCAGGCGCTTTGCTGGTACCTGGCGAGGTTGCGGTAAAGAGCCACTCGGCTGGCGGTTGGGCAACCCTTGCCCAGGGGCTGGAGCTGCTGACGGCGCAGGCACAAGGTCACGGGTGCGCAGCTGGGGCACGGAGTTCGCCAGTCGGGACTGTCCTGGTGAGTATTCGAAGCCTGGATCAATCCCCTTAGGCACTCGTACAGTGCGCGGGCCGTTGGGGCTATTCGTGCCAATAACCCGATCCTCCCACTCAACGGCGGGCGCCGGGCCAATCGTCAGGCCCTGGCGCTCCACGTCCCTGGCCGAGAGCATGAACTTCTTGCACTTGCAGCCCCAGCCGTTTTGTGGCGTATGGGTTTCCCACCAAGGATCATCGAGCGGCAGTGTGATGCCGTTCCAGGACAAGTGCATCGGGCGTGGGTGGGCACTGTCGCCATGGCGGTAAACTGCGTAGGGGCGGCGCTTGCGCAATTCCGGGTCTGCCATCTGGGTTTCGCGCCCAGCGTTGTAGGACTGGCGCAGATTGGTTTCCCAGATGACATTGGTCCGCCAACCGCGTTCGCCCTGGTACTGCCAACCGTGTTTGCCGACGACCTGGTCAAAGTCTTTTCGGAACTGCTCCAGGGTGGTCCCGCTGGCGATGGACCTTTCCACCGCACCGCGTAGATCGGTCAGCAGATCGCGTTTTACCGCACCGGCCACGACAAAGGCGTAGTCATGCTCAGCGGCGTAAACGTCCGTCCAGGCGCGGGTTGGCAGGTCGACCTTGCTACGGAAGTAGTCGATCTGTTCCTTGAACGGTAGCGAACCATGGGAAACTGACATTTATTGTCCTCTACTACAGACAAACGCAAACAAGCATATGCACGGGGGAATCATGGAAAGACTAGAATTCGCGAGCGACCAACCTATACCTGATGAGTATCTCCTCGAGCTAGGCCGAATGACTGCTACATGGACACGCCTAGAGTTCGGTTTGAATTTTGTCATTAGTAGACTCATGGGGTTTGATCGCTACGATGTAAGGCCTGTAATAGCCTTCGCGCATGCCAATTTTCAGCAGCGAGTAGAAGTTTTCGCAGCACTCTGCGACAGAATGCAAGCGAACCATAGCCAGTTGGCACTTTACCAATCGGTACTCACTAAGATTAAGGGCGCTCAAAAGGGTAGAAACAAATACGCCCATAACGTCATCACGTCCGATGGTTCTGGAAAGATTTTTGTCACGTTGATCACGGCAAAAGGGTCTTTCAAAATCAAGCCTGAGACCATCTATCTGAACGATATAAAGGAAGTTACAGCTAAAATAGTTGAGGCTGCACATGGTCTTAACTCGTTGATAGTTCAGACACAGGAAGTAGATTTAGACCCAGAGAGTTAAAACTCAGAGTCCTCTTAATATGTCATCACGGCCAGCCAAGCTAGCAGCCACGAGCCCGTCAGCGATGGCGTCTGCTAATTGGCTGCTCGTTAAGGTTGGATAGGCTTCAATCAGTCGATCTCGAAACTCTTCCAGGCTGTGGACCGTGTCGAGCAGTTCTTTGAGCTGCTCGACCATGTCATCCATGTACACCCCCACTGACCGCTCCATCGTCCGCACCTGGTTATCCACGATGTCCGGCGCTACCTTTGGCTTGGCGGGCGTCTGCTCACTGTTAGCCGCCTGAGCCAATGCCTTAGAAGGCACAGCCACAGGTGCCCCCAGCACCTCCGCGCCTGCAGCCGGAGCTGGGAGATTGAGCTTGTCGCGAATGACCGACTGTTCGACCTTCAAACCTAGCGGGACCAGCTTCTCCAGGGCAGAGATTAGAATTTTTAAATCTTCGGGCTGAGGCACATCAAGAATCAGCCTTGGGTAATTTCGACCTGGTGCAAAGTTCAGGTCGCACCAAGGCCGCACAAAGTAGCGGTTCAGCGTATTTGATTCGGCCTTGGCATCAGCCTGCAGCAGATCCAGTCGTACCTCGTTGTGGATCGTCGCCTGGGCCTGGCTGGAGCCATCATCAGTGGACATCGTCTGCCCGACTACCGCCTTGCTGACCTGCTTATCCCACCACTCAGCCAGGCCTTTGAAGAAGTCCCCGGCACCGGCGACATTGGCCGCTTGGGTGAAGTCGATACGCATACTGTCCGGGATCACCGCTGCAGCATCGCTGCCGAGGTTGGCCACCGCCGACATGAGGGTCGCAATATCGTCCTTGCTGGCACCTGGTCCGTATCGCCCAACGCGCATGGGCATCCCGAAGATGTCGGCGAAACCCATCCAATCCTTCCAGGTCCAGGCTTTGCACATGTAACCCACAGCGGCCAGTCGTGCCAGGCCACCCCGGATCGGTAGGCCTGATCGGATGCGCGGCAGGTGGACAATGAACTTGTAAGGCGCCAAGGCCACGCCGTTGACCATGTCAGCCTCATCGAGCAGGCGAAGTTCCCGGCCGGTGTCGCGGTCGAACTGGAAGAAGCGTTGGTCCCTTGGTTCAAAGCGCGCAGGATTCCAGGTCTTGCCGCTGCGGTCCCACATGATTTCGGAGACAGCATAGGCTTTGCCCATGGCGTCGGTCAGGTCGGCCTGCAGCTCACCAAACTCCGGGGAGTCGACTATTTCCTTGAGCTGGTCAGCTCGGCGTACGTCTTCTGCGTCGTCGCTAGCGGCTTCGACACGAATAGCCAAGCCCGATATTGCCAGTTTGCGGGTACCTAACACCGAGGCGTAATGCAGATCCCGCTCCTCCATTTCCTCGGCAAGTGTCAAATAGTCGTGGGCATTACCCTCGGTGGCGGCTTGCAAGATGGCGGCGAGGCGACCTGGAGTCAGGCCGCTGGCCACTGACTGATGCCAAACCTGACGTATACCGGTGGTCTGGGCAGCGGCCAACTCCTCGGTGAGTTTGTCGTACTGGATCGGTCGACCGTATTGGTCGACGATTTTGGATTCAGCCATTACCAAATGCCTTTTTTGGAGCGCCAACCGGCGCCGATCTGGATCTCGCGATCATGCTGGGATGCAGGCTGGACTCGGTGATATTCGATGATCTCGACTTCCTGGCGGGACGCGTAGTCGGCCAGGACAGCAGCGATACCGGCGTCGCCGTGACGTTTAGGTCCGGCCTTTTCGCCTTTCTCGTTGGTCCGCTTTTCCGGGATGCGGGCGACGCCCTTGACCATGCGGAAGGCGCGAACGTCGCTGACCACATCTTTGTCGGCCGGGATGTCGTAGAAGGTGTCGTCTTCCAGGGATGCCTTGAACGGGGGCATGTTGTCGCGATACCAGCCCTCGGTGAGCATCACCCGCTCAATGCGGTTGAACCCAAACTCAATGGCCGTTTCCTCCGACAACTGCGAGCCGTTGCCCCTGGCATCGTCGGCGCCCTTGAGGAAATTGGGTAAGCGACGAATGATGTAGAACTTGATTTGGGCCTGTTGCTTGAACGGGACGTTGCGCAACTCGACCACAAAGGGGGTGCGCTTGCGTAGATTCTGCTCTTTGAGCAGTGGCCAGAAGACCGATAGGTCACCGGAGCGAGCGAAGTCCATGCCATAAAAACTCTGAACATCCAGAGGGATCGCCGATAGCAGCGGGAGCAAATGCTCCTCGCACCACTCCAGTGATTCGGCAAGGCGTAAGTGTTCGGCAATAGTTTCGTAACCCTGCGGATACGCCAGGCGCAGCACCGGCACGTCGCGGTTACTGCGCTGTTCGACCAGGGCCATACTGAGAAAGGCGCCGCCGCCCTGTGAGGGGACGCAGTCAAGTTCCTCCTCAGCAGCTTCGCCGTAGAAGTCATATACATCCTGAACCCAGGCCGCTTCTTCCTCAGGCTTGTACTCAATACCTTTACGCAGGCAAACCCGGTGGTAAAGGCCATCGGCCACAGCTTCACGAAACGAACAGCGGAACAGCTTGCCCTTGCGCTTGCCTGCTCGAATATCGTTGATCAGTTCATTGAAGGCGTTTTCCGTGCCGTCGTGGGTGCTGATTACATGCACTTCGCCGCCCCAGATCAACAGCGCCAGAGCAGCTTTTAGCAATTCGGCCAAGTCCTGATGGAATGCGGCTTCGTCGATCACGACAACACCCTGACGGCCTCGCAGGTTGGATGGGCGACTGGTCAGCGCAACGATGCGGTGCCCGCTGGGAAAGCCGATGGTGTAGGTCTTGATGTGCTTGTCTGGGTCGCTGTCGGGCCAGATGCCTTCTTCGATTTGTTCTGCTGCGTAGTTGTAAGCTCGCGCCCACATGGCGCACGCCTGGATGTACTCCACGGTCATGTCCTGGTTGTAGCCCAGGTAGTAGACGGTCTGACCTCCCGCCGACTTTTCGGATGCTGCGACCAAGACGTTATCTGCCGCCTCGGCCCAGGTGAGACCGATACGCCGAGATTTCTCACCGACCTTGAGTGGGGCACGGATGCCGATCCACTCTTTTTGGTAGTCGAGCAGCACTGCCGGGGCAACCAGGGTGGCGGTACTGTCCAGGATAAGGGGGACACTCACGATGCCATCCCCAGGATTTCGCGCCGGATTTCGTCAGCTGTCGACTGAGTCATGCCGCCTTTCTTTGCGATCTTGTCAACGCGGGCCGCTGCTGTTTCGACCTTCTCCCGCCACTCGGCCTGCCATTTCTTCTGCACCACCGAGGCCTTGCCCAGTTCCGCGACGGCCTTGGCCACCTTGGGCAAGTCCATTTGATCGCCATCACTCATCAGCAGCTTGAACAGGTGTTCCTGGACCAGACGCATCAACGCTTCATTGACGGCACCTTCTTCATCTGGGGCAGCGGCCACCACAGCGCGAGCCTGCTCGCTGGCCATCTTCAAAGCGGAGAGCTTGGACTCGAAGTCCTGACCGTAACGATGCAGTGCCGACTTGCTGATCGAAAAACCCTGGTTCGACAGCTCGTTGGCCAGGGCTTCGTAGTCGCTGAAATTGTTCTCGGCCAACGCCTTATCGAGCCAGTTTTTGACCGACTTGGGCAGGCTGGCGACTTTGCTGCGCGGAGGCATGGCGTCAGCTCCAGTATTTTTCTGGTCGTGCGATACCTGGATTACAGTCGATGGTGTACTCGGCCACGTCGACGCCATAGTGGGTCAAGCCGCAGATCCATGCTCCGCTGGATTGTTTCTTCAAGGTCGCCAAGCTACGGTCGGCCAGATAATCCAGTTCGCGCCGTAGCTCCAGGCTGGTGGCGTCGGGGAAGATGCCTTGGATAGTCGACAGCACCACAGCTTCATGAGGATCAACGGGCCTCGACGTGTTGAGGGTGAGAATGATGTACCAACGCAGGGATTCCCGGCGCACCTTGGCTGGATCGATGTTCATCAACGTAGTCCTTTGAGCTGTACGTTTTCTAACTTGAGTGCCAGGCCGTCGAGCTTGGCTTCGATAATGGATTGGTTGCGTACCCAATCCTCGCGGCGGACGTAGTTCAAAGGCATTTCTCCGCGCAGGCGTTCTAGCCCGATCTCAACCTGACGCAGCCGTTCACTGTCCTTGTCGACCACGGCAAACCGTTGATCTAGGCGCCGCTCCATTTGCACCAGGAGCATTTTCATCACACCGACAAAGGCGCCGAGAATGGTCACAGCGATACTGATCATCTGCCACACAGGCATTTCAAAGGTCGCCATCAAGCCTTGCTCCTTTCGCGACGTGTTTGGCACTGCGCGCAACGTTGCACACCAGGTATGGCCTGGCGCCTTTCTTCTGGGATCGGCATGTCGCAATCAGCCACCTGGCAAAACTCGGCCGAGGGGCCTGTTAAAACTTCTTGCTGTGCCAAATGAGTCGCTAAAGCGCTTTCGTTGTGCAGAGCTTCGAGTACGCTCGCGTAGTCACTTGCTTTCATTGCGCGTCCAATTGATCAGGCTTGTGAGCTGCGCCCGGCAAACGCCATGCAGCTCGGCATTACGCACCTGGTTGGTCAGGAGTTGTTCCTGGGTGACGCCTGAGTCGAGGTCATCAGTGGTTCCGGTTCCGCTGGCAGGCGCAGGAGTTCGGCCGGAGCTGTTCGGGGTTTGCACTGGGGGAGTGGCGGTAATTCCGTTTGCTGTGTTCCACACGCGGACAAAGCCAGTGGTGAACACAGCAATAGGCAGCGGCTCAGTTTTCGCATCCAGGGCGCGACGGTAGAGAGTGGTAACACGGGCAATATCTCCTTTGAGTCGGTCGGTGGTTTTGCGCAGGTTTTCTTTCGTGTCGGAGAGCTGGATAGCCAATTGGTCATTCTTGACCTGCTCTTTAAGCAGCTCTGCATTCGCCTGTTGCGCAGCACTGGTCGCCGCTTCGGCGTCGCTCTGCTTTTCCTTTGCACGCGCTTGCTCTGCCTTCGCCAGTGTCCTGTCTCCCTCAGACTTTGCTAAGGCATAACCGGCGTCGTATCTGGACTGGCCAAAGTCATCGAGCACTTTAATTGCCATGCCAAGGACGAAAAGAATGGCCAGGATCGGCAGGGATTTCAGGAACAGGCTTTTCATAGGCAGATACCTTTTCCCCAGCCGGCGTCTTCATACAGCCGTTCCCAGCGCAACAGGATCAGACGGGGGTATTGACGGTTTTCCTTGAAGGCAGCGGCAGAGCGGCCGTTGTTGAACCGCTCGACAGAATTGAACCAAGTCAGCGGATCGGCCCCCTTAGCCGATGCCAACTTGCGGTCTTTAATCACCCAGCCCAGACCGCCGTTGTATGCAGAAAGCATCATGGCTCCCTGATCACAGGGCGTGCGTGCCTGTACCCGATCCCCCAGCCAGCGGTCATAACTGACCAGTGCTTGCATAGACCAAACCGGGTTATACGGCTCAACCTTGGCGAGAGCTTTGGGGAATAACTTGGCTAGCCAAGTGGCGGTCGAGGGCATCACCTGGCCCAAGCCTTGCGCACCGACAGGCGATTTCGCGTCGAATTTCCAGCGGCTTTCCTGGTGGATCTGTGCGGCAAATGTAGCCACCGGGGCATCCAGGCCCCACTCGGCCTGGGCGATACGCGTTAAGTCACGGCGGTAATGCTCTGCCTCGGCAGGGATTTCCGCACGCGCAAAAGTGGATAAGGCAAGCCCGACAATCGTGGCGAGGCACCCGGCGCCTATATATAGAAGAACTCTGCGCATATTCAGAGCCCCAAGGTCAGGCCGAGAACGCAGGCCAGCACGACCAGTGCGCGACGGATACCGGCCAGCGGTTGTGCGGTGCGCATTACTTTGTTCGGACGGGCATAGGGAAACAACGCCCGGTCAATCCAGTAGCCGAGGACACCGCCCAGGGTTACCAGGCCAGCCTTGTAGAGGACTACCGGCAGTTTTGTCGGAGCCACCAATGCCAAACCGATCAAGAGAATCAGCGTGATGATGGTCCAGTCGGTCATACGTGGCGCACGGGGACGCCGCTTCAAGAAATAAGGAGTCATGGGTTCGCTCTTGAGGAATTGAGGGATGCACGCAAAGCATTCAGGTGCTGTGCGGCGATAACGGCATTGCCAGGGATATGCGCAGGTTCGCGGTAGTCGGCGATAGCTGGACCAGCAGGCGCTCCAGATGGGCGAAGTTTCTCTTGCTCGCGCACGTGCTGCTGGATATGCGCTTCACCCTGGGAAACATACGCCTGCACCAAGTCCAGCCAGTCGAAGGGGACTTTACTTAGGAGGACATCACGAGCAAGGTCATCCCCAGCGGCAAGGATGAGCCGTGCATATTGGCGCGGCCGATTGGGCCGGAAGGCTTTTGGGGAAGCGGGATCTGTGCGCATGGTGCGAGCCTGCCGTCATGGGGAACGGAGCTAGCTTCGCGCGTAGTGGGGAGTGTTGGAGTTTCGTCGCCGCGTAAGAAACCGTGTCAGATGGTACGGTAAAGCGGTAACTCACTTAGGACCGAGGATCCCAATATCTCTACCTGCCTGAATAGCTTTGTATGCGTTGATATGAGTAACCCCTGGCTCCCCGTCGCCCGGGGTTCTGAGCACCAGATACATCGCCAAAATTGAAGCGCAGTTCCAGTCTTTCTGTCCGTCACCCAGCGTGCTATAGACAACATCTAATAGGTCATAGTGTGTTATGTAGATCTGAACGTCTTCTAATTGCTGGTGTGTAAAAACCACCATATTCGCAATATTTTCGGCTTCCTTACCCCGCTCTAAATTGTTATGACATTGCTCTGCGGTCCTACGCACCATTTGAAGCAGCTGTTCCTTCCTTTCTTCTGTGACAATAACGCCACTGGACTGATCCTTCCGAGCGAACAAGTCTGCAATAAAAGATGCTGTATAGTTCTGAGCCATCGCAACTGGGCCAAAGCTAAGCCCCATTGCTAGCGCTGCTATTTTCCATTTCATCAGTGGATTTTCCCTTCGTCAATGTTCTCAAAGCCGAATAGATCTGGCTCACTCTTGCGATGCAAGGCTCGCTGTTTGGCGATAATGTCATAGATGGTTTGGTTAACGAGCCGGTACTTCCTGGCTAATTCTAACGGTTGGAGTCCTTTTTCTTTCCAGTCATGAAAGATCGCGGCGTCCCGCATTCCCCGCTTCAACGAGTCGCCCCGAGGCAGGTAAATTACGGAGCCGCCCAGGGCATCGCAGATCGCAAACACTACGTGCCGTGCCAGTTCAGCAGCCGTAGCACCTTCTTTCATCTCCCCGTTTAGCTTGGCTTCGGCGATTTCTACCATCTCTCTCAGCGTCCCTTCCCAGCGGTTCAGGACTGTTGGATCTTGCATGTGAGCCAGTACTTTGTTCGGGTCGAGCTTATCGGAGTCATCCGGGAACAGTTGGTCAGTCATTGCGTCGGTCTCCCGTGCCGTTTGGCATCGTATGTGAGGGCAGCAACCAGTTTTCTAAGTTGCTCTGAATCCAGCCAATCGACACGCTCTACCTTGAACATGCGTAATGCCATGCCGTCCGCGTAGGCCCAGGTACGTTTGGCCTCAGCCAGAAAAGCGCCAACCTTGCTCATCAATTTCTGGCGATCAACTGGCGTAACTGGCGACTTGCGGCCCGCCTTACTGGCGCGTTTGGGCTTCCATCCAAGACGCTGCAGCTCAGCCAGCACGGCCCCGATCTGCAAAGGCTTCAAGTCTTTCGCCGATTGAACACCACTAATCCGGTCCAGCAACGCACGGTAGGTTTCGTCGTCCAGGCCGAGGTCTTTTTTAGCGATATGAATTTTGCTGAGCTGGGTGTTTCGTGTGTTCATTGCGTTCCCCTTCGCTAACACGGTGCTCGCTGAGCGCTAGTTGAGTGCAAGCTGTTCTTGTCCGTTGACCCCATGGTTCAGACGCACATCACCTGCTGCGAGGATGCCGTGCATCGCATCGGTTAACGAACGTACGCCGTTGCCCTTGCTGGCATTGCGGTCTCGTCCGCAGGACTGCACAGTTTCGGGGTGATGTTTGAGCATGTACTCCACTGCGGCTGGTGATGGTTCATCGTTACCGGCAAAGGCCATAACCTGTTGGCGAACACCCCACACCCAGGCTCCGCAGAACACATCAGCGCGCTTGGTCTTGGTTGCGGATTTACATCGCTTCAACTGAGTGTTGATAAAGTCGCGTCGGGACTGGCGAACCTGGCGCAGTAACAGCGTCATGGTGTAGCTGGCCAGCTCTGCTAACTCACCGATAAAGCGCCATTCACCCAGGCCCGCCATGAACAGCACTTTGCAGGCATAGGCCTTGGTGACCGCACTGGCCAGGTTGGCCTCCCATTGCGTTGGTTTGATCTTCGAGCCGCTACGGGCTGCGCACTCGTACACCTCGGAGAGTTGTATATCTGACTCCTCAAGGCGGTACTTTTCCATCAAGGCACGAGCTTGCCGCATGGCTGCTGCAGCTTCGTGCGGGTTGTCGCTCGCTGCCAGGCGCAGGAGTTTCTTGATTTTTTCCAAGGCTTTGCTGTGATCCATATTTTCCTCGGCTGCTCATCAGTACCGGACCACCACGTCCGGCAGACCAACCCGGCAAGCCGGGTGGTTTCGCATCAGTGAATCGTAGGTTTGTCATCCGAAAGCTCACGGGCGGCACGGCATTTTTCGCAGTCACAAGGCGTTCCGCGAATGAGCCCCGGTGCAAGGGTTACTAACCCAAGAGCAAGGCGTGCCGCTGGGCCTTCTAAGCCTGACGGGCCAGAGAGATTTACGGCGATGCCAAAGTCATCGTCATCTTTGATTGTGATGGTGTACTCAGCCATGGGTGTCTCCTCAGCGTTGCTTGTGAAATGTGATGTGGTAATCGCGGGCAATTTGGCGCACGTACTTCTCGCTCATGTGGTGCTTACGGGCTATCCACCTAGGGGAGTTACCCATGGCTGCATCAGCCATAATCAGTCCCGCATGCTTGTCGGCATCGACTGGCGGGGCTTCGGGCTCTTTAGGTACGAAAACCTCCGGGGCTGCTGCTGGGGCGGTCGGTGCAAACAGATGGGCATAGACCGGGGAGCGCTCCGGGTTGATGGTGAAGGTCGCCGGGGCGCTGCTCATCTTGTGGCCGACTTCCTGAATCTTGCCGCCACGCACCACGAACTCCGCTGTCAGGCGTTCAAGGTTGGCGCGCTCGATCTCGTGTTGCGCCGAGTGGATCGGCAGCGGATCGCTCCGGGTATCGTGATAGCGCTCCATGATCAGACCCCCAGCGCACGAAAGCCGGATTGATTGTTTTCGCCTAAGAGCTGTATGAACTGCGCGATGGCGGTAATGCCCTCGCGTTGCCCCTGAGCGTTGCGTACACCAGGAACAAACATTGTTGTCTTTTCCCAGTCAGCATTGGTCGCTAGGATCTGGCGGACAGTCTTGTCCTCACCCTCGGCCAAGCCAAATGCCCCTTCTGGGACATAGCCCCCAAAATCGATGTGGCCGGAAATGAAGCAATAAGCGGTGACGGTCTTTTTCATTTTAAACTCCCGCAATATCAAGGCTGATCGCTTCGTATTGGTCGGTATCACCGACACGCTGGTACACGCGGATGTAGGACTTGGAGCCAATGACCTGGCACGCGTCGCCAATAGCCTGCATCGCCCGCTGCCAGCGTTCATCCTTGATTTCGAGGCGACGTAGCGCCAGTACTCGAGCGGTGCGGATGTCACCTTTCTGGTCAGTACGAAAGGCGTCATTTACCAGCGTGACTACCTCAGGGCGTGCCCCTGTCGTCCAGTCACGCAAGCATTCGTCAATCAACGCTCTTGCAGCCTGTAAGCGCTCGTCGAAGGCGATGCTTTCCTGGACTGCACGCATGATCTTGTAACGACCGTCAAAGCTGATCAGGCTGACATTGCCCTTCTTGCCGCCGATCTGGGCCCCGTACTGCTCGGCGCTGAGTTCCACGAACGCCTCAATATCGCCAAACGCCGCAGCCTTAAACTTTGCCAGTACGGAGTTGGCGTTCCGGGCTTGCTCAACCAGGGCGAGTACCAGGGCGTCCCGTTCCAAGTCGATGGGTTTGATCATCGCCTCGGGGATCAGGCGTTTTTGCGCGTCAACCCGGTAGCCTTCGGGAATGGTTTGTTGTTGGGTCATTGTCAGTTCCTCAATGGACGGTGCTGTAGGCCCAGTCTTCTGGACGTGTGGCGCTGATGGGCTCGCGCCATTCCAGGGTCACGCCCTGGAACTGCACGACGTAACGAGTGCTACCGGCGCTGGGGTGCCGTTGGTAGCCAGTGACTGGTTGAGTGCCGACAATCTTGAATCCAGCAGCAGGTTCGATAGTCAGGCTGTTTTCCATAGGCTCAATGCGTAGCAGGCGAACGCCCATCTGTTGCAACGTCCGTGCGCACTGATTGAACACCCGCAGGCGGTCGGCCAGGCGCGGGGTCAAGACTTTCAATGGGGTACAACTAGTGGAGGCGAGCATGGGCATTCTCCTGGTTGCAGCAGTCGGGGTTGATCGGGCAATGCTGGCAGGCACGCCACCGCTGCATGGCCTGTGGGTTATGGGTCGGTGCCGGTTTTTCGCGATAGCTTTGGCACTGATCGCTGGTGACGCTGTCGTTGAGGGCGACACATTCAATGCGGCCCAGGGTTTCCATTACCCGCCGCTCAACACCAGCAGTACTGGGTGATGAATAGCGGTTGGATAGAACCAGGCTGACAGCTGTACGGCTCATGCCGATGCGCTGACTGGCCTTGGTCTTGTTGGTGGCGGCAACTTCGGCGGCAAGTAGGCGCACGAACAACGGCGCGTCCTGGCCCCAGGCGGTGAGATTAACTTGGTTCATTCGGCCACCACCTGGTCAGCCTTACGCCACACCACTTGATCTAGGTTCGGGTCGTAGACCTGGTCGAAGTCACGCTGGTAGATGGGATGTTTGGGGCCGGTATACCGCGACCGCACCAGACAAAAGCGCGTTTTAACGCCTGGTGTTCCGCCTGTTCGAGTCACGTAGCCAGCCTTTGCCAGGCCCGACAAATAAACCTGAGCGCCAAATTCGCTTATGGATACGCCGTTAACGCTGGCAGCGACTGCGGCCTCCGCTGCGGTGAACTCGCCAAGGATGCGCAACGCTCGCCAGATGTTTTCTACACCACCTGCGTGGGTCGAACGCTTGCCGTGATGGTTGACCCGTGGAGCTTCGACGCCTTCGTCTTTGAGTAGCGTCCATTCGGAATCGCGGCGGTCGATGTTGCGGATTTTGCTGACAATCCCGGCCTTTTCCATATCTCGGAAATAGGCACGTACGGCCTGATCGTCTTGGTTAGATTTGCGCGCAACAGTGTAGATTGTCAGTGCTTTAGGTCCGGCGTTGACAGCGCGGATAGCTTCCCAAATGTATTGGCGAGGGGACTTACCGCCCACCATCACCAAATCGGCTCTGATCCTTGGCATCCCTCAGGCCCTCCGCGACGGCGCTTCGCCGGTAAACCAGCCGCGTGTGCCCCATCCGGCAAGATCAATGCTGTCGATGGCCTGCGCTTGAGTTTCGCTGTAGACCTTGTAGAGGTTGACGGCAACACGGCGCAGGCATCCGCTGACCTTAACTCGCAGATCCTCTAGCAAATCGTCGGAAAAACGCAGCTTCGGATAGCTGGCCTGGGCCAAAGCACGCAGATCGTCGAGGGTGGCGCGCTGCGCGGGTACCCATTCCAACACTCGGTTGTGCAGGCGCTCCAACTTGGCCAGGCTGGCGGGCACGCGCTCTTCACCGATCAGAACGATGGTGCCTTCGCTGGCGTTATAGATGTCGGTCAGAACGTTGGCAACTGCCTTCTCGAGCAGGTATTGCACGTCGTCAATCAGCAAAGGTCGACCGCTGCGGGACAGCTGTTCGGCGACCTGGTCAACCATCACCGACAAAGTGGTACCCGGTACGATGCCCATTTCTCGCAAGATGGCTTGAAGAAAGGCCTTCTTACTCCAGGTATCTCGGCACTCCACGTAATAGGCTCGATGCTGGTTTGCGGCGAAAGCGGCACCCACGCTTTTGCCCAGGCCGCTTGCTCCATACATGACCACCACCCCAGGCAGTCCCTCCGGGCGATTATGGGTACGGGAGATAGCAGCGGATAAGAGTCCGACGTTGGTCAAAGGTACGATTTTATTAACACTCATAATTCGACTCCTGGAGGTTTCGGGTTAAGCGCGGGCTTGTTCGGCGAAAGCAAACATCTGCTGAATCGACGTGAAGTCCGAGTGCTGCGGGTAACGTGAATGCCACTGCGTTTCTTCGGGCGTCAGCGATTCGCCGCTGGTGAGGCGGGCGTCGAGTTGATGCCAGAATCGGTAGCGAGCGATGGGGTCGCCTGGCAGTTCGAAGGGCGGCGCCTGCGGTGCCGACAGTTGGGCAAATCGCTGGGCCTCGGCGAGTTGCTCAGGTGACAGGTCGTACTGGCTTGAATGGCCGGGGATGACGCGCATTTCAACGTCTTGCCCGGTGATGGTTTTGGCTTTTTTAACCAGGCGGCTCAGTTGGCCGCGTTCGCGTTTGTCGCTGGCTTTTTCCAGCATCGTTTTCGGCATGGCCGGGCTGGCGTTGCCATCTAGCAGCGCTTCGCCGATCAGATCGCCCTCAAGGGAGTGGACCCAAACACGGCTAGCGTCACGGAAGTCATAGGCGACGCGGACCTGTTCCCCATGGAAACCGTCCAGGTCTTTGAGAAAGTAGGTGCCGCTGTTCCATTGCACCTGGCAACGGTGGACCGTGCGTTCAACTTGAGGCCGGGTCAGGCTTTCAACGATGTCGGCACTCGCTAACAACGGCTCCCAGCCTTCGGCCTCTGCTACTTTCCAGGCTTCCATGGGGCTTTGATGGCGCTTACGCATGGTCTGGAGGTCACGAAACCTCGGCAACCCACGATGTGGGCGACGGTTGTAGTCGTCGAGCGCTTGTTGCAATGCAGCAAAGAACACCGAAAACTCCGGCACGACCGTTGGCGCCATGCCCAATGCAAGCTGTTTGCGGGAGAGTTTGTGGGTTTTGGTGGCGGCCTCTTTATCCATGTCGGCGCCGATGTAGCTGTCGAAGGTTTTTGCGAGTCTGACCAGGATGGTTTTGTGGGGCCGCTCGATCACGCCACGTGCCTGAGAGTTGTAGGGCAGTGAGTGCGTAATGGTGCCGCCCAGGCGGTCGTTTACTTCGTAAACAACGGCGTTGTCAAAGCCGCTGCCGTTGTCGACGTAGAACACTTTGTACATGCCGCACCGACTTACACCGTCGCGCAAGGTATCCAATGTGGCCAAAGTCGACTCGGCCAAGTTGACCGAGAAGCCGACGATGCGTCGAGTCCCCCAGTCAATGACCATGGTGATTTCAGGGCGGAAGATTTGCCCTGTCAGTGGGTTCATGACCTCCGCATCAAAGGTGTGACCGTCGGCCACCCATACGTCATTTGGCCAGAGCATGTCGGCTTGGCGACGGTTGTACGCTTTCAGAGCGTTCAACTCGTGCGGCCCCATACGGCCACGTTCACGGACTGACGGACTGAGCTTTTTCAGCCAGCGGCGCACTGCATGAATACTGGGGCAAACACTGGACTGGGTGCCCTGGTGTACCTGTTTGAACTGTTCGTATGCCGCCTCGACACTCGGCTTTTGCGGACGCTGGTAGTGTTTGAGGAATTCCTCTGCCCAGGTTGGAACGCTCATGTCTTTTTGACGGCGGGCGGGGGCCAGGCCTATTTCTCCATGGGCGCGGTAGTCGGCCAACCAGCGTTTGAGCGTGCGCTCCGACAGCGTGCGGTCTTCTGTCTTGCGGTCGTTGGCGCGGATGACTCGCTCGTTCAGGTAGGGGCTGAGGTCGCCGCTTTTCGCCAGATCGACCAAGGTCGATATAGCGCGGTTTTGGCTTACGACCTTGCTCATGCGTTCGATTTCACGCACGAATGAAAGACGGGCGCTCATCACAGAAGACTGTGAATCGTTCAAACGTGAAGGAGTTTCTGATTCACGCAATGTAAGTGCCGGAGTGGGATTAGCCACTGGCTCCGGTGCATTATTGACGACTGCTACCGCAATAAGCGCAACCTGCGTTTCCTTGGGAAGGATCGCAAAGGGATATTCCATTGCCTTACTACCAAGGCGCCGCTGTCCTTGCCAGCACTCGCGCTGGGCGAGCTTACGAAGCCCTTGCACAGTCCCCGGCATACTGGGCAGGCCCACAAGCTCCTGAGGCGAATACCAGTTACGCATTGTCGTCACCCAGCATTTTCTTCAGATCACGAACTTTGCGTGTTGCATCGTGGGCAACCCGTGATAGCCGGCCAATTTCTGCGTCTAATGCTTCGCGCCCATATGCGACGCGACCACCCCGTAGGTGCACCTGCCAATTGGTGAGGATGTGGCTCGCACAAACTTCTTCCAGCAAAGCTGCTCTGTAGAGGGGAAGGTTGTGATCTGCACGAGCGGGGCTAGACCAAGCGTCTAACATGTTCTTGCTAACATCGTCGCCCGAGAGTCGAGACATCCGAGCGGCTATCTCGTATCGGTCCATATCGGACTCTTTGAGGATCTGGCTCACAAGCTCACTCACCTGAGCGGCGTAGTTGCCAAGGCCTGGTATAGAAAGCACCGGTTGAGGAACAGCGAAGATGTCTAATGTTCTGTCATCTTTTTGGTTGCGCATGTTTAGGCACTCCTTGCTGCTTTACGGTGTCCAACTTGGTGCAGTCCGGTATCCTTGCTAAAAGACGTGTTCACCTCTGACCGGGTAGGCCGTTGTCGGTGTGGGGTCCCATCGCTGTTCCAGCGTTCCGGCCAAATATCAGCAGGCTCAAGGCTCAGTGCAGCAGCGAGGGAGCGCTCTATACGTGGATAGGGTGTGTTTTTGGCAATGCGGATAGCGCGATCAGTAACCTTCAACTGGCGCGCAATCTCGGCCATGGAAGTACCCTGGAGGCGTAGCTGGTATTTGATCCACTCCCATCTACGCACTGGGTCTGTGGGCATGTCGATGACGCTCATAGTTACGAACCATCTTCACGGGTGGTTTTTTTGGGACGTCTAACGTCCTGTTGCGGATAAACATATCTCGAAAAGAGGACGCGGTAAACCCTTTTTCGAGAGTTTCTATTCCCTTTTTCGGCCTTCAGTCCCGAAAAATAGATCTAGAGCATGTAATTCAATGACTTACGTCGATAAGAAACAAAAGAAACCGGCTGAAAAAGACGTTTCCTTTCCAAATTCAGGATTGGAAACTCGAATTGCGGCCGTGGCTGACCTTTATGAGTCTCGAAAACAGGCTGCCCAGACAGCCGACGCAGCTCTGTCGTCGCTTCAGCGCTGGATAGCAGGCGACGGGATGCCCGCGTTTGATTCCGTTGCCCTTTTGGCTAAGGCTAAGGGGGTTTCTCTGGACTGGATTGCTACTGGTAAGGGAGAGATGTTTGTTGGAGGAGCCGGGCACGCGAGGCCTAAGGACGATCAGGACGATCAGTTGTACAGTTACATTCCGCTGTTTGATGCTAAGTGCAGTGCCGGACATGGGGCGTGGAACGATAATGCTCGCATTCTGACCCGCCTTGCATTCACCACCTACTCTCTGCGAAAGCAAGGGCTGAGCGCGGCCAATCTTTCAGCTATACGGGTCGATGGCGACTCTATGGAAGACTTGCTAAGCGATGGAGATACCGTCCTCATCGACCACAGCCGTACCACCTTGGAGGGCGAGGCCGTGTACGTGATTCGGCTTGACGACCACCTCTATGCCAAACGCCTGCAACGTCAGATAGGTGGAGGAGTCGCCGTGATCAGTGCGAATACCGCCTACCAAATGATGTTAGTAACAAAGGAACACCTTGATGATCTAGAGATCATTGGCAGGGTCGTCTGGGCTGGTGGTTGGATCTGAGGTGATTCGTTGATGCCAAAGAGCGCGCAAAACTCTCGCTCTTAAATTACTTTTCTCTTTTTTTCCGTTTGCAGTTCTTTGGCACCGTTTCTCTGGAGTTGACGATATGACACCACGCGCAAGGCCACGTATTGCCTAGCGCGTCGCGGCTTGTCCTGCTTAATCCCAGTTCTTCCCATCGACTTCCCCCCGGTGCCAAAGCTGTCACTAACTCACAGCATCGTGGTTACCGTTGACGGCTAAAACGTTGTGTAGATACCTATCAAACTAAAGTCTTGGGTCTTACCTAAACAATTTCAGTCGACCGCATCCTTGTGGTGAGCGGGCTTGTCCCGCGCTGGGCTGCGCAGCAGCCCCCAAACCAGGCGCCGCGGAGTGCCTGATACACCGCATTCGTCTTCATCAGGGGCGCTTCGCACCCCAACGTTCAGTTAAGGCTTTCTGTAGGAGCGAGGGGGACGCCTAGTTCTTGCTCGCTCCTACAAAAAATCACTTTCGTTTAACTGACTGGCATTGACAGCGCTAAGTCAAAGAAGTAGTGGGACCTCCCATATGTGGTTCTACGGACATTCGGCAGGTAAGATGGCGCCCTTTCGCACAGCCCTTCTGCTGCGCACTGCCAACCATAAGCACTCCCCCATGCCCTTCGAACTCAGCGTAGACCTCACCACCCTCGCCATTCTCGCCGTCGTGGCCTTTATCGCCGGCTTTATCGACGCCATCGCCGGCGGCGGCGGCCTGCTTACCACCCCGGCGCTGCTCACCGCCGGGATGCCGCCCCACCTGGTACTGGGTACCAACAAGCTCAGCTCCACCTTCGGTTCGGCCACGGCCAGCTTCACCTTCTACCGTCGCAAGCTGTTCCACCCGCGCCAGTGGGTGCATGCGATCATCGGCACGTTGATCGGTGCGCTGGCCGGTGCGGTGGTTGCCCACTACCTGCCCGCCGAAACCCTGAACAAAATGCTGCCGGTGATCGTATTCGCTTGCGGCGTGTATTTGCTGTTTGGTGGCACGCCCAAGGCGCCACTGGACGCCGACGCGCCGATCAAGAAGAAATGGCAAGGCACCCAGGGTTTCGGCCTGGGCTTCTACGACGGCGTGGCCGGCCCCGGTACCGGTGCATTCTGGACCGTGAGCACCATGCTGTTGCACCCCATCGACCTGGTGAAGGCCAGCGGCGTGGCGCGCAGCATGAACTTCGTCAGCAACGCGGCGGCGCTGTCGGTGTTTATCTTCAACGGCTCGGTGGATTGGATTGTCGGCCTGGCGATGGGCGTGTCGGTGATGTGTGGCGCGTTCTTTGGCGCGCGCAGCGCGATCAGCGGCGGCGCCAAATTCATTCGCCCGGTGTTTATCACCGTGGTTCTCGGCCTGACCGTGCGCCTAGCCTGGCAGCACTGGTTCAGCGTGGCCTAGGCGACGGGCCAGGTAGAGGTCGATCAGGTAACGCGCAATCGAGCGTGACGCCGGCAACGGCGGCAGGTCGTGGATGCTGAACCACTGCGCGTCCTCAATCTCGTCGGCCTGGGGCACGATGTCGCCACCGGCGTACTCGGCATGGAAGCCCAGCATCATCGAATGGGGGAACGGCCAGCACTGGCTGCCCATGTACTGGATGTTCCTGACCTCCACCTGCACTTCTTCACGCACCTCGCGGATCAGGCAGTCTTCGGCCGACTCCCCCGGCTCGGCAAAGCCCGCCAAGGTGCTGTAGACCCCGGTGACAAACCGCGGCGAGCGCGCCAGCAGGATCTCGTCGCCACGGGTCACCAGCACGATCATGCTCGGCGAAATCCGCGGGTAGCTGCGCAGGTCGCAGGCCTGGCAATACATCGCCCGTTCCCGTGGCACCTGGACCATGGCCTGGCCGCAACTGCCGCAGAACCGATGCTCCCGCGCCCAGGTGCCGATCTGCGCGGCGTAGCCCAGCACTTTGTAGAGGGTGTGATCACCTTGCAGCATGAAGCCGCGCAGGCCCTGCCAGCTGCAACCAGGCACTTCGCCCGCCGAGTCGAGTTCCAGCAGATACACCGGCTCACCGTCGAGGTGGCCGATGCCATGTTCGGCAAACACCGAAAGCTCCTGGCGCTTGAGCCATTCCCGAGGGAACAGCGGGCCGTTGGCGTCATGCAAAAAGCCGTCGCGGCTGCGGGCGACGGCCCAGCCGCCGGGGGCGTCGTTGTCCAGCAGCGTTGTGGTAATCCAGCCTGGGGTCATGTCAGTCAATCCACGAATTCGGGTTTCTGCTTGCTCATATGGGCCGCGATGGCCACGCGCAGGTCGTTGGATTGCAACATAGCCGAGTTCCAGGTGGCAACGTATTCCAGACCGTCATTGACCGTATGGTCACGCATGTAGCTGATCATGGCTTTGGTGCCAGTGACCGCAATCGGCGATTTGGCCGCGATTTCATGGGCGATCTCGAACACGCCGGCCAACAGGCTTTCCTGGTCGGCATACACGCGATTGACCAGGCCGATGCTGCGCGCCTCCTCGGCACCGAACGGGCGGCCGGTGTAGGCCAGCTCACGCAGCATGCCGTCGCCGATGATGCGTGGCAGGCGTTGCAGGGTGCCGACGTCGGCGGCCATGCCGATGTCGATTTCCTTGATCGAGAATTGCGCGTCTTCAGCCGCGTAGCGCATGTCGCAGGCGCTGATCAGGTCGATGGCGCCACCGATGCAGTAACCCTGGATCGCTGCCAGTACCGGCTTGCGGCAGTTGTCGACGGCATTGAACGAGGCTTGCAGCTCGAGGATCTTGCGGCGCAGCAGGCGTGCATTGCGGCCCACATCCTTGCCGAAGTCGTTGGCCACCGAAGCCAGCATCATCAGGTCGATGCCGGAGGAAAAATGCTTACCGGCACCGCTGAGCACCACCGCGCGTACGGCGTCGGTGTCTTCGACCCATTGGAAGATGTCGATGATCTCGGTCCAGAACGCGGCGTTCATCGCGTTGATCTTTTCCGGGCGGTTGATCTGCACATGGGCAACGTTGCCGCTGAGTTCGACGACGAAAGCTTGGTATTCGGACATGGCAGTGATCCCTGGCTGGCGAGTGATAAGGCCCGAACTATAACAAGGCTACGTAACGGCGCATCGGCCAAAAGCGGGACTGGCAACGGCGATGGAAAAGACACTGGATAAAAGCCCCCGCACACGCCATCCTTCGCGCTTTGAGCCGCCCCGTCAGCGGCGTTCGACGTTTAAAGGATATGCCCATGCACGCCCAACCCCTCGCCCCCGCCGATTTCGAATTCATCGAAGAAACCCTGTTGAAGTACGGCGACGACCATTCGGTGCTGAACCTGGCCGAGCTCGACGGCTACTTCACTGCATTGGTGTCCAGCCCCGCGCAGGTGGATATTGCAGAGTGGTTCCCGGCGATCTGGGGTGGGCAGAACCCGGAGTGGGAAAGCGCCGAAGAGGCCAAGCAGTTCCTGGACCTGTGCGTGCGTCATATCAACCTGCTGGCCGGACAACTGGCGACTGACGCCGAGGGCTTCAAGGCGCGCTTCGATGAAACCGAACACCAGGACCAAGTCGTGACCCTCGCCGAAGAATGGTGCTTTGGTTATATCCGTGGCGCCGCTATCGGCAATTGGCCTGAGTTGCCCGCGGAGCAGGCAGCGAACCTGGATAAAATCTCCTGGTGCGCCGAGCAGGACAACTTCGAGTTGCCCGCCGACCTGGATGTGAAGCTGCATCAGCAACGGGTCAGCGCTATCGAACCGGCGGCACGGGCACTGCACGATTACTGGTTGAGCAAGCGCTAGACCTCGACAAGCACCGCACCTTTGGCCGATTATTCGGGTCCGCCCGTCGGCCACTCCGTACCACCTTGCCTTGATCAGGAGCCTTGCACCTTGAGTTCGCAGAAAACCGTGACCGTTACACCGCCCAACTTCCCCCTGAATGGCAAGGTCGCGCCCCCCGGTTCCAAATCCATTACCAACCGCGCCCTGCTGCTGGCGGCGCTGGCCAAGGGCACCAGCCGCCTGAGCGGCGCCTTGAAGAGCGACGACACCCGGCATATGTCGGTGGCCCTGCGCCAGATGGGCGTGACCATCGACGAGCCGGACGACACCACCTTCGTGGTCACCGGCACCGGCAAGCTGCAATTGCCGGCGCAGCCGTTGTTCCTCGGCAATGCCGGCACCGCGATGCGCTTCCTGACGGCCGCCGTGGCTACCGTGCAAGGCACGGTGGTACTGGACGGCGACGCGTATATGCAGAAACGTCCGATCGGCCCGCTGCTGGCCACCCTCGGCCGGAACGGTATCCAGGTCGACAGCCCGACCGGTTGCCCGCCGGTGACGGTGCACGGCGTGGGCACGGTCCAGGCCAAGCGCTTCGAGATCGACGGCGGCTTGTCCAGCCAGTATGTATCGGCCCTGTTGATGCTGGCCGCGTGCGGCGAAGCGCCGATTGAAGTGGCACTGACCGGCAAGGACATCGGTGCCCGTGGCTACGTGGACCTGACCCTGGACTGCATGCGGGCCTTCGGCGCCCAGGTCGATGTGGTCGACGACACCACCTGGCGCGTGGCCCCCACCGGCTACACCGCCCATGATTACCTGATCGAACCCGACGCTTCCGCCGCCACCTACTTGTGGGCTGCCGAAGTGTTGACCGGTGGCCGCATCGACATCGGCGTGGCCGCCCAGGCCTTCACCCAACCAGACGCCAAGGCCCAGGCCGTGATCGCGCAGTTCCCGAATATGCAGGCCACCGTGCTCGGTTCGCAGATGCAGGACGCGATCCCGACCCTGGCGGTCCTGGCTGCCTTCAACAACACCCCGGTGCGTTTCACTGAGCTGGCCAACCTGCGGGTCAAGGAATGCGATCGCGTACAGGCCCTGCATGACGGCCTCAATGCGATCCGTCCGGGCCTCGCCAGCATTGAAGGCGATGACCTGCTGGTCGCGGCCGACCCGGCGCTGGCCGGCACGTCGTGCAACGCCCTGATCGACACCCATGCCGACCACCGCATCGCCATGTGCTTTGCACTCGCGGGGTTGAAAATCGCGGGAATCCGCATTCAGGACCCGGACTGCGTGGCCAAGACCTATCCTGGGTACTGGAAGGCCCTGGGCAGCCTTGGGGTCGCGTTGAGCGACTGACTCAACGGCGTCGGAATGGGGAGGTAAGGATCATGACCATTCGCCAACCCTGCCCACCCGGTGCCTGTGTCTGCGACCGTGAACAACTGCTGGAAGCCCCCGGCGCGGACCTGCGTATCCTCAGCCTGACGCGGCAGGAAGAGAAACGCCTGGTCGAGCGCCTGGAAAACCTGCAAAGCCTGCAAGACCTGGAGCGCATGCAACAGCGGATGCACGAGCTATTGGGCATCCGCGTGCATATCGCGCCGGGGCACAACGAGGTCAAGAGCATGCGCGGCATCCAGATCGTCATCGACGAGCTGCCAGGCATGTGCCGCAAGACCCGGCAAGCGATCCCGGCGGCGATTCGCCGGGGCCTGGAGAAAAATCCGGAAATTGCCTACCGCCTGCTGGACGCCCACGACCTGTTTCGCGAAGGTTGAATCAACCGGCGACCGTCTCGGCCTCGAACAGTTTCTGCCCTACCGCCCTGGCTGTTTGCAGATGCGCGGTCGCCGCGCCATCTTCCGACTCCAGCAACAACGCCGACGTCACCACTTTCGCTCCACAGTAATCAAAAATCCCGTAGTCGATCTGCGTGCGCATCGCCTTGGCGTAGCCGTGTCGGTCAAACGCGCTTTCATCGGCCGCCCCCAGGGCCAACAGGTGCACGTGCAAGTGCCGCAGTTTTTTCACCACGGGCATGTCCGGGCCGTAATCGATCGCCCAGCCGTTGACGAACACGCGGTCGACCCAGCCCTTGAGCAGGCCCGGCAGCGACCACCAGTAGATCGGGAACGCCAGCACCAGGGCATCGGCGCGGTCGATGCGTGCCTGTTCCGCCAGCACGTCGGCCGGGGGCGTGGCGCGGGTGTGGTGTACGAGGTGGTCGGCGGCGGTGTAGCGCGGGTCGAAGCCTTCGGCGGCGAGGTCGGCGATTTCGAAGGTGTGGCCCTCAGCAGTCAGCCCGGCAGCCACCTGCGCGGCCACGGCGCGGGTGAGGGATTGTGGGTCGTGATGGGCAACGACGATGAGTGCGTGCATGACTTTGACTCCCTTTGGGTTTAATCTACTTTTGGTAAGTTAACACCAACAAGTTACTTTTGGTACATAAGCATGTCAAGCCCTGAATCCCCTGCCCCACGTCGTCGCCTGTCCCGTGAAGATCGCCTGCGTCAATTACTGGAGGTGGCCTGGCAACTGGTGCGCGAGGAAGGCACCGAAGCCATGACCCTGGGCCGCCTGGCGGAACTGGCCGGCGTCACCAAACCGGTGGTCTACGACCACTTCGTCACCCGTGCCGGGCTGCTCGCCGCGCTGTATGAAGACTTTGACGCGCGTCAGACCCAGGTGTTTGCCGAAGCCCTCGACGCCAGCAGCGCGACCTTGGAAGAACGTGCCTGGGTGATCGCCTCGTGCTATGTCGATTGCGTGTTATTGCAGGGCCGGGAAATTCCGGGGGTGATTGCCGCACTGAGCAGCTCGCCGGAGCTGGAAGCGCTCAAGCGTAAGTATGAGGCGATTTTTCTCGACAAATGCCGCGCCGCGCTGGCGCCCTTTGGCCAGGTTTCACAGCCAGGATTACGGGCGATGCTGGGGGCGGCGGAAGCGTTGTCCGATGCTGCGGCGAGCGGCGAGATCAGCCGGGAAGAAGCGCAACAGGAACTACTGGCAACCATCCTGGCGATGGTCAATCGCGCACAGCGTTGAAGACTGAAGAAGCTTCTGTGGTGAGCGGGCTTGTTGTGGTGAGCAGGCTGGCCCCGCGCTGGGCTGCGAAGCAGCCCCAATAAGAGCACTGCAGTGTGCCAGGCAGCTCAGGGGCTGTTTCTGGGGCCGCTTCGCAGCCCAGCGCGGGGCAAGCCCGCTCACTACAGAAGCACTACAAAAAAGCCAAGCAGGCCAGGCTAACGCCCTGCCACAAACAGCTGGACCTTGCGTGCCAGTTGATCGAGGTGCCGGTCCCGCTGTTTCTCGGCATCCACCATCGCCCGCTTGCCGTGTTTTTGCAGCAGGTAGGTATGGATCTGGCGTACCTCCAGCGAACTGTAGATTGCCGCCACATCCAACACGCCCATCAAGCCATCGGTGCCGTAGGCCCGGGTATTCATCAACACCTGGGTGCCCCGCGCACCCCGCACTTGAAAACCCATGGCCTCGAAGGCCGCTACCTTCTCCACGGCACATGCCAACTCGGCATGAGGATAGCGCGCCACCACGTCCGCCATCATCCCGCGCGCCACACCCTGACGCCGGAAACCGGCCTGTACCGCCATAAAGGCGATGCCACAGGCTTCAGGATCATCTTTCACCGGCAGGTACAGGCAAAAGCCAATCACCTGCTCCTCGAGCATCGCCACGATCAACTCAACGGCAATCCCCTTCGACCCGCCCAATGCCTCCAGGTACAGGTGCACCTCAAAGCCGATGGCATATTGGTAGATGTTGTAGAGCAGGTTGCTCGGCGGCAGTGCGACGCTGCTGATGTCGGTGAGGTTGTCCACCACCATCTGCAGAATCTGGGCATTGATGGGCTCGGGGCACGGTGTGGTGTAGCGGGTAAGGCTGAACATGCAGATTCCTGGGGTTTCGCGTCAAGGCAGCGGCGATTGTACCTGTTGCAGGCCGTTCAGTGTCCGCACACCTCACGCACGCACCCGCGCAACCAGCGGTGGGCCAGGTCGGCATCCAGCCGCGGATGCCAGAGCATCGCCACGGTGAACGGTGCCAGCGTCAACGGCAACGCAAAGCTGTACAGGCCTTCGCGCTGATGGGCGGTGTAGCGTTCGGGCACGCAGGCAATCAGGTCGGTGTCGCGGGCCAGGGCGATGGCCGTGGCGAACCCGGCGACGATGGTGCCGATCTGCCGCGTCAAGCCCAGGGCTTCAAGCCCATCGTCGATCTGGCCGCGCTCCTGCCCGCGCCGCGAGACGTAGACGTGGCGCCCCTGGGCAAACCGCTCGGCACTGATGTCGCCCTGGCTCAGGGGATGGCCGCTGCGCACCACGCCAATCAAACGGTCGCGAAACAGCGCCTGGGTCAGCACTTCGGGGCTGGCGTCAGGGTCGACCACGCCGGTTTCCAGGTCGACGCTGCCTTGGCGCAGTAACGTGCTGTCCTTATCGGTCTTGCTGACGAAACGCAGGCGTACACCGGGCGCCTCCCGTGCGATGCGCGCCAGCAACACGGGACCGAAGTTTTCGACGAACTCTTCACTGGTGCGCAAGGTGAACGTGCGCTCCACCTGGGCCAGGTCCAGGGCGTGTGCCGGGCGCAGCACCGCATGGGCGTCCTGCACCAGGCGGCTGACCTGCTCACGCAACGCCTGCGCCCGCGGCGTCGGCACCAGCCCGCGCCCGGCGCGGACCAACAGCGGATCGCCGGTAGTCTCGCGCAAGCGCGCCAGCGCCCGGCTCATGGCCGAGGGGCTCAACTGCAAGCGTTTGGCCGCTCGGGCGACACTGCCTTCGGCCAGCAAGACATCCAGGGTAATCAGCAGATTAAAGTCGGGCATGGGCGCTCCTTAGCAGGCGTTTGACGCAGGTATTAACTGCAAACCCTGCGTCTTCCGCCATGTTAGGCCAGGCCGTAGATTTGTGACAGTTGCGTCCACCCAAGGAATCTTCCATGCATACGTCTTCACGCGGCGGCCTTGCCAGCCTGTCGCTGTCCATGTTGCTCGCCGCCCTCGGCACCAGCATCGCCAATGTCGGCCTGCCCAGCCTGGTACAGGCATTCGATGCGTCGTTTCATGCCGTGCAGTGGGTGGTGCTGGCCTACCTGATGGCGATCACGGCGGTGATTGTCATGGCCGGCCGAATGGGCGATCGCCTGGGCCGTCGCCGGCTGTTGCTCGCCGGGCTGCTGTTGTTTGCGCTGGGCAGTGGGCTGTGTGCGGGCGCGCCCTCGCTGGGCTGGCTGATTGCCGCACGCCTCCTGCAGGGCTTGGGCGCGGCGAGCATGATGGCCATGGCGCTGGGGATGGTCGGCGACACGGTGCCCAAGGAACGCACCGGCCGGGTGATGGGCCTGCTGGGCACGATGTCAGCCGTCGGTACCGCCATGGGCCCCGCCGCTGGCGGGTTATTGCTCAGTGTGTGGGGGTGGCGCGCGCTGTTTCTGGTGGGCATGCCCTTGGGGTTACTCACGGCCAGCCTCGCGTGGCGCTACTTGCCGGTTGATCGACGCCAAGCAGGCTCACCTTCCAGCGTCTGGTCACCGTTGAAGGAAGCGCCCTTGCGCACGAGTCTCGCGATGAGTGCGTTAGTAGCGGCGGTGATCATGGCAACCTTTGTGGTCGGCCCTTTCTACCTGTCCAAGGGGCTGGGGCTGGACCCGCAATGGATGGGCCTGGCCATGGCCGTCGGGCCCTGTGTCGCGGCGCTCAGCGGTGTACCGGCGGGGCGCCTCACCGACCGCCAGGGCTGGCGCCTTATGACTTTCGCCGGGTTGGGCATCCTGTTTTGCGGCGCATTACTGTTGTCGTTGGCCTCGGGATTGATCGCCTACCTTGGGGGGCTGGTGATTCTGACGACGGGCTATAGTCTGTTCCAGGCCGCCAACAACACTGCGGTGATGTGCGATGTAGACGGTGCGCGCCGAGGTACGGTCGCAGGCTTGCTCAACCTGTCACGCAATATCGGGCTGATCTTCGGTACCTCGGCCCTGGGGGCGGTGTTCGCCTGGGCGACCCCGGATGTCACCCGCGCCAACGCGCAATCCGTGACCAGCGGCCTGCATGCGACTTTCACCGTCGCCGTGGGCTTGATCCTGCTGGCCACCGCGATGGCAACGGGCCGCATCCGCGCCGTGAATGCCCCACAGAATACCCGTTGAGGCAAAAAAACAAAAAAGGCGTTGCGCCAGACGGGGTTACATCGCGCATCATGGGCACTTTCAAGCTCAAGGGTAACGTCCATGCGCGTTCTGTCATTGATGATGGGTCTTACGACGCTGGCCGCCAGTACGGTGTTCTGCGCCAGCGCGATGGCGAATGAAGAAAGTCAGTTGGTGCAACAGATCAACGAGTACCGCAGCCAGGTGCAGCGCTGCGGCGACCAGGGTTCCCAGGAACTGCCACCGTTGGCCAACGATACACGGCTGGTGCTGCCGGCCAATAACGTCGGCGACCTGCAGCAGGCCCTGGCCCGGGCCGCGTACCCGATGGTCAATGTGCAGGCCATCAGCCTGTCCGGGCCCAAGGACGCCCAGGCAGCCATGAAAGCCGTGCGCGAGAGTTTCTGCCGGGTGGTGCTGGACCCGCAATTCGTCGACATCGGCGTGAGCAACAGCGGCCAGGACTGGCGCATCGTGCTGGCCCGCCCGTTGCTGTCCAGCGGCCTGGGCGATTGGCAAACCGAAGGCCGCAAGCTGCTCGACCTGATCAATGCCGCCCGTACACAACCGCGCCAGTGCGGCACCCAGGCGTTTACCGCGACCACACCATTGTCGTGGAACGAGGCGTTGGCCGGGGCCGCCAACAGCCACACGCGCAACATGGCCAACGGCAATTTCTTCGACCACCTGGACCACGACGGCCGCACGCCTGGCGACCGCGCGGAACTGGCCGGGTATATCGCGAAGAACATCGGCGAAAACATCGCCGCCGGCCTGGACACCCCGCGCAAGGTGGTCGACGGCTGGCTCGCCAGCCCGGGTCATTGCGCCAACCTGATGAACCCGCAATTTCGCGAATTGGGCGCAGCCTATGCCATGGACCCGAAGAGTGACGCGGGCATCTACTGGACCGCTTTATTCGGCACGCAATAAGGGTTGGGCAATCGCCCACCCCCCGGCCCTTCGCTCCTTCAAACGAATACAGCATCAAAATGCCATCTAGCGGATAATCGTGCTGAACTGGCAGCGACCAGACAGGTCTGTAGCTTTACGCCACATCCTTGCGGGCGCGTTAAAGATTCCGGAATACAAGGTGTTCTCCCAATGATGAATTGGCTGCAAAGCAGCAGCGACATGGCTGAGCAAGTACGTCAGCATGATTGGGCCAGTACGCCCCTAGGACCGCTGGAACAGTGGCCGGACGTATTAAAGACCACCGTGGCGCTGTGCTTCGCCTCCAGCTTTCCCCAGGCGATTGTCTGGGGCCCGCAGCTGATCACACTCTACAACGATGCGTTTATCCCGATCCTGGGCAGCAAGCCCTATGCGTTGGGGCGCCCGTTCAACGAAGTGTGGGCCGAGGTGTGGGATGACGTCAGCCCCATCGCCAACGCCGCCTTCGAGGGCCACGCCACCTATATCGAAAACTTTCCCCTGGTGATCGAACGCGGCCCAAGGCGGGAGCAGGCGTACTTCACCTTCTGCTACAGCCCGATCCGCGACCCCCAAGGCAAGGTGGTCGGTATGCTCGACACCGTCACCGAGACCACCTCCACCGTGTTCCTGGCACGCCGCCTGGCGGTGCTGGACGCCATCGGCAACGCGGTGGTCAACGCCGTCGATGCCGAAGCCATCATGACCAGCACCACCCGCTTGCTGGCCGAGCACCTGCAGGTGAGCAATTGCGCCTACGCCGACATGGACGCCGATGAAGACGGCTTTACCATTCGTGACAATTGGACCGCGCCCGGCTCGCCCAGCATCATCGGCCGCTACAGCCTGGCGGCGTTCGGCGAGATGGCCGTCAAATGCCTGCGCGCCGGCGAGCCCCTGGTGATCCACGACAATCTGCGCGAGTTGCCACCCGCAGAGTCCGCCACCTTCCAGGCCCTTGGGGTGACGGCGACGATCTGCATGCCGCTGATCAAGAACGGTCGCCTGACGGCCCTGATGGCCGTCCATGACAAAAACCCACGTCCCTGGTCACCCTACGACCTGGCCCTGTTGCGGGAAGTCACCGAGCGCTCCTGGGCGCATATCGAGCGCGTGCGTGCCGATGCCGATGTGCGCAAGGGCCTGGCGGCCTATGCCGAACTGAACACCACTCTCGAACAGCGCGTCGAAGAACGCACCCTGGCGCTGGCCAAGGCCGAAGCCGCGCTGCGCCAGTCGCAGAAACTCGAAGCCATCGGCCAACTCACCGGCGGCGTGGCCCATGACTTCAACAACCTGCTGACCATCATTCGCTCATCGGTGGACTTCCTGCGTCAGCCAGACCTGCCAGAACAGCGTCGCCAGCGCTATATGGGCGCAGTGGCGGATACCGTAGAGCGAGCGAGCAAGTTGACCAGCCAACTGCTCGCCTTTGCCCGCCGCCAACCGCTGAACCCGGAAGTCTTCGACGTGGGCCAGCGCGTACAGAACATCGGCGAGATGCTGGAGAGCGTCACAGGCGCGCGTATTCATGTACGTGTCGAGATGCCTTCGCAGCCGTGTTTTGCGCGGATCGATGCCAGCCAGTTTGAAACCGCACTGATCAACATCGCCCTCAATGCACGGGACGCAATGGAGGGCCAGGGCACCCTGACCCTGAAGGTCCTCGGGGCACAGCCGTTGCCCCACATTCGCGGCGACGCCGGGTCGGGTAAGGCGTATGTCGCCATTTCGCTCGCCGATACCGGCCCCGGCATTCCCGAAGACACCGTCGAACGCATTTTCGAGCCGTTCTTCACCACCAAGGCGGTGGGTAAAGGCACCGGCCTGGGCCTGTCGCAAGTCTTCGGCTTCGCCAAGCAGTCGGGGGGCAATATCGATGTGACCAGCACGCCCGGCCAAGGCAGCGTATTCACCTTGTATCTGCCCCAGGTCGAAGCCGAAGCAGCGCTGCCGCCCCCCTGCGAGGAAGCGCTGGCTTCGTCCCACGACACATCACAGTGCAGGGTGCTGATTGTGGAGGACAACCTGGAGATCGGGCGGTTTGCCAGCCAGATTCTTCAAGACCTGGGCTACCAGGCCACCTGGGTGACCGATGCCGAACAGGCCCTGACCCTTGCCGGGCACGATGGGAGGGCTTTCGATGTGATCTTCTCCGACGTGGTCATGCCCGGTATCACCGGCGTCGCCATGGCCAAGCTGTTGCGCCAGCGTCGGGCGGACCTGCCGGTGATACTGACCTCGGGCTACAGCGAAGAGCTGGCAGACAACGGCTATGACGGCTTCGAGTTCCTGCCCAAGCCTTATTCTGCCGAGCAGGTTTCGCGGGTATTGATCAAAGCCATGCACAAGGACTGAGCAGCGCCCTACTCCGCCACGGCCACCTGGTTGCGGCCCAACGCCTTGGCCCGGTACAGCGCTTTGTCGGCGCTGTTCATCAGGCCGTGCAGGTCCTCGTCCACGGCATGGGTGAACGCCACCCCAAGGCTGGCTGACAGCCCCTTGACCGGCTCGGCGGCCAAACCGGCTATAGCCTTGATCAGGTCCTCGGCAATATTGCGCGCGGTGTCCAACGACGTATTGGGCAACAACACGGCAAACTCTTCGCCGCCCAAGCGACCATACACATCGGCCTTGCGGAACGACGCACTGATCACCCCGCCAATCTGGCGCAAGACCTGATCGCCGGCCTGGTGCCCATAGGTGTCGTTGATTTGCTTGAAGTGGTCCATGTCCATCATCAGCACGCACAGCGGCTGCTGGTTATGACGGCATTGCGCATACAGCAATTGCGCATGTTCGAAAAACGCCCGGCGGTTCATCAGGCCGGTCAGCTCATCGGTCTGTGCGGCACGGGTCGAGATGTTATGGGCCCGTTCCATTTGCCGGGTCAGGCGAAAGGCTTTCTCCAGTGCATCGGACAACTTGCGCGTGGCACTGGCCACAAACGTGGAAAACACCAGAACCGCGATGCCGATACCCACTTGCATCGATGTCGGCTGGAACAACAGCCACAGGGTGCACGGCAGCAACACCAGACCGATGGACACCAGGGTCATATAGCGATAGGCCGAATAACACGACACGGCACTGACCGACATCCCCACGGTGAACAGCATCACCAGCGCCTGGGACAACCGATCATCGGGGGGCATCAGCGCGAGTGCCCCAGCCCCCCAAATGCTCGCGGACAGTACCAGCGTGACCCAGTAGCGGCGCTCCCAGCGATCCGGGGTGCGTTCGCTGTTGGGGCAGCGGAACCAGTCCAGGAACATCTTGACCCGCAGCAGCGACGACGCGCCCAGCACCACCAGCCACACCACCATGAACGTGTGATCGAAGCGCTCCCAGCACAGCCAGCAGAGCATGGCGGCTGCCATGTAGCTGCCGAAAATGGCTGCAAATGACTGGCGAAACAACTGGTGCAAACGGTCGGTTCGCACCTGTGCCTCTATAAAGCAATCCTGATCCCGCCCATACCCAAGGCCATTCATGAAATTCGCCTGATTCGACTGCCATGACAAAGGCGCCATTGTGGCACCCTGCCACCAGCGTGGACAACTGAATCCAGCAGGGTAGAGCCTTTAACTCCCGTCAGGCCGCAAAATCAGCACCCCCAACGGCGGCAGGTTCAACGACAGTGACACCGGTTGCCCATGGCGTGGCTCATCCTCGGTGAACACGCCACCGCCATTGCCGTAATTGGAACCCGCGTAGGTATCGGCGTCACTGTTGATCACCTCGCTCCAACGCCCACCGAACGGTACGCCCACCTTGTAGGCCTCACGGGGCACCGGGGTGAAATTGGCCACCACCAGCACCGGCTTGCCGTCCTTGCTCCAGCGTAGCCAGGCGTAGACGCTGTTGATCGCGTCGTCGCCGATCAGCCACTGGAACCCCTGAGGCGCATCATCCTGCTCGTGCAGGGCCGGCTCTTCGCGATACAGGCGGTTCAAGTCACCCACCAGCTTTTGCACGCCTTTGTGCTCGGCGTACTGCAGCAAGTACCAGTCCAGTTGCTGGTCGTGGTTCCACTCGCGCCACTGGCCGAATTCGCAGCCCATGAACAGCAGCTTCTTGCCCGGATGCATCCACATGAACGCCAGGTAGGCGCGCAGGTTGGCAAACTTCTGCCAACGGTCGCCCGGCATCTTGTCGATCAGCGAGTGCTTGCCGTGCACCACTTCATCGTGGGAAATCGGCAGGATGAAGCGCTCGGACCACGCATACACCAGGCCGAAGCTCAGCTCGTTATGGTGATGGGCGCGATAGACCGGATCCTGCTGGATGTAATGCAAAGAATCGTGCATCCAGCCCATGTTCCACTTGTAGTTGAAGCCCAGGCCGCCCTGTTGGGTGGGCTGGCTGACGCCGGGCCAGGCGGTGGACTCTTCGGCGATCACCAGGGCGCCGGGCGCTTCCAGTGCCACCACGTCGTTCAAGTGGCGCAGGAAGTCGATGGCTTCCAGGTTCTCGCGCCCGCCATGGCGGTTGGGCACCCATTCGCCGGCCTTGCGCGAATAGTCGCGGTACAACATTGACGCCACAGCGTCCACGCGCAGCCCGTCAATGTGGAAATGTTTGAGCCAATGCAGTGCCGAGGCCAGCATGAAGCCGTGGACCTCAGTGCGGCCCAGGTTGTAGATCAGCGTGTCCCAGTCCTGATGGAAGCCTTCCAGCGGGTTGGCGTATTCATACAACGCAGTGCCGTCGAATTGCGCCAGGCCGTGGGTGTCGGTGGGGAAATGCGCCGGCACCCAGTCGAGGATCACGCCGATATCGGCCTGATGGAGCGCGTTGATGAAATAGGCGAAGTCCTCCGGCGAGCCAAAACGCGCCGTCGGTGCGAACTGTGAAAGCGCCTGGTAACCCCACGAACCGCCGAACGGGTGTTCCATGATCGGCATCAATTCGACGTGGGTGAAGCCCAGTTGCTGCACATACGGCACCAACCGCTCGGCCAGCTCGCGCCAGGTGTATTGGCGCGCTACTTCGCCGGCCTCGTCCAGCTCGCACTGCCAGGAGCCCACATGCAACTCGTAGATCGACAGCGGCGCCGTGGCCTTCTGTCGCTCGACCCGCGCTTGCATCCACTCATGGTCCTGCCAGTCCACCTGCAACGGCGCGGCGACTTTCGAGGCGGTATCGGGTGGCAACTGGGTCGCCAGCGCCATCGGGTCGGCCTTGAGCGGCAGAATCCCGTGGGCGCCGAGGATTTCGTACTTGTAGGCGGCGCCAGGTTGCAGGCGGGGAATGAAGATCTCCCACACGCCCGACGGATGCCGCAGGCGCATCGGGTGGCGGCGGCCGTCCCAGATATTGAAGTCCCCCACCACCGAGACCCGCCGCGCATTCGGCGCCCACACGGCAAAACGCACGCCGTCTACGCCATCGACGCTGGTCACCTGGGCCCCCAGGCAACTGCTGAGGTCACGGTGGTTGCCTTCGGCGAACAGGTACAGGTCCATCTCCCCCAGCAACAGTTGCTGGAAGCTGTAAGGGTCTTCGGTGATCTGCTCGCCACCGGCCCACTGGATTTTCAGCAAGTACGCCTGGCGGGTGTTGAACTGCCCGACGAACAGGCCCGGCACCTGGGTCGCATCCAGGCTGCCGATCTGTTCACCGCCATCGCGGCTCAGCACCTGGACACTCAAGGCCTCCGGCAGGAACGCGCGGATAAATTGGCCGCCCTGCTCGTCATCGTGTGGCCCGAGAATGGAAAACGGGTCGTGGTGCTCGGCGCGCACCAGCGCTTCGACGTCCTTGGACGCCGGCATGGCTGTCAACTTCGGTTGCAGCGGTTCTTTATTCGTAAAGCTCATGACGTCTCCCCACCGCGTGCAGTGTTCGATTTAGATGTAATCCCGCTCAACAACCCGGGCAAGCCCCGCAGGGGCACCGGCAACCAGGTCGGGCGGTTTTCCGCTTCGTACGCTACCTCATACGCGGCCTTCTCCAGGCTGAACAACGTCAGCGCGGCGTCCTGGCCCTTGGCATCCTGCCAGTCATGCGCCAGTGTAGACGCAGCGGCCTGATAAGCCTGGATAAATGCCTGGCGGGCCTCTTTCAGGTAGCGATCGGTCACGCGCCTGCGCGCCTGGTCCGCTGCGGGCGAGTGATCCACCCCTTGTACGTTCAAGGCCATGGCCGCCGCGTAGTCAAAGGAGCGCAACACGCCGCTCACATCTTTATACGGGCTGTGCTTGCCGCGCCGTTCATGCAGCGGCCGCGCCGGTTCGCCTTCAAAGTCGATCAGGTAGGCATCGCCCTTCACCACCAGCACCTGGCCCAGGTGCAAGTCACCATGAACCCGAATGCGCAGCCCGCCCAAGGTGGCTTTCGCCAGCGCCTGGACATGCGCGCCGATGGCTTTTTTCTGCGCCAGCAATTCACTGACCAGCGCCTGATCGGCAGGGTTCAATTGGCTTTGATGCAGCTTGAGCAATTGCAATGCACGGTCGATCTGAGCCCCAACGTCCTTGGCCCAGGCTTGGGTATCCTTGGCGCTGGTCGGTTCGGGCTTGAAGTCCTTATTGGTCGTGTTGGCACCCAGTACCCCGTGCATTTCCCCCAGGCGCTGGCCGAGCAGCCCGGCGAAGTCCGCCAGCTCGCCCAATGCGTTGTAATGCTGTTCCTGTTCGGAGATGGCCTCGGCCAGTTCATCGCGGATGGCACGTTCCAGATTGTTCTGGGTCCAGCTCCATGCGTCACCCTGGTTGCTCAAGTAGCCCTGGGCGATCATCAGCAGGTTGTCCTCGCCTGCGCCATCATGGCGAATCACCGAACCCATCAGCGGCGAGATATTCGGGTAACCCGCCTGCGTCAGGTACGCGCTCATTTCCAGCTCCGGGTGCACCCCGGCGCTGACTTTGCGGATCAGCTTGAGCACCAGGCTCTCGCCCACCACCACCGAGCTGTTGGACTGCTCGGCAGACAAGTAACGTACCGGCGACTCGTCCGTCAGTTGCAGCGTGTCCAAGTGTGGCGTGGCTTCAAAACGCAGGTCGCCGTCGCTGCCGTTTAACACGGTACCGGCCTGCAGGCCTTGGATCACCGCGCGGATAAAGTGCTCCAGGCTGAAGGCGTCCGTCACCAGGCCGACCTGACGCACCCGCCGTACCCGGGCCAGGGCCAACTGTTGCGGCAAGGCGCTGGTGAACTGGTCTTCGCCAAGAAAACCGAACGGCAGCTGATAACGGCTGACCTGGCCACCGGCGGTCACCTCAAGCTCGCTGAGCAAGACCGGGTGCTGGGGGTCGCCAAAGCGCACACCGTAGGCGATGCGCACGCTGTCGATGGCGGTGTCCTTGCCGGCAAACCAACGGCGCTTGGGCAGCCAGGCGGGCAGCGAGGTCTGTTCGAGGGCGGTGCGACACGGTTCGTCGAGCAGCTCTTCCATGCGCTTTTTCAGCACCAGGGTGGTGAAGTCCGGCATGCTTTGCGCCGGCTCCACGTGCCAGCTGGGCATCTGGTTTTCCGCCGCCAGCACGAACCAATAGAAGCCATACGGCGCCAGGGTCAGCAGGAAATTCAGCTGGCCGATGGGCGGGAACGCATTGCCGCCGAGCATCTCCACCGGGACCATGCCGGCAAAGGCCGACAGGTCCAGCTCGGCCGCCTGGGCGCTGCGCGAGACGTTGGCCACACACAGGATGATTTCGTTGCGCCCGTCTTCGCCGGTGAATTCGCGGGTATACGCCAGGATGCGGCGATTGCTTGGCGAGAGCATTTTCAGGCTGCCGCGCCCAAACGCCTTGGACTGCTTGCGCACCGCCAGCATGCGGCGGGTCCAGTTCAACAGTGAGTGCGGGTCCTGGGCCTGGGTTTCGACGTTGACCGACAGATAGCCGTATTGCGGATCCATGATCGGTGGCAGCACCAGGCTGGCCGGGTCGGCGCGGGAGAAACCGCCGTTGCGGTCAATGGACCATTGCATCGGCGTGCGCACGCCATCGCGGTCGCCGAGGTAGATATTGTCGCCCATGCCGATTTCGTCGCCGTAATACAGGGTCGGCGTGCCGGGCATCGACAGCAGCAGGCTGTTGAGCAACTCCACACGGCGGCGGTCGCGCTCCATCAAGGGCGCCAGGCGCCGGCGAATGCCCAGGTTGATGCGTGCGCGGCGGTCAGCAGCGTAGTAGTTCCACAGGTAGTCGCGCTCTTTATCGGTGACCATTTCCAGGGTCAGTTCATCGTGGTTGCGCAGGAAGATCGCCCATTGGCAGTTGGCGGGGATCTCCGGGGTCTGGCGCAGGATATCGGTGATCGGGAAGCGATCCTCCTGGGCCAGCGCCATGTACATGCGCGGCATCAGCGGGAAGTGGAACGCCATGTGGCATTCATCACCGTCATCGCCCTTGCGGTCGCCGAAATACAGCTGCGTGTCTTCCGGCCACTGGTTGGCTTCGGCGAGCAGCATACGGTCGGGGTAATGGGCGTCGATCTCGGCGCGGATCTGCTTGAGGACGTCGTGGGTTTCCGGCAGGTTTTCGTTGTTGGTGCCATCGCGCTCGATCAGGTAGGGGATGGCGTCCAGGCGCAGGCCGTCGATGCCCATGTCCAGCCAGTAGCGCATCACCGACAGCACGGCTTTCATTACCTGCGGGTTGTCGAAATTGAGGTCCGGCTGGTGGGAATAGAAGCGGTGCCAGAAGTACTGGCCGGCGACCGGGTCCCAGGTCCAGTTGGACTTTTCGGTGTCGAGGAAAATGATGCGGGTGCCGTCGTATTTCTGGTCGTCATCGGACCACACGTAGAAGTCCCGCGCCGCCGAGCCCGGCTTGGCCTTGCGTGCCCTCTGGAACCACGGGTGCTGGTCGGAGGTGTGGTTGATCACCAGTTCAGTGATGACCCGCAACCCGCGCTTGTGGGCTTCGGCGATAAAGCGCCGGGCATCGGCCATGGTTCCGTAGTCGCTGTGCACGCCCCGGTATTCGGCAATGTCATAGCCGTCATCGCGGCGTGGCGAGGGGTAGAACGGCAGCAGCCAGATGGTGTTGACACCCAGGTCGGCGATGTAGTCGAGCTTGGCGATCAGGCCGGGAAAATCACCGATGCCGTCGTTGTTGGAGTCGAAATAGGATTTGACGTGAACCTGGTAGATCACTGCGTCCTTGTACCAGAGTGGGTCTTTGATGAAGGTGGCAGCCTTGGGTTTCTTCGCCATTGGAAACTCCTGAAATACTCGAAAAATCGTGCAGACTGAACCGGGTCAATGTGGGAGGGGGCTTGCCCCCTCCCACATGTTGCTCTTCACCAGGCTCAGGAGGTGCTGATGCGCCAGATCCCGAACGGCATCTGCGGCTCCAGCCGCGTCCACTGGGTCTTGCCATACCAGGTCCAGCGGTGGCCGTTCATCAGGTCTTCACCCTGGGTGTGCGCATCGTCCGGCAGGCCCAATTCCCACAACGGCAACTCGAAGTGGGCCTCCTGGACATTGAACGGATCGAGGTTGACCGCTACGAGGATGAAGTTGCTGCCGTCCTCGCTGCGCTTGCCGAAGTACAGGATATTGTCGTTCCAGGCGTTGTAGAGCTTCAGGCCCAGGTGGGTCTGCAAGGCCGGGTTTTGGCGGCGGATGCGGTTGAGCTGGGCGATCTCGGCGATGATATTGCCGGGTGCGGTGAAGTCCCGAGGGCGAATCTCGTATTTCTCCGAGTCCAGGTATTCCTCTTTGCCCGGCACCGGTGCCGCTTCACACAGCTCAAAACCCGAATACATGCCCCACAGGCCCGAACCCATGGTGGCCAGCGCGGCGCGGATCAAGAAACCTGGACGCCCGGACTCATGCAGGAAGCCTGGGTTGATATCCGGCGTGTTGACGAAGAAGTTCGGCCGGTAGCATTCGCGCCACGGCGACTCGTTCAATTGCGCCAGGTATTCGGCCAGTTCGGCCTTGGTATTGCGCCAGGTGAAGTAGGTATAGCTCTGGGAGTAACCGACCTTGCCCAGGCGTGCCATCATCGCCGGGGTGGTGAACGCCTCGGCGAGGAAGATCACCTCGGGATACTTTGCCCGTACATCGGCGATCAGCCACTGCCAAAAGGGCAGCGGCTTGGTGTGGGGGTTGTCGACGCGAAAGGTCTTCACGCCCTCTTCCACCCAGCCCACCACGATGTCACGCAGCTCGGTCCACAGGCCTGGGATCGCATCCGCGGCATAGAAGTCGACGTTGACGATGTCCTGGTACTTCTTTGGCGGGTTCTCGGCATATTTGATCGTGCCGTCCGGGCGCCAGTTGAACCAGCCTGGGTGTTCTTTGAGCCACGGGTGGTCCTGGGAGCACTGGATGGCGAAATCCAGGGCGATTTCCAGGCCATGCTCGGCGGCGGCCTTGACCAGGCGCCGGAAGTCATCACGGCTGCCCAACTGCGGGTGGATGGCCTCATGGCCGCCCTCCTCGCTGCCGATGGCATAGGGGCTGCCCGGATCATCGGGGCCTGCGGTCAGGGAATTGTTCTTGCCTTTGCGGTGGCTGCGCCCGATCGGGTGGATCGGCGGGAAGTACAGCACGTCGAACCCCATGTCATGGATCATCGACAGGCGCGAGTGCACGTCGTTGAACGTACCGTGGCGGGCCGGATCGTCGGTGATCGAACGGGGAAACAGCTCGTACCAACTGGCAAACTGCGCCGCCTCGCGCTCCACATCAATCGGGTAGACGGTGCTGATGCTCAAGTAAGCGCGGTGGTCGGCCTGGGTCATCAGGTGTGCACTGTCTTCGTGCAAAAACAGCGCGACCTGCTCGGTTTCCAGCAAACCGGAGAGTTCGTGGTGCAACAGCATCAGGCGGTCGCGCAGTTCGTTGTCGCTGCGTTCGGCGGCCTGCAGCACCAGGCTGCGGCCTTCCTGCAATTCCAGGCTGACCGGCACGCCGGCTTCATGCTTCTTGCGCAATTCGTAGCAGAAGCTGGCGAAGGTATCGATCCAGGCTTCGATGCAGTATTCGTGAGGGCCCTGGACGGTGACGGTAAACGCCCCTTCCCAGCCATTGTTGCCCACGTCGTTCATGACCACGCTGTGCCAGCTTTCGTCATGCAGCGGGCGCCAACGGATCAATACGGCCAGCTTGTCGTGGCCATCGGCGAATACCTTGCTGGTGACATTGACCCGCTGGCCCACCACGGCCTTCACGGCAAATTCGCCGCCGTCGATCACGGGTGAAGTGCTTTCGATCGCGATCCTGGGCAGCAACAGCGCCTGGGACAGCGGCAATATGGAGTCTTCTGGAGCCAGTGTTTCAGCAGTCATCGAGCATCTTCCCCTTACGCCCTGTGGACGCTCTTTGCTTGATCCGAATTCCGATACGGCAGCGCTCTCCCTGAGCAGGGCCGCTATAGGTCCGAGCCTGGGCCAAGGTTAAAAGTTCAGCTGGATGTTCCGCCATTGGGCGGGGAATCAATTGGCCCCGGTGGATGTCCACCACTGGAGCAAAGCACAAAGGAGGCCACACCGATGAATATCCCGATCCCGGCAGAAACCCCGGACCCGAATATCGACAACCCGACCTTGCCGCCTACAGAACCGCAACCCATTCCCGAGAAGGAACCGCCTGAAAATGAACCGCCCCCCGTGGAAGAACCGCCGACGACCATGCCACCGGTAATTGTCTGAAAGACTCGATGAGGCTTGAGGTTCGCTCGACAAAAATAGCTGTCCCCCCCGCGAGCGGACCACAAACAAAACAGAAGCTTCCTGCACAACCTGGAAACTACGGCTGAAAGAACGTTACTCCATTGGTTTTTATACTCACCTCGCGTAAACGCTTCGTCCGATATCCAGGGACGTAGCGTTACCACAATTCATCTGATCGCGAGGATACTTATGTCAATCATCTCCCCCCAGCACACTTCGCCTCTTTCTCAACTTCCTCAACCAGACCGCGCCCCACAAGCGTCGTCTTACCCGGCAAGTGCATCCACCCCCCTGGCACCCTCACTGGACGCAACACAGGCGCACAGCAGCCTGAACGACGTTAACGCCTTACTGACCCCCACCAACCTCAATCGGATCATGCGCAACCCCCACTCTAAGGAATCCCGTGAAATTATTGATCTGACCCGTTCGACATTGAGCCCAGCCAATCTCCGCTCAATGTTGCAGGGCCCTAACGCTCAAGCTGACGCACAAGTCCTTGAAACCATCGGGCATAAACTCGGCAAAGACCAACTTGCCCCAAGCCTGAGCTCGGCCAAGAACGCGGTAACAAAGCACCAGATAAATCTATTGGAACTGCAGGCCCTGAATAATTTGACAAGATTAATTGATGCCGATGGAAGCGATGGTGTGCTGAACACCCTCCTCGCAAACGACATCGCCCTGGACAACCTCCAGCAAAAGTTTTCCAACATTGACTCAACAGCCAAATCCTTCTCTGATCTCGGCGGCTTGTTGACGAAGAATAACCTCGACGCCCTACGTTCGCCCTCAGGCATTGGTCACGCCTCCCGGGGACCTGACACCGCCAATCCCAACGCGGGTAATTCGTCCACTCAAGTAGCGAAGATTTCCTTTTAATCAGGGCTCCTTTTCCAATGATTTGACAATCCTGGGCATCACACTGAACACCGCCAATGCCAACAGCGTACTCAACACCGCCGTCGACTCGCGGCCCATTCCCGCCGCCACCCCAATGGCGGCGGTCATCCATAACCCGGCAGCGGTGGTCAGGCCTTTGACGTGCTGGCCCTCTTCGTCTTCCTTGCCCTTGAGGATCGTGCCTGCGCCGAGGAAACCAATCCCCGCGATCACCCCCTGCACCACACGACTCATGGCATCCGCCTGGTTGCCAGACATCTGCGGTACCAGCACAAACAATGCGGCGCCCATTGCCACCAGCATATGGGTGCGCACACCGGCAGCCTTGCCCTTGTGCTCGCGCTCAAACCCGAGGATGCCGCCCAACAGCGCTGCGATCAGCAGGCGAACAGTGATTTGAGTGAGCTGTTTCGCGTCGCCAAGGTCGGCGAATTCGGCCTGCAGGGTTTGCCACACTTCGTGCCACCAGGCGTCCATGGATGCTGTCCTTTATTTATGAATAAAGGATGGACAGCGGCGACCGCCAGTCAGTTGCCTTGAACCCACACACATCGCTGCCCCCTAACCTTCATACCCCATGAAAAAGGAGACCGGCATGCCCCTGCGTATCGAAAACCAACTGTGCTACTTCATGCTCGATGACAATGGCCAGGAACAGAGTGTGCCGGCGACCCGCGTCCATATCGTTACCGACACCGACAAATCCATGTCGTATGTGGAACTGGCGGCCGAGCGGATCTATATCACCGAAGCCGAGGCCGACGCCCTGACGGTGGCAGGTGCCCATGATGGGCGCCAGCATGTAAAGGCTGAAGAACCTGGTTCGCTGATTTAATTGATCTGTATCAGCACGCGCCAGAGCTGGCTGCACCTCAAGCGCCATGGGGTGCAGCACATTGACGCAGGCCCCTGGCCAAAGCCCATCTGATCCGCTTTTTATCGCCATACCTGAGTCTGTTACGCAAACAGACCGGCGCGCATAGTTCATCGGCCTGATGGAGGCTGATGAGCGAACGACCATGAGCGAACGAATCCCAACCGTGGAAACCTTTGAGCCGATACACCCAAAGAAGGTGAAGGCCAAATCCAGCGACAACCTGATCCATACCCGCAGTTTCACCGGCCTGTTCCGCACCTTGCGCGTGGCCGGCGCGGGCTTTCTGTTCCTGGCGTTCTTCGGCACGGTGTGGCTGAACTGGGGTGGGCGGCAAGCCGTGCTGTGGGATTTGGCGGAAAGCAAATTCCATATTTTCGGCGCCACCTTCTGGCCCCAGGATTTCATCCTGTTATCCGCTTTGCTGATCATCTGTGCCTTCGGCCTGTTTGCGATTACGGTGTTCGCCGGCCGCGTGTGGTGTGGCTACACCTGTCCGCAAAGCTCGTTTACCTGGCTGTTCATGTGGTGCGAAAAGGTCACCGAGGGCGAGCGCAACCAGCGTATCAAGCTGCAAGCGGCGCCCTGGAGCCTGAACAAACTCGCGCGACGCTCGGCCAAACACACGTTGTGGCTGGGCATCAGCGTGCTCACCGGGCTGACCTTTGTCGGCTACTTCACGCCGATCCGCCCCATGGCCGCCGAACTGCTGACCTGGCAAATGGGCGGCGTGAGTCTGTTCTGGGTGCTGTTTTTTACCGCCGCCACCTACATCAACGCCGGCTGGCTGCGTGAAGCGGTGTGCATGCACATGTGTCCGTATGCGCGGTTCCAGAGCGTGATGTTCGATAAAGACACCCTGACCATTTCCTACGATAGCGCCCGTGGCGAGCATCGCGGCCCGCGTAAACGCGAGGTCACGCCAGCCGCTGTCGGCCTCGGCGACTGTATTGACTGCCAGCTGTGCGTGCAGGTCTGCCCCACCGGCATCGACATCCGCGACGGCCTGCAAATGGAGTGCATCGGCTGCGCGGCGTGCATCGACGCCTGCGATTCGATCATGGACAAGATGGGCTATGCGCGGGGATTGGTGAGCTACACCTCCGAGCATCAACTGCAAGGCGGCAAGACCCACCTGCTCAGGCCGCGCCTGATCGGCTACAGTGCGGTGCTGCTGGTGATGATTGCGGCGTTGGTGGTGGCATTGGTGGAGCGGCCAATGGTGTCGCTGGACGTGACCAAGGACCGTGGCATGTTCCGCGAGAACGCCCAGGGCCAGATCGAAAACATCTACAGCCTCAAGGTCATCAACAAGACACAGCAGCGCCAGGAATACCGGGTGGAGCTGCTGGATGCAGAGGGTTTCCAACTGCAAGGCAAGACCGAGATCAGCCTGGCACCGGGGGAAATCGTCGATGTGCCGGTTTCGGTGGCATTGCTGGCCGACAAGCCGGCGAGCAGTTCGCAGACAGTGCGCTTCAAGGTTTCGGATGTGGACGAGCCGTGGATCTACAGCGCCGCCGACAGTCGCTTTGTGGCACCGCTCAACCGCTGAGACCTCGCTATCGAAAATGATGCAGATCAAATGTGAGAGGGGCTGCACTCATATTACCTATTTGTTTAAGGCCAACATGAAACGCTACGAAAAATTCGCCGATGACATCGCAGAACTGATCCGCTCCGGCGTGCTCGGCCCCGGCCAGCGTGTGCCGTCGGTACGCTATGCCAGCCAGACCTATGGCGTCAGCCCGTCCACGGTGTTCCAGGCCTACTACCTGTTGGAGCGTCGCGGGCTGATCCGGGCACGGCCGCGCTCCGGCTATTTCGTCAACACCCATGCACCCAGCCCGTTCTCCGAACCGGTGGTGAGCGAGCAGGTGCATGAGTCCACCGAAGTCGATGTCAGCGAACTGGTGTTCTCGGTACTCGATTCGATCAAAGACCCCAACACCGTGCCCTTCGGCTCGGCCTTCCCCAGCCCCATGCTGTTCCCGCTGCCGCGCCTGGCCCGCTCCCTGGCCAGCGCCAGCCGCGAGATGGACCCGCGTCTGGTGGTCACCGACATGTCGCCGGGCAACCCGCAACTGCGTCGGCAGATTGCCCTGCGCTATATGGTCGGCGGCCTGATGCTGCCCATGGAGGAGCTGCTGATCACCAACGGCGCCCTGGAAGCGTTGAACCTGTGCCTGCAAGCGGTCACCGAACCGGGCGACCTGGTGGCCATCGAGGCCCCGGCGTTCTACGCCTGCCTGCAAGTGCTGGAACGCCTGAAGCTCAAGGCGGTGGAAATCCCCGTGCACCCGCGCGACGGCATCGACCTCAACGCCCTGGCGCAAACCCTGGAGCGCTACCCGATCAAGGCCTGCTGGACCATGACCAGTTTCCAGAATCCCATGGGCGCCACATTGCCGGAAGCAAAGAAGCAGGCGCTGGTGGAACTGCTGCGTAGCCACCAAGTGCCGTTGATCGAGGACGACGTGTACGCCGAGCTGTACTACGGGCAGCAGGCACCCAAGCCGGCCAAGGCCTTCGACAACGAAGGCCTGGTGATGCACTGCGGCTCCTTCGCCAAGAGTCTGGCGCCGGGCTATCGCGTCGGCTGGGTGGCGGCCGGGCGCTATGCGCAGAAGGTCGAGCGCTTGAAGCTGATGACCTCGCTGTGCCCTTCGATGCCGGCGCAAGCGGCGATTGCCGACTACCTGCAACACGGCGGCTATGACCGCCACTTACGTAAACTGCGCTATGCCCTGGAAGAACAGCAAAGCGCCATGCTGGCGGCTATCGCCCGCTACTTCCCGGCGCAGACACGGGTGAGCCAGCCGGCCGGCGGGTATTTCCTGTGGCTGGAATTGCCGGAGCAGACCGATTCGTTGAAGTTGTTCCAGATGGCGCTGGCGCAAGGCATCAGCATTGCGCCGGGGCCGATCTTTTCTGCGACCCAGCGCTTTCGCAACTGTATTCGCCTGAACTACGGCAGCCCGTGGACCGAGGTCTCGGAGAAGGCGATGGAGACGTTGGGGCGGATTGTGCGGTCGTTTTGAGGGATGGCGTTGCGCTTTCTGACGCCATCGGGGGCAAGCCCCCGATGGCCATGGGTATCTACACAACTTCCAGTGAATACGGAATCTATGGCAATTAGGCTTCTGTGGTGAGCGGGCTTGCCCCGCGCTGGGTTGCGAAGCGGCCCCAATAAGGTCAACGCAGAGTGCCAGAATCAATCGAGGTGAAGGTTTTGGGGCTGCTTCGCAGCCCAGCGCGGGGCAAGCCCGCTCACCACAGAGTTATGTGTCAGCCTTTAAGAGTTGTGTAGATACCTATGCCCCGATGGCGCCGGTGCAGGCACTGCATCACTAGCGACCGCCACCCAAATCCAGAAAAGTCCCCGTGGCATACGAAGCCTTGTCCGACAGCAGCCAGATAATCGCTTCCGCCACTTCATCCGGCCGCCCGCCACGGGCCATGGGAATACCGGACTCGAGCTTGCTGACCCGGTCCGGGTCGCCGCTCAGGGCGTGGAAGTCGGTGAAGATGTAGCCGGGGCGCACCGCGTTGACGCGGATGCCCTCGCCCGCCACTTCTTTCGACAGGCCGAGGGTGAAGGTGTCGAGTGCGCCCTTGGATGCGGCGTAGTCGACGTACTCACCCGGCGAACCCAGGCGTGCAGCCACCGATGACACATTGACGATACTGCCGCCCTGCCCGCCATGCTTGGGCGACATCCGCAGCACCGCGTGCTTGGCACACAGGATCGGACCGAGCACATTGGTCTTGAGAATGTTCAGGATGCGGAACTCGGACATCTCATCCACCCGCGACTTGTGCCCCACGGTGCCGGCATTGTTCACCAGCGCGGTGACCCGGCCCAGTTCGGCGTCCACGCGATGGAACAGCGCAATCACTTCATCTTCGATACTGACATCCGCGCGCACCGCAATCGCCTGGGCACCGAGGTCGCGAACCTGCTCGAGCACGCTGTGGGCGGCTTTTTCATCGGAGTGATAGTTGATGCAGATGCGATAGCCCTCGCGGGCAGCCAGCAATGCCGTCTCGGCGCCGATACCACGGCTCCCCCCGGTGATGATGAGGACTTTGTCCATGCGTGCGGTCTCCTGATCCAACCTGGTGTTTAGGGTTGGATCCGATACTAACCGTCACGCACGGCTTTTGTCAGGCGCCGCTGCATCTTCGCCGCGCTGGATATGGGCCATGAAACCGTCCGCCGGCAACGGGTGGCCGAGCAGGTAGCCTTGCAGGGAGTTACACCCCAACCGCGTGAGAAAACTCTGCTGCACATCGGTTTCCACGCCTTCGGCGACGATTCGCAGCCCCAGCGCCTGGCCTAAGGCAACAATGGCAGACACGATGGCGGCGTCGTCGCTGTCATGCTCCAGGTCACGCACAAAACCACGGTCGATCTTCAACTCGTTGGCGGGCAGGCGCTTGAGGTACATCAGGCTGGAGTAGCCCGTGCCGAAATCGTCGATGGACAGGTCCACGCCCATGTCCGACAGCTGCTGCAACACCGTCATGCTCGCATCGGCATCGCTCATCGCCGTGGTCTCGGTGATTTCCAGGGTCAGGCTGTTGGCCGGCAACCGGTGCCGCGCCAGGGCGCCGGCCACGCTGTTGACCAGCCCGGCGTGGCAAAACTGCAACGCCGACAAGTTCACCGCGATGCGCCAGTGCTCATAACCCTGGGCGTACCACAGGCTCATTTGGCGACAGGCTTCATTTAGCACCCATTCGCCGATGGGGATGATCAGGCCGGTTTTTTCCGCCAGTTCGATAAAGGTCGCCGGCAACAACAAGCCTTGTTGCGGATGCTCCCAGCGCACCAGCGCTTCGGCGCCCACCGGGATCCCACTGATCGCATCAAACTTGGGCTGGTAATACAGCCGGAACTGCTCGTGCTCAAGGGCATTGCGCAGGTCTTGCAGCAGCTGCAATTGCTTGCGCGCATTGGTGTTCATCGACACATCAAAGAAGCTGTAGCCGTTCTTGCCCATGCCCTTGGCATGGTACATGGCGGCGTCGGCGTTCATCAGCAGTTCCTGGGGGGTGTTGCCATTGCCCGGGAACATGGCGATGCCGACGCTGGCGGAAATCTTCAGCTCATGCTCGGCCACCTGGAACGCGCGGTTGATCAGCACCACCTGGCGTTCGGCAAGGCCGAGGGCATCGTCGGGCTGGGTCAACTGCACCAGCAATACAAACTCATCGCCGCCGATGCGCGCCAGGGTGTCGTGACTGCGCAGGTCTTCGCGCAGGCGCAGGCCGACTTCGCGCAACAACTGGTCGCCCATGTGATGGCCAAAGGCATCGTTGACCGGCTTGAAGCCATCCAGGTCGATGAACATCAGGGCAAAGCAACCGCCCTGCTCCTTTACCGCCTCGATGGCCTGTTGAATACGATCGGCCAGCAAGGTGCGATTGGGCAGGCCGGTGAGCATATCGTGCAGGGCCAGGTGGGTCAGTTCCTGGTTGGCTTGGGTCAACGAGTCGGCGAGCACCGCAGTACGGGCTTCCAGGCGCGCGTCGAGCAACGACGTCAGCAACGCGATGGCCAGTACCGCCAGGGTCGTCACCAACACCAGGTTATCCAGGCCCTTGCCGCTCAAGCCATCCAGCACGGCGGCGCAGTAACTTTCATCGGCAAAGCGTGCGGCCGCCATGCCGGTGTAATGCATGCCGACGATTGCAAAGCCCATCACCACCGCCGCACCACCACGGGCCAGGCGTACGTAAGGCGTGTTGCGGCGCAGGTTGAACGCAATCAACAGTGCGGCTCCGGACGCCACCACCGCGATCAGCAACGACAGGCCAAATAGCGTGGGGTCATAGTCGATGCCCGGCGTCATGCGCATCGCGGCCATGCCGGTGTAGTGCATGCTGGCAATACCGCTGCCCATGACCAGCGCGCCAAACGCCAGTTGCCAGGCAGGCAAACGCGCTTGGCTGACCAGCCATAATGCAAAGCCGCAGGACAATACCGCGATCAACAACGACAGCGCGGTGATACCGATGTCGAAGCCCAAGGCAAACGGCAGGCGCAACGCCAGCATGCCGATAAAGTGCATGGACCAGACGCCTACCCCCATCGCCATGGCCCCGCCGGCTATCCATAAATACACAGCGCGCCCCTTGGCGGTCGCGATGCGGCCGGTGAGGTCCAGGGCGGTGTAGGAAGCGAGGATCGCGACAAACAGCGAGATCGCGACCAGCGAGGGGGAATAGCTACCGATAAGCATGGGACTTCTCGTGGGCAACGGACCCGAAACGCCCGTACCAAGTGGCAAAGCGGGCGATTGTAGCGAGAATAATTCTTGAACAGTTGATTAATTATCAGAGGGCCATTAGTGGCAGTTTGACGCCAATCTACTGATTGAAATTACCCACACACTGCGTTCCCACGCACGTGAGAACGATCGATCAATCCTTCTCGGCAATCGGCGTCTGCCCATCCCAACCACCGCCCAGCGCGGCGATCAGTTGCACGCTGGCCACCAGGCGGCTCTGCAACAGGGTCAACACGGTGCGCTCGTTGCTCAGCGCCGTGGCCTGGACCGTCACCACATCCAGATAGGCAATCAGCCCGGCCTTGTACTGGTTCTGGGTCAAGCGCAGCGATTCTCGGGCGGCCTCGAGGGCTTCGTTGCTGACCACCGCCTCGTCTTCCAGCACCTTGAGCTGGACCATGTAGTTTTCCACTTCACGGAAGCCGTCGAGCACGGTCTGGCGGTACTTGGCCACGGTTTCGTCGTAGGACGCCACGGTGCGGTCGACTTCCGCCGAGCGTTGGCCGCCGTCGAACAGGGTCATGGCCAGTTTCGGCCCTACCGACCAGAAGCGGTTCGGCAGGCTGATCCAGTCGGCATAGGTGCTGCTGGAATAGCCGCCGGCCAGGCTCAGCGTCAGGTCCGGGTAATAGGCGGCCTTGGCCACGCCGATATTGGCGTTGGCGGCGATCACCGAGCGTTCGGCCGAGGCGATGTCCGGGCGCCGTTCAAGCAATTGCGACGGCAGGCTGACCGGAATCTGCGGCAGGGCCGGGATGTCCTTGCTCACCGCCAGGCTAAAGCTGGCCGGTGCCTCGCCGATCAACACGGCGATGGCGTTTTCCAGTTGGGCACGTTGCCAGATCAGGTCGATCAGGCTGGCCTGGGTGGTCTTGAGCTGGGTTTGCGCCTGGGCCACCGCGTCCTTGCCGGAAACCCCGGCGCGGTATTGGTTTTCGGTCATTTGCAGGGAGCGCTGGTAGGTGTCCAGCGTGGCTTGCAGCAGGCGGGTCTGCTCGTCCATGACCCGCAGTTGCAGGTAGCTTTGCACCAGTTCCGACTGTTGGCTCAGGCGCATCGCGGCCAGATCCGCCGAGCTGGCTTCGGCACTGGCCTCGTTGGCCTCCAGGCCACGGCGCAACTTGCCCCAGATATCGGCTTCCCAGCTCACGCCGAGCTGCGCATTGAGGGTGTCACGGATCCCGCTGCTGGAACTGCTGAGGCTGGCGCTGCTGCTGCCGGTGCCCTGGCTGGCGCGGGTTTTGCCCGCGCTCAGGTCGACGCTGGGGTAAAACGCCCCGCGTGAACTGCGCACCAGGGCCTGGGCCTGGCGAAAACGCGCTTCGGCCTGGGCCACGGTCTGGTTGGAATTATTCAGGCGCAGCACCAGGTCGTTGAGTTGGCGGTCGCCATACAGCTCCCACCAGGCGCCACGGGCCAGGGAATCACTCGGCGCGGCCTGGCGCCAGCCCTGGGCTTCCTTGAACTGCGCGGGTTCAGTGACTTCCGGGCGTTTGTAATCCGGGCCGACGGCACAGGCGCTGAGCAACAACGCCAACCCTACTGTAGGAGCGAGCTTGCTCGCGAAGGTCGTTAACGATAACGCGCCGAGCCTGAATGAACGCGGTGCCTGCCGTTTTTTCGCGAGCAAGCTCGCTCCTACAGGGATGAGTGCCGTGTCGGAAGCCCGCAGTGCATTGGCGTTGGTTGAATCGGTCATAGCGCAGTGTCCAGGGCAGCATCGGTACGCACGCCGCGCCAGGCATTGAAACGGTGGCGCGCGCGGTCGAGATAGAGGTAAACCACCGGGGTGGTGTAGAGGGTCAGGACCTGGCTGAAAATCAGGCCGCCAATGATGGTCAGGCCCAGGGGATGGCGCATTTCCGCGCCATCGCCGGTGCCCAGCAGCAACGGCAAGGCGCCGAGGATGGCCGCCAGGGTGGTCATCAGGATCGGCCGCAGACGCAACAGGCAGGCGCTGCGAATCGATTCCAGCGGGCCTAGCCCATCGTTGCGTTCCAGCTGCAACGCCAGGTCGATCATCAGGATCGCGTTCTTCTTCACCACCCCGATCAACAGGAACAGGCCGAGCAGGGAAATCAGGCTGAACTCCCCTCCCGTCAGGTAGATGGCAAGCATCGCGCCGACGCCGGCCGACGGCAGGGTCGAGAGGATCGTCAGCGGATGAATGTAGCTCTCATACAGAATGCCCAGCACCAGGTACACCGCCACCAGCGCGCCGAGGATCATGAACGGCTGGCCCTTCTGCGTGGCCGCAAAGGCATCGGCAGTGCCGGCCATCTTGGCGATCACATCTTCCGGCAGGCCGACCTTGGCAATCGCCCGCTCGATGGCCGCCGTGCCCTGCTCCACCGTGACCCCGGGGGCCATGTCGAAGGCGATGTTTTCCGAGGCGAACTGGCCTTCGTGGCTGACGCGGTCGTCCGCCAGGCTGTTCTCGTAATGGGCAATGGTCGACAACGGCACCCGCGCGCCGCTGGAGGTGATCACCTGCATCTGGTTGAGGGTGATCGGGTCCTGGGCGTATTTGGGGTTGACCTCCATCACCACCTGGTACTGGTTGAGGCTGTCGTAGATGGTGGAAATCTGCCGCTGGCTGTAGGCGTTGTTGAGCACCGCGGTGACCATGTCCATGTCGATGCCCAGGCGCTTGGCCTGGTCACGGTCGACAATCAGCGTGACTTGGGCCGCGCCCCGGCCTTCGCGGGCGTCGATTGCGGTCAGTTCCGGCAGCTCACGCAGCGCCGCAACCACTTTCGGGTACCACAGGCGCAGCGCGGCCAGGTCGCCGCTTTGCAGGATGTAGGAATACTGCGCGCTGGTCTGATCACGGCTGCCGCCGAATTGCAGGTCCTGGTCGGCCATCAGGAACAGGCGCCCGCCAGGCACCAGCGGTACATCCTTGCGCAGGCGCTCGATCACCGCCTGGGCGGACACCTTGCGTTCGCTGATGGGCTTGAGGCGGACCAGCATCACCGCGTTATTGGTACCGTTGTTGCCGCCGATAAAGCCGGCCACGCTGAGCACCGCTGGGTCGTTGAGCACCGCCTTGCGGAAGATTTCCATCTTCGGCTGCATGACGCTGAACGACAGGCCGTCGTCCCCGCGCACAAAGCCGATCAATTGGCCGGTGTCCTGTTGCGGCATAAAGGTCTTCGGGACCACCACGTACAGCGCCACGTTCACGCCAATGGTCAGCAGCAGGCTGAGCAAGGTCAGGCGGCGATGGCGCAGCACCCAGTCCAGGCTGGTGGCGTAGCCGGCCACCATGCGGTCGTTGATCTTCTGGCTCCAGCGCTGCAGGCCGGTCATCTGCCCTTTCACGTGGGGCTTGAGCCAACGGGCGCAGAGCATCGGCGTCAACGTCAGCGACACGATCAGCGACACGATGATCGCCGCCGACAAGGTGATGGAAAACTCGCGGAACAAGTTGGTGACGATCCCGCCCATGAACAGGATCGAGAGGAACACCGCCACCAGCGATACGTTCATCGACAGCAAGGTAAACCCGACTTCCTCGGCACCCAGGTAGGCGGCCTTCATCGGTGGCACGCCCGCGTCGATATGCCGGGAAATGTTCTCCAGCACCACAATGGCATCGTCCACCACCAGGCCGGTGGCCAGGATCAGCGCCATCAGCGAGAAGTTGTTCAGTGAGAACCCGTACAGGTACATGATCGCGAACGTGCCCACCAGCGACACCGGCACCGCCAGGGTTGGAATCAGCGAGGCGCGGAAGTTGCCGAGGAACAGGTACACCACCAGGATCACCAGCCCCACCGCAATCAGCAGGGTCATCTCGGCTTCATGCAGGGTCGCGGTGATCACCGGCGAGCGGTCCATGGCCAGGCTGAGCTTGACGCTGGACGGCAGCACCGCCTGCAACGCCGGCAGTTGCGCCTTGATCTGCCTGACGGTCTCGATGATGTTGGCGCCGGACTGGCGGTTGATCACCAGCAGCACCGCCGAATCATTGTTGAAGAAGCCACTGTTGTAGCGGTCCTCCACGCCGTCGCTGATCTTCGCCACATCCTTGAGGCGCAGGGCGGCGCCGTCCTGGTAGCGAATCAGCAGCGGCTCGTAGTCCTTGGCCTTTTCCAGCTGGTCGTTGGCCTGGATCTGCCAGTTGCGCTCACTGTCTTCCAGGGAGCCCTTGGGCCGACGCTGGTTGGCATTGGCGATGGTGTTGCGCACGTCGTCCAGGGCCACGCCGTACTGGTCGAGGGCCTTGGGTTCCAGCTCGATACGCACCGCCGGCAGGGAGCTGCCACCGATCTGCACTTCGCCCACCCCCGGCACCTGGGACAGGCTTTGGGAGAGGATGGTCGAGGCCAGGTCGTACAGCTGGCCCTTCTGCAACACGTCCGAGGTCAGCGACAGCACCATGATCGGCGCCTGGGACGGGTTGATCTTCTTGTAGGTGGGCATGCTGCGCATGCCGCTGGGCAGCAGGTTGCGCGAAGCGTTGATCGCCGCCTGCACTTCCCGCGCGGCGCCGTTGATATCACGGTCGGAGTCGAACGCCAGGATCACCCGGGTGGAGCCCTGGCTCGACGAACTGCTCATGGTGGTGATGCCGGCAATCGCGCCGAAGGAACGCTCCAGCGGCGTGGCCACCGTGGAGGCCATCACCTCGGGGCTGGCGCCGGGCAGGCTGGCCGAGACCACGATCACCGGGAAATCGATCTGTGGCAGCGGCGACACCGGCAGCAGGTTGAAGCTGACCCCGCCCAGCAACATGATCGCCAGGCTCAGCAGCAGGGTCGCTACCGGCCGGCGAATGAAAGGTCCGGACAGGTTCATGACTCAACCGGCTCCAGGCTTTGCGGCTCTTTGCGCCAGCGGCGGCCGAGGCGATCGAAATACAGGTAGATCACCGGCGTGGTGAACAGCGTCAACACCTGGCTCACCAGCAGGCCGCCGACCATCACCAGGCCCAGGGGCTGGCGCAGTTCGGCACCGGAGCCGGTAGCGAGCATCAACGGCACTGCACCGAACAGGGCGGCCAGGGTAGTCATCAGGATCGGCCGGAAGCGCAGCAGCGCCGCCTGGTAGATCGCGGTCTGCGGGTCCAGGCCCTGGTTGCGTTCGGCGTCGAGGGCGAAGTCGATCATCATGATCGCGTTCTTCTTGACGATACCGATCAGCAAAATGATGCCGATGATCGCGATCATGCCCAGGTCATTGCCGCTGAGCAGCAAGGCCAGCAAGGCCCCCACTGCCGCCGACGGCAAGGTCGAGAGAATGGTGATCGGGTGGATATAGCTCTCGTAGAGCACGCCCAGCACGATGTACATGGTGACCACCGCTGCCAGGATCAGCAGCAAGGTGCTCGACAGCGACGCTTCGAATGCCTGGGCAGCGCCCTGGAACTGGGTCTGCACGCCCACCGGCATGCCGATGTCCTTCTGCGCCTGGTTGATCAGCTCCACGCCTTTGCCCAGGGCAACGCCGGGGGCCAGGTTGAACGACATCATTACCGCCGGGAACTGGCCGATGTGCGCAATCGCCAACTGCGCCTGGCGCTGTTCCACATGGGCGAGGCTGGACAGGCGCACCTGGCCGCCGTCGGTGGTCTTCACATGGATCTGGTTCAGCGCCGCCGGGCCCAGGGTTTCCCCAGACTGGGCCTGCAAGACCACGCGGTACTGGCTGGCCTGGGTGTAGATGGTGGAAATCTGCCGCTGGCCGAACGCGTCATACAGAGCATCGGTGATGGTCGACACACTGACGCCCAGGCGCGAGGCCGCATCGCGGTCGATCACCAGGTACACCTGCAGCCCCTTGTCCTGCAGGTCGCTGGCGACGTCTGTGAGCTCCGGCATCTGGCTCAGTGCGTGCACCAGCTTGCCGCTCCACAGGGCCAGCAGGTCGGCGTCCGGCGAGGACATGCTGAACTGGTACTGGGTGCGGCTGACACGGTCTTCGATGGTCAGGTCCTGCACCGGCTGCATGAACAGGCGGATTCCCACCAGCTTGTCGATTTGCGGTTGCAGGCGCGTGATCACCTGGGCCGCGCTCAAGTCGCGCTGGCCGTGGGGCTTGAGGTTGATCAGCAAGCGGCCGCTGTTGAGGGTGGCGTTATCGCCATCCACGCCGATATAGGACGACAGGCTTTCCACCGCCGGGTCGGTGAGGATGATCTGCGCCAGTTCCTGCTGGCGCTGGCTCATGGCGGCGAATGAAATCGACTGCGGCGCTTCGGAAATACCCTGGATCACCCCGGTGTCCTGCACCGGGAAAAAGCCCTTGGGCACCACCAGGTACAGCACCACGGTCAGGCCCAGGGTCGCGATGGCCACCAGCAGGGTCAGCGGCTGGTGCCTGAGCACCCATTGCAACTTGCGCCCGTAGGCTTCGATCAGCCAGTCGATCCAGGCGCCGCTGGCCTTGTAGAAACGGCTCTGCTCTTCTTCCTTGGGCTCGCGCTTGAGCAAACGCGCGCACATCATCGGCGTGAGCGTGAGGGACACCACCAGGGAAATAAGGATCGCCACCGCCAGGGTGATGGCAAATTCGCGGAACAGCCGTCCCACCACATCAGCCATGAACAGCAGCGGGATCAATACGGCGATCAGTGACAGGGTCAGGGAGATCAGGGTGAAGCCGATCTGCCTGGCGCCCTTGAGCGCGGCGGCCAGCGGCGTCTCGCCTTCCTCGATATAGCGGGAAATGTTCTCCAGCATCACGATGGCATCGTCCACCACGAAACCGGTGGCAATGGTCAGGGCCATCAGCGTCAGGTTATTGATGGAGAACCCGGCCAGGTACATCACCCCGAAGGTGCCCACCAGCGACAGCGGCACGGCAATCGACGGGATGATCGTGGCGCTGACCCGCCGCAGGAACAGGAACGTCACCATCACCACCAGGGCAATGGCGATCAGCAATTCGTGCTGCACATCGGTGACCGAGGCGCGGATGGTCTGGGTGCGATCGGTAAGCACCGTCACGTCGAGGCCGGCCGGCAGGTTGTCGGTGATGCTCGGCAGCAGCGCCTTGATGCGGTCGACCACCTCGATCACGTTGGCGCCCGGTTGGCGCTGGATATTGAGGAGTACGGCCTGGTTTTCATTGGCCCAGGCGGCAAGGCGTTCGTTTTCGGCGCCGTCGACGATCTGCGCCACATCCTTGAGGCGCAGAGGCGCGCCATTGTTGTAGGCCAGGATCAGCTCGGCGTATTGCTGGGGCGACACCAACTGGTCGTTGGCATCGAGCATCGACACCCGCGTGGGGCCGTCGAAGTTGCCTTTGGGCTGGTTGACGTTGGACGCGGCGATCAGGGTGCGCACATCGGAGAGGTTCAAGCCGTTGGCCGCCAGGGCTTCGGGGTTGACCTTGATGCGCACGGCCTGGCGCTGGCCACCGGCGATGCTGACCATGCCGACGCCGCTGATCTGCGCGATCTTCTGCGCCATGCGTGTGTCGACCAGGTCATTGAGCTTGGGCAGCAGCATGGTCTTGGAGGTAATGGCCAGGGTCAACACCGGGGTATCCGCCGGGTTGACCTTGTTGTACACCGGCGGCGCCGGCAAATCCTTGGGCAGCAGGTTGGTGGCGGCATTGATCGCGGCCTGCACCTGTTGCTCGGCGACATCCATATTGATATCGAGGTTGAAACGCAGGGTCAGCACCGAGGCGCCGCCGGAACTGGTGGACGCCATCTGGGTCAGGCCAGGCATCTGCCCGAACTGGCGCTCAAGGGGCGCGGTGACCGCGCTGGTCATCACATCAGGGCTGGCGCCGGGGTACAGGGTCATCACCCGGATGGTCGGGTAATCCACCTGGGGCAGCGCCGAGACCGGCAACAAGCGGTAGGAAATAATGCCGGCCAAAACAATCGCCAGCATGCTCAGCGTGGTGGCGACCGGGCGAAGGATAAACAGCCGCGACAGGTTCATGAACCGACCTTTTGCGCCTTGCCGGCGGTGGTGCCGGTCTCCCCTTTAGCCGCCGGCTTGCCTTGCAGGTGTTCGGTGGGCGTCGTCGGCACTTCGCTGCTGTCGTTGACCACTTCGATCTCGCTGCCGTCCTTGAGGCGGTCGGTGCCTTCCAGCACCACACGGTCGCCAGCAACCAGGCCTTCCTTGATCACAGTGTTGTCGCCATCGGTGTCACCCACCACCAGCGGCTGAACCTTGACCTTCTTGTCGCCATCGAGCTTGTAGACAAAGGTGCCGGTGTTGCCGAACTGAATCGCGGCGGACGGCGCCAGCACCACGTTGTGCAAGGTATCGGCGAGCAGATGCACGTTGACGAACTGGTTGGGGAACAGCGCCTGGTCCTTGTTATCGAAACGCGCCTTGAATTTCAGGGTGCCAGTGGTGACGTCGATCTGGTTGTCCAGGCTTTGCAGCACGCCGGTGGCCTGCCGTTTGACGTCGCCACGGTCCCAGGCTTCCACGGGCAGCTTGTTACCGGCGTGATAACGGGCGAGCACGGTTTCCAGGGTGTTTTCCGGCAGGGTGAAGGCCACGCTGATCGGTTGGGTCTGGGTGATCACCGCAAGGAAGGTGGTGTCGTTGGCCGCCACCAGGTTGCCCACATCGACCTGGCGCAAGCCGACGCGACCACTGATAGGCGCGCGGATCTTGGTGAACTCGAGGTTGAGCTTGGCGTCGTCCACCGCGCCCTGGTTGGTCTTGACCGTGCCCTGGTATTGCAGGACCAGCGCTTCGGCGGTGTCCAGGGTCTGCTTGGCGATACTGTCCTGGGCGTACAGGTCGCGATAACGCTGCACGTCGACCTGGGCGTTTTTCAACTGGGCCTGGTTCTGCATCAGCGTGCCCTGGGCCTGGAGCAAGGCATTCTGGTAGCTGCGCGGGTCGATCTCGGCCAGCAGGTCGCCGGCCTTGACCATCTGCCCTTCTTCAAAGGCGATCTTGACCAGCTCGCCACCCACCCGGCTGCGCACATTGATGGTATTGAGCGCGGTGACCGTGCCCAAGGCCTTGTAGTACACCGGGAACTCCCCCAGCACCGCTGGCGCTACACGCACCGGCACCGGGCCGGTGGACCCGCCGAACCCCGGGCGCGCCATGCCGGTTTTACCGGTATGCCCGGCCGGTGCGTCTTTGTGGGCGGCGCCGCCTGGCCAGAATTTCCAGCACAGGCCGGCGATAACCAGCAGCACGAGCAGGCCGAACAGCCAGCGGCGGGAGTTGCGGGGGGAGGATTGCATGGAGTGATCAACCATTGGGCGCGAGAGCTTCTTCTTCGGGAGGCTGAAAGATAAGCACTGGAGCGCGTTAAGAAAAGCGCCTTTACCGGCTATTTACCTTGGGCTTACAACTTTTAACTTCTGCGGCTTAGTCTGCGGGCTATTTCGCTAAACGTCTGAGCCACAAATAAAAACGGCCTGGACTAGGCCAGGCCGCAATCATGTCTTACGGGTGTTACTGCAAAACGACAGTAACGCGCCGCAACAGTTACTTCAAAACAGCCAGGGCCGCTTCGTAGTTCGGCTCCTGGCCGATTTCCGAAACCAGTTCGCTGTGCAGCACGGTGTTATTTTCGTCCAGCACCACGACCGCACGGGCGGTCAGGCCCTTGAGCGGGCCATCGGTAATCGCTACGCCGTAATCGACGGCAAAACCAGGGTCACGGAAGTCCGACAGGTTCTTCACGTTTTCCAGGCCTTCGGCGCCGCAGAAACGCGCCTGGGCGAATGGCAGGTCGGTGGAGATGCACAGTACGACGGCGTTGTTCAGCTCGTTGGCCTGGGCGTTGAACTTGCGTACCGACGTGGCGCAGGTCGGGGTGTCGACGCTTGGGAAGATATTCAGCACTTTGCGCTTGCCGGCAAAGGTAGCCAGGGTTGCATCCGACAGATCGCCGGCGGTCAGGGTGAAGTCTGCTGCTTCAGAGCCGACTTTCGGCAATTCGCCTTCAACCTGGACAGGGTTACCGCGAAGAGTGACTTGAGCCATGAACAGAATCCTTATGCTGGGTTTTGGTTAAACGAATTCGAGAGGCGGAAGTTAACCACAAAGTACCGTGGCTACCTACCGCCAGACACAAATTGTCATGCCACGCGGTTGTGGTTTAATTGCGCGCTTTGCGCCTGCCCTCCAAGGAAACCGTTTCTAATGAATCAGCCCGCCACCAAAGTCCTGGTCATTGGTTATGTCTGGCCGGAGCCCCGTTCCTCGGCCGCGGGCGGGCACATGATGCAGATTCTCGAAACTTTTCTTACACAAGGTTGGGATATTACCTTCAGCAGCCCGGCAGCACTGGGCGAGCACAAGGCCGACCTGCTGGCACTGGGCATCGCCGAATGCGCGATCGAGCTCAATAACAGCAGCTTTGACGATTTTGTCCGCGAGTTGGCTCCGGATATCGTGCTGTTCGACCGTTTCATGATGGAAGAACAGTTTGGCTGGCGCGTGGAGAAGTGTTGCCCCGACGCCCTGCGCGTGCTGGAAACCTCCGACCTGCAAAGCCTGCGCGACGCCCGTCAGCAGCGCCTCAAGGCGCACCTCAAGGCCCACCCGGGCAGCGACGACTTCAGCGCGTTGTTCGCCCCGGCCCTGGAGGAGGAGTTCCAACTGATGGCCGACACCGACCTGGCCAAGCGCGAAATCGCAGCGATTTACCGCTGCGACATCAGCTTGATGATCTCCGACGTGGAAATCCGCCTGCTCACCGAACAATTCAAGCTACCCGCCGCCCTGCTCCACTGGTGCCCGCTGATGATGACGCCGCCAACCGAGGCCTTCGTACCGTTCGAAGAGCGTGCGCACTTCCTCAGCATCGGTAACTTCCGCCATGCGCCGAACTGGGACGCCGTACTGTGGATGAAGAACAGCGTCTGGCCAATAATTCGCCAGCAATTGCCGGGCGCCCAGCTGCATATCTACGGCGCCTACACCCCGCCCAAGGCCACCGCCCTGCACAACCCGGCGCAGGGCTTTCATGTGATGAACTGGGCCGAAGATGCCCTGCAAGTGATGAGCGCCGCGCGCATCTGCCTGGCGCCCCTGCGCTTTGGCGCGGGTATCAAGGGCAAGCTGGCCGATGCGATGCTGTGCGGCACGCCCAACATCACTACCCCCATCGGCGCGGAGGCCATGGGCGATGAGCGGCCATGGCCCGGCGCCATCGAGCAATGCGCCGAAGCCCTGGCGGCGGCGGCCGTGGCGCTTTATCAGGATCGCGGACGCTGGACCCAGGCCCAGCAGGATGGGCGCCAACTGATTGCCGGCCGTTATGACCGCACTGTCCACGGGCCTGCACTGGTGGAGTGCCTGCAACACTGCCGCAGCCACCTCGCCGCCCATCGCCGCAGCAACTTCACCGGCAGCATGCTGCGCCACCATGCGCATAAAAGTACGCAGTACATGTCCCAGTGGATCGAGGCGAAAAACCGTAGCCTGTAAACCGCGGCGCTGGCGAGGTCGTGCGCGAGGGGGCATTATCCCAAGCAGCAACCACAATAAAGCGACGGCAGCATGACCCGAGCAACGCGAATCACCGACCCTTCCTACGAGCTGATGGACGATCACGACGGCCTGTCCATCATCTATCGCCAGCATGGTTTCCCCTGCCCGCTGGTGCGCTGGCATTTCCACAAGGAATACGAGCTTCACCTGATCGTCGCCAGTTCCGGCAAGGTGTTTATTGGCGACTATATCGGCAACTTCTATCCGGAGAGCCTGTTCCTCACGGGGCCCAACCTGCCCCACAACTGGATCAGCCAGGTGGAGGAAGACGAAGTGGTGCCCAAGCGCGACATGCTGGTGAACTTCACCGATGAGCTGTTCGAGCAGGGCAGCCATATTTTTGCCGAGCTCAAGACCTTGACGCCCATGCTGGAACGCGCGCAGTCCGGCATTGAGTTTCGCTGCAAGAAAACCATCGCCCAGGCCATGACCCTGATGCAGCGTATCGAAGACGCCCGGGGCATGGCGCGCCTGGGGCACTTCTTTATCCTGCTGGAAGTGTTGAGTAGCTGTGAGGACTACCAGTTGCTGTCCGGCGTGACCACGCCGCAACTGGCGGATGAACATAGTATCGACCGCACCAACCGCGCGGTGGACTACATTTTCGCCCACTACGCGCGCGAGTTGCCCCTGGAGGAAGTGGCGGAACACCTGGGGATGAAGCCGACGTACTTTTCCCGGGTGTTCAAGCAGGCGACCGGGCGCACGTTTATCGAGTTTGTAAATCGGCTGCGCATCAGCAAGTCCTGCGAGCTTCTGGCCGATGGCGACAAGGCCGTGACGGATGTGTGTTTCGAGTCGGGTTTCAACAATATTTCCAACTTCAACCGGCGCTTTCAGCAGCTCAAGGGGATGACCCCCTCTCACTACCGCCGTTTGGCAGTTCAGCGTCTGACGGAACAAAACCTGGCCTGACCAATCCAGACAAAGAAGACTTACAATCACTCAACTTTCTCACAGCCCTGCATAGGAACGCCCATCAGTCCCTTGGCCACGTATTGAAGTACCTCTCCGAATCTGTCGAGAGGCCGTGCTTATAAATACGTCGGTAAAAGGGCAGCCCCATGATCAGCATTCGTCCGTCACATATTGTCAGCGCCACGGCTACAAACGAGTCGAGTCGGCCCAAGACAACCGCGGGTTCAGTAACCTCTCAAGTCATTGAGTTTTTTCATAAGCGCCTGAAGAACATTCAAACGTTCCCTGCATCCGCGCAATCGAGTGATGGACTGGCGCCAGCCCACAAACGTATCGAGCAATTGCTCAGATTCGCCGTGACAAAGGAATACCCCAGCGTAGCCGAGCGCATCAGCCAGTTGATTAAAAGCAGTCATGAGCCACTGACGGACACAGCGCTGCGCAATCAGGTGGAGCAACACCTGAACCAGCCAAGCGCCCTCGACGCGCAAAAAACCTACGCTCAACTTCTTCAGGAAATACTCGACAGTTCGGCCTCCCACACTTCGAACACTCGCCCTGCCCCGTTGCGCTTACGCCGAGATCTGCAAGCCCCTGAACCGGCTTCCGCTACGCGCAATGCGGCGGTTCGCCAATTCACCGATGCCTTGATCGACAGCGGTGACCGGCAGTTGGCCATAGGTGTGGCCAATAGCTTGATGCGCCAACGGCTTGCCGTCGAGAAAGGTCACTCCAGCGATGCCGAGGACAAGGTGATCATCCCGGCCGACTCAACCTTCGGCCAAGCCTGGGCCGAACTGGCCGATGCGCTGTACTCGGAACCGTTCAAATCGTTTGCCGAAGCCAGGAAGATCGATGTTTCTGGATTGACGATCAACTCCAGGGGACAACTGACCGAAATGCGCGACAACGTGCCGGTCAACCTCTACCTGCATCGGGACGCGGACTGGGCAGCGGCGTCGGCCCAAGTGATGAGCGCAGCCAGAAAAGTCCTCGCGGGGAAACAAGGCGTTGTCATGTTTCGCGATAGGGAACACGCATCGGCTTACAACATAGCCTCGTTTTACGGCCTGCAACTGGGCGGCATACGTAGCGACGACACGCTGTTCAGCATCGGACAATTGCTGCGCGAGGGTACCTTCCCCGCCTTCAGCAGCACCGATCCGCACTACGCGACCGTTTACGCCCCGGTCAAACAGCGACAAAACGAAGCCAGTCAGCGGCTTATGAATTTACCGCCGGATCAGTTGATGCAACGCCTTGATAGGTTCACATCTTCAACTGCGGCACGAAAGGTCCAGGACGCCGATCGAACCCTGGCGCAGCAGTGCAGCCAGGCCGTGATGAGGCTCGCCCCTCAAGCCCGAGTCGAAGGCGAAGCATTCCCGCCGGTGCTCAAAGAGATTCCGGAGTATTCGACCTTCAACCAGGTGCGCAAAAACCTTCTGGATGGGCTGACCGGCAGTGCCTTTACAACCTTTGCACAAGAGCACAACGTTGAGCCCGGCAGCGTTCGTATCCACCCCGTCACCGGAGAGCTGACAGGCAAGGTAAATGGCAAGGATACCCCCTTTGTCCCGAACGATCTTTCGGGCTGGGGTGTTGTCTGGGCAGAAATTGCAGATGCAGTCCGGCAGATGGCGGCTGGAGCGGAGCAACCTGTTCGATACCCCTCCCCACCCTCTGCATCACTGTATGAGGTCATGAGTTTTTACAACGAAGAGATCCCTCGCCAACAAAACGGCCAACAAGCCAACTGGCGTCAACGCGCGCTGATATCGCTGCTTGATCGAAGTACCGAGATGACCCGTAACAATGGCTTCAAGGCACTCATTGACCCCAGCACGGGCGACAACTCCTCTAAAGGTGTACGTGAGCGCCAATACGCCATCAGGCAACAGTGTGCCGACACGCCCGCGTCCCTCTCTAAACTTGAAACCCTGGCGGCGGCTGTCGAGCCCAGCTCCAGCGCGACAGTGGGCGGCGCACGGTCCCCGCAAGACGCCCTGGCCAGCGCCGAAAGCGCACTGGCCGCCGCTACGCATCGCGCAATGCGCGAGGTGAAAAACAACCCGACCCAAGCCTCGATGAAGATGATCGGACCGATCCCGGCCGCCAGCCTGTTCGGCCAATGGCGCAGCTACCTGGACAAAGCCATCAAGGCGCGCGGTTTCATCGAGTGGGCGGAGAAACACAAGGTTGATTTGACCTCCTTGCGCTTTGACCCCAATCGCGAGGCGCTGATCGGCAAAGTCAACGGCGTTGACCAGCGCTTCAGCGCCGCCGATTTTGCGAAAAACTACCCCGAGCATTTCGACGTGCTGGCGCCGGTGCTCAACGCCGCCAGGGTATTTGCGACGCCTGGAAGGCCGATCACGCTGTCTGACGCCAGCACCACTAACGCACCGCTGGAATGGGTAGGCCGTTTTTATGGCATCACTACGCACCCCCGCAGCCAGGCATTCGAACGCAGCATGACGCAGCTGGAAAGCATGAAGAAGTTCCCAAGGAACCCGGACCACCCGGAACAAATGGTGAATTGGCTGAACCAGCAAAAAACCGCATTGGGGGATAGCAATGATCGCTATGCACTGATCAGTCAGCTCAAGCACGGCAATATCGACAACGACGACACCACCCGTTTCATTGTCGATCCGGGCTCATCCCACCGCCCTAAAGGCGTGACGACCGTGCAGAAATTCCTCACGGATCAGGGCTGGTACGAGGCGAAGTCGGCAGCGCGGGTCGACAACCTGTTACAGGCTCTGCAGACTCCCCTGCCGCAAGCGCCGACACTGGGTAATAACTATGGGTTTCTGGCCTCGGCCCTCCCGCTGAGCAAGGCCCAACGCGAGGCCGTGAGTACCTTCGTAAAACAAGCCATCAGCCCCCATCCCAACCTCCTGAGCCACCTGAGTGCCCAAGTGCCCAAGCTCAGCAGCAGCCCTGCACAAGCACTGGACCAACTGCTGTCCAGTGACAGCGCCCTGGAACTGGCCACGAATCTGCAAACCGAGATGAAAGGTGCAGTCACTTCGACCAGTCTCAAGCAGTGGCTGCTGACCGCTTTGGTACTGGAGCTTGATCCCGAGGCCGGCACCTCACGCAATAGCCTCGCAGGCTTTGATCTGATGCATAAGGATAATTGGGGGTTGGGCACGGACAAGATTCGTGAGCTGTTCAACAACCACTTGACCACAAATCGAAAAATTCCGGCAAACCTTGCGCCAGTAGCCGCGCACCTGTTGATGACGGGCGCTGCGCCCCATCTGCTGGTTAACGATGTGCCATCGACCGTGACGCTGGGCTCGACCGATTGGGTCAGCTTTATGACCGCCGTCAATCGGATCGAACTGAATGCTCCCGGTGCCGCCTCGGGTATGACCTTCGGGCAAGTCATGAACCTTCACCGGATCAGCCCCATTTCCGAACGTGAATCCCAACTGCACTCTGTCGCCCAGATGAACCCGGTGTTGGATTGGGCCATCGTGAATGGCCATATCGTGAGAAATGACAAGGACGAATACACCCTTGAACAGCTCGCCAGCAGCCAGGAGAAGCTCAAAAAACAAAATGATGACATCTCCAGTGCCAGGCACTACTTGAGTAATTTCAACCCACCAAGCAGAAGGGAAATGGCCCTGTCAGAGCTGAGGGAAAAATGGGGTACCGATACCCACTATGAGCGTCCGTACCTCACTGAAATGGTTGGCCCGTTTGGAATGTTTTCCAATACTCGGGCAAGTATTGTCGACGTCTATGAAGCTGGCCGCCTGGGTGAAAGTTGGCGCTGGGAGTCAACGAGGGGGCCCGACTTCGATGCACTTCGCGCGCGCGCCTCCGAGTTGCCTGACATCAACGCGAAATTCAATCAGGCATTTGAAGAAGACTTCGCCCTACGCAGGACCCACACCATTTCCCTGTTCAAAAACATGTTCAGCCAGCTACCGCTGGCGGACCGAGACATCGTCAACAATGGCTCTGCGACAATCCTGCAAGTGAAAGGCACCGGTAGTGGCATCCTGATGCAGTTCACCCATAAGGAGCAGTCCAGAACGTTCGCGATCTATCCAGCCTATGGAAAAATAGTGCCGGTCCCCAATATCGAACAGAGAGCACCTTACGGCCAAACCACCGAAGAAACCGTCGACACAGCCGCGTTTAAAACCAACGCCGAGCCAAAACCGGATATCAAATCCAAGGTCCTCATAACACGCCTTGATCAAAACAGCCTCGTCGACCCGGATCACTTTGCACACGGCAGGCGGCCCTTATATGCGGAGAACGACAAAACTGACCTTTCCAGCTATGACGGAACAAGAATACAGCACCTCGCCGAGGTGCTGGTTGACAGTGTGTACTTGAACAAGGCGGCTGCACTCGCTACGCAACGTGGGCTGAACAACGCTGTTGAAAACGGTTTGGAGCTCAGTGACTACTTCCAAAAAGGTTTGCGCTTCTTACCGGGAGGCTCGAGCCTCGTGGACATCTACCACGGTGAATATGCGGAGGCGGTAAAAGACCTGGGCGTTGATATCGCGATCTACGTATTTACCGAGGGCGTCGGCAAACTCTGCAATGTGGCCAAATCCGGCGCGGCCTGGGCGGCGGCCAAGGCCTCGGCGAAATTCGTCGAAAGGTTTGGGATCGAGGAAACAGAAAGCATTGTGCTCCAAGACCTGACTACCACCGGCGCCGAGAAGGCGTTCAGCTCAGTGAGCCAAATGCAGGGCGGCCAATATACAAAGCCAATTGGAGAGGCGTTTGTCCCGACTGCGGACATGGTTGATGGCACGGTGAGAAACGGCGATACCTCTGCACTTGTCAAACTCACGGCCATTTTCCAGGACGGCGAGTGGTATGCCTATAACCCCAAGACAATGGCGGCTGATGGGCCTGCGCTAAAAGGGTTCGTACCCGAAAGTAACCAACGCAACGTCAATGGCCTGTTTGACTTTTTTTCCAATGCCGAACCCGATCCGGACATGCCCGCCAGATTCGAGATGAACGTCGTGAACTCGCAGCTAAGAGATGAGCAAGCCTTTAAAGCCGGCTACAACAGCTTGAAACCGGAAACTATACCGGGCTACCGCAGCGACATGGGCAAAGACCGAATCAGACAACTGATTGCAGACACCCCGCTAAGCGCCCAACAAGTGGGAAGCCTGGTTCGGCAACGGGAAAGACTCATCATTGCCGATTCCCGCATCAACATTGAGACGTTCAATCGAGAAGTAGAGGGTGCGGGCGGAACCAGTCGTGGAATGTCCCAAGGCTATTATCTTGCCCTGACACAACCAGGCTCAGACGGTGAATGTGCTGCCCTGTCCAATACGATGGCGCTCGCGCTCTCGGAGGGCACCGAAAACACGTTGATCGATAACGTGCATATGGCCATGGCCAACCCGAAGTCCGCTGGCGGTTCAAAATTCATCTCAGAGCTGTCAGCGTTGCAAGCTAACGTAGACAGACAAAGCACCTTTCAAACCGGGACCTCAGGCGTCCTCACGCCCTACAAGGATATTGGCACAACACTGGGTAACGCCGAGACTTCGAAGACCTTGCTGATCGGCGCGAAAGATCATGGCATGCTCGCGGGGGTTAGGGTCGACCCCGCCGACGCCAGCAAAAAAAGCTGGTTTTATTACGATCCCAACTATGGTTTGGCGACATTCAATTCAGAAACATCAATGAAAGCCGGGCTGGAAAAAACACTGAACAGTGGCAAAGTCGGCAAAGGACTCAACCATTTTGGCAACGCATTCACGGGACCAAAATATAACGTCGGTGTCTTTGATATCAATGCGATGGCACAGCGCAGATTTGATATTGCCCGGGTTAGAGACCTGACCCGACCAATCAGCCTTGACACAACGCAAGCCGTCACCGACGCCCTGTATGGTCGAATCAGGCTGGGAGGCCCGATGGAAACGGTCAGGCCACTTGATGGCGAAATCCAGACATTTGTCGATACTTATGATGGAAAGCCCCGGCTCAATATTATCGGACACGCCCCTGAGCCAGAAAACCCAGGCGATCCGATAAAAATCGTCGGTGACAATGACGCACGCTATTCGGCCGCAGAGGTTAATCAAAAGCTGCTGGATCGAGGCGTAGACATTCGTGACTACGCCAATGTCCGGACATTGACCTGCTTCTCCGCAAGTGGCGGCACTGGTTCGTTCGCTGGCGAGTTGAATAAGCTAACGGGCGTCCCCGTAAAGGGATTTGAAGGTCCGGTAACGACCGAATGGATGGCGGGTACAGATCTGAATGAGCAATATCAACTGCTATTAAAGCGCGCCAGGACAAAGTACCCGAAATTCAAGCAAGAAGACATCGAGTGGATCGCGGAAAATGACCTGAATAAAATCTATCATAATAAATTCAGAGTCTTTACCGTTAGAAAGGACGTGGGCACTCTTGTCGAGGCCAATATGGGAACAACGAAAAAACCGGTATATGTCACGCTTCCAGTCGATTATCGACCTGTACGTTTCGGCCCCGCCAAAGCACCCAAGGAATCCGTCACGCTTTGACCGCTGAACCATTAGCATGATGAAAGAAGCGAGGGAAGCCAATGCAACGGTGCCCCCTCGCTGCTGCCGCGTGAATACGCGACACACCACGCTTGATGGTTTCAGCTGTTTACCTAACGAGTGCAAAAAAGTATCAGTCCAAGTGCTCCCAAGGATTTGTCACAACCCCGTTTGAAGGCTGTAATCAACGCACACTCTTCCTGACTCCCCGTAGGAAGACACAACAACAATAACTGTCCTTCCGTAGCCCCTGGGCGCGGAAATGGAGTGCGCGATGAAGTTCACAGCAAAAGCTCTGCTTGCCTGTACCTGTATGACCCTCAGCGCCGTCAGCCTTGGCGCGCAAACCCTGACCATTGCCACCGTCAACAACAGCGACATGATCCGCATGCAGAAGCTCTCGAAAACCTTCGAGGCCGAGCATCCGGAGATCAAGCTGAACTGGGTGGTGCTGGAAGAAAACGTGCTGCGCCAACGCCTGACCACTGACATCGCCACCCAGGGCGGGCAGTTCGATGTGTTGACCATCGGCATGTACGAAGCCGCACTCTGGGGCGCCAAGGGTTGGCTCGAACCGATGAAGGACCTGCCGGCGTCCTACGACCTCGACGACGTATTCCCTTCCGTGCGTGACGGTTTGTCGGTCAAGGGTTCGCTGTACGCCCTGCCGTTCTATGCGGAAAGCTCGATCACCTACTACCGCACCGACCTGTTCAAGGACGCCGGGCTGAGCATGCCCGAGCACCCGACCTGGAGCCAGATCGGCGAATTCGCGGCCAAACTCACCGACAAGAGCAAAGAGCAATACGGCCTGTGCCTGCGCGGCAAAGCCGGTTGGGGCGAGAACATGGCGCTGATCACCACCCTGGCCAACGGCTACGGTGCGCGCTGGTTCGATGAGAAGTGGCAGCCTGAATTCAACGGCCCCGAATGGAAGGACGCGCTGAACTTCTACGTCGACAACATGAAGAAATCCGGCCCGCCGGGTGCTTCCAGCAACGGTTTCAACGAAAACCTGGCGCTGTTCAACAGCGGCAAGTGCGCGATCTGGGTCGATGCCAGCGTCGCCGGCTCGTTCGTCACCGACAAGACCCAAAGCAAAGTGGCCGACCATGTGGGCTTCACCTTTGCCCCCCACGAAAAAACCGACAAGGGCACGTCGTGGCTGTACTCCTGGAGCCTGGCGATCCCGACCAGCTCCAAGGCCAAGGATGCCGCCAAGGTGTTCGCCAGTTGGGCCACCTCCAAGGAATACGGTGCCTTGGTCGCCAAGACCGACGGCGTTGCCAACGTGCCGCCAGGTACCCGCAAGTCGACCTACAGCGACGAGTACATGAAGGCCGCGCCGTTCGCCAAGGTGACCCTGGAATCGCTGAAAGTCGCCGACCCGACCAAACCGACCCTCAAGCCGGTGCCGTATATCGGTATCCAGCTGGTGACCATTCCTGAGTTCCAGGCGATTGGGACCCAGGTCGGCAAGTTCTTCTCCGGCGCGCTGACCGGCCAGCAAACGGTCGATGCTGCACTGACCGCCGCGCAGACCACCACCGAGCGTGAAATGAAGCGGGCGGGTTACCCCAAGTAACCCCCGATCCTGTAGGAGCGAGCTTGCTCGCGAAAAAGGTACATCCGACGCCGCAAGGCGCCTGAAATACCTTCGCGAGCAAGCTCGCTCCTACAGGGGTTTTACGCACCTGTACCTGACTGGCCTTGACTATCATGAATACATCCGCCAAAAACCGCCTGGCCAACCCCGGCTGGTTCCTCGTCACGCCCTCGGTCGCCCTGCTGCTGCTGTGGATGATCGTGCCGCTGGGCATGACCCTGTACTTTTCGCTGATTCGCTACAACCTGCTCTACCCCGGCGAGAACCAATTCGTGGGGCTGGAGAACTTCACCTACTTCATCACTGACTCGGGTTTCCTGCCCGGCGCCACCAATACGTTGTTGCTGGTGGGCAGCGTGCTGCTGATCAGCGTGGTGTTCGGCGTGTTGATCAGTGCGCTGCTGGAGGCCAGTGAGTTCCTCGGGCGTGGCATCGTCCGGGTGCTGTTGATTTCGCCGTTCTTCATCATGCCCACCGTCGGTGCGCTGATCTGGAAGAACCTGATTTTCCACCCGGTGTCGGGGATTCTCGCCGCCGTGTGGAAGTTCTTCGGCGCCGAGCCGGTGGACTGGCTGGCGCACTACCCGTTGCTGTCGATCATCATCATTGTCTCGTGGCAATGGCTGCCGTTCGCCATCCTGCTGCTGATGACCGCCATGCAGTCCCTCGACCAGGAACAAAAGGAAGCCGCACGCCTGGACGGTGCCGGCGCCATCGCGATTTTCTGGCACCTGACCCTGCCCCACCTGGCCCGCCCGATTGCCGTGGTGGTGATGATCGAAACGATCTTCCTGCTCTCGGTATTCGCCGAAATCTTCACCACCACCAACGGTGGCCCCGGCTACGCCTCGACCAACCTCGCCTACCTGATCTACAACCAGGCATTGGTGCAGTTCGACGTGGGCATGGCCTCGGCCGGCGGCTTGATCGCCGTGGTCATCGCCAATATCGCGGCGATCATCCTGGTGCGGATGATCGGCAAAAACCTGACTGACAAGCCTTGAGGGCCGCGCCATGACGCTTCAACAATCCCGCCGCCTGCAAAGCCTGTTGCTCGGCACCCTGGCCTGGGCCATCGCGATCCTGATTTTCTTCCCGATCTTCTGGATGGTGCTGACCAGCTTCAAGACCGAAATCGACGCGTTCGCCACGCCGCCGCAGTTCATCTTCACGCCGACCCTGGAGAACTACCTGCACATCAACGAGCGCAGCAACTACTTCAGCTATGCCTGGAATTCGGTGCTGATTTCATTCAGCGCCACCGCCCTGTGCCTGCTGATTTCGGTGCCGGCCGCCTACTCCATGGCGTTCTACGAAACCAAACGCACCAAGAGCACGCTGCTGTGGATGCTCTCCACCAAGATGCTGCCACCGGTGGGCGTGCTGATGCCGATCTACCTGCTGGCCAAGAGCTTTGGCCTGCTGGATACGCGCATCGCGCTGATCATCATCTACACCCTGATCAACCTGCCGATCGTGGTCTGGATGGTTTACACCTACTTCAAGGACATCCCCAAGGACATCCTCGAAGCCGCGCGCCTGGACGGCGCCACGCTGTGGCAGGAAATGGTCCGGGTGCTGCTGCCGATCGCCAAGGGCGGCCTGGCCTCCACGGTGCTGCTGTCGCTGATCCTGTGCTGGAACGAAGCCTTCTGGTCGTTGAACCTGACCTCGTCCAACGCAGCGCCGTTGACCGCACTGATCGCTTCCTACTCCAGCCCCGAAGGCTTGTTCTGGGCCAAATTGTCTGCCGTCTCGACCCTGGCCTGCGCGCCGATCCTGATCTTTGGCTGGATCAGCCAGAAACAGCTGGTGCGCGGTTTGTCCTTCGGCGCCGTGAAATAACGGTTTCCTATAAAAATTCAAAAAGGAGGCCCATCCCATGGCCAACCTGAAAATCAAGAATCTGCAAAAAGGCTTCGAAGGTTTCTCGATCATCAAGGGCATCGACCTGGAAGTGAACGACAAGGAATTCGTGGTGTTCGTCGGCCCCTCGGGCTGTGGCAAATCCACCCTGCTGCGCCTGATCGCCGGCCTCGAAGAAGTGAGCGAAGGCACCATCGAACTGGATGGCCGCGACATCACCGAAGTCACCCCGGCCAAGCGCGACCTGGCGATGGTGTTCCAGACCTATGCCCTGTACCCGCACATGAGCGTGCGCAAGAACATGTCATTTGCCCTGGACCTGGCCGGCGTCGACAAGCAGCTGGTGGAGAGCAAGGTCAACGAAGCGGCGCGCATCCTCGAACTGGGCCCGCTGCTGGAGCGCAAGCCCAAGCAACTCTCCGGTGGCCAGCGCCAGCGTGTGGCGATCGGCCGGGCGATTGTGCGCAACCCGAAGATCTTCCTGTTCGACGAGCCGTTGTCCAACCTCGACGCCGCCCTGCGCGTGCAGATGCGCCTGGAACTGGCGCGCCTGCACAAAGAGCTGCAAGCGACCATGATCTACGTGACCCATGACCAGGTTGAAGCCATGACCCTGGCCGACAAGGTGGTCGTGTTGAACAGCGGGCGTATCGAGCAGGTCGGCTCGCCGCTGGAGCTGTACCACCAGCCGGCCAACCTGTTTGTGGCGGGTTTTCTCGGCACGCCGAAAATGGGCTTCCTCAAGGGCAAGGTCACCCGCGTCGACGGCCAAGGCTGTGAGGTGCAGCTGGACGCCGGCACCCTGATCAGCCTGCCGCTGAGCGGCGCCAGCCTGAGCGTGGGCAGCGCGGTGACCCTGGGCATTCGTCCGGAGCACCTGGAAATTGCCGCGCCTGGGCAAACCGCCCTGACCGTCACCGCCGACGTCGGCGAGCGCCTGGGCAGCGACACCTTCTGCCACGTCATCACCTCGAACGGCGAGCCGCTGACCATGCGGATTCGCGGCGACATGGCCAGCCAGTATGGCGAAACGCTGCACCTGCACCTGGACCCGGCGCACTGCCATCTGTTCGACACCGACGGCGTGGCTGTGGCCCGTCCACTGCGCGCCGCCGCCTGATTTCGCGAGTATTGATCGATGAAACTGAATAAGCAGAACCTCACCCAGCTGGCGCCCGAAGTGAAATTGCCAGCCTATACGCTTGCCGACACACGCCAGGGCATCGCCCATATCGGCGTCGGCGGCTTCCATCGCGCGCACCAGGCGTATTACACCGATGCGCTGATGAATACCGGCGAGGGCCTGGACTGGAGCATCTGCGGCGTTGGCCTGCGCAGCGAGGACCGCAAGGCCCGCGATGACCTGGCCGGCCAGGACTACCTGTTCACCCTGTACGAACTGGGCGACACCGACGACACCGAAGTGCGCGTGATCGGCTCGATCAGCGACATGCTGCTGGCCGAAGACAGCGCCCAGGCATTGATCGATAAACTGGCCAGCCCCGAGATTCGCATCGTCTCGCTGACCATCACCGAAGGCGGCTACTGCATCGACGACAGCAACGGCGAGTTTATGGCCCACTTGCCGCAGATCCAGCACGACCTGGCTCATCCGTCGTCGCCAAAAACCGTGTTCGGCTTTATCTGCGCGGCATTGACCCAGCGCCGCGCGGCCGGCATCCCGGCGTTTACCGTGATGTCCTGCGATAACCTGCCCCACAATGGCGCTGTCACGCGCAAGGCACTGCTGGCGTTCGCCGCCCTGCACAATGCCGAGCTGCATGACTGGATCAAGGCCCATGTGAGCTTCCCGAACGCCATGGTCGACCGCATCACGCCGATGACCAGCACCGCCCACCGCCTGCAACTGCACGATGAACACGGCATCGACGATGCCTGGCCAGTTGTTTGCGAACCCTTTGTGCAGTGGGTACTGGAAGACAAATTCGTCAACGGCCGCCCGGCGTGGGAAAAGGTTGGCGTGCAGTTCACCGACGATGTGACACCCTATGAAGAGATGAAGATCGGCTTGCTCAACGGCAGCCACCTGGCCCTGACCTACCTGGGTTTTCTCAAGGGCTATCGGTTTGTGCACGAGACCATGAACGACCCGCTGTTCGTGGCCTACATGCGCGCCTACATGGACCTCGACGTCACGCCAAACCTCGCGCCGGTACCGGGCATCGACCTGACCGACTACAAGCAGACCCTGGTGGACCGCTTCTCCAACCAGGCGATTGCCGACCAGTTGGAACGGGTGTGTTCGGATGGCTCGTCGAAGTTTCCCAAGTTCACCGTGCCGACCATCAACCGCCTGATTGCCGACGGCCGTGAGACCGAGCGTGCAGCACTGGTCGTCGCGGCCTGGGCCTTGTATTTGAAGGGTGTGGATGAGAATGGCGTGAGCTACACAATCCCCGATCCGCGCGCCGAGTTCTGCCAGGGGCTGGTGAGTGACGATGCACTGATCAGCCAGCGGTTGCTGGCAGTGGAAGAGATTTTCGGTACGGCTATTCCCAACTCGCCTGAGTTTGTGGCAGCGTTCGAGCGGTGCTATGGGAGCCTGCGTGATAACGGCGTCACCACTACCCTGAAGCACCTCCTGAAGAAACCGGTTTAAATGTGGGAGGGGGCTTGCTGTGGTGCGGGCTTGCTGTGGTGAGCGGGCTTGCCCCGCGCCAGGCTGCGAAGCAGCCCACAAATCTGTGGTGAACCCGTCGGGGGACAAGCCCCACTCACCACAGCAAGCCCCCTCCCACACTGGACCGGGTTGCCAATCCAAAAAAATAACACCGCTGAGCACACCCTCATGACCCAGCAAAACCTGTTCCTCGGCATCGACTGCGGCACCCAAGGCACCAAGGCCATCGTCCTCGACGCGTCCAGCGGCAAGGTACTGGGCCTGGGCGCCGCCGCGCACACCCTGATCAGCGGCGCCAATGGCCGTCGCGAGCAGCACACCCAGGAATGGCTGGACGCCTTTACCGAAGCCACCCACCGCGCCTTGCAACAGGCCGGCGTGGACGGCCAGGACATCCTCGGCATCGGCGTGTCCGGCCAGCAGCACGGCCTGGTGTTGCTGGATGACAGCGGCCAGGTGCTGCGCCCGGCCAAGCTGTGGTGCGACACCGAAACCGCGCTGGAGAACGAGCGCCTGCTGGCCTACCTGGGCGGCGAAGGCGGCTCGCTGGAACGCCTGGGCGTGGCGATTGCGCCGGGCTACACCGTGTCGAAACTGCTGTGGACCCGCGAGCAGCACCCGGATGTGTTCGCGCGCATCGCCCATGTGCTGCTGCCCCACGACTACCTCAACTACTGGCTCACCGGCCGCGCGGTCGCGGAATACGGCGATGCCTCGGGCACCGGTTACTTCAACGTGCGCACCCGCGCCTGGGATATGGCGCTGCTCAAGCACATCGACCCCAGCGGCCGTCTCGAAGCTGCGCTGCCGACATTGATCGAAGCCGATCAAAGCGTAGGCACGATCCTGCCGGCCATCGCCGAACGCCTGGGCATCAACCCCAATGCCAGGGTGTCCAGCGGCGGCGGCGACAACATGATGGGTGCCATCGGCACGGGCAATATCGCCCCCGGCGTGATCACCATGAGCCTGGGCTCGTCCGGCACCGTGTATGCCTTCGCCGACCAGCCCAATGTCAGCCCGCAGGCGTCGGTCGCAACCTTCTGCTCGTCCAGCGGCGGCTGGCTGCCGTTGATCTGCACCATGAACCTGACCAACGCTACCGGGGTGATTCGCGAGTTGTTCGAGCTGGACCTCAACGCCTTCAACGCACTGGTCGAGCAAGCCCCGATTGGCGCCGATGGCGTCAGCATGCTGCCGTTCCTCAATGGCGAACGCGTACCCGCCCTGCCCCACGCCACCGGCAGCCTGCATGGGCTGACCATGACCAACCTGACCCGTGCCAACCTGTGCCGCGCGGTGGTCGAAGGCACCACCTTCGGCCTGCGCTACGGCCTCGATCTGCTACGCCACACCGGCCTGCAAAGCCAGAGCATCCGCCTGATCGGCGGCGGCTCGAAAAGCCCGGTGTGGCGGCAGATGGTCGCCGATATCATGAACACCGAAGTGATCTGCACCGAACAAAGCGAAGCCGCCGCCCTGGGCGCGGCGATCCAGGCGGCGTGGAGCCAGTCCGGAGAGTCCCTGGCCAGCCTGTGCGACAAATGCGTGAGCGTCGACCCGGCCAGCCGTACCCTGCCGGTGGCGGCCAATGTCGGCGCCTATCAACTGGCTTACGAACGCTATCAACAGCACGTGGCAACCCTTTAAGAGCGAACGACTATGTATCTGGTGTGTGGTGAAGCGCTGTTTGATTTTTTCAGCGAGGAAGATGCCAGCGGGCAGGCCTCCAAGGTCACTTACAAGGCGATTGCCGGTGGTTCACCGTTCAACGTCGCGGTGGGTTTGCGCCGCCTGGGCATTGAGGCCGGGTTGTTCGGCGGCCTGTCCAGCGACTTCCTCGGACGGCGCCTGTTGCAGGTGCTCAAGGATGAAGGCGTCAGCGAGCGGTTCCTGGTGGAGTTCGCCGCGCCGACCACCTTGTCGATGGTCGCCGTGGGCGCCGATGGCTCACCGCAGTACAACTTCCGTGGTGAAGGCTGCGCCGACCGACTGCTGGAAGTCGCGCATTTGCCGGTCCTCGGCGATGAGGTGCGCGGGCTGCATATCGGTTCGTTCTCCCTGGTGGTGCAACCGATCGGCGACACCCTGCTGAGCCTGGTCAAGCGCGAAAGCGGCAAGCGCCTGATCAGCCTCGACCCCAACGTGCGCCTTAATCCGCAGCCGGATATCCAACTGTGGCGCGACCGCGTCGCCGAGTTGGCCAAGCATGCCGACCTGATCAAGGTCAGCGACGAAGACCTGCACCTGCTCTACCCCGGCCAGTCGCCGGAAAGCGTGCTGCAGGGCTGGCTGCAACACCGTTGCCATCTGGTGTTCCTCACCCGTGGCGGCGATGGCGCCAGTGTGTTCAGCCGTCAGCATGGCACCTGGTCGCAACCGGCACAGCGCGTGGTGATGGCGGATACCGTGGGTGCCGGGGATACCTTCCAGGCCGCGTTGATTGCCTGGCTGACCGAGCACCAGCTGGACTCGGTGCAAGGCCTGCAACAACTGACCCGCGTGCAGATCGACGCCATGCTCGGTTTTGCCATCCGCGCTGCGGCACTGACGTGCGGCAAGACCGGGCCGGACCTGCCGTATCGCCAGCAGCTTGGATGAAGGTTTTGTCAGCCAGGGCAAAATTAATCGATGGTTAATCCCGCAAGTCGAGAGTGAAATTCCACTCACTTGCGGAGCACCACCATGAAACTGCACACCTTAATGCTCGGCGGCGCCCTGGCGCTGGCGGCAGTGTCGGGCCTGGCCCAGGCTGACGATCAAACCCAGGCGGTCAACCCCGTGCCTTATCATTACGGCATGCCGATGAACATTGCCAAGGTCCTGGCCATGAACGAAACCCCAACCGGCGACTGTAAAGTCATTGATGCGGATATCAAGTTCCTGGACAAGGCGGGCAAAGTGGAAGACGTGAGCTACCGGAAGATGTCCGAAGCCTGCGATTTCCAGAATTGATGGGCAAACATACACAGCATTGGGCCTGGCATTTACCAGGCCCACCGTTCATAACCAACGATCAGTAGTAACCGCGCCCTCCAGCCCGCTGCTGGACAGGTGCATGGCTGTGCTTGAGGTCTTCACGCAACCCGGTAATGAGGCTGCAAATAGCTCGACTGCTGTCGAGTTTGTCAGCATTGATACCTTTGACCTCCAAATCCACCCGGTCACGGTCGCGGTCGTCATAGACCTTGATCGTCAGCGAAGCATCTTCGGCTTTGGTGCATTCGCACCGTTTAGGCAGGAAACTTCCTTCAATAATGCTGCGAAGTTCTAATTCCGAAAGCATGGCCAACCTCTCCTTTTTTGAGACTGCCAATCGATTGTTATAGGTCTGCAGGCCCGTGCCTGCCACGTCTCGCCAGCCCTGGAAGACGCTTACCTTTACCAGCCTACTCGGCAAATTCCGTTTTTGTTGTAACTTTTCTTCATAAGCAATGTAGGAATTTATATAGCTTAGGTCACCCCAGTTAAATCATCGTCGAACCGCTTCGATTAATCGTTTAACCCCACGCTTCGAATTAAACCGCAGCTTGTGCCGCCACTCTTTCAGCAACATATCGCAAACTATCAAAGTTGATATTTGCACCTGAGTTAACCGCGACCAAGGTCTGTCCACTCACCCCACGACTGGCCACGTACTTGCGAACCCCCGCCACCGCCAGCGCACCGGAAGGTTCGGTGATGGAACGTGTATCGTCATAGATCAACTTCATCGCGCTGCACAGTTCGTCATTGCTGACGGTGATCACTTCGTCGACCCAATCGCGGCAGATCTCAAAGCCATAGGCGCCGATCTGCGCGACCGCGGTGCCATCGGCGAACCCGTCGACACTCGGCAACACCACCCGCTCCCCGGCCCGCAGTGCGGCGAGCAGGCAACTGGAGCCTTCGGGTTCGACCCCGATGATGCGCACCTCGGGCCGCAGGTATTTGACGTAGGCCGCAATGCCGGCGATCAGGCCACCGCCGCCCACGGGCACGAAGATCGCGTCCAACGGACCTTGTTGCTGGCGCAGGATTTCCATGGCCACCGTGCCCTGGCCGGCGATCACCTCCGGGTCATCGAAGGGCGAAACGAAGGTGCAGCCGGACATCTCGGCCAGCTGCAACGCATGGGCCAGGGCAAACGGAAAGCTTTCGCCGTGCAGCACCGCTTCGGCGCCCCGGGAGCGCACGCCCAGCACCTTCAATTCCGGCGTGCTGCACGGCATCACGATCCGCGCCTGAAGCCCCAGCGTCTTCGCCGCCAGCGCCACCCCTTGCGCATGGTTACCCGCCGACGCCGTTACCACACCGCGCGCTTTCTGCGCGCCGGTAAGCTGCACCAGCTTGTTGTAGGCGCCGCGAATCTTGAAGGAAAAGGTTGGTTGCAGGTCTTCGCGCTTGAGCAGCACCTGGTTGCCGAGCATTGCCGAGAGTGCCGGTGCGGCTTGCAGGGGCGTACGCACCGCGAGGTCATAGACCGGCGCGGCGAGGATCTTTTTCACATAGTGTTCAAGCAATGCCGTATCAGCGGTAGACGGGGCGGGGCACGTGCTCATGGGGTGTCTCCTGGTTTTTAAAGGCCCTGGAGACGGAACAAACAAAACCCGCCTCTAAGGCGGGTTGGGGTGCAGCCGTGTGCTATCCCGCCAAATGAGGAATGGCGGTAATAATGCTTGGCTGGCTGCGGAAGGCTGGGTAGGTCATGCCTGGAAATTAACCGGCCATCCGGATCAAGTCAACATCATGTTTACTGACGACATACGAAACATATACGATTCGTATATCCAACCACTACAGTGAACCTCATGGGCATCGTCAAGATCAGCGACCAACTGCACGAACAACTGCGCCTGGCCAGTGCGGCCATGGACCGTTCCATCAACGCCCAGGCCGAGTTCTGGATCAAGGTCGGCCTGCTCGCCGAACTCAATCCCAGCCTGCCCTACCACGAGCTGATCAACAAACTGTTGCTGGACAAGCCCGACCTGATCCGGGGGCGCAGCTGATGATCAAGACCGCCGCCCAACTGGCTGTGATGCGCGAGTCCGGACGCCTGCTGGCCCAAGTGTTCGACATGCTCGACGGGTTTGTCGCCGCCGGCCGTTCCACCCTGGAACTGGACAGCGCCGTCGAAGCCTTTATCCGCAACGAATTGAAAGCCCGCCCTGCCAGCCTCGGGCAATACGACTACCCCTTCTCCATCAACACCTCGATCAACGAGGTGGTGTGCCATGGCATGCCCAGCGCCAAGGAAATCCTCAAGGACGGCGACATCGTCAACATCGACATCACCCTGGAAAAAGGCGGCTTTATCGCCGACTCCAGCAAGATGTACATGATCGGCACCGTCGCGCCCAAGGCGCGGCGCCTGGTGGATATGACATTCGAGGCCATGTGGGCCGGGATCCGCCAGGTCAAGCCCGGCGCACGCCTGGGGGATATCGGCCATGCGATCCAGAGCCATGCACAGGCCAATGGCTACAGCGTGGTGCGTGAATACTGCGGCCATGGCATCGGCAAGCAGATGCATGAAGAGCCGCAGATCCTGCACTTCGGCCGCCCTGGCACCGGGCTGGAACTGCGTGAAGGCATGGTGTTCACCATCGAACCGATGCTCAACCAGGGCGGCGCCAAGGTGCGCAGCCTGAAAGACGGCTGGACGGTGGTGACCAAGGACAACAGCCTGTCGGCGCAGTGGGAACATACGGTGGCAGTGACGGCGGATGGCTTTGAAGTCCTTACCCTGCAAACCCGCCCTTGATTCACCCACCGCCGTAGATATCGCCTTATGCAACACCGCGCACATCCGTAGCAGCTGTGGAGCCCCGGCGAGGCTGCGTTGGCCGCGACTCGATCCTGAATCGGCAGCGCGCCTGACGCAGCCTCGCTTGCGCTCGGCAGCTGCTACGGGGGTGGGGCCGTGAGGTGATTGGCGTTCGTAGCAGCTGTCGAGCCTTGGCGAGGCTGCGTCGGCCGCGACTCGGTCCTGAATCGGCAGCGCGCCTGACGCAGCCTCGCTTGCGCTCGGCAGCTGCTACGGGGGTGGGGCCGTGAGGTGATTGGCGTTCGTAGCAGCTGTCGAGCCTTGGCGAGGCTGCGTCGGCCGCGACTCGGTCCTGAATCGGCAGCGCGCCTGACGCAGCCTCGCTTGCGCTCGGCAGCTGCTACGGGGGGGAGGCCTTGACGTGATTGGCGTTCGTAGCAGCTGTCGAGCCCCGGCGAGGCTGCGTTGGCCGCGACTCGGTCCTGAGTCGGCAGCGCGCCCGACGCAGCCTCGCTTGCGCTCGGCAGCTGCTACGGGGGTGAGGCCTTGACGTGATTGGCGTTCGTAGCAGCTGTCGAGCCCCGGCGAGGCTGCGTTGGCCGCGACTCGGTCCTGAGTCGGCAGCGCGCCTGACGCAGCCTCGCTTACGCTCGGCAGTTGCTACGGATGTGCGCGGTTGGCTACGCGGCGCGACTTTAAACACCTGTGGCATGCACTCAGCCACTCACCAGACCTGGCCCTGGCGTTTCAACTCCAGGCGCCGCACAAACTCTTCCAGCACCAGGCTGTACAGGTCGTCCTGCAAGTAGGCGTCTTCGATGCCGGCATCCAGGTTGGGGTTGTCGTTGACCTCAATCACCACCACCTTGTCGCCGGACTGCTTGAGGTCCACACCGTAGAGGCCGTCGCCGATCAGGTTGGCGGTCTTCACCGCCAGTTCCACCACCGCCCTGGGCGCTTCATGGACAGCCAGGGTGCGGCATTCGCCGTTGATGGCCTGGCCGATGGCCTTGTGGTTATAGATCTGCCAATGGCCCTTGGACATGAAGTACTGGCAGGCAAAGATCGGCTTGCGGTTGAGTACGCCGATGCGCCAGTCGTACTCGGTGTAGAAGAATTCCTGGGCCAGCAGCAGCACCGAATGCTCGAACAACTCGGCAGTGGCCTTGAGCAAGGCTTCCTGGCTTTCGACCTTGATCACGCCACGGGAGAAACACCCGTCGGGAATCTTCAACACCAGCGGAAACCCGAGGCGCTCGCCGACGCGCTCGAAGTCCTGCGGTCGTTCCTTGTAGAGAATCTCGGTGGCAGGCATACCTAACTGATGGCTGTTGAGCAGGTCGGTAAGGTAGACCTTGTTGGTGCAACGCAGGATCGACGCCGGGTCGTCCATCACCACCAGGCCTTCGCTTTCGGCTTTTTTGGCAAAGCGGTAGGTATGGTTGTCGACGCTGGTGGTCTCGCGGATCAGCAAGGCGTCGTATTCGGCCAGGCGCGCGTAGTCCTTGCGCTCGATCAGCTCCACATCAATGCCCAGGCCCTTGCCCACGCGGATGAAATTCTCCAAGGCACGGGTGTTGGACGGTGGCAGTTGCTCCTGTGGATCGTGCAGGATCGCCAGGTCATAACGGGCCAGGCGCCGCGAACGGGGTTGGCGCCAGATCTTGCGGCTGAAGTTGTCGAGGGCGTGGGCGAATTGATCTTCCTGGTCGTCGCGCAACTTGTGCAATACGCCGGACTTGACCCCTACGATATGCCAACCGTTATGTTTTCTGAACTCAACTAACAAGATCGGACATGGGAATGTTTCAAACAACTGACGGGCCAATTCCTGCAACGGTTCTATATTGGTCCTGCCGAAGTAAAGTGTCAGGGTAAACCCTTCGGTATTACTGTAGAGGTGATGACTCAAGGCTTTATCAAGGGTTTTATCCAAGTCATCCAGCGCCAGGCCGTACAGCGACTTTTTAGTCAGCTCACTGATGGTGCGCACCGAAGGAATCACCTTGTGTCCGCGCGCTTCGGCCAGCAACGAGCAGTAGTATCCATGCCCCAGGTACTTGTAGCTGCGGCACAGGTTGATCACTTGCACCCGCTTGCCTGACTCGTTCTGCCGGGTTTGTTCCAGGTACTCCTGGGCGGTGACGATGTCTTCGCTGGGAAAGTAGGAGGCCCAATCTTCCTTGCGTTCAACAATGATCACCACTTGACTGTTACTTCGAGGCGGCGCAGAAAAAAAGCCCTTCGATGTTATTGTCGCCGCGACGATTTGCTCGGATACTTCACGCCAATGACCTTGTACCGCCGACATAATATTTGATCCGCTTTAGAGAACTCGACCTTTTCTATTAAGCACGATCTTTTAGGGAAGTCCCGTTTCGTTACGCAACTTTTACGGCGGTTATATGGCTCTTTTCTCTCGCATTGCATTACCCGGCGATATACCGGCATTAGTCGCATTGGAGCACCCGTGTTTCACCACCGACCGGCTCTCATCGCGCAGTTTTCACTGGATGATCAGCCGCGCCCACGGCCAGTTGCTGGTGGCGGAACAGGACGGGCAGTTGCTCGGTTATGCGCTGGTGCTGTTTCGTCGTGGCAGCGTGTTCGCGCGCCTGTATTCCATCGCCATTGCCGAGCACGCACGCAGCCTCGGGCTGGGCAAGCAGTTGCTCAGCCATGTCGAGGCCTGCGCGGTGACGCACGGTTGCACCCACCTGCGCCTGGAGGTACGCACCGACAACCCCCGCGCCCTGGCGCTGTATGAACGCAACGGCTACCGGCGTTTCGCCCAGGTCAACGACTACTACGCAGACCACACCCCGGCCCTGCGCCTGGAGAAAACCTTGGTCAGGCCACCTGCTTGATCCCGGCCTTGGCTTCCAGCTCGCGCACCAGCGGCAACACGCGCTTGCCGAAGTACTCCACTTCTTCCTGGAAGTGCAGGAAGCCCGCCAGCACCAGGTCCACGCCCACCGCCTTGAGCGCGACGATGCGCTCGGCAATCTGCTGCGGGGTGCCGATCAGGTTGGTCTTGAAGCCATCGTTGTACTGCACCAGGTCTTCAAAGCTGGACTTGGCCCAGTTGCCCTCGCCTTCGGGTGATGCCTTGCCGGCCTGCCTGGCCGCGTCGCCAAAGGCGTTCACGGCCTCCGGGTCGGCCTTGTCGATGATCTCTGCGAGCACGGCGCGGGCTTCTTCCTCGGTGTCGCGGGCGATGATGAACGCATTCACGCCGACCTTGACCGAATGGTTGTTCGCGGCAGCCTTGGCGCGAATGTCATCGACCTGGGCCTTGATGCCTTCCGGGGTGTTGCCGTTGGTGAAGTACCAGTCCGACACGCGCGCCGCCATGTCTCGCGCGGCTCGCGAACTGCCGCCCTGGAACACTTCCGGCTGGCCCAGGGGCTTGGGCTTGAGGGTGTAGTTGTTGAAACGGTAGAAGTCGCCCTTGAAAGTAAAGTCGTCCTGGGTCCAGATGCCTTTGAGGGCGCGGATGAATTCTTCGGAACGGCGATAGCGCTCGTCGTGCTCCAGCCAGTGTTCGCCGATGGCCTGGAACTCGCCCTTGAACCAGCCACTGACGATGTTCACCGCAATGCGGCCATTGGTGAGCTGGTCGATGGTCGCCAGTTGCTTGGCCGCCAGCGCCGGTTGCCACGGGCCGGGCAGGATCGCGGCGATAACCTTGAGCTTGGTGGTCGCGGCCAGCAAGGCATGGCTGAACGCCACGGACTCATGCTGGTTTTCCGCGCCGTAGCCGGCGGTGAAGCGGATCTGGGTCAGGCCGTATTCGAAGCCGGCTTCCTCGGCCAATTGCGCCAGTTTGCGGTTGTAGTCGATGCCCCAGTGGGTGCGTTGTTCGATCTTGCTGACCACCAGCCCACCGCTGACGTTGGGCACCCAATAGGCAAATTTCACGGCTTGCTGACTCATCGAACGGTACCTCGCATAAAGGAATGTACCGAGGTGTGGAGCAGCAAGCGTGCCAGGCGGAGGCAAACGCCCGCGCCACAAGGGGTGCGACATGTATTCAGGGCTGGGAGGCGTTGAATGCCGATGTCAGGGATTGCGACGGTTTGTCGATTTGCTGTTGCCAGGGCAACAGTAGACAGCATGCATCCCCCCGTAAACATTGGCCCTGGCACCCGGCACGGACTGTGCAATCACTCCCTGCACCGATCACTGCCCCGGAGCCCTGCTCATGACCGAACACCACGTTATCAACCCGTTGTCTGTCGGCGTCGACTACCCCACGCTGGCGGCGCGCTTTCGCCCGATTTTCCAGCGCATCGCCGCTGGCGCAGTGGAGCGCGAACAAACCCGCGCCCTGCCCCACGAGCCGATCCAGTGGCTCAAGGAAGCCGGCTTCGGCGCGGTGCGGGTGCCGGTGGAATATGGCGGTGGCGGTGCTTCGCTGCCGCAGTTGTTCGAACTGCTGATCGAACTGGCCGAGGCCGACTCCAACGTGCCCCAGGCCCTGCGCGGGCATTTCGCCTTTGCCGAAGACCGCCTGAATGCGCCGCCCAGTGCCGGCCGCGATCTGTGGTTCAAACGCTTTGTCGACGGCGACATCGTCGGCTGCGCCTGGACCGAAATCGGCACCGTGGCCATTGGCGACGTTGTCACCAAGGTCAGCCCGGACGGCGAGCAGTGGAAACTCAACGGTAAAAAGTTCTACAGCACCGGCAGTATTTTCTCCGACTGGATCGACGTGTACGCCCAGCGCAGCGACACCGGCGGCGATGTGATCGCCGCCACCCGCGCGCGCCAGCCCGGCGTGGAACACAGCGATGACTGGGACGGCTTTGGCCAGCGCACCACGGGCAGCGGCACTTCGCGCTTTACCGATGCGGTGGTGGAGGCGGAAAACGTCATCGACTTCGCGACCCGCTTCAAATACCAGACCGCGTTCTACCAACTTGTCCTGCTGGCCAGCCTCGCCGGTATCGGCCGTGCCGCATTGCGCGATGTGGCCCACCAGGTGCGCAGCCGCAAGCGCATCTACAGCCATGGCAATGCCCAGCACGTCAGCCAGGATGCCCAGATCCAGCAGGTGGTGGGCGAAGTCGCCGCGTTGGTCTACGCCGCCGAAGCCAGCGCGCTTAAAGCCGCCCTGCCGGCGCAGCGGGCGTACCTGGCGCGCTTCGGTGGGGATGAAGTCGCCGAGCGCGAAGCCAACGTCGCAGCCGAAATCGAGTCAGCCACCGCGCAAGTGGTGGTGTCGGAACTGATCCAGCGCGCCACCAGTGAGTTGTTCAACGCACTGGGGGCCTCGGATGTGCGCCAGGGCAAGTCCCTCGACCGCCATTGGCGCAATGCGCGGACCGTGTCGTCGCACAACCCGGTGATCTACAAGGCGCGGATCGTGGGGGACTGGGTGATCAATGGCACCGAGCCGCCGTTTGTGTGGCAGATCGGTAATGGCCCGGCGAAAGCCTGAATCAAGGTTGGTCACAGTCAAAATGTGGGAGGGGGCTTGCTCCCGATGGCGGTTTGTCAGTCGCCTCATCAGTTGACTGATCCACCGCTATCGGGAGCAAGCCCCCTCCCACATTTGGCCCCTGCCTGTGTAGTTGAATCCCGTGTGCGCCTCAAAAGGCCAATTTGTAGCCGATGGTCATCAACATGATCGCCAGGCACGGGCGCAATACGCCGTCCGGGACCTTGCCGGTCATGTGGCTGCCGAAGTAAATGCCCGGCAGCGACCCCATCAGCAGGAAGCCCAGCAGGTGCCAGTCCATATTGCCCATGCCGGCATGGCCCAGGCCCGCCACCAGGGTCAGGGGCACGGCGTGGGCGATCTCGGTGCCGACCAGGCGGCGCGTGGCCAGGAACGGATAGAGGATAAACAGCGCGACCGTACCGAGGGCGCCGGCGCCGATGGAGGTGAGCGCAACCATGGTCCCCAGCACCGCACCGGTCACCACGGTCAGGGCATTCAGGTTGCGCGGGTTCATATGGTAGTGATCGCCGGCGTGGCGCTGGGCGAACGCCAGCAGGCGTTGCTTGAACAGGATCGCCAGGGCGGTCAGCAGCAGCACCACGCCGAGGGCCTGCTTGATCACCGCGTTCATGGCGCTGGGGTCGGTGTGCAGGCTGGCGAGGAACCACAGGGTCAGCAACACCGCAGGCACGCTGCCCAGGGTCAGCCAGCCGGTGATGGTCCAGTCGATGTTCTTGTTCTTGCTGTGGACCAGCACGCCACCGGATTTGGTGATGGCCGCGTACAGCAGGTCAGTGCCCACGGCCGTGGCCGGGTTGATGCCGAACCACAACAGGATCGGGGTCATCAAGGAGCCCCCGCCGACACCGGTCATGCCGACGATAAAACCAACGATCAGGCCCGCAATTACAAAACCAAAGTTACCCACTTCCATCAACGCTACCCGCGGCCTTATAAATTTCTGGCCGCAGGATAGCGATTTTTCTTATAACGACTTATATCAATATGATCTGACTTTATGCCTTTTATGGCAGTCGACGACAGACATACGCCTGGGTCTGATAAGGAAACGCCACCGTGTCGCGGCCCTTCAGGGCTGGATGGCTGGCGATCAAGCCACGCAACTGCTCGGTCACGAGGGCTTTTTCAGCCTCGGGCAACGCAGCAATAAAGCTCACGGAGAGGAAGCGATCCATGATCACTTCCTGTGGGCTGCCGACGTGGCTATAGGGGAAACAGGTCATTTCGGGGACTGAAAAGTACTTGCCGTCGAAGGCTTCACGCCAGCGTCCGGAGTGAAAACGCGGGGTGTCACCCTCGTAGGGCGTGATGATCGCGGTGATCGCCGCCACCCAGTCCACCGACTCATCGCGCACATTCCACACCAGCCCGAGGCGCCCTTCGGGCTTGAGCACGCGGTGGATTTCCGCCAGCGCGGCCTGGGTGGAGAACCAGTGAAAGGCTTGCGCGCAGACCACCGCGTCGGCGCTGGCGGTTTCCAGGGGGATGGCTTCGGCGGTGCCGTTGACCAGGCGCACATCCGGCAACAGCTGGGTCAACTGCGCACCCATGGCCTGCACCGGTTCGACGGCGATCAACGTCGGCGCCAGGGTGCTGAGCAGGCGCGTGAACTTGCCGGTGCCGGCGCCCAGGTCGATCACCCGTGAGTGCCCATCGACGCCGAGCACATCCGTGAGCCAACCGGTGAGCTGCCTGGGATAATTCGGCCGGCCTTGGGCGTAAGTGACGGCCTGGGTAGAGAAACCTTGTTGAGCAGACGTGTGGACACCAGTCATTGCCAATCTCTCCTCGGGTAAAGCGGGGGCACAGTGTGCGCCTTCCCCGGGAGATTTTCTAATCGGCAGCCGTGGGCAACCACACCCGGAACCGTGCGCCGCCCAACGGCGAGGCCAGTGCGGTCAGGGTGCCACCTTGGGCCTCGAGGGCTCGCCGGCTGATGGCCAGGCCCAGGCCAAAGCCACCGGTGGAGCGGTCGCGGCTGCGGTCGAGGCGGTAAAAGGGCTCGAAGATACGCTCGCGCTGGTCCAGCGGAATGCCGATGCCATCGTCATCCACCCAGATTTCACAGCCTTTGGCGCAGACCTTGACGCCCACCTGAATGCGCTTGTCGCAGTAACGCGTGGCATTGCGCAACAGGTTCTGCAAGGCACGGGCGGTGAGGCGCGGGTCGAGGCTGAAGCGTTCCACAGCGCAGTCGAGTGCCACATCGATGACGATCTCGGGGTTTTCCAGCTCGTCATCGACGCTGCCCAACACGCTGTCGATAAATTCATCGAGCACCACCTCCACACGCTCGGGCAATTGCGTCGGGTTTTGCAGGCGACTGTAGGACAGCAACTCCAGCACCAATTCATCCAGCTCGCGAATATGCGCAACCAGGCCATGCAGGCGCTCGCGACTGGCCTCCGGCAAGTCCTCCGACAGCGCCAGGGCCAGGCCGAAATCCAGGCGTGTAAGGGGTGTGCGCAGTTCGTGGGAGACCGCGTTGAGCAGGTCGCGTTGCTGGTTGAGCAGGTGTTCGATGTCGTCGGCCATGGTGTCGAACACCGACGCCAGGCTGCCGATATTGGAGCTGGGCGGAATGTGCGTGCGCTCGGCCAGGTTGCCCTTGCCCAGTTGCGTGGCGGTGCTTTTCAGGCGTTCGAGATCGCGCCAGTGCGGACGCAGCCAGAACAGCAGGCAGGCCAGCAACGCCGCACCGATCAGCACGTTCATCGACCAGTACAACAGGTTCATGTCCAGCGGGTCTGGCGGAATGGTCAGCTTGACCACGAACTGCTCGTTGAGCGGCGAGCTGATGTCCTCCATCCAGCCAAACTCCCCCAGGTGAATCACGGGGTTGCCCTGCTCCAGCAGTTTGGCTTCCTGCGTGGTGTAGCTCGCGTCCTGGCGCAACAGCAATTGCACTTTGAGGGGCGCGAAGTCACTGCCCAGTTGCTCGGTCACCTGGGACCAGCGCTCCACCGGCGCGCGCAGGTACTGCTTGACGATCAGCTTCTGCATGCCCCGTGACTGCTCGACGTTGTAGTCCAGGTAGCGGTGTTCGAACAGTTGGATCACCAGCTTGGGAATCAGGAAGATCGCCGCGCTGTAGGTGACGATGGTGATCAGGTAAAGACGTAGCAGCACACGAAACATCGATCAGCATTCCCACTCGGAACGGCTGAACAGGTAGCCCTTGCCCCACACGGTCTTGATCTTGCGCGCTTCACCGGCGTGGTCGTCGAACTTGCGGCGCAGCTTGGAAATGGCCACGTCCACCGAACGGTCGGTGCCGTTGAACTCGATACCGCGCAGCCGTTGCAGGATCTGGTCGCGGCTGAGCACTTCGCCAGCATGCCGGGCCAGCACCACCAGCAGGTTGTATTCGCCGCTGGACAACTCCACCGCCTGTTCGCGCCAGGTCACCGTGCGTTCCGACAGGTCGATGCACAGGTTGCCCATCAGGATCTGGTCATTGGCCACCTGGGGCTCGGACAAACTGCTGCGCCGCAGCAAGGTGCGCACCCGCGCCAGCAGCACACGCGGCTCGCAGGGTTTGGTCACGTAGTCGTCGGCGCCCATTTCCAGGCCCAGCACCTGGTCGTGGCTGTCGTCGCGGGCGGTGAGCATCAGGATCGGCAGGCCCGCCGAGTCGGCGCGCAGCAGGCGGCACACTTGCAGGCCGTCGAGGCCGGGCAGCATCAGGTCGAGGATCACCAGGTCCGGCGGGTCGAGGCGCGCGCGCTCACGGACGTGGTCGCCACGGCTGAGCACACTGACGTGGTAGCCGTTGCGTTCCAGGTAGCTGGCAATCAGCTCGGAGAGTGCGGCGTCGTCTTCCACCAGGAGGATGTTGGGCATGGTGTTTCCAAATAATGCGGTTTGTTGGTGTGTTGCAGGATTGTGCAAGGATATACGCCCTCGGCGCCCCGCGCGCCGCACCTTACATTTCTTCACAGACGACCTACATAGCTTCACAGCACCACAGCGCCGGTGCCCTTAGGATGCGCCAGTCAATATTGGGATAAGAGCATGTCGAAGAATCTGTTTGCGCCATTTTGCCTGTTGGCCCTGATGCTGGCCCTGAGTGCCTGTGACCAATCGGCCGACGAAGCGCCGCAAATGCCCCTGGCCAAGGTGCGCATCGAAACCCTTGAGGCCAAGCCCCTCTCCATCACCAGCGAATTGAGCGGACGCATCGCCGCGCCACGCATTGCCGAAGTGCGCGCACGGGTGGCCGGGGTGGTGATGCAACGGGTCTTCAAGGAAGGCCATGACGTCAAACAGGGCGACGTGTTGTTTCGCATCGATCCGGCACCGTTCAAGGCTGACCTGGACAGCGCCCAGGCCAACCTGAGCAAGGCCGAGGCCAATGCGTTCCAGGCGCGCCTGCAGGAGCAGCGCTACAGCCAACTGGTGGAAGGCAATGCCATCAGCGGCCAGGACTACGACAACGCCCGCGCCAACCTGCGCCAGACCAACGCCGAAGTCGCCGCCAACAAGGCCGCCGTCGAGCGCGCCAGGTTGAACCTGGGCTATGCCACCGTGACCGCGCCGATTTCCGGACGCATCGGCCGCGCCCTGGTGACCGAAGGGGCACTGGTAGGCCAGAACGAAGCCACGCCCCTGGCGATCATCCAGCAACTGGACCCGATCCACGCCGACCTCACCCAGTCCACCCGCGAGCTCAACGACCTGCGCCGCGCCTTCCGCGCCGGCAGCTTGAAGCAGGTCGGCCAGGACCAGGCCAAGGCCACGTTGATCCAGGACGACGGCAGCCTCTACCCGCTGCCGGGCAAGTTGCTGTTCGCCGAGATCAGCGTCGACCCGGGCACCGGGCAGATCATCCTGCGCAGCGAGTTCCCCAACCCGGACCTCGACCTGTTGCCCGGCAGCTTCGTGCGGGTACGCCTGGAGCAAGCCGTCGACAAACAAGGCATCAGCGTGCCGCAACGCGCCATCACCCGCGACAGCGCCGGCATCCCCATGGTGCTGCTGCTCGACGCCGAGCAGACCGTCAGCCAGCAGCCGGTGGAACTGGGTGCGGTGATCGACGACCGCTGGGTGGTCAGCCATGGCCTCAAGCCCGGCGACCGTATCGTCGTCGAAGGCCTGCAGCACGCGCGCCCCGGTGAAAAAGTCGAGGTCGATGACAGCCCCACACCCGTTGCCCAGGCTTCCGGCCAATAAGGATCTTTGACAATGCCGCAGTTCTTTATTGACCGCCCGATCTTCGCCTGGGTGGTCGCCCTGTTTATCCTGCTGGCCGGCTTGCTGGCCATCCCGCAGTTGCCGGTGGCCCAGTACCCCAACGTCGCGCCGCCGAAGGTGGAAATCTACGCGGTGTACCCGGGCGCCTCGGCCCAGACCCTGGATGAAAGTGTGGTCAGCCTGATCGAGCAGGAGCTCAACGGTGCCGATCACCTGCTGTATTTCGAATCCCAGAGCAGCCTCGGCTCGGCAACGATTACCGCCACGTTCCAGCCCGGCACCCACCCGGAAATGGCCCAGGTCGATGTGCAAAACCGCCTCAAGGCGGTGGAGCCGCGCCTGCCCCAGGCCGTGACCCAGCAGGGTTTGCAGGTGGAGAAAGTTTCCGCCGGCTTCCTGCTGCTGGTGACCCTCACCTCCAACGACGGCAAGCTCGACGACGTGGCGCTCAGCGATTACCTGGCGCGCAACGTGATGAACGAGCTCAAGCGCCTGGACGGGGTCGGCAAAGCCCAGTTGTACGGTGCCGAACGCGCCATGCGCATCTGGATCGACCCGCAGAAACTGATCGGCTTCAACCTCACGCCGGCCGACGTGAATGCGGCGATCAGCGCACAGAACGCCCAGGTTTCGGCCGGCAGTATCGGTGACTTGCCGGGAACCAGGACCCAGGAAATCACCGCCGCGATCCTGGTCAAGGGCCAGCTGTCCACGCCGGCGGAATTCGCCGATATCGTGCTCAAGGCCAACCCGGACGGCTCCACCGTGCGCATCGGCGATGTGGCGCGGGTAGAAGTGGGCAGCCAGGAATACCAGTTCTCCACGCGCCTGAACGGCAAGCCGTCCACCGCCGTCAGCGTGCAGCTGGCACCGGGCGCAAATGCGCTGAACACCGCGACCCTGGTGCGGGCGAAGATGGATGAACTGTCGCGCTATTTCCCGGCCAATGTGGAGTACAAGATCCCGTACGACACCTCGCCGTTCGTCAAGGTCTCGATCACCAAGGTGGTCTATACCCTGCTCGAAGCGATGGCGCTGGTGTTTGCGGTGATGTTCCTGTTCCTGCAGAACGTGCGCTACACCCTGATCCCGACGCTGGTGGTGCCGATCGCGCTGATGGGCACCTTCGCCACCATGCTGTTGCTGGGCTTCTCGATCAACGTGCTGACCATGTTCGGCATGGTGCTGGCCATCGGTATCCTGGTGGATGACGCCATCGTGGTGGTGGAGAACGTCGAACGGATCATGGTCACCGAGGGCCTGTCGCCCAAGGAGGCGACGAAGAAAGCCATGGGCCAGATCACCGGCGCCATCGTCGGCATTACCCTGGTGCTGGTCGCGGTATTCCTGCCGATGGCGTTCATGGCCGGCTCGGTGGGGGTGATCTACCAGCAGTTCTCGCTGTCGATGGCCACCTCGATCCTGTTCTCGGCCTTCCTCGCCTTGACCTTGACCCCAGCCCTGTGCGCCACGCTGCTCAAGCCGATTGCCAAGGGCGAGCACCATGCCAAGGGCGGGTTCTTTGGCTGGTTCAACAAGCGCTTCGAGCAGCTCACCGACCGTTACGAAGGCTGGGTCGCCTATGCCCTCAAGCGCAGCGGCCGTTACCTGCTGATCTACCTGGTGCTGTTGGTGGGCCTGGGGCTGATGTTCAGCCGCCTGCCCTCCTCGTTCCTGCCGGTGGAAGACCAGGGCTACACCATCACCGACATCCAGCTGCCGCCCGGCGCGAGCAAGAACCGCACGGTGCAGGTGGCCGAACAGATCGAAGCGCATAACGCCGGCGAGCCTGGGGTGGGCGACACCACCATGATCATGGGCTTCAGCTTCTCCGGTTCCGGGCAAAACGCGGCGTTGGCGTTTACCACGCTCAAGGATTGGTCGCAACGCGGCAGCGATGACTCCGCCGCCTCGATTGCCGACCGCGCCAACATGGCCTTCAGCGAGCTCAAGGACGCGATCGCCTATGCGGTCCTGCCGCCTCCCGTGGATGGCCTGGGCACCTCCAGCGGTTTCGAGTTCCGCCTGCAGGACCGCGGCGGTGTAGGCCACGCAGCCTTGATGGCGGCACGTACCGAACTGCTCGACGCCGCCGGAAAAAGCCCGATCCTGGCCAACGTGCGCGAAAGCGCCCTGGCCGAGGCGCCGCAAGTGCAGTTGGAGGTCGACCGCAAACAGGCCAACGCGCTGGGCGTCTCGTTTGCGGATGTGGGCAATGTGCTGTCTTCGGCCATCGGTTCGGCCTATATCAACGACTTCCCCAACCAGGGCCGCATGCAGCGCGTGGTGGTGCAGGCTGAAGGTGACCAGCGCAGCCAGGTGGCGGATTTGATGAAGATCCACGTTCGCAACAAGGATGGAAAGATGGTACCGCTGTCGGCGTTTGTCGAAGCCAAATGGACCCAGGGCCCGGCGCAACTGACGCGGTATAACGGCTACCCTGCCATCGCCATTTCCGGCGAGGCCGCACCCGGCCACAGCACCGGCGAGGCGATGGAGGAAATCCAGCGCCTGGTCAGCCAATTGCCGGCAGGCCTGGGCCAGGAGTGGACTGGGTTGTCGCTGCAGGAACGTTTGTCCGGCTCACAGGCGCCGATACTGTTGGGGCTGTCGCTGCTGATCGTGTTCCTGTGCCTGGCGGCGCTGTATGAAAGCTGGTCGATCCCGACGTCGGTGTTGCTGGTGGTGCCGTTGGGCGTGCTCGGCGCGGTGCTGGCGGTGACCTTGCGGGGCATGCCCAACGATGTGTTTTTCAAGGTCGGCCTGATCACCATCATCGGCTTGTCGGCGAAGAACGCGATCCTGATCATCGAGTTCGCCAAGGACCTGTATGACCAGGGCGAAGACCTGATCGACGCCACCCTGAAAGCCGCACGACTCCGGTTGCGCCCGATCATCATGACGTCGCTGGCGTTTATCCTCGGCGTGGTGCCCTTGGCGATTGCCACCGGTGCCAGTTCGGCGAGCCAGCAGGCGATTGGTACCGGGGTAATCGGCGGGATGATCACCGCGACCCTGGCGGTGGTATTTGTGCCGGTGTTCTTTGTGGTGGTCATGAAGCTGGTGCGCAAAAAGCGCTAAGGCTTTTTGGGGGACACTGTAACGGTGGCGGGCCCGCTTGCCACAACAAAAATGCGCTAAGGTGCTCACAGGTAACCATCTGTGAGCTGCCATGCCTTTTCTAGCCCGTACCCACCCTCGCCTCTCCGCCGCCGCTGTGCTCGGCCTTGCCGTCGGCATCCTGGCGCCGGCCGACACCCTCGCCAGCAAAATCCTCATCGGCTGGAACGCCGGGGTCTGGACCTACCTGGTACTGATGCTGTGGTTGACCAGCCGTGCCAGGGCCGACGATGTGAAGCGCATCGCCGAAATCGAGGACGAAAACGCCGGGCTGGTGCTGTTCACGGTGTGCATCGCCGCCATCGCGAGCCTCGCCACCATCACCTTCGAACTGGTGGGCAGCAAAGACCTGGCCACTTCCGAGCGCCTGCTGCACTACGGGTTTACCGGGCTGACGGTGATCGGTTCATGGCTGTTGATCGGGGTGATTTTCAGCGTGCATTACGCCCGCCTGTATTACACCTGGAACGGCAAGGAACCGGCGTTGCGTTTTGCCGAAGGACTGTTGACGCCGAACTACTGGGACTTCCTGTATTTCTCCTTCACCATCGGCGTGGCGGTGCAAACCTCTGACGTCGGCGTCGCCACCCGCGGCATGCGCAAGGTAGTGCTGGGGCAATCGCTGATCGGTTTTCTGTTCAATACGGCGATCCTGGGGTTCTCGATCAACATCGCCGCCGGGCTGTTCGGCTAGGCTGCACAAACCTTCTAGACGCCCTGGTGCCGTTGGGCGCTAATACCCTTACACATTCCGTCCCGGTGTTTTATGGCTGCGCATAATTGGATCGATCTGTCCCAGGACGCCGACACCGGCATCGAGACCCTGCGCGCGCATTTCGAGGGTCACGCCTATGACCCCCACTGGCATGACAGCTATCTGGTCGGCGTCACCGAACAAGGCGTGCAGCAGTTCAACTGTCGCCGCGCCCGCCACAACAGCGTGCCCGGCCAGGTGTTCCTGGTGGAGCCCGGTGAATTGCATGACGGCGACGCGCCCACGCCGGACGGCTTTACCTACCACATGCTGTACCTCGACCCGCAGTGGCTGGCGCGAGAAGTGAGTGCGGTGTTCGAAGAGGCGCCGCCCCATAGTCAATTGAGCTTCGCCACCACCTTGACCAGCGACCCGCGCCTGGCCCTGGTCACCAGCCAGGCCTTCCAGACGCTGCACAGCGGCGAACTGCGCATCGTGCGCCAGCGCGCCATGGACCAATTGCTCGAACACCTCACCGGCCAACTGTATTGGCGCAGCCGTTACCGTGAAGACCCACGCCTGCCGCAGGTGGCTCACAAGGCCCGGGAGTACCTGCACGCCCACCTGCATCACGATGTCGGCATGGGCGAACTGGCCCTGGCCTGTGGCGTCGACCGTTTCCGCCTGAGCCGCGCGTTCAAGAGCGCCTTTGGGTTGCCGCCCCACGCTTACCTGGTGCAATTGCGCCTGGCCCGCGCCCGGCACGCATTGGCCAGGGGCGAGCAACCGGCCGACGTAGCGATGGCCCTGGGTTTTGCCGATCAAAGTCACCTGGGCCGCTGGTTCGTGCGCGCCTATGGACTGACACCGGCGGCCTACCGCAAGCGCTGCTCAAACCTTCCAGACAGGTAAGCCACAGGCTTGTGAAGATGGACAGCCCTGATCTGTTCATTGGAGTCCGCCTGTATGCCATCCACCTTCCTGCCCTTCCTGTTATTCGCCTTCGTTGCCTCCATCACCCCCGGGCCCACCAATATCCTCGTACTCAGCAACAGCGCGCGTCATGGGCTGCGGGCAGCCGTACCGATCATCCTCGGGGCGTGCGCCGGTGCGGCGGGGATCGTGCTGGCGGTCGGTTCAGGCATCGGCGAATCACTGGTCCATCTGCCGCAAGTGCAAACCGCCATGCAATGGATCGGTATCGCCTGGCTGAGTTACCTCGCCTGGCAGATATTCAGCGCGCCGGCCCAGGCCATTGACACCGATGCCCCACAGAAACGCCTGGGCCTGCTCGGTGCGGCCAGCCTGCAACTGGTCAATCCGAAGACGTGGCTGATGGCGTTGGCGGTGGTCAGTGTGTTTGCCGGGCAGGGAGAGGGGCGTGAGGCGCGGGTGTTGGCCTTGTCCCTGGTGTTTTTTGCGGTTTCTCTGCCATGTCTTGGGATGTGGGCGTTGCTGGGCGCAGGCTCCGCCCGCTTAGTGGGGTCGGCCAAGGCCATGCAACGCTTCAATCGATGCATGGCGATCCTATTGCTGGCGTCTGCCTGGCTGGGGATGTGGCACCCGGCGTAGACAACCGACGAATGGCACGGGGAACCTGTTAGTTCTGACAGTTGTGCGTTCGGCGCAGATGGCGCTGAATTGAGTCGCACACCACAGCAACCCATTTAAAGGGCGCGGGGGTTGATTCATGTCAGAACAACCGATGATCAATAATCTGGTTCTAAATGGCACCTTCGCCAGGCACGGGACCTCCTGGACCGCCACGGCCACCGCTCCAGGCCGGGTGGATTTTTCACGTCAACACTGCATCATCACTGCCACGGGACGCGCGGAACAGGAGGTGCCTGCTTCCGGCGGCACCTCCTACACCTTCAGTGCCTATACGTTGATTACCCATGAGGGTGCCGGTTCTGCCCGGCTGACATTTCGACCGTCGGATACAAGTGAATCCATCGGGCTGACGGGGAACCACGGCTGGACCCACCGAACGATCACATTCAACACCCCCGCAGGCACGACCGGTATCACCGTACAACTGATCGGTGACGCCGGGGATGTGTGGTTCGATAACGTCAGGCTGGTGGAAGATGAAGGCACCGTCATCCCCATCGAACTGATCCGCAATGGTGATTTCGCCGAAAACGGCAAGGATTGGAGTATCACGGAAATTCCTCCTGGATCTGTCTCGATCCATGACAACAGGTGCCAGGCAACCCTGGGTGGATTCATTGAGCAGGTGATTACCGTCACACCAGGACAAACCTACGATTTTTCCATTGAGGCAATGACCCCCTCAGGCGGTCATGGATTCGCAATATTCGAGCTCACACCGGACAGCGTGCAGCAAATAGAACTTCGCGGCGGCGGCGGCTGGGACACTTACACTCACTCGTTGACCATTCCGGAAGGAATACCGGAGTTCACGCTACGGATTCTGGGCGAGACCGCCCTCGTGGTCGACAACCTGTCCCTGAAATTATTCACCGCCTCAGCAAACACACCCAATTAGCGCGCTCATCACACACACGGGTACAACCCATCGCAGGAGAACTCAATCATGACCACTGCAACCGTACGAAAAGCTAAATCCGAAGAAACGACTAAGCAATATTTTCAAGGCGTGATCGGCGATAAGACTTTCAAGGCAGACTTTATTGAGCATGAATGGAAAAACAACTTTTGGCTGACTGAAGGCGCCATGAAAATCCCACCGGGTGAAACATCGAGACAAAGGGTGATTTTCAAATACCACAGCGAAGACTTGCCGTCCGGTCGTCATTCAATTCCAGACACCCAATCCCCCTCTCGATACTCGGTGATTCTCTTGACCGTCAACGACACGCCCGGCCCGGCTTATGAGGCACACCAGGGTAACATCGAGTTTTTTCACGACCCGAACGACAGTACTGTCAACGGCGCACTCGACGTTGACCTCCTGGATATCCACGGCAACGAAATAAATATGCAAATCCTGTTCAACACAAAAAAGACCTCAGATGAGTCCTGACAAAACGCCCCGGATCCGGGGCGTTTTGTTAAACCTGTTTAAAGCGTACCGCCACTGTCGGATTACCAGTTATAGCGCACGCCGACATTCGCCCCCCACGGTTGATCAACATGCTTGCCCTGGCCGTAGTCGAAGTCGGCATGCACCTGCAGGTTCTGGGACAACGAGACCGAGAACCCCGCTCCCACTTCGATGCGGGAACCTGAGAGGTTATTGTCGAATGTCTGGTTGTTGACCATGACTTTGTTGTTCTTGACAAATTCATGGGCCACGCCGGCGCGCAAGTACGGCTGAAGCACGCTGCCATCGTCCAGTACGAAGTCACGCCCCACCGTTACGCCCAACTTGCCCAGTACCGAGTCGGTGTGATCGTTCTTGGCTTTCAGGCCGTTGTCCAGGCGATAACTCTTGCCTTGTACCGTCACCACGGAGGCCTGGGCGAACGGTTCGACAAAGAAGTCGTCGTCGAGTTTGATATGACGACCGACCTCCACGGACGCACCCAGCGCATTGGTGCTGTAGTTACCTTTGGTTTGCTTGCCGTCACTCAAACCGACCTTGGCATTGTTGTTCAGGCGGTTGGCCTTGACCACCCCATCCAAGTAATACCCGCTCTCTTCATCCAGCCAGGTGGCATACAGGCCCGCATAGTAACTCTGCACCGTACCCGAGGTACCCCGGCTGAGATCCAGGTCGGAAGTACTGTGACCGGCCATCACCCCCAGCAACCATTGCCCGTCGCCTACCGGTGTATCGGCACCCAGAGAGAAACCGCGCTGGTTTTGATCGTAGGCTCCGCCGTCCCCACCGCTGATTTCGTACTTATTGCCGTAGGCACGCAGCCAACCGCCGGCTTCGACACCGCTATAGCGAAGGTCTCCCATGCGGCTGCGCAGGGAGGTCATTTCGCCATACCACACGGTCGGCGCCGTATTGAACAACGCCAGTACCGAGCGGGTACCTGGGCTGACGGTACGATTGTTCGGGTCGAGGAACCAATCGTTGCCTTCCTGCTTGAGTCCATAAGACCAGGCCCCAACGTCCACCGCCCCGCCCAGCAACTCGAACTGCGCGTCACCGCCACCGGTATGGACGATATGCACCGCGCCAGGATTGCCGGGCTCTGCACCGCTACTGGCGAGCAACAGGCCATGATGACCGGTGGCCTCACCGCTGATATTCAAAAAGTCAGTCAGGCCCCGGGCAAAATCAGTGCCCATCGCAAAGGTGCCCTGGCCCGACAGGCGCTCCAGGTCCAACCGATAAAAAGCGTCATCGTCGCCGAACTTGACCACGCCGTCGGCCAGTCTCAGATCGCCGACCTGACTATGGCCGGTCATGATCCACAGGGACTCATCACCTACTTCCAGGGATGAAACGTTCTCCATGCGGCCGATCAATGAGGCCCGATCATTAAGCTTGAGATGAGCCTGGCTGCCGGACTCGACAATGACGTCACCTTGAAGCCAGCTGTTCTCGACCCTCATGTTCGCCGTGGAGTTGCCTTTTACTTCCAGCAAATGGCCATTGCCGCCGGTAAGGGTCGAGCCATTGCGTACCACAATATCCGCCACGGCGCCCTGGCCCCTGGCCCCCTGTACCAGCAGCGCAGCACCGGTGACGCCGGTCACGTGGGTTTGGTCCAGAAGCAGCGTATTGGCCCCCGGCGCATATCGGTCATAAGACATTTCCACGCCGTTGCGCCCACCAGTGATGTTGCTTTGATAGGCACGCGCCGTGGCGCTCTGCAGGCTCAACCCGAAACTGTCCGCGCCGGTACCGACTACCTGGCTATTTACGGTTTCCAGCAGGCTACCGCCGGTAACGGCGGCACCACCGGTTGCGCCCACGATGACACTGCCGTTTGCGGTTGCCGTGGACGCCTGGGTTGAGGTGGTAAATTTACCGACCACCATCCCATGGTAGTCAGCACTGGAAATCACACTGTCGTTGATCTGTGCTGTGCTGCTGAGCAAAGTGATGCCGGTCTGGAACGCGCCGGAAGCGGTGACGCGACTGGCGCCTACATTCACATTCGAGCCGCCTTGGGCGACGACAGTGCCCATGATCAAGCTGTTCTGGCTGACATTCAGGCTCGAAGCATTGGCATAAACGTCCAGTGTCCGTCCGTCTATTACGTTGAGCGTGGCATTTTGCAGCTCAAACGTATCGATATAGGCGTCATGGTCAATGGTTTCAGTGCCATTCTCGATGAGCCTGGCATGGGCCCCAGGTGCCAGAAACAATAACGTTACAACAGACGGCACCTGCATCATTGCAACTAACGGTTTTAACTTGAAAAACGAATTGATATTCACAACACACCACTCATTCAACAGACATTCCGCGACGGAACGGTTCGGCCTATTTCCAGAGGGTTGGAGCCAGGCCACTCAAGGCCGCAAAACTACAGATTGGAATTACCTGCATATGTAGGACTAATCCCAATCTATCTGTATGAATGAATGCTTGCCCCATGAGCGCATGGGTATCTACACAACTTCCAGTGAATACGGAATCTATGGCAATTAGGCTTCTGTGGTGAGCGGGCTTGCCCATGAGCGTGTGCACTGGGATATTGGAACCGAGGGGTGCGCAAACACCCCCCGTAGACTTTTTAGGCCACGCCATCCTCTTGGGTGGTAGGGGGTTGATTTTCGCAGAACACGCCATTCAAGTCCGTGAACCGAGTGCGGGTCCACGCTCTCACGGAGGGTTGCTCTCCCTCTCCGGGGATGGGAACGAAGTAGTGAAAGTCCGCCGAGTTCCGGACCGCTGGCCGTATGACAGCATAGGGGACAGTTATAGTGAATCCGTTGGCCACCATGTCTGGCGTCAATGGCGGCGAGTGGATCGTCGTGGTCTCGCCCAGCTGGCTATCGCCGGTGATATCGCTGAACACCCGCACCTCACAGCGGATCACCATAAACTCCCTGAAGTAAGTCATATTTCCGGGAACCCTGACAGTGCCCGCAAACGTCGTGCGATTGAGATCGGTACACGACCAGAATGTGGTCGCCTTGGAAAAGGTTGCCGGCTCCAGTACGACCTTATTGGCATTGACAACCACCGGCTGTGGCGCAGAGCGCTGGATGTTGTCGTTGGTCGCCCACTCCAGCGTGTAGAAGACGTTGACTGTACCGTTACCGACAGCACGAATTATCGACCAGGGTACGCTCATTGAAACCGTATCCCCCGGTCCTTCGGTCGTGATCGGCACAACGTCGAACGCATATTCAAAACTGCCCCAATACCCCCTCAGCACCGTGCCTGGCGCCGGAATAGGCGTGTCCCACAGTACGATTTCAACCGTAGCTTCCTTCTCGAAGTCATCTTCGGTCAGCTGGTTTTCCGCGTCTGGATCAGAGCCGTAGACCAGCACGGGATTGAGCAGCGGATTCTCCGGGTCGGTTCCAGGCGTGGGACCTGGCGCGGAAAAATCAATTTTGATGTCATGGGTAGGCGCATCGAATGGACTGCCGTTACGGTCGATAAAATAATCAATTGAGGTATCCAGTTCACCTGTGTTCGTACCGTAATGGGCCAGAAGCGCGGTCCTGCTGACGGGAAGCATTAACGGAAAGGGCAGATAAAAATTAACCGCGAAACGCTGTGGCGGCTGGCTACCGAGCGTCAGTTCGATTACATCGATCGTCGGCAGATTGTTGGCATATTCGCGAATAGCGACGTAAACCCCGGTCGGCTCATAAAGGTCCTCCAAGTCAAGCAGGCCATCATCAGGCAGAAGCGCCAAAGGTACATACGCTTCCAAGGGCTCTGGTTCAGCGGTCAGATTCAACTTAACGCGCGCAGGGGCTGAGTCTTTGCTGATGTTGCCGGCGAGATCGATCAATTGGTAAAACAGGTAGTTGAGTCCCGCGCGGTTGCCGATAATCAACGCCCACGGCACGGTAAAACTCAACGCGGCGGTTATGGGATAGGTGTCAATCGGCTCAGACAATTGTGAAGAGAAGTCGGGAGAAAAATACACGGCGATGCTAACGCCCAACTCGGCACCACCCGGAGCATCCGGAAAGGTGCACACCATACCGTCCGGGTTGTCTTCAATATGTTGCTCAGTGATTTCATCTGTCAAATAGCCCGGAAAACTGGGCGCAGGCGGATAGTTGGGGCGTAGAGGCTCGGTTCGGTCGACCTCCAAGGGCGCCCCCACCATCAGCGGCGTGGGGGATGCGCCTTCATAAAGGATGTAGCCGATCTCATGCTGCCCTTCCGTCAACCGGGAGACAGGCATGTCCCGGATAAAGGGTTCGTCAATAGGCTGGCGATCAGGGAATAAGGGGGTTCGAAACTGCACGCTATACATCGCCGCCCCCCAATTCGTGGAGCCTTTGCCGCGCATATGTATGTCGAGTCGGGTGGTTGCCGGATCAAGATCTTCTTCCTCCGCCAACTCTGAAATATCAAACGTTACAGGAAGCGGTTTTCTCGCATTGATCTCCAAAATCAACCCGTTTTCATTCAGGGAGTCAAAGGTAGGCAGAGGCAGCGCCAAGCCCCCTGCTCTACGCCGGGACAAGAGTTCTTTATTAACCTCGCGCGATTGAATGGCAGCCTTCTGCTTTTTACTTAACGTTGTCATCTGTATTCTCCTTTTGCACTTGAAGTCACTCTTACAGCCGGATAAACCATTGCCTCACATGACACTCATCAAGTCGCACAGCTGCTTCATCGCCACCACCAAACGCCGCAATTTATATCAGCCATCACTTTAAAGTGCCCTACACTACTTGCCCGCCGAATCCTCTCCGTCCGGACCGCAGTAACTCCCTCCTGAGTACTTCTGGTCAATCTTCGCGTAGCGTTCCCTTGACGAGCCTATGATTCTTTTCTTACGCCACAAGGTATACGTGACGCCCACCGAACTCCCCGGACTGTTGGGGTGCGGTGACCTGATCGGTTTGATTTTTTCTTCATAGTTGGATTGCTTGAACGTATATCCCTCTTGGGCCTGCTGCTCCGTCAAGCGGTGCGTCAGGGTGTCCGCAGTCAATGTTATGGCCTTGCCACCGCCTCCGAACTCTTCATAGCCCTGCCATGTCACAACAAGATCATCGTCTTTCCTGAAGGCGCCCTCAGGAAGAATCCGAATGGGAATGTGGTCCCACATCGCCGGGCTGGAGCCACAGTTAATAAACATGTTGTCATTGGCGCTGGGGTACTCGACACGCTGAAAGACCAAGGGAGGCACTACATCGACATTGACTTCAGTAAAGTTGGAAAGCTGTTCATTAACGCCATTAAATGTCGTGTAGTACACCTGCATCTTTTCATCATTGCCGGCACCGACAATAACTTCCCACGGAATATCACTGAACTCCACGCGCACGCCCTCTGCATCACCCTTATCGGTATCGACGACATAACGCGCAATCGGGTTATCCATGTTGGGAAAATCCCCCCAATACAATTCCAATACTTCGCCGGTGCGCGGGTGGTGATACAGCGGGACACTGGCATACACGCGCTTGCCCTTGTCACGACTATCAATGTGGTTTTCAGTCATGGAGCCTTCACCCCATACCGTTACCCTGGGCAGGTTAAGGTTGAGCAGTGCGGGGGCATCGAGATGGTCCTGCCCGGCGACTCTGAAGTCCCAGCGGATCAATGCCGGCGGGCTGGGCGGGGTGGGCGTGTCGCTACCGGACCGGGTAATGGTGTAAGTGGCCACGCCTTCTGCGAGTCCCAGGCCATCCTCTATCAACCTGGGCCACGGGATGACGACATCGAAAGGCAACTCGGGGACGGACTGGCGGGTAAGCACGGTTTTTCCCCATCGGACTGTGACCCGGTCACCGGCTTGCCAATTGTCGTATTGCACCTTGGCGACTACGCCGATCCGAGCGTCATGCCGATTGATCAGGCCGCTCGCCATCGCAGGAATGACAAGGGGCTGCAAATCAGACGGAACCGCCGACAACTGGACTTCCACAGGCGACTGCTCAGACCTGGGGCCGCGGTTGCTGGAGCGGTCCTGAAGCCGGATATGAACGTACTGAGTACCGTTGGGGTACAGGCGAAACAAATCCCCAGGCACAGGGAGGACAAGGGGCGTGTCTTCGAAGGGAAACTCTACATAGCCACTCGGCGCAGCGTCCGGTGGCGGGTTTTGGTCCGTAATCCAGTAATAGATCCTGTCCCAGGATCGACGACCGTTGTAGGGCGGCACTACCAGGTCAACGGTTGGATGCGTGGCCAGATAGCCTTCATCAATCAACCCCACCGGAAAAGCCGGGGACGGAGGGGTAACGTTATTGTTGGGTGGGCTCCGATCAAGCACCAGGGTCCGGAACTCCGACGTAGTCGGCAGACCGGTTTCATCAGTGATCCGATAAGCCAAGCGGACTGTGCCGTCGTTCTCCAGATAGTCTCGCGGCACACTGATCGGAAAAGGGAATGCCTTGGTAATCGGGCCATCCCACCGCTCCCGGAACGGCGGGACACCCTCACCGCCACTGCGCGACCAAACGATTTCGACAATATTGAACTCACCGGCTTGCGCAGCATCCTCCCACAGTTCCGGGATCACCACTTCCAGGTCGCTGTCGAGATATTGGTGAGGGATATACCCCTCCACGATCGGTGGGACAACATCGTCCAGAATGGGCACCCGAATATCGGCCAAGCGCAAAATGCCGTTATACAGCCGCCTACTTTCGGGGGTTTTATCAGCACTCATCGGAGCCTCCCGTCATACCCATGTCGCACACCGCCACGGCGCGTCTGGTATTCATTAAACGCTCAATGCCTGGCGTCGAATACTGTCAGAACTAACAGGTGGGTATCGCCACTTGTCGGATATCAAGCGATGCCGAGGGCATGAGACGCTTGACGAAATGAGCGAGTTGATGTCTTCTGAAACCGGTTTCAGCCTGCCAAGCCACGGCTGAAACCGACTCATCCAATAAGAAAGGCCTGCGACCGTGACTCCTTTTTCCGCCGCCCAGCGCACCCGCGTCACCATGCTCGACGTCGCCCAACACGCCGGCGTCTCCAAGGCCAGTGTGTCGCGCTTTATCGGCGACGACCGCGCCCTGCTCTCCGATGCCATCGCCCTGCGCATCGAACACGCCATCGAACAGCTCGGCTACCGCCCCAACCAGATGGCCCGCGGGCTGAAACGTGGCCGCACGCGCCTGATCGGCATGCTGGTGGCCGATATCCGCAACCCCTACTCCATTGCCGTGATGCACGGCGTCGAAACCGCCTGCCGCCGGCATGGCTACAGCCTGGTGGTGTGCAACACCGACCGCGATGACGAGCAGGAGCGCCAGCATTTGGCGGCGCTGCGCTCGTACAACATCGAAGGGCTGATCGTGAACACCCTCGGCCATCACCTCGACCAATTGCTGGAACTGCAGCGGGAAATGCCCCTGGTGCTGGTAGACCGCAAGGTCGAGCCGCTGCACAGCGACTTGGTGGGGCTGGATAACCCGGCGGCGGTGCGCATGGCGGTGGAACACCTGGAACAGCAGGGTTACCGCGATGTATTGCTGGTGAGCGAAGCCTGCGATGGCACCAGTTCACGGCAGGAGCGCCTGGACAGCTTCAAGAGCGAAATCGCCCGGCGCCCGGCGCTGACCGGCGCGGTGCTGGCGCTCGATGACGGGCTGGAACAACGCCTGCAAGCCTTTCTCGCCAAACCCGGGCCCAAGGCGGTGTTCTGTGCCAACGGCGTCGCCACACTGGCCTGCACCCGTGCGCTCAAGGCGCTGGACTGCAAGCTGTTCGACGACGTAGGGCTGATCGCCCTGGATGACCTGGACTGGTACCCGCTGGTGGGCAACGGCATCACCGCCCTCGCCCAACCCACCGAAGCGATTGGCGCCAGTGCGTTCGACTGCCTGCTCAAGCGCTTGCGCGGTGACACCGAACCGACCCGAACCCTGGACTTTTTGCCCCAGTTGATCATCCGAGGCTCAACCCAGCGCCCCTGCACGTAGCAGCTGCCGAGCCTTGGCGAGGCTGCGTCGGCGGCGTACCTGACACACCGCAAACGCAGCCTCGCCAAGGCTCGGCAGCTGCTAAGGCAGAGTCGATTAGATATTTAACGCAAAAAATGAAACCGGTTTCAGAGGTAAACAACAATGCACAAATACCCCGTCTCCATCAGCCTTTCCAGCTACGGCGCCGACCTGGTCCGCCAGCAAGGCCAATTGAGTTTTGTCGAATTGCTGGCCGCCGCCGGTGCCCGGCGCATCGAGTGGCGCGAAGAACTGCTGACCAGCGAGCAACCTGCACAACTGGCCCAGGCTGCCGCCGAGCAAGGCCTGGAGTGTGTGTTCTCATCGCCTCTGGAATTGTGGATCGCCGGCCGCGCCCAGCCGAATGCCGACCTCAACGCAACCCTGGACCGCGCCCAGGCCTTTGGTGCGCGCTGGCTGAAAGTCTCCCTCGGCTACTTCACCGACACCAACGACCTGGAAAGCCTGCACGCCCTGCTCGCCCGCCATCCGGTCAAGCTCTTGGTGGAAAACGACCAGACCCTGCACGGCGGGCGCATTGAGCCGATGCAGCGCTTCTTCACCGAGGTCGAACGCCTGGGCCTGCCGGTGAAGATGACCTTCGATATCGGCAACTGGCAGTGGCAGGACCAGTCCGCCCTGACCGCCGCGCGCCTGCTCGGCCGGCACGTCGACTATCTGCACTGCAAGGCCGTGGCCCGTCGCGCGGACGGCAAGCTGGTGGCGCTGCCGCCCGGCGCCACCGACCTGCATCTGTGGGAACAACTGCTCACGCACATGACTCAAGGCATTACACGGGCGGTGGAATTCCCGTTGCAGGGCGATGACCTGGCCGACGTCACCGCGCAACAGGTCGCAGCCCTCGCCCTCCTTGGCCAACCCCGTGGGGAGAATGCCCATGTCTGAGATCGATATCCTCTCGTTTGGCGAAACCATGGCGATGTTTGTCGCCGAGCAGACCGGCGACCTGGCCCAGGTGGCACAGTTTCACAAACGCATTGCCGGCGCCGACAGCAATGTCGCCATCGGCCTGTCGCGCCTGGGCTTCAACGTCGCCTGGCTGAGCCGGGTGGGCAATGATTCCCTCGGGCGTTTTGTGGTCGACACGCTGAAAAAAGAAGGCCTGGATTGCCGGCACGTGGCGGTCGACCCGGCGCACCCCACCGGCTTTCAACTCAAGTCCCGCGAAGAAGCCGGCGATGACCCGCAGGTGGAGTATTTCCGCAAGGGCTCGGCCGCCAGCCATTTGTCCACTGCGGCCATCAGCCCGGCGCTGTTGCAGGCCCGCCATCTGCATGCCACCGGCATTCCGCCGGCCTTGTCCGAGGCCACCCGCGAGCTGTCCCGCGAGTTGATGACACAGATGCGCAAAGCCGGTGGCAGCGTGTCGTTCGACCCAAACCTGCGTCCGTCGCTGTGGACCAGCCAGGAACAGATGATCCGCGAAATCAACGCCCTCGCCGGTCTCGCCGACTGGGTCCTGCCGGGCCTGGGCGAAGGCCGTCTGCTCACCGGTTTCGACGACCCGGCGGATATCGCCGCCTTCTACCTCAACCAAGGCGCCGAAGCCGTGGCGATCAAGCTCGGCCCGGACGGCGCCTACTTCCGCACCCAGCTGGACCAGGGCTTTGTCGCCGCCGTGCGCGTGGACAAGGTGGTGGACACCGTCGGCGCCGGCGATGGGTTTGCGGTGGGCATGATCAGCGCCCTGCTGGAAAACCTCAGCTTCCCCGAGGCGGTACAACGGGGTAACTGGATCGGCAGCCGCGCCGTGCAAAGCCGCGGCGATATGGAAGGCTTGCCTACCCGCTCCGAATTACCCACCCGATCCGTCGCTTGACCCACACCCTGTTGCCACAACTACAACAAGCTCAGGAGCAACCTTATGGACACCGTGAAACTCGCCACCCGCCGTTGGTGGTACATCATGCCCATCGTCTTTATCACCTATAGCCTGGCGTATCTGGACCGCGCCAATTACGGCTTTGCCGCCGCCTCCGGGATGGCCGAGGACCTGATGATCACCCCCGGTATGTCGTCATTGCTGGGTGCACTGTTTTTCCTTGGCTACTTCTTCTTCCAGGTGCCGGGTGCGATCTACGCGCAGAAGCGCAGCGTCAAGAAGCTGATTTTCGTCAGCCTGATCCTCTGGGGCGGGTTGGCCACCCTGACCGGCGTGGTGTCCAACGCCTACATGCTGATCGTCATTCGCTTCATGCTCGGCGTGGTCGAGGCCGCCGTGATGCCGGCGATGCTGGTGTACCTGTGTCACTGGTTCACCCGTGCCGAGCGCTCGCGGGCCAACACCTTCCTGATCCTCGGCAATCCGGTGACCATGCTGTGGATGTCGGTGGTGTCCGGCTACCTGGTGCAGCATTTCAGCTGGCGCTGGATGTTTATCATCGAAGGCCTGCCGGCGGTGCTGTGGGCGTTTATCTGGTGGAAACTGGCGGATGAAAAACCCGCAGATGCCAAGTGGCTGAGCGAACAGCACAAAAAAGACCTGGAAAGCGCGCTGGCCGCCGAACAGGTCGGTATCAAGGCGGTGAAGAATTACGCCGAAGCGTTCCGTTCGCCCAAGGTGATCATCCTGGCGCTGCAGTTTTTCTGCTGGAGCATCGGCGTGTACGGCTTCGTCTTGTGGCTGCCGTCGATCCTCAAGAAAGGCCTGCAGATGGACATGGTCGAAGCCGGCTGGCTCTCGGCCCTGCCCTATCTCGCTGCCGTGATCGCCATGCTGGCGGTGTCGTGGGGCTCGGACAAACTGCAAAAGCGCAAACGCTTCGTATGGCCGCCACTGCTGGTTGCCTCCATCGCGTTCTATGCCTCCTACGCCCTGGGCGCCGAACATTTCTGGTGGTCCTACACCCTGCTGGTCATTGCCGGAGCCTGCATGTATGCGCCGTACGGACCGTTTTTTGCCATCGTCCCGGAAATCCTCCCCGCCAACGTCGCCGGTGGCGCCATGGCGCTGATCAACAGCATGGGCGCCCTCGGCTCGTTCGGCGGCTCCTACCTGGTGGGCTACCTCAATAGCAGCACCGGCTCGCCCGGCGCCTCGTACCTGCTGATGAGCGGCGCGCTGATGCTGTCGGTGGTGCTGACGATTTTCCTCAAGCCCGGCGCCAGTGACCGTGAACGCGCGCCCATCTCGACCCTCGAATTGAAGGTGAAAACCCCATGAAAAAGTCTGTGGTTCTGTACAAGAAGCTCTCCGCACCGTTAATGGCGCGCCTGCATGAACAGTGCGACGTCACCCTGATAGACGCACTGGACGAGACTGGCCTGGCCAAGCTGCGCGATGCACTGCCCAACGCCCACGGCCTGCTCGGTGCCAGCCTGCGCCTGGATGCCGGGTTGCTGGATCTCGCACCGCAACTGGAGGCCGCGGCCAGCGTGTCCGTGGGGGTCGACAACTACGATATCGACTACCTGACCCGGCGCGGCATCCTGCTCAGCAACACCCCGGACGTGCTCACCGAAACCACCGCCGATACCGGCTTCGCGCTGATCCTGGCCACCGCCCGGCGTGTAGTGGAGCTGGCCGACATGGTGCGCGCCGGCCAGTGGAACAAGAATATCGGCCCCTCACACTTCGGCAGCGACGTGCATGGCAAGACCCTGGGCATCATCGGCATGGGCCGCATCGGCGAAGCCTTGGCCCAGCGCGGGCATTTCGGTTTTGGCATGCCAGTGATCTACCACAGCCATTCGCCCAAGCCGGCGGTGGAACAGCGCTTTGGCGCGCAGTACCGCAGCCTTAACGATTTGCTGCAACAGGCCGATTTTGTCTGCCTGACCCTGCCGCTCACGGCTGAAACCGAAAAGCTGATCGGCGCCGAACAATTTGCGCGGATGGGCCCGGAGACGATCTTTATCAATATCTCGCGGGGCAAGGTGGTGGACGAGGCCGCGCTGGTGGAGGCCTTGCAGCAACGTACGATTCGGGCGGCGGGGTTGGATGTGTTCGAAAAGGAACCGCTTGATCACGGCTCACCGTTGCTGCGTCTGAACAACGTCGTGGCGACGCCACATATCGGCTCGGCGACCCATGAGACGCGGGAGGCGATGGCCAAGTGTGCGGTGGACAATCTGTTGCAGGCGTTGGCGGGTGAAAAACCGAAGAACCTGGTCAACCCAGGGGCTTGGAAACAATAAACACATGTGGGAGGGGCGGTGCGACGATTCGACTTGCCCCCTCCCACATTTTTGCCAGTATTCCAAATACTTAGATAACGAACCTCGCCACCATCCCATTCAAATCCACCGCCAGGCGCGACAGCTCGTGGCTGGCGGCACTGGTCTGGTTGGCCCCCGCCGCCGACTGGGTGGCCAGGTCGCGGATGTTGACCAGGTTGCGGTCCACTTCGCGGGAGACCTGGGCCTGTTCTTCCGACGCGCTGGCGATCACCAGGTTGCGTTCGTTGATCAGGCTGATGGACTGGGTGATCTGCTCCAGGGCCACGCCGGCGGCGCGGGCCATTTCCAGGGTGTCCTGGGTGCGCTGGTTGCTCTGTTGCATCGACTGCACCGCTTCACCGGTACCGTTCTGGATGCCGGCGACCATCTTCTCGATTTCCTGGGTCGACTGCGCCGTGCGATGGGCCAGCGCCCGCACCTCATCCGCTACCACCGCAAAGCCGCGGCCGGCTTCACCGGCGCGGGCCGCTTCGATGGCGGCGTTGAGCGCCAGCAGGTTGGTCTGTTCGGCAATCGCGCGGATCACGTCCAGCACCTTGCCGATGTCACGGCCCTGGGTGGCCAGGCCTTCGATCATCGCGGCAGTGTTTTGGACGTCCTGGGTCATGGTCTGGATCGCGCCAACGGTTTCCATCACCCGGTCGCGACCTGACCGCGCGGCCTGGTTGGACTGGTTGGAGGCCTCGGAGGTGGACACTGCATTGCGCGCCACTTCTTCCACCGCCGCGGTCATCTCGTTGACCGCCGTGGCGGCCTGATCGATTTCATTGTTCTGTTGCTGCAGGCCCCGGGACGCTTCCTCGGTCACGGCGCTCAACTCTGTCGCCGCCGAGGCCAGTTGCGTGGCCGAACCGGCAATGTGCTGGATGGTCTGGCGCAGGTTGGTTTGCATGGTCGACAGGGCGTTGATCAGGCGCGCGGGTTCATCGTTGCCATTATCTTCAACGACGCTGGTCAGGTTGCCACCGGCGATGGTTTCAGCCACCTGAACGGCTTTGCGCAACGGCGTGACAATGCTGCGGGTCAGCAGCCAGGCCAACAGCACCGTGAGCAGTGCAGCGCTGACCGAGACCACGATAATCCCGGTGATGGCGCTGGTGTAACTGTGCCCTGCCGCGTCGCTGGCTTGCTTGGCGTTGGCGGCATTGATCGCAATCAGCTTGTTCAACTGCTCGCCCATCTGGTCGGTGCCTTCCTTGATCCGGGTATTGATCAGGGTCCGCATCTGCTCGACGTCGCCTTGCTTGGACAGCGCCAGCATGTCCGCCTGGGCCTTGAAGTAGTTATCCAGGGTGCTGACAAACGTCTTGTACAACGCCGCTTCCTCCGTACCGGCGGGTAATGCCGCGTAGCCGGTCTGGGCCGTCTTGACCTTGTCGACCAGCACGCCGATGCGGGTTTCGGCTTCCTGCAGGCCGGCCGGCTCGCGGTTGACCAGCACCCGAAATGACAGGATACGCATGCGCAGGACGTTCTCCGTCATCTGGGCCAGGTACGTCACGCTGGGCAGCTGGTTGCTGCTCATGTCCACCGAGGCCTGGCGGATCAACGTCATGCGGTTGGCCGCAAACCCGCCCAACACCACCACTAACAGGGCGATGAAGGCGAAACCGAGGGAAGCGCGAGGGGCGATATTCAGGTGACGGAGCGACATAAGGGCGATCTCGAAATATAGAGTGGCGGCGCGCGTCCATGCCACGAAACGATCAGCCAGCGTCAACGCACTGCCTGACACCGGCCATCACTGTTGTTTTTGATAGATGGGCCTATAAGCAGTATCGGCAGGAATCGGGGTTTTATGCAGGGTCTTTATAAATATTTTTTTACACTTCTGACGCTGGGCCGTTTCTGGCATCCTGCGCCTCCATTTTCTGACCCGAGCCCTCATTTTGTCTGACGCTCAAGCCCCCCGCCCCCGCTATAAATCCGACCTGATCTACGGCCTGGAGGATCGCCCGCATTTCAGTGCGGCGATATTTGCCGCGTTGCAGCATGTGCTGGCCAGTTTTGTCGGCATCATCACCCCGACGCTGATCGTCGGTGGTGTGCTCGGTCTGGAAAGCGAAGTGCCCTATCTGGTGAGCATGGCGCTGTTTGTGTCGGGGCTCGGCACCTTCGTCCAGGCGCGCACGTTCGGCCCCATTGGGTCGGGGCTACTGTGCCTGCAAGGCACCAGTTTCTCGTTTATCAGCGTGATTCTCAGCGCGGGGTTCATGGTCAAGGCCCGGGGCGGCGGCACCGATGAGATCCTCTCGACGATCTTTGGCATCTGCTTTTTCGCGGCGTTTATCGAAGTGGTGCTCAGCCAGTTCATCGGCAAGCTGCGCAAGCTGATCACCCCGGTGGTGACCGGCACCATCATTACCCTGATGGGCCTGTCGCTGATCAAGGTGGCCGTTACCGACATGGCCGGCGGCTTTGGCGCCAGCGACCTGGGCGCGGCGAGCAATATGGGCCTGGCAGCACTGGTGCTAGTGACCATCGTGGTGCTCAACCGCTTCAACAACCCGTTCCTGCGCCTGGGCTCCATCGTGATCGGCCTGACCTTGGGCTTTGTGGTGGCGTGGTGGATGGGTCGTGTCGACCTGGCCGCCCTGCCCCACGTGCCACTGATCAGCGTGCCGGTGCCCTTCAAGTACGGTTTCTCGTTCGACTGGGTGGCGTTTATCCCGGTGGCGGTGATCTTCCTGATTTCGCCGTTGGAAGCAGCCGGTGACCTGACGGCCAACTCGATGATTTCCCAACAGCCGGTCAAGGGCCCGCTGTACATCAAGCGCATCAAGTCGGGCCTGTTGGCCGACGGCCTCAACTCGGCGATGGCGGCGACCTTCAACAGCCTGCCAATGGTGACGTTCGCCCAGAACAACGGCGTGATCCAACTGACCGGCGTGGCCAGCCGCTACGTGGCGTACTTCATCGCGGGTTTGCTGGTGCTGCTGGGGCTGTTCCCGATGATCGGCGCGGTGCTGCAACTGATGCCCAAGCCGGTGCTGGGCGGCGCGACCCTGATCATGTTCGGCACCGTGGCGGTGGCCGGCATCAAGATCCTCGCCGAAGCCGGGCTGCACCGCCGCAATGTGCTGATCGTGGCGATCTCCCTGGGCATGGGCCTGGGCGTGGCCGCCGTGCCGGAAGTGTTGCGCGACCTGCCCAAGGCGCTGCACAACATCTTCGAGTCGCCGATCACTGTGGGCGCGTTCTGTGCAATCCTGCTGAACATTTTCCTGCCGGAAGCGTTCATAGAGCTGCAGGAAGATGAATTTGATCCGGAGTCCTCTACCCTCAAAGTGATGCAGGACCCGGACGTCACGAAATAGGAGCACCCTTTGCATGCGCAAGCTCATGGTTCTATCGCTGCTACTGCTGAGCTTGAGCGCCTGTGCGCTGTTCCCCAACCGCGACCCGGTGAATATCAATGTGGTGGGCATCGAGCCGCTGCAAAGCCAGGACCTGGAAGTGCGCTTCGCCGTGAAACTGCGGGTGCAGAACCCCAATGAAACGGCGATCGACTACAACGGCGTGGCCCTCGACCTGGAGGTCAATGGTCGGCCGCTGGCGTCGGGGGTGAGTGACCAGCGCGGCAGCATCCCGCGTTTTTCCGAAACCGTGCTGATGGTGCCGGTCAGCGTTTCGGCGTTTTCCGTGCTGCGCCAGACCTTAGGCCTGAGCCAGACCCAGAGCTTGAACAACCTGCCCTACGTGCTGCGGGGCAAACTGGCGGGCGGGCTGTTCGGCACGATGCGCTTTGTAGACCGTGGCACGCTGGACTTGCCGAATACCGCGACCTGGTAATGACACCATGCAACCGACACTTTTTACCGAACGCCTGATCCTGTCTGGGAAATGACCCGCGAGGAATGGCTGGAAACCCAATCGCCCAAAGGCTGAGAGAGCCAAAGGTGGAAGGGGCTTGCCAGAATGCCGTTCAGTTGGCTTTTTGTAGGAGCGAGCTTGCTCGCGAAGCACTCAGGGCCACCGCGTTTATCGAGAATGAACGCGTTGCCTGAGCGTTTTTCGCGAGCAAGCTCGCTCCTACAGGGATTAACTGAACGGCGTTAGGGCTTGCCCCCTCCCACATTTCGACCGTGTTTCAGTCGGTGATATAGCGCACGCCTGGCTTGGCCCGCTCATCCACCACAAGCTCGAACACATCCGGGCGGGCGTAATGCCCCACCACGTCATAGTCGTACCGCGCTCGCACCAGGTCATCGGTGTCGATCTGCGCCGTCAGCAGCCCGACCTCCCCCACCAGTGGCCCGGCCAGGATGTCGCCCATCGGGCCGACAATCACGCTGCCGCCGGCGATCAACGGGCGCTCTGCAGGCCAGTTGGCGACCTCGATGCCCAGTGCCTGGGGCGAGGCCTGCACCTGGCACGCACTGACCACAAAGCAGCGCCCTTCATGCGCCACATGGCGCATGCTCACCTGCCACATCTCGCGCTCATCCACCGTTGGCGCGCACCACACCTCGACGCCCTTGGCGTACATCGCGGTGCGCAGCAGCGGCATCATGTTTTCCCAGCACACCGCACCGCCGATACGCCCTGCCGCCGCGTCGATCACCGGCAAGGTCGAGCCGTCGCCCTTGCCCCAGATCAGCCGTTCGGTGCCGGTGGGCATCAGTTTGCGGTGCTTGGCCACCAGGCCGCCCGTGGGTTCGACATACAGCACGGTGCAATACAAACTGCTGCCACTGCGCTCGATCACACCCAGCACCAGGCTGGCGCCGGTACGTGCCGACAGGCCGGCCAGAGCCTCGGTCTCGGCGCCTGGCACATCGATAGCGTTGGCAAAATAGCGGGCAAAGGCTTCGCGGCCTTCGGGCAGGCGATAGCCCAATTGGGTGCCAAACCCTTCACCCTTGGGATAGCCGCCGAGCAGCGCTTCGGGCATCACCACCAATTGCGCGCCGCTGCGCAGGATCTCGTCTTCATAGGCGAGGATTTGCGCCAGGGTCTCGGCCTTGCCGCCAGGCAGGGAACCGATTTGCAGGGCCGCCACAGTAGAAACGGGCATCAGGATTACTCCAAATAGGGGGGCAGTTGCTCTGTAGGAGCGAGCTTGCTCGCGAAGGTCGGTAACGATGACGCGGGAAGCCTGGATAAACGTGGCGCCCTTGCGTTTTTCGCGAGCAAGCTCGCTCCTACAGGGGTCAGGGGTTGCCCATTCTCTCGCCAGGCTCGATCATGAATAAAGCCCACCTCAGTGCTGAATGATATGAGCCAGATGAATATCGCCCAGGTCGACCTGAACCTGCTGAAAACCTTCGAAGCCCTGCACGATGAGTCCAGCGCCAGCCGCGCGGCATTGCGCCTGGGTGTCACGCAGTCGGCCATCAGTGCAGGCCTGCGACGTCTGCGCGACGTCTATGGCGACCAATTGTTTGTGCGCACCGGCCGTGGCCTGGCGCCGACGCTGCGGGCCAACCAATTGAAACCGGTGATCAGTGAGGCGCTGGAGCGCTGTCGGCAAAGCCTGGCGATGGTCAATCCGGACAACCCGAACTATCAAGGCCGCTCGGTGGTGGTGGGCCTGTCCGACGACTTCGAGATTGCCTATGGCCGCCGGTTGATGGACGCCATCGCACAGCGCCTGCCACAGTTGCGGGTAATCTTCCGCCAGACCCACAGCCAGATCGTTGCCGGTGCCCTGCTCGACCGCAGCCTGGACCTGGCGATTACCGCAGGCGGCTTTGCACAAAGCCGGTTGAGTCGGCAGGTGCTGGGAGAGGGGGATTATCGTTGCGTCGTGGACCCACGCAGCCTGGCGCCGGGCCAGGAAAGCCTCAGCCTGGATGAATTTGTCACCCGCGAGCATGTGTTGGTGTCGTCAGGCGGGTTCATCGGCATCACCGATGAAGGGCTGGCAGCGCAGGGCCTGAGCCGCCAGGTGTGCGCCTCGACCAGTCATTTTGCCGCACTGCCGTTTCTGCTCAAGGGCAGCCAGGCGGTAGCGACCATTCCCGGGCATGCGGCGCAGGCCATCGCCGAGATGACCGGCCTGCGGGTCCTGCCCTGCCCGTTGGCACTGCCGCGATACCCGGTGGAACTGGGTTGGCGCACCCAGGCCCAGCTTGATCCGATGTTGCTTAAAGTACGCGAAGCGATTGCCGCCGGCTTTACTTCGCCGCCGCCATCAGTTTGTTGACTTCACTGCGCACCATGTTGGAAAACTCCGGTGGCGACATGCCGTCCAGTTCGGCGCGGACCCATTCGGACCACCTGCCCTTGCGCTTGGCGCGCTCACCGAACAACCGCGCGGCTTCGCCCTTGGCCTTGCCCAGGTTGGTCTGCCACAGGTCATAGAGGCGGGACTTTTCATCTTCCAGCTCGGCGCGTTCGGCGAGGGTCTTGTTGGCGAGATTGAAGCTCATGTTGAAATTCCTGCTGCACAAATAGACGACATCTTACACTGTAGGTCGATTTTTCCGGATTCGGATTTCGTTCGCCAGTGCCGACCCGGCAAAAAAACTGCAACTTTTGCCACCGCCCGGCACTCCATTGTTCACTGTCACATTCACTTGCAAGGAGTCACACCCATGGCCCGCAAAACTGCCGCCCAAGCTGTTGAAGATCAAATCAAGGATCAAGCATTCAGTGAACTGACGGCCCTGATCGAAGAATCGGACAAGCTGCTCAAAAGCAGCGCTGCCCTGGTGGGCGAAGAAGGCGAAACCCTGCGCGAACAGGTCGCCATCAAACTCAAGCAGGCACTGGATTCGGTATCCAACGTGCGCGAGCGTAGCAAGCCAGTAGTCGATGCCACCGAGACCTACATCGGTGGCCATCCATGGCAGACCGTCGCGATCTCCGCAGGCTTCGGCCTGGTGGTTGGCCTGTTGTTGGGTCGCCGTAACTGACATCGTCCGTATAGCGCTATGCGTGCGGAGCAGCTGCCGAGCGCAAGCGAGGCTGCGTCAGGCGCACTGCCGATTCAAGCTCGGGGCGCGGCCGACGCAGCCTCGCTTGCGCTCGGCAGCTGCTACGGAATTGCGCGGAGCGGGATAGACAGCCTCTACGTAGCCCAGTCCCGCAGCTGGTTCAGCGCTTCCAGATCCACCATCACGCCCTCCTCCAACGACTTCGCCCGCGTGCGATGACGTCGATCCCCCGGCAACCGCCGCAGCCCCGCCGCATGCATCTGCCGCACCAGTTCCTGGCTGCGCTCGGCAAAGTTCTGCCCGGCGGTTTTGCTTGGGTCGATCAGGATCAGCAATTGCCCGGTCCAGGGTGTGCGCGCTCCCGGATGGTCGGCCCAGTTGAACTCAAAGGAGAAGTTACCGCCGGTCAAGGCCGCTGCCAGCAACTCGACCATCATCGACAACGCCGAGCCCTTGTGCCCGCCAAACGGCAGCAGCGCCCCGCCTTCCAGCACGGCTTTGGGGTCGGTGGTCGGTTGGCCAAGGCTGTCGACGCCCATACCCGCAGGCAAGCGTTCGCCTTTGCGCGCGGCGATCTGCACATCGCCATGGGCAATGGCGCTGGTGGCCAGGTCGAAGACGATAGGTGCGCCGTCGGCACGCGGTGCGGCGAACGCGATGGGGTTGGTACCGAACAACGGCCGGTCGGCCCCATGGGGCACCACGCAAGTCATGCTGTTGACCACGCTCAGCGCCACCAGGCCTTCTTCGGCGAACGGTTCGACATCGGGCCACAGGGCGGCGAAGTGATGGGAGTTGTGCATCGCCAGCAGCGCAATGCCGGCACTGCGCGCCTTGGCCACCAGCAGCGAACGGGCGGCCTGCAACGCTGGCTGGGCAAACCCGTTGCCGGCGTCGACCCGCACAAAGCCGGACGCCACGTCCGTGACGACCGGCACGGCCTTGCCGTCGACCCAGCCGCTGGCCAGGGTGCTGAGGTAACCGGGAATACGGAAGATCCCGTGGCTATGGGCACCATCGCGTTCGGCGCCGGCGCAGTTGTGCGCCAGGATCGCGGCGACGTCCGGCGAAGTGCCGTGCTTCACGAATACCGCGTGCAACAAACTCACGAGGTCGTTGAAACCGATGAGCGCTGTAGCGTTGTCAACTATCGGGGACTGGGCAGACATCTGTAGCTCCGATTTTATAATTGGAAGAGACAACAAGAATCCAGACCCCCGATTAAACAACGCCTCAGGTGCCTGCTGTCAACGGGCGCTTGACGTCTGCGGCGGTTTGATCGCGAGTTATCTACCCCCCTGCACTCCCGCGCAATCCTTAACGTGGGCGCTCGTAAACGTCTATCTGATGGAGAGTGCCCTATGTCGACGGTCATCCCGCCCTACTTCTTCGACGAGTTCCTGCTTCCCGTAAAACGCAAGGAGCCGACACCACGGGAGCGTGCCCTGGGGTTCACGGTCAAGGACCTTGAATGGTTGCACACGCTGTACTACGCCACCGACGCAGCCCGCCAGGACCCCGCGGTGCAAAGCAACCCCATGCACGTAGAACGGTTGTTGATCAACCCCGGCGGTCAACCCGCCATCCCACTGGCGGGCGCGTTCATGATGAGCCCGACGCCGGACGACAACAAAGCCGTGCTCTATACCCCCTACGGTGGCCTGGAACTGTTCGACAGCCGTGCCGGCCTGCTTGGCGAGGTGCAGGAACGCTTGACGCAACCGAGCAGGCGCAGCGAGTTGCTCCAGTTTCTGTCCATTGCCGAACGGGACGCGTTGCCGATAAACGTGCGCCTGACGCTGACCACCGCCACGATTGCGGACGCCGTGATGGCCGACCAACGGAGGATCATCCTGGCTAACCAGCAAAAAAATGTACGGGCGATGCTCGATGAACTGCGCAAGCTCCCCGGTCTGAACGACATGCTCGACACCTTGCTCGGCATCATGGCCCGCTCCTATTTCCCTGGGTTGAACCCGGCCGACACTCGCGTGAACTTCTTCAGCCGCCCGGCCACGGGCGAAGAGGCCCGCTGGGTCGACTCGCTTCCCTTGCGTGATGCGTTGCTGCGGTTTTATGTCAGGCATGCCTGGCCAACCGACCAGACTCATTCGTTCTTCAACATCGGCCGAAACACCACAGCCTTCAGCCAGCAGCAACTGGCCGAGGACCAGCAGCGATGGAACAGCGTGGTCGAGCAAACCAGCGGCATTCTTTCCAAGCTATTGAACAGCCTGCTCCAGTCGTACTGGAACCAAGAGGTCAACGCGGACCAGTCGCGCCAACGGTTTTGCGCCCGCGTCATGAGTGACAAATGTCGCGCAGACCTGCTGTTCAAGCATCAGGACATGATCCTGAGCAGCGAAGAAAGCGAGCAACTGCGCGCGCTGTTCCTGGCAGACAAGACCGCGCGCGCGGCCTATACCCACCACCTGAACGTCGAGAGGGTGCGCATCCATGCGCCCTTTCAGCACTATGTCCATCTTGGGGGCACCTTGATGATCAGCAATGCCCACGCGTACCTCTACACGCAATCACGCGGCTTGCAGGTGCTCAAGGACATCGATGATCTGAAGGACATCCTGTTGACCATGCTCAAAACCGCAGGGCATGAAGATGAGTTGCTCAATTTCCTCTCCTTGGACGAGCGTAGCGTGTTCATTGGCAGTGATCAGATAGAAGTGACCGGCAAGCCGGTTGCGGGCGATGCGTTCCAGGAGATGGTCGAAGACATTCTCGCCAAACAGTTCGACAACCTGGAATATGCGCTGGGGCTCTATCGGCGTAGCGCAGGTGAGATCGACCTGGCCGCGCTGCTCGACAATGCCCTGGACGTGCGCACCATGCTCGACAGCCGTTTGCAGGCGCTGGACGCCGGCGGGCGCTGGTCCGTCCATCCCATCACCAGCGGCAACGGCCGCCCCTCTACCGTCCATGCCGAAAAGGCCAAGGCACAGCTGAAGACGCTGGAAACGGTCGAGGCGGCGATGGCGATGGAGCGCAGCAAACACCCGACCCTGCGCGAGTTGGTGGGCCGAGCATTGAACGTCGAGCTGGGCAAAAGACAGTTGAGCCTCAAAGCCGACAACGTCTACATCAACCGCTACGCCACGCCAGCCAGCGAGCGCGAAGAGCGATTGCCCCTGGCGTCGACAAGCATGGTGGAGCACTTTATTGCGCGCCTGGCCAAGCAAGCCGAGGCCTTGACCGACTCGCCCCTGACCTGGTTTTACGGCAAGCGCCGCTCAGGCGTCGCCAACCAACTGCACAACCTGACCACGAACAGCTTCAATGCGGTGATCGAGCAGGTCCTGACCACCTTTGCAGAACATGACCTGCGGACGCTGCCGCATCTACTCCTGGAACATAACCGCGCGCACCTGAGCCATGGCATGTTGCTGGGGCTCAGTGGCGAAGCACAACTGAGGCGATTACAAAAGAGCCTGCCGGTCGCCTGCCTCGACCTGCTGGACAGCGCCCTTCACGCCGAAAACATGACCCGACTCACCCGGCGTGGCCTCAACGGGTTTATCCCTGACGCGTTTGGCTTGACCCTCAACCTCGGGGCTGACGCCGTACCCGAAGCTCTGACCAACTGTTTTGTACTGACCGAGCGTGGTGGCACCGACCCCGACCATTCAGGGCTGGCAATGCTGTGGACGCCGCGTGCCGGCTATGAGGCCTTTGCGTCGTTCAACGTCTTGCGCGAAGTGCTGGAACAACGCTTGCTGAGCCCCACCGCACGGTTACCGCTGATCGAGAACCTGAGGCCCTCCAAGCGCATACCCCACCAGTCCTATCGGCTCGGCCCCCTGCAACGTATCGACGAGCATCTGCTGCACAATCGCCAACAGACTTACAGCGACTTCATGCGCGACAAGATCGACCATGTACTGTCGATGAAATTGAACGCTCAACGCTTTCAGGACTTCATGGACAGTTTTATCCGCCAGGCCACACCGACCAACCTGCCCAGGGCGATGGCCATTGCACGTGCCATGATCCATCAACAGGCACTGCCGGTCTGGCTGGGGATGGCGCGGCCACATGAACAAATCCTGCATGCCGAACTGCTTGAGCAATACCGCGCCAGCGTAACGGATGAGCAGGATTACCTGCACAGCCTCACACCCATGCGCGAACAGGTGGTGAGTAGCTTATCTACCTTGCTCAATGCGCGGTTTCCCGGGCAAGTGGTCAACCCCGACGCCATATTGATACCTGGCCGTATCGACCTGCAAAACCACACCCAGACCCTGACCGACTTCGCCCTGGGGCACTTGCCTGAACTGAACGCTGACGATATCCGGCCGCGATCGCGTACAGACACGCCCTTGCCAGCAGCACTCGATGGCAGCACCGTGGTGCAACTGGTGCGCCAACTGGACTTGAAAAGTCTCTACCAGACACAACTGACCACCCTGCTCAAGGGCCAGACCGAAGACACCCGTCGCCGTCGTCGATTGTTTTGTCGGCAACTGCCGTGGCAATTGCTGCAATACGCCCATGAACAAACACTTCAGGAGCGCCTGTCGGCATCAGCCTGGAGCTTTATCCAGCAAGTCTTTGATATGCCCGATGCCCTGGCGCGCAACAGCGTAAGCGGCGTCACGGCGATGGTTCGCCCGCTCGAACTGATCGCCACGCCGGGGGCGGCGCTGGTCAAGGCTCTGGGCTGCTACCTGATCGGCCCGAAGGGCGGCGCGACGGGCCCGTTGATCCTGTATGCGCCCTATAGCCCCAGCCACCTGTTGAAGGAATACGCAAATGAAGCGGCGTTCATCAGCGAATTCACCACCCCCGGGGCGCTGCAAGAGTGGGTGGTCAGCCAGTTGGAAGAATCGCAACAAGCCACTTACCGCAATTTGCTCAGCCAGAACTGGCGTCATGGGCTTTCGGAAATCCGCGTGGGTGCCAACCCGATTGTCGGCAACCTGCTCAAGCGCCTGTTCAAGGACAATATTGAGTTGCTGCTGCAGATGCTCGCCTGCCAGTTCTCTGAGTCGGGCAAGGTCAAATGGGACGGGATCACCAGCCTGTTGACCCGGGAGATTCCCAAGGGTTTGCAGTTCATGGCCGGTAAACTTGCTTACCCGCTAGTGGTGTGGCGCAGCTACAAACTGTTCCTGGCCTCCGCAGAAGACCTGCAACAGCACCGCTGGCAACGCGCGCTCAAGGCCTTTGCCGGCGGAGTGGCCGAATTGGCCGCGTTGCGCAAGGCGCTGGACAAGCTCTTGCCCCAGGACGCGCCAGTCACGGAGCCGCCCCCCGTTGAGCAGTGGTTGCAAGCCCCCGCGCCTGCTGCGGATACCCTGGCAGACCTGGACCTGACCGCACCCGCACGGACACACCTGCAAGTATTCGAAGACCACGATATTGCGCTGGCGGACCTCACCCCAGGCAAGCCTACCGGCCTTTACAGGGATCAGGCCGGCACGCGGCAGTTCATCCCCTTGTCGGGCAAGGTTTATCCGATAAAACAAGCCGGCAAACACTGGCGGTTGATCAAGGACGAGCTACCGGGCCCTTATGTGCAGTGCAACACCCAGGGGGTGTGGACACTGGACCTCGACCGGCATTACCCGCGCTACGGCAAAACGTTAAGCCGCTACGCCGGCAAACTAACCACCCGTGCAGCCGAGCGCGATGCCATCAATATCGAAGCGGTGGGCATGCGAGAGATTGCCGCGCTATCCAACTGGAAGGCCCAGTGCATTGATGAAGCGCTCAATGTCGCGACGTACTATTCGGTCAACTGCAAACGCAACCTGCTGCACTTCGCGACACATTTGGCCCCCAATAGCCGGCTCGGGCGGTTTTTCAGCGAACTGTTCGGCATCGTCACGCTGACGCCCGAGCAGGTGCAGCGAGTCGAGCGACGGGTCGACGAGATACTCGATGAGTTGACGAACCATACCCTCATCAGCCCCGATTCGATGCGGTTTGTCAGCGGCACCCATCGCTACAGCCCGCGCAACACCTTTGCCTTTGTGCTGCCCGATGACCAGGAGCAGAAAATCTATTTGCTCGACCGCTTTTTCGACCCCTCACTGGATAACTATCAAAACCGCCTGACCACGCCGTTCAACATCTCGGCCCACGCACGGGCAACGGTGCTGATTCACGAGATATCGCACATCAAATCCTTGACTGAGGACCTGGCCTACCTGGACAGCATGCGCCCGTTTCACGACCTGATTAATGTGAAGATCCAAGGTGCCAGGCTGATGCAGACCGACCTGGCCGACTTGCGTGATACCGCGCTGTCCACGCTGACGCCCGCCACGCTGTTGTTCAAAACCTGGGATGAGTTCAGCGAAGAATGGGAGGATTTCGGCAGCAGTCGGGCGACCACGCCGCAAAAAGATAAAGTCCTCGGCATCACCGGCTGCCGAACCCTGAATGAGGCACGGGACATGTTCATGAGCAATCCAGACAAACGAATCGACACGATTCTGGCCAATGCCGATTCGGTCACCTACCTGATCAGCCAACTCGGGCGAGAGCTGGATGCGGGAGCCTGAGCAGGCTCCCGGCAGGTACGTCAGTCTTTCTGGTCGCGCAGGATGTTGCCGGAGGCCCCATCGATACGGGCTTCGTACACGGTACCGTCGGACTTGCGTCCCTTGACTTCCCAGTAGCCATTGTCATCGGCTTCCGCCGCATAGACCTCGACATAACCCGCCTTGGTCTTGGCAACGTCGATGGCTTTTTCGATGGTGATCCAGCCTGCGCCTGGCTTATCGGCCAGGGCAGCGCCCGCACTAAGCAGAGCAGTGGTTGCACACAGCGCGACTAAGGTTTTCTTCAGCATTTTCGTACTCCATTGTGGGAATGTCCTGATTTTTAGGTGCTCCCAAACGAGAATAAGTTCCAATTGATGTGCAATCGCCATGACGCCTGTTCTCGCGGTCCACCTCGGGAGGTTAGAATGTGCGAAATCAGGATGAGTTAATGAGCGAAAAGTCCATTTCAGAAGCCGAATATGACGCCATCACCGACGCCGCCGCGCATTGGTGCATGCGCCTGCACGCCAGTGATTGCACAGCGGATGAACGTCAGGCTTTTGCGCAATGGCATGACTCCCATCCGCTGCACGCCTTTGAATACGCGGCCATGCTGGAAATCTGGGACGTCGCCGACCACCTGCCGCGCCACGAGATCCCGTCGGTGGTGGTGCCGTTCAAGCCGCGCAGCCGACTGCGCACCTATGCAGTAGCGGCCGCGATCTGCCTGGTCGCCTTGCCCCTGGCCGCTTTCACTGGCTGGGAAGCCGGCTGGCTGCCGAGTTCCTATGAGCGTTTCCAGGCCGCCAACGGCTTGCGCCAAGTCATTCTGGGCGACGGCAGCCAGGTGGAACTCAACCTGGGCACCGAGCTGGTCTACAGCAACTACAAGGATCAGCGCCGCGTCACGTTGAACAAGGGTGAGGCGTTCTTCAAGGTCAGCCATGACAGCGCGCATCCGTTTATCGTGCACGCAGGCGAAGGCCAGGTGCGCGTCACGGGCACCCAGTTCAACGTCTGGAAGTATGAAGACCAGGTGCGGGTGATGTTGCTCGAAGGCTCGGTGCAGATTGCCAGCGACTCGTCACACGGCAGCGTGCCCCTGACGCCGGGCATGCAGGCCAGCTACCAACAGGGCGATGCAACGCCGCGTATACAGGCAATCACCGCCAATGACAGCGCCCTGGCCTGGCGCCAGGGCAAGCTGGTGCTCGACAACCTGGCGCTGGTGGATGCGTTGCCGTTGATCAACCGCTACCTGAACAGACCGGTGATGCTGGCAGACGCCAACACCGGGACGATTCGCATCGGTGGCATCTACAACATCACCGAGGTCAATAACCTCATCCCCTCCTTGCCCAAGGTCTTGCCGGTCTATCTGACCCAGAACCAGGATGGCAACCCCGTACTCAATTCCATCCCGCGTAAATCCCCCAAAGGCTGAGCCTGCACCCCGGCCGGGGCATCGTTGCGCCTGAAGTGTCCATTTTTGAAACACTCGACTCCCCTGGACCGCCCGTGTGGTGCGGATTCATCGTTTTGTCATAGGCAGTGTTACAGCGCTGATACAGCTTGGTGAATCGTTTGTGGTACGCCGCTGTGTGTATGCCTTGGAGGCAGGTGTCTCAGCGCTGAAACAGCACTGACATCACTTCGCCCACAAACAAATCCAAGCCATTGAATAACAACGGCAAATAAAAAGCGGCACGGCTTCTGCTCTATCCCTTGCAGCGCTGTTTAGGGTCAGCGCGACGAATAAGGAATGCCGCCGTGGCCACACTCACTCAAGGTTCGATGAACGTGCTGCTGATCAGCTGTGTACTCAGCGTCGGCATCAGTGTTCCCAGCTTTGCAGAGGATGGCGTGATCGTGACAGGGCGCAACGTACAGGCTCATATGTACGGCCGCGCCGCCTTCGGTAAAGACCCCTACCCCACCACCGCCAACGCCAACCCCAGCCGGGACATCATCGGTGCCACTGGCGAGCTCAGTGATATGGATATCGGCGGCATCAGCAGCGGCTCAAGCATTGTCCGCGCAGTTCAGACCAACGGCACCTTGACCGGCCTGCACGCCACGCAAAACAGCATGTCCACCTTGGGGGCCGGCTCTGCCGCCGGCCACGGTGCGGGCAGCAGCATGGGCGGGCAGATCAGCGACTCGGTCCAGCGCGGCATGGCGCCGTTGAATAACATCGGCAGCATGCTGGGGGGCAAGTGATGAATCGTTCCCTGCTCGTTCTCGCCCTGTTGGTCAGCGCCCCGGCATTCGCCGACGACACGGCGGTGATCCACAACAGCGGCCAACAATACCAAGGTGTCGTGTCGATCAACCAGGCGGCCGGCAACCAGCAACAAATGTCCAACAGCCGCGCCATCGCGCTCGGTGGCCAGGCCACCAACGTCAACATCCAGCGCCTCGACGGCAGTGTCGACCCGTCCCTGAACGCCAAGGCGGCGATCCAGGGCAGCTCATTTACCAACGGCAACGGTGTACTGGGCATCAACCAGTCCGCCGGGGCCAATAACCAATCCATCAATGCCGTGCGGATCAGCATCAACCCTGGCCCGCAAAGCATCGATGACAGCGTCCTGTTGCAACAGAACACCACGACGCTGGCAACCGACTCAGGGCTCACCCCCACCACTGGCAGCCGCCTTGTCGTTACAAGCGACCAGGCCTTCACAGGCAGCCGAGGAGTGATTCAGGTGAACCAGAGTGCCGGGGTGGGGAACCGAGTGGCTAACACCCTGGGCATCACTATCAAGTAAACGCTTGGTAGCACTCGTTAGACCGTACCAACACTTAACCAACTAATTAGAAGCAAGGAGAAACACCATGAAACCTCAAATGGCTCTGAAACCACTGGTTTTCGCACTGGCCGCACTCATGGCTGCTGCTGCTCAAGCAGGTGGTGGCTGGCACCCTGCACCTCAACCCACCGGTGTGGTTGCCTCTGTCGTGACCGATGTGCAAAACAGCGTGGGCAACAAGTTCGATGACACCAAAACCGAAAACAACGCCTCTGCCGACGGCTCGGTAACCAGCAACAGCGGTAACACCGGGGTCAACGTACAGGCGGGCAGTGGTAACCAGGCCGACAACTCCGGCGCCATCTCCAGTGCCAAAGGTGACTTTGCAACGGTATTCGCTGTCGTCGATGTCAATCAAAACAGCGGGCTCAACAACTTCGTCAACAAAGGCACCCAGAACAACGCCTCGTTGGATAACTCGGCTAACGGGAACTCCGGCAACCTGGGTTACAACGGCCAGGCCGGTCAAGGCAACCAGGGTAAAAACAACCTGGCAATCACCACCGCTGATGGCAAAAACATCGCAGCGGCCGCCAACACCGAGCAAAACTCGCTCGCCAACAGCTACCTGAACACTGCCGCTACCAGCTACGGGTATGGCCATGGCAGCAAAGCCCAATACGTGTCCAACAACTCCAGCCTCGACAACTCGGTTAACCGCAACTCCGGCAACGTGGGTGTGAACCTGCAATCCGGCTCGGGCAACCAAGGCAGCAACAGCCTGTCGATCGGTCAAGGTTGCAGCGTCTGCGCCAGCGGCGTGCGCTTCTGATCCAACGGGGCCTTGGCAACAAGGCCCTTTTTTATTCCAGTGTCCAGCAGGTCACATGATCATGCGCCTCGCGACCCTCACCCTCCTGATGCTGCTCACCGGCCCGACCTGGGCAGGCACCATGGCGATCTCCGCCCTGCCTGGCGGTGCAGTGATCTACAAGAAGGTCGAGAGTATTCGTGAACGCCGGTTCGCCAACCTGGTGGAACAGAAAACCGATTTCAGCTGCGGTGCTGCGGCACTCGCTACCATTCTGCGCCAGGGTTATTGGCTGGATGTAGACGAAGATCACGTCATCAAAGGCATGCTGGTCAATTCCGACCAGGACCTGGTGCGTACCCAGGGCTTTTCCATGCTGGACATGAAGCGCTACCTCGAAAGCATCGGCATGCGTGCCCGGGGCTACAAAATCGCGCCAGAAACACTGGTCACCGTAAAGATCCCCGTGGTGGTCCTGCTGGAAATTCGTGGCTACAAGCACTTCGTGGTGATGCAGCGGGCCGACAAGGACTGGGTCTATATCGGCGACCCGGTACTGGGCCATAAGCGCTATTCCCATGATGACTTCGTCAAGGGCTGGAACGGCATCGTGTTCGCCGTGCTGGGTGAAGGTTACGACAAGGCCAACGCCCTGCTCGACCCGCCCACGCCACTGACCGCCAAGAACCAGTTGAATGAGTTCAGGCCCGTAGGCGATGCCGAGCTGATGGATTTCGGTTTTATCCAGAGCGACTTCTTCTAAGAAGCGCAATAAGGGGCAGGACGCTCCAGGAGCAAAAGATGAACACTTCCCGTTGGCTGACGGTCTTGTGTCTGGCAGCCTCAATGCCCGCTTATGCTTCGTCGGGGTTCAAACCCATCGAGCTCAAGGATTCGGAAATGGCCGACCTGCGCGGTCGTTACGTGATGCCGGGGCGGATCATCAGCTTCGGCATTGTCATGAGCAGCACCTGGACCAACGCCGTGGGTGACACCATCACCGGCAAGGCCAGCATGCAGATCGATTCGTCGACCATCACCCCGCAATTCTACGTACAAACCACCGGCTCGACCGGCAACGGCACGAACCCGAACACCGGCACCGGCACGGTCACCGGCGGCGCCGGCCTGGGCAGCGGCCAGGGTGTGACACAAAGCGTACGCACCGCCGGCGATGGCAACACCGCCTACAACAATGTGGGCATCACCGTCGAGAACGGTTTTGCGCCGTCCAACATCGTGCAATCGGGGCAAGTGCTGGTCGCCGGCGGTACGGTGACCGGTGACAGCGCAGCAGGCCGCGTGAGCGTGTCGGCCAACAACGGTGGCTTGCAGATGGCGATCCAGGCCAACCACAACCAGGGCAACAGCCTGCAGCAGATCGGTGGTGGGAATGTGCTGCAAGGCACGGTTCTGACTGGCAACACTAACTTCGTCAACAACATGACCCAACTCAACGTAGTGATGAACAACAACGGTTTGAACAACGGCGCATTGAACTGCAATCTGGATCAACTCAAAGCCCTACGCACGCTCGGTTATTGAACTACGCTGACCGTCGACACTTACGCATTAGAAAAGGACGGCTTATTTCATGCATCGATCGTTATCGCTCCGTGCTGTGATCTGTTTAAGTACGCTCTTGCCCGCATCCGTTCTGTATGCAGCGCCAGATAGCGACATCGAAACCCTCAAACAGGAACTCCTGGAACTCAAGCAGCGGTACGAAGTGCAGCAAAAAGCGCTGGCCGTGCTGGAGCAGCGCGTGCGTCAGGTCGAAGACCAACCGGCCACCCCGGCCCCCAAACGCCTGGCCAAGTCCCCGGCAGACTTTCAAAAAGCCAACGGCACCACCGTCGCGGGCACGGGGGCCGCGGCGGCTTCCGGTGGTGCGGGGGGCGGCGGCAGTTCCTACGGCCAGTCTCTCAAGGATGATTCGGCCCCGGCGCAAAGTGTCAGTAACCTCTATAACGAAGCCAGCGGCTTTTTCGGCAACGGCAAGTTCAGCTTCGAAACCGGCGTTACCTATGCCCGTTACGACGCCCGCCAGTTGACCCTCAACGGGTTCCTGGCGCTGGACTCGATTTTCCTCGGCAATATCAACCTGGACCGTATCAAGTCCGATAACTGGACCCTGGACCTGACCGGGCGCTACAACGTCGATAACCGTTGGCAGTTCGACGTGAACGTGCCGGTGGTGTACCGCGAGTCGACTTACCAGTCTGCCGGTGCCGGCAACAACGGCACCGCGACATCGGAACAGTCGGTGACCCGCGACCCGACCATTGGCGACGTCAACTTCGGCGTGGCCTACAAGTTCCTCGACGAAACCCCCACCCTGCCGGATGCGGTGGTATCGGTGCGGGTCAAGGCGCCCACCGGCAAAGAACCGTTTGGTATCAAGCTGATCAATACACCCGGCAACGACAACCTGTTCGTGCCGGAAAGCCTGCCTACGGGCAATGGCGTGTGGTCGATCACGCCGGGCATTTCCCTGGTCAAGACCTTCGATCCTGCCGTGTTGTTTGGCTCGCTGTCCTACACCCATAACTTCGAAGAATCCTTCGATGACATCAGCAGTGACGTCAACCAGAAGGTCGGCGGCAAGGTCAGCCTGGGCGACAGCTTCCAGTTCGGGGTCGGCGTGGCCTTTGCCCTCAACGAGAAAATGAGCATGTCGTTCTCGGTGTCCGACCTGGTGCAGCGCAAGAGCAGGCTCAAGCCCAACGGCGGCGACTGGCAATCGGTGGTTTCCAGCGATGCCAACGCCGGTTATTTCAACGTGGGGATGACCATTGCCGCGTCGGATAACCTGACCATCGTGCCGAACCTGGCAATCGGCATGACAGACGATGCGCCGGACTTCACGTTCAGCCTGAAATTCCCGTATTACTTCTAACCCGACCGCTACAGAATCCGGCGCACAAGGAAAAGCCCCGCAACGATAAGGGTCGTTGCGGGGCTTTTCGGTTTACCCGCCCTAGCGGATCTGGTGTTTGTGCAGCAACCGGTAGAACGTCGGCCGGGAAATCCCCAGCACACGGGCCGCGACACTCAGGTTGTCGCTGTGCCGGTTGAGCACATCGCACAGCGCCTGGCGTTCAGCACGGTGCTTATAGTCTTCCAGTGTAGCCATGGGTGGCGAAATTGCCTGTTCGCCCAGCAATCCCAGATCGGCGGCTTCGATCTGGCGCCCTTCGGCGAGTACCAGGCCGCGGCGCACGCGGTTGGCCAGTTCGCGCACATTGCCCGGCCACGGGTGTTGCCCCATGGCCACCAGGGCGTCATCGCTGAAGCTGCGGGGGCGGCGGCCGGTTTCCTGGCTGTAGAAGCGTGAAAAGTGGTTGGCCAGCATCGCCACATCACCATGGCGCTCGCGCAAGGGCGCGGTGACCACCTGCAGCACATTGAGCCGGTAGTACAAGTCTTCGCGGAAAGCCCCCTTGGCGACGGCCGCTTCAAGGTCGACGTGGGTGGCCGCCAACACCCGCACGTCCACCGGAATCGGCTGGCTGCCGCCGACCCGCTCGACCTGCTTTTCCTGGAGAAAGCGCAGCAAGTTGGCTTGCAGTTCCATGGGCAAATCGCCGATTTCATCGAGGAACAGGGTGCCGCCATGGGCCGCTTCGATGCGCCCGACCTTGCGTTGATGGGCACCGGTAAACGCGCCCTTCTCATGGCCGAACAGTTCGGATTGGATCAGGTGTTCGGGAATGGCGCCGCAGTTGATCGCGACAAAGGGCCTGGCATGGCGCTGGGATTGGCGGTGCAGGGTCTTGGCCACCAGCTCCTTGCCGGTGCCGCTGTCGCCACGGATCAGTACCGGGGACTCCGTGGGCGCCAGCTTGGACAATAATTTGCGTAACTCACGAATGGGGCGGCTTTCCCCCAGCAACTCGTGCCCTTCATCTACCGGGGTGTGACCCTTGCCACGCAGGCGCGCCATGCCAAACGCGCGGCCCAGGGTCACCTGCACCCGCGCCACGTCGAATGGCAGGGTATGGAAGTCGAAAAACCACTCGCAGACGAAGTCCCCCACATTTTGCAGGCGCAGCACATCCTGGCTGAGTACGGCGATCCACTCGGTGCCACTGCGGCTGATCAGTTCCTTGACCGCTTCGGGCCGCTCCAGATGATAGGGCTGCAGGCGCAATAGGCCGACATCGCATGAGCGCTCTCCTACCGATTCCAATGTGCAGCTGTCGACATCCCACCCGGCCGTACGCAAACCGGGCAGCAACCCGTGGCAGTCGTCACAGGGGTCAACCACGAGCAAACGACGTTGGACGAGGGGCACACCCATGACTGATCCTTGGCGTCAAAAATCACTAAAGTTATTTAGAAACAACAGTTTGTAATGGTTGCCGATAACCCTAGCAAGATCTTGACAGCGTGCTTGTATCGTTTCGCTATAAGTGCGGACAAAAAGCCACTACTCGTGTTTGCAGGTCAAAAAGTTGCGTCTTCGCAAAACTTTCAATCAGCTTTCAAAACAGCCGCTTACATGACGTCCATCAGGAAAAGTTGAAATTTGTTGCTCTAACATGTGACCCGTACCCCGTCATCGCGCATCAGTACAAGTAACCCGCCGCACGGTCAGCCCAACCGCCGGTACTCACTTGAATGGGCATTTAGAGAGAGACCCACATGAACGCCCCGCTCCGCATCAACGAAGCTCTTTTGATCGCAGACCGTGCTTTCCAGCCCTTTCAATGCGTGGCCTGGCACGATGGCAATGGCGCCCTGAGCCTGAGTGTCATCGACCGCACCAATAACCGTATCGGCAGCAAACAGCTGTCGTCGAACACCTATAGCGACCCGGCGCAATTGGAAGACTTGCTGTTGCGGGCCCGCGCCGAACTCGACAAAGATGGCTACCAGTTGCAGTCCTGGGCCATGCCGAAGTAGATCGCGGCTAACTTGCGATCACTGCAAAACAGTGATCGCAAGTTGCACAATCGAACTTAAGACGCTTATCGCGCCGCGAGAATAAACCGTTCGATTGCTTCCGCAGCGCCCTCCTCGACATTACTGCCGGTGACCACGCTGGCCTGGCGCTTGACGGCTTCTTCCGCCTGCCCCATGGCAATCGACAACCCCGCCACCTGAAACATCGCCGGGTCATTGCCCCCATCCCCGATGGCCGCCGTCTGCTCCAGCGGCACCCCAAGGTGCGCCGCCAGGGTCTTCAACGCCTCGCCCTTGTTGGCCAGCATGGCCGTCACATCCAAATAAATCGGCTGCGAACGCGATACCTGGGCCAAGCCCTGGATCTTGGGCTGCAATTGCGCTTCCAACGTCACCAGTAATTGGGTGTCGTTGCTCGCGGCGACGATCTTGTCGATACGCTCCAGGTAGGGTTCGAAACTTTCCACCACCACCGGCCCATACCCCAGGCCATGGGCTTCGCGCGGTTCCACCGGCCCTGGCGGACCACGGCGCAGCCAGTCGCCGTCGGCAAACACCCAGACTTCCACATCCGGCTCGGCCGAGAACAGCGCCAAGGTCACCAGCGCCGCCTCCGCTGGCAAATGGTGGGCAACCAGGATGCTGCCATCCGGGTTGATCAAGGTGCCACCGTTGAAGCCCGCCACCGGCACATCGATCCCGAATGTCTCGATCAGGTGCAGCATGGCCTTGGGCGGTCGCCCGCTGGCCAGGCTGAAAAACACCCCGGCCTCGCGCAGGGCGCTCACCGCGTCGACGGTGCGCTGGCTCAGGCGATGATCCGGATGCAGCAAGGTGCCGTCCACGTCGCTGAGGATAAAACGGATGGGATGAATCGCTGCGTCACTCATCCGAGCGAGTGCCAGGTGCGGCCATCGCGCGCCAGCAACCCATCAGCCGCTGCGGGCCCGTCTTCACCGGCCTTATAGGTCTGGATCCCGTCGTCCTCCTTCCATGCATCGAGGAACGGTTGCACTGCTCGCCAGCCGTTTTCGATGTTGTCGGCGCGCTGGAACAAGGTCTGGTCGCCGGTCATGCAGTCGTAGATCAGGGTTTCATACCCGGTCGACGGTTGCATCTCGAAGAAGTCCTTGTAGGCAAAACCCAGCTGGATGTTGGCCATATCGAGGGTGGGCCCGGGCTTTTTCGCCAGCAGGTCGAACCACATGCCTTCATTGGGCTGGATCTGGATCTTCAAGTAGGTGGGCTTGACCTCGTCCACCTCGGTGTCACGGAATTGCGCATAGGGCGCCGGCTTGAAGCAGATCACGATCTCGGTGTCGCGCACGCTCATGCGCTTGCCGGTACGCAGGTAGAACGGCACGCCGACCCAGCGCCAGTTATCGATCATCACCTTGAGGGCGACGAAGGTCTCGGTGCTGCTGTCGGGAGCGACGTTGGCTTCTTCGCGGTAGCCGGGCAGTTGCTTGCCGGCGATTTCGCCCGCGGTGTATTGCCCGCGCACCGAGTTGGCCCGCGCGTCTTCCAGGGACCACGGGCGTACCGCGCCGATGACCTTGGCCTTTTCACCGCGCACCGCATCGGCACCAAAGGCGGCCGGGGGCTCCATGGCCACCATCGCCAGCAGCTGGAACAGGTGGTTGGGCACCATGTCGCGCAGGGTGCCGGTTTTTTCGAAGAAATTGCCTCGCGTCTCCACGCCGACGGTTTCGGCGGCGGTGATTTGCACGTGGTCGATATAGTGGTTGTTCCAGAACGCTTCGAACAGCACGTTGGAGAAACGGCTGATGAGGATGTTCTGCACCGTCTCTTTGCCCAGGTAATGGTCGATGCGATAGATCTGCTTCTCGCTCATCACCTTGAGCAGGCTGGCGTTCAACGCTTCGGCGGTGGCCAGGTCGGAGCCGAAGGGCTTCTCGATCACCACGCGACGGAAACTGTCATCGGTTTCCGTCAGCAGGCCGGCACTGCCCAGGCGCTGCACCACCTCACTGAAGAAGCGTGGTGCGGTGGCCAAATAGAACACCGCGTTGCCGGTGCCGCTGGCAGCGATCTTCTTGCCGATGTCGGCGTAGGTGCTGTCATCGAGGAAATCGCCCTCGACGTAGCTGATGCCTTTGGCCAGTTGCGCCCACAATGCCGGATCGAGGGCGTTATCCCCATTGCCCTTGACCTTACTCGCGGCCTCGGTGCGGATAAAGTCCTCGAGTTTCTTGGCGAAGTCGGCATCACTGATCGCGTTGTGATCAACGCCAACGATGCGCAAGCCATCGCCCAGCAAGCCATCACGACTGAGGTTGTACAGCGCCGGCATCAGCAGGCGCTTGACCAGGTCGCCATGGGCGCCAAACAGAAACAGGGTGGTGGGTGGAGCAGGTTCGGCCTTGAGTTTCTTGCCGTTGGCGGTCATTTTTTGGAAGTCTCCACGTGGCCGCCAAAGCCAAAGCGCATGGCAGACAGCATCTTGTCACCGTAGGTGCTCTGCTGGCGCGAGCGGAACCGCGCGAACAACGACGTGGACAGTACCGGCACCGGCACGGCTTGTTCCATGGCGGCTTCGATGGTCCAGCGGCCTTCGCCGCTGTCGGCCACGGAACCGGAGTAACCGTCCAGCTTGGGGTCGGTGGCCAGGGCGTCGGCAGTCAGGTCCAGCAACCAGGACGAGACCACGCTGCCACGGCGCCAGACTTCGGCGATATCGGCAACGTTGAGGTCGAAGCGCTGGTCTTCGGGCAGGTTTTCCGAGTTCTTGGTCTTGAGGATGTCAAAACCTTCGGCAAACGCCTGCATCATCCCGTACTCGATGCCGTTGTGGATCATCTTGACGAAATGCCCGGAACCCGCCGGGCCGGCGTGGATGTAGCCCTGCTCGGCACGCTTGTCAGCCGACGCGGAACGGTCCTTGGTGCGCGGGATGTTGCCCAGGCCCGGTGCCAGGCTGGCGAAGATCGGGTCGAGGCGCTGCACAGTCTCGGTGTCGCCGCCGATCATCATGCAGTAGCCACGCTCCAGGCCCCAGACCCCGCCGGAGGTACCGACATCGACATAGTGCAGGCCCTTTTGCGCCAGGGCCTTGCCGCGACGCACGTCATCCTTATAGTTGGTGTTGCCGCCGTCGATGATCACGTCACCGTCTTCCAGCAGCTCACTGAGTTCATTGATGGTGTTTTCGGTGGGGTCGCCTGCCGGCAACATCACCCAGACGGCACGGGGTTTCTGCAGCCCGGCCACCAGGGCCTTCAGGTCGGCAACGCCGGTGGCGCCCTCTTCGCTCAAACCTTTGACAAATGCTTCGTTACGGTCGTAAACAACGGTGGTATGCCCATTGAGCATCAGGCGCCGTGCAATATTCCCGCCCATGCGGCCTAGTCCGATAATCCCCAGTTGCATGTGCTGATGCTCCCAACTACTGAATAAATGTGTGACATAGTTTATAGCGCAATGAGGCTAATGAGGGTTAGTCCAGGGCAGATCCGTGTAGTTTCATGGGAAAAAATTGCCATCGTTTCACCATCACGCCTCCGAAAGTCACATGACCACCAAAAATAAAAAAGTTCCATTGATGGGAAAAAGAATTCAGAATTGCTTCCGACTGTTGCCGAGAACCTCGACTCAAGCGTTCTGGCACACCGCGACACACCGGCTATTTGCGAGGCAAGCAATGAGCACAGCACAGATGACCCGTCCTCCACAGACCCTCTACGTCACACTCCGTCGCGATGAATTGCGCCAGTTGAAAGACGAACGCGATCAGTTGCAGCTTGAGGTCATGCGCCTGCGTGCCCATATCATTCAAGCCCAGCTGGACCAGCCTTCCGGTGCGCAGCCCGCGCTCTGCTGAGCCCGTCATCACTTTGTAAGATAACGGCTACATAAATCTCACAAAGTTTTCACATGCCCTTCCCGATACTCCCGCCCCCAAGGGCCATCCCATGCAAGGGTGGCCTCTGTTGCGTGCAGCCCTGCGCGTCAACTGAAAAATTACCGGGTTGGAGCGCTGGATGGCGATGTTCGAACGCAGCAGCAAGTCTGCGAAAGGCTTTGATTGGGCCGGTCTTGGCTGGCTATTCGTGTTTTTCTGGTACTTCTCCGGCATTACCCAACTGCTGATCCAACTCAGCGGCACTTCCGGCTTCAGTGGTTTTCGCCAAGCCTTCTTCATGAGTGCGATATGGCTCGCACCCCTGCTGGTATTCCCCCGGCGGACGCGCTTGCTTGCTGCCCTGATCGGCGTGGTGCTGTGGGCCTGCTCCATGGCCAGCCTGGGTTATTTCTTCATCTACCAGCAGGAATTTTCCCAAAGCGTCATCTTCATCATGTTCGAGTCGAACATCTCTGAAGCCGGCGAGTACGCCACCCAATACTTCGCCTGGTGGATCGTGCTGGCGTTCATTGCCCACACCGCCGTGGCTATTTTCCTGTGGACCCGGGTACGCCCGGTATACTTGCCGCGCGGCCAGGCCCTGGTGGCGGCAACGGCGATCCTGGTGGCGATCATCGGTTACCCGCTGGTCAAGCAGATAGCCCGCAGCGACACCCTGGACGACGCCATCGACCGCTTCGAGTCGCGCATCGAACCGGCCGTGCCCTGGCAGATGATCGTTGCCTACCGCCGCTACACCGAACAACTGGACAACATGCAAGGCATGCTCGACAGCGCCAGCCAGATCCCCCCCTTGACCAACCTCAAGGACACCATGGCCGGCCAGCCGTCGACCCTGGTGCTGGTGATCGGCGAGTCCACCAACCGTCAACGCATGAGTCTCTACGGCTATCCGCGCAACACCACGCCGGAACTGGACAAGCTGCGCGACCAACTGGCGGTGTTCGACAACGTCATCACCCCGCGCCCCTATACCATCGAAGCCCTGCAACAGGTACTGACGTTCGCCGACGAGGAGAACCCCGATCTCTACCTCAAGACACCGTCGATCGTCAGCGTGATGAAACAGGCCGGGTACAAGACCTACTGGATCACCAACCAGCAGACCATGACCAAGCGCAATACCATGCTCACGACCTTTTCCGAACAGGCCGACGAGCAGGTGTACCTGAACAACAATCGCAACCAGAACGCCCGCCAATACGACGGCGATGTCCTGGAGCCATTCTCCAAGGCCCTGGCCGACCCGGCCGAGCGCAAGTTCATCGTGGTGCACCTGCTCGGCACCCACATGAGCTACCAGTACCGCTACCCACCGACCTTCGACAAATTCACCGACCGCCAGGGCGTGCCTGCCGGGATCAGTGACGATCAACTGCCCATCTACAACAGCTACGACAACGCGGTGCTGTACAACGATTTCGTGGTGTCGAGCCTGATCAAGGACTACGCCAAGACCGATCCCAACGGCTTTTTGCTGTACCTGTCGGACCATGGCGAAGACGTATTCGATTCCGCCGGCCACGCCACCCTGGGACGTAACGAAGGCAAACCGACGGCGCCGATGTACACCATTCCGTTCATGGCCTATGCCTCGCCGAAATGGCGCGAAACCCACGACTGGAAGTTTGCCGGCGACTTGCAACGCCCTTACAGCAGCTCGCAATTGATCCACACCTGGGCCGACCTCGCCGGGCTGAGTTTCAACGAACTGGACCGCAGCAAGAGCGTCGTGAGCGACAGCTTCACGCCGCGCCCGCTGATGATCGGCAACCCCTACATGCGCCCGCAAAAGGCCTTGATTGACTTCAGCCTGATCAAGCCCAAGAAGGTTAATCCGACCGATGTGGTCCTCCAGGAAAACTAGGTTCTGCAACAGAAAGATAACAATCATTCTCGTTTAGCCCTAAAGTTCCCCCGCTCCTTTCGTCTTTGAGCCAAGGCCTTCCCTTTCCGGGGTGGCCGCAAAGACGACAAGGAGTCTTCCGCGATGTTCGCGCCTTTTACCCGCTCCATGACCCTCACGCTCGGCCTGTGCGGCGCCGCCCTAAGCCCGGCCCTGCTGGCTGAAACCGACCCTGAACACACCCCGCTCGAACTCGGCGCGACCAACATCTCCGCCGAAGGCCTGGGCGCCACCACCGAACACACAGGCGCCTACACCACCGGCTCGATGAGCACCGCCACCCGCCTGAACCTGTCGGTCAAGGAAACCCCACAATCGATCTCGGTGATCACTCGCCAGCAGATGGATGATTTCAATCTCAACACGTTGACCGACGTGCTGCGCCAGACCACCGGGATCAACGTCCAGCACAACGACTCCGACCGCGTGTCCTATTCCTCCCGCGGCTACGGCATCACCAACTTCCAGATTGACGGGATGCTCAATACCTTCGGCTACATGAAGTCCGACGCCGATACCATTATCTACGACCACATCGAGGTGGTACGCGGTGCCACGGGCTTGACCACCGGCGCCGGCGACCCCTCGGCCACCATCAATATGGTGCGCAAGCGCCCGACGGCCCAATGGCAGGCGAAAACCGGCGTCAGCGCCGGCAGCCATGACAACTATTACAGCTACGTGGACGTGGGCGGCCCGCTGGCGTTCGACGGCAAGCTGCGCGGGCGTACGGTGCTGGCCTACCGTGACAGCCAATCGTTCCGCGACAACTATGGCCTGCAGCGGGCGGTCGGCTACGGCATCCTGGAAGGCGATCTTTCCGACGATACCGTGCTGGCCGTAGGTTTCGATTACCAGAACAAGCAGGTCCAGGGCACCTCATGGGGCACCGTGCCGTACTGGAACAGCGAGGGCGGCAAGGCCGGGCTGTCGCGCTCCACCAATATGGCGGCGCACTGGAGTTCCTGGCCGCTGACGGACAAGACCACCTTCGCAACCCTCGACCATCGGCTGGGCGGCGACTGGCACGTGAAGGCCGCCTACACCCATCGCCAGAGCGACACGGATGGCAAGGTGTACTACGGCGGTGCGGGGTTCCCCAACGATGACCGCAGCGGCATGACCGCCTGGGCCAGCCACATGCGCGGCACATCGAGAATGGAGGCCGTCGACCTCAACCTCGCCGGCAGCTATGCACTGCTGGGCCGCGAACATGCACTGATGATGGGCTATGGCGAGGCCACGCAGCGGGACGTCTCCCCCGTGATGCGCAGCAACCTACCCGCCGGCTATTACACCATCGAAGACTGGAAATACATGGGCGGGATCGCCAAGTTCGGCGACACCGTCACCGACCTCAAGGGCGAGCACAGCAGCAAGCAACAGAAGGCTGGCTATCTGGCCACGCGACTGAGCCTCACCGACCGCTTGCATGCAGTGCTGGGCAGCCGCTATGGCAGTTGGGAACTGAAAAGCGCGGCCCCCGAATACAACGCCAACGACCAACTGACGGCCACCAACAAGACCTCCCAGACCCACAATGATATGTGGACGCCCTACGCCGGCCTGCTCTACGACCTGACGCCGGAGTACACCGTCTACGCGAGCTATACCGACATTTTCAAACCCCAGAGCCTGCGGGATGCCAACAAGAAGTACCTGGAGCCCGTGGTCGGCAGCAACTACGAGGTGGGCCTCAAGGGCAGCGTGCTGGAGGAGCGCCTGAACCTGGCGGCGGCGTATTTCTGGAGCACCCAGGATAACGTCGCCGAGCGGGACGATTCGGTGCCACCAAACCCCATCACCGGCGAGGAGTACTACAAGTCCGGCGGCAAAGGTAACAAGGTCAACGGCTTCGAATTGGAAGCTGCCGGGGAAATCATGCCCGATTGGAACCTGACGGCCGGCTACACCTACACCCATTCGGTCAACGGCTCGGGTAAACGCAACAACACCGGGCAGCCGCTGAACCTGCTGAAAGTCTCCAGCGCCTACCGGTTGCCGGGGGCGTGGCGCAACCTCACGGTCGGCGGTGCGGTGAACTGGCAGAGCGACATTTACGATTGGAGCAATCGACCTACAGGGGTACGCGTCGGCAACACACCGGTGACCGAACGGGCGAAGATCACACAACAGGCATACACGGTGGTCAACCTGATGTCCCGCTATCAATTCGACGAGCACGTCTCAGCGTCGCTTAACGTCAACAACCTATTCGATAAAAAGTATTACGAGCGCGTTGGCTTTTATAACGGCGTGTATTGGGGCGACCCACGCGCCATTACGCTGGCCGTTGACTGGAAGCTTTAAAGCCGACCATCCGAAGTTAACGATATTGTTAACTTCGGATGTTTCTCGCATTAATTCCCACTTAATAAGACCGCACCAGAATCGCCCCACGATTCTGATCAAGGACAGAGCAGATAACCGATCACACTTAATGAGTAAACACAGATGAAACTCTCGACCTTGATGCTTGCCAGCCTGATGACCCTGGGCTCCGCCGCAGCGTTTGCCGAAGGCGGCTCGGAGCGCTCGAAGGAGTTCTACAACAACTTCACCTTCACGCAACAGACGCTTCACGGCACGGTTGAACAAACGGCGTCCGCCGACGGCAAGACACCGAACACCAACACGACCGAACAGGAACAACCCAAGAGTTAAGTTAATCGTTAGTTAATCCGTAACACCCTGGGCCATACCGCTCCGTTGGCAAAGGTTTATTGGGCGCCCTCCGCTGGCGCCCTTTTTTTCGCCGGTTATTTATTAAAGCGGCTTGTTCCAGAACAACATGCGCCCATGGGCGGGATCAAACTTCGCATCATCAAAACCAAACTTGCGATACGCCGACTGGGCGACGGCATTACCTTCCAGCACCTCCAGGGTGATCTTGCAGCAACCACGCTGGCGGGCGATGTCCTCGACCTTCAGCAGCATTTTCTGGCTCAGCCCCAAGCCGCGAAACTCATTCATCACCACCACGTCGTGCACGTTGACCAAGGGGCGGCAGGCAAAGGTGGAAAACCCTTCAAAGCAATTCACCAGCCCCGCCGGCTCACCGCCAACAAACGCCAGCACACTGAACGCATGGGGGCGCTTGGCCAACTCGGCCGGCAGTTGCTCCAGTAGATCAGCGGGCAGGCTATGGCCGCCGCCCATGGGGTCTTCTGCGTAATGGTTAAGCACCTTGGCAATGGCTTCGGCATGTACAGGATTGGTGTAGCTGGCTTGCAGCACCAGGATATCTGGGGTGTCCATTTCCGTCCTCGATCACGACTACAAGGGAACCGGTTCCCTTTGAGGGGCACGATTGTAAGCGTGGAGTCAGCACCAGATGAAGGAGATTAACTACAAATGTGCGCCCGAAAGCGCGAAGGCTTTGGCATTAAAAAACCCCAAAGTGTCCATTCAGGGCTTTTTTCGTACAGGTCTCAGTTGAAGCGCTGCAGCTGCATTTCTTGCAAGCGGCTCAAGGTGCGACGGAAAGGAAACGCCAGGTAACCGTTGGTATACAGGCGCTCCAGCGGCACCTGGGCGTCGATGAACAGCGGCACCTTGCGGTCGTAGCACTCGTCCACCAGGGCGATGAAGCGACGCACACTGTCGTCGTGCACCGACAACTGCGGCAACTCGCGATCACCGGCCACCACGCGCTCGACCCCATCCTCGGTGCCGCGGGCAATCCGGCCTGGGCGCTGTTGCGCACTCAGGTTGGGCACCTCCCCCAGCAGGATCGCCTTGAAGCGGTCGCACAGCAGGATGAAATCCATTGCCGCCAGGGGTTGTTCGCAGAGGTCGGCATAGCGGCACCACAGCACGCTGTCACTGGCCTGCACGCACACGATAGAACGATGGCCGACGGTGACCGGACCAAGACTCACCGTCTGGCCTTCGGCCAATTGTGCGAACACGTTCGCCAGCGCATCGGGCTGGTTCACCCAATAGCGCTGCCGGCCCACACCTGGATGCAAGCGATGATCCTCGCCACCGTCGACCGCCACCACGTGCATATGCCGCTCGATCGCCGCAATGCCCGGCAGGAAGCGCTCCCGATTGAAGCCATCGGCATACAGCTGGGCCGGTGGTTGATTGGAGGTGCAGACCATCACCACACCTTCCTCGAACATGACCTGGAACAGCCGGCCGAGGATGATCGCGTCACCGATGTCACTGACGAACAGCTCGTCGAAACACAACACCCGCACCTCCCGGCTCAGCTCCCGCGCCAGGGCCTGCAACGGGTCATGGGTGCCGGTGAGCTGGAACAGACGCTGATGCACCCAGCCCATGAAGTGATGAAAATGCTGACGCCGTGCGGGCACCCGCAGGCTTTGGTAGAACTGATCCATCAACCAGGTCTTGCCGCGGCCCACCGGCCCCCACAGGTAAACGCCAGTCACGGGCGAACGGCCCTGATGCAGGGCTGCATGGCAGGCTTGCAGGGCATCCACCGCCCGGCGCTGGGCGTCGTCGGCAACGAAACCCTGTTGGGTAATGGCGTGTTGGTAAGCAGCGAGGGGCGAGTCGAAAGTCATGCCCGCGATTATGACCTACAGGGAGATGTCCAGCCGTGAAATCTTGCCCTGCGCGTCCAGGCGAAAGGTGTAGCGCAACTCCAGCGGACTGCCAGGAAAATTGCCGGAGACCACATTGCTGACCAGCACCTTGCCGGTACGGTGCTGCACCTTGAGCACCTCGACACGCGGCTGGTAGCGGCGCCCGGTGTCTTCCATCCAGCGTGCAATGGCGGCGGTGCCCACCTGGTGCTGGCCTTCATCGAACACATTGGCATCGTCGGCAAAACACTGGGCAATGACCGAGGTGTCGCGGGTATTGGTCGCCGCGATATAGGCGGCGATGGCGGGGGCCAATTCAGGCTGGGACATGGCAAAGCTCCTTTTCAGGTGGTTGTAGCAGCATGCTAAGCCAGGGGTGTGTCAGTTTTTGTCAGGAGTGAACGGCCCGGATTCATTCTGCTCCATCAGCTTGCGCCAGGCCCGCAGCCAGTCGCTGCGCCGCCCCGGATAGCGTTCGCCGACGACCTCGGCACTCGCCACGCGGTCGGTGCGAAAGGTGCGATACGCGCCGCGCAGCTCACACCAGGCCACGATCACCCGCACCTCATTGAGAAATCCCAGGGCCAGGGGCCAGATCAGGCGTTGACTCTGGGTCTGGCTGGCATCCGCGTAGTCGATATGCAACTTGTCCTGATGCCGAATCGCTTCGCGAAATACATCCAGCGGCACGCGGTTTTCCGGGTAGCCAAACCCTGGCGGGCCGGGCAGCAACGTCGGGTTTCGCAAGGCTTCCTGCGCCGCCGGGTCGAGCACATCAGCGATTTTCGCCAAGGCGTTGGCGGCGGCACGGCTGAGCACGTCATCGCCGCGCTGGTCCACATAACGCAAGCCCAGCACGATCGCTTCGGTTTCTTCGGCGTTGAGCATCAAGGGCGGCAAAAACAGGCCGCTGCGCAGCACATACCCTACCCCGGCCTCGCCGAAAATCGGCGCGCCCAGGGCGGTCAACTCGGCAATGTCGCGGTACAGCGTACGCTCGGACACTTCCAATTGCGCCGCCAGCACGGCGGCGGTCACCGGGCGTTTCTTGCCTCGCAGGGCCTGCAACAACGTCAGTAAACGAGTGGTACGCGACACGTTGATCCCACCGAATAAGGAAAAGTGCCGCAGCTTAGCAGAGCCTTCTGCCAGGAAACGTCAGCAGCAAAAAAGCGCTCCTTGAACGAAGCTCCGAGGCAAAAAAAACGGCCTGAACAGGCCGTTTTTTTTACCGAAGCGATTTATTTAAGCAAGACTCTTGCTCACCACCTCGAACACATCGCTGGACAACTCACCCGACCCACGAATGCGCTCCAGCTCCGCCTTCATCAACGCCTGGCGCGCGCTGTCGTATTTACGCCAGCGGGTCAGCGGCGCCAACTGGCGCGAAGCGATCTGCGGGTTGAACGCATTCAACTGGATCACCAGGTCCGCCAGGAAGCGGTAGCCCGAACCGTCGGCGGCGTGGAAGTTGATCAAGTTCTGCCCGGCAAACGCGCCGATCAGTGCACGCACCTTGTTCGGGTTCTTGAGCGTGAACGCCGGGTGCTCCATCAACGCCTTGACCCGCTCCAGCCCGCCCGGCAACGGGCTGCCGGCCTGCACGCTGAACCACTGGTCCATGACCAAAGGGTTGTCCTTGAAGTTCTCGGCAAATACCGCCAGCGCCTGGGCCTTCTCCGCTTCGAACGGCGAGTTCACCAGCACCGCCAGCGCGGTCAGGCGCTCGGTCATGTTGTCGCTGGTGTCGAACTGCTCAAGGGTCGCCGCCAGCACTTCGGGCTTGCCGCTGAGCATCAGGTACGACAGCGCGATGTTCTGCAAGGCACGCCGGGCGAAGTGCTCGGCCGCCGCCACATAAGGCGTCTGCTTGGACAGTTCGCGGTTGGCCTGGTAACGCAACCACAGCGGCTCATGCAGGTTGTCAGCCAGTTGCCTGCGCGCAAACTCACGCGCGGCGTGGATGGCATCCACGTCCGCGACGTCGCTGATTTCCGTCAGGTAGGCTTCGCCCGGCAACGACAGCATTTCCGCAACCATGGCCTGGTCCAGGCTTTCGTCGCTCAACACACTGCGCAAGGCCGTGATCAGGCGCTGGTCCATCTGCAACGCCTGGCCCTGCTGATGCTGGCCGATCAGTTCCTGCAACACCTGCACCGACAGCTGCTGGCCCGCATCCCAGCGGTTGAAGCCGTCGCTGTCATGCTGCATCAGGAACATCAGTTGGTCGCGGTTATACGGGAAGCTCAGTTTCACCGGCGCCGAGAACCCACGCAGCAGCGACGGCAACGGCTGTTCGGCGATGTCGACGAAGGTGAAGGTCTGCTCCGCTTCGGTCACCGAGATCACACGGGACGTGGCGCCGGCTGTGGCTTCACCGGCCAGGCGCAAGGCCATGCCCGCGCCCTGCCCGTCCAGCAGGCCCAGCTCGACCGGGATCACGAACGGCAGTTTCTCGACCTTGTCCGGGGTTTCCGGGCAGCTCTGGCGGAAGGTCAGGCTGTAGGTCTTGGCCGCAGCGTCGTAGGACTCGCTCACCGCCAGGCGTGGCGTACCGGCCTGGCTGTACCAGCGCTTGAACTGGCTGAGGTCGGCACCGTTGGCGTCTTCCATGGCCTTGATGAAATCGTCGCAGGTCACGGCCTGGCCGTCATGGCGTTCGAAGTACAGGTCGCTGCCTTTACGGAAGCCTTCGGCGCCGAGCAAGGTATGGATCATGCCGACCACTTCCGAGCCTTTTTCGTACACGGTCAAGGTGTAGAAGTTGGAGATCTCGATAAAGCTGTCCGGGCGCACCGCATGGGCCATAGGGCCGGCATCTTCCGCGAACTGGTGGGTACGCAGGTAGGCCACGTCCTGGATGCGTTTGACCGTGGCGGAGTTCATGTCGGCGGAGAAGCCCGAATCACGGAACACGGTAAAGCCTTCCTTCAGCGACAGCTGGAACCAGTCGCGGCAGGTCACGCGGTTGCCCGACCAGTTGTGGAAGTATTCGTGGGCAACGATGGCCTCGACCCGCTGGTGCGCGGCGTCGGTGGCGGTTTCGGCGCGGGCCAGCACGGCGCTGGAGTTGAAGATATTGAGGCCCTTGTTCTCCATGGCGCCCATGTTGAAATCGTTGACCGCCACGATCATGAAGATGTCGAGGTCATACTCGCGACCGTAGGTTTCTTCGTCCCAGCGCATGGATTTTTTCAGGCTGGTCATGGCGTGCTGGCACTTGTCGATATTTTCCGGCTCGACGTAGATGCGCAGTGCCACTTCACGCTGGGTCATGGTGGTAAAGCTGTCTTCGACACACCACAGGTCACCGGCCACCAGCGCGAACAGGTAAGCGGGTTTCTTGAACGGGTCTTCCCAGGTCGCCCAGTGGCGGCCGTCTTCGCCGGGACCGCTGGCAATCGGGTTGCCGTTGGAGAGCAGCACCGGGTAGCGGTGTTGCTCGGCGATCACCGTGGTGGTGAAGGTGCTCATCACGTCGGGGCGGTCGAGGTAATAGGTTATCTTGCGGAAGCCCTCGGCCTCGCACTGGGTGCAGAACATGCTGCCGGATTTGTACAGGCCTTCCAGGGCGGTGTTGGTTTCCGGGTGGATGCGCACGCTGGTGTCGACCGTGAAGGTTTCGCGGGTCGGATGCAGGGTCAGGTGGCTGTCCGTCAGCTGGTAGTCAGCCTCGCTCAGTTCCTGGTCGCCGAGGTTGACGGTCAGCAACTCCAGTTGTTGGCCGTCGAGTACCAGCGGCGGCAGGCCGGCGCCACGCTCAGGGTTACGGCGCATCACCAGCTGCGCGTGGACCAGGCTGTGGTCCTCGAACAACTCGAAGGTCAGGTGCGTCTCTTCGATCAGGTAGTCCGGCGCCTGATAGTCCTTCAGGTAAATCATCTTCGGTTGTTCGGTGCGCATGGGTGGCATCCTTCTACTGATGCACGGCGAGCTGGTAGGCCGTGTACTTACGAATATTGATCACGCCGGTGTCGAAGATCAGGTATTGGCCCTTGATCCCCAGCAGCGTGCCTTCGGCAATCGGGTTCTTGTCCAGATTGAAGCTGACGATCTTGGCTGGATACTGCTCCACCGGGTAGCGGATTTCCAACGGTTCGAGGTCGGTTACCGGTTGGATAGCCTGCAGGCCTAAGCGTTCCTGCAATTGCAGCAGGCCATCGGCGCAGGAGGCGAACAACTCGTCGCGCACCTGCTTGAGGTCCACCGCCACCGCGTCGCCCTTGAGCAACGCACGCCAGTTGGTCTTGTCCGCCACCTGGCTGCGCAATACATCCTCGACAAACCCGGATTGCTGGCGCGTCGCCACGCGCATGATCGGCAGCGCCTGGCTGGCGCCCTGGTCCAGCCAACGCGTCGGCAATTGGGTGGCACGGGTGATGCCGACCTTGATGCCCGACGAATTGGCCAGATACACCACGTGGTCGGTCATGCAGAAAGTCTCGCCCCAGCCTGGATCACGGCAGGTGCCGGCGTCGTAATGGCAACGCCCAGGGCTCATGATGCACAGGTCACACTGGGCCAGCTTGGTCATGCACGGGTAGCAATAGCCCTGGCTGAAGCTGGTCTTGGTCTTGCGACCGCAATGGCTGCAATGAATGGCGCCGAGGTATTCCAGGCGCACATGGGTGCCGATCAGGGGGTTGACCGGCACCTCGGTATCGCCCAGGCGAAACGCGTATTGAACGGTCGGCTCACCGAGTTGCGCCGACATTTTGCTGACTGCACCGCGACCAATTTCAATCAATGGATCGCATCCGACTTGAACAGGATGTTCGGCACGGTGGTCGATTTCGACTGGCATTCCTGCGGGCCCATGTAGCCGGTGCGCTGCTCTTCCGGCAGGTTCTGGATCTCCCAGGCGATCATGGCCTGCAGGGACAGCTCGCGCTGCTCGGCACTGAGCTTGCGGCCATCGGACCACTTGCCGATTTCCACGGCGAGCTTGAGGCTCGCGTAGATGTCCGGGGTGATGTTTTCGATCATTTCAGCAAAAGAGGACATAAGGCTCTTCCTTATCAAAGAGAGGATTTGCGACGGTTATACACACCGCCGAGCAAACCGGTAAGGCAACCGATAACCAGGCCGCCGACATGGGCAGCGTTGGCGATTTCGCCGAAGCCGATCATCGACACCAGCCCCGACAGGCACAACACCAGCCACACCAGCATCATCACCAGCACCCCACGGGGCAAGCGATAGGCCGGGTTGGGCGAGAGCAGTTGAAAGATCCAGCAATGCCCGAGCAGGCCATACAACACGCCGGACAAGCCACCGAACAGGCCGGGACCACCGTAGGCATATTGCGCGTAGTTGGAGACCAGGCTGAACAACAGGGTCAGGCCCAGCAGGTTGATGCTGCCCTGGCGCACTTCGATACGCCGGCCCAGCTCCCAGTACCACATGCCGTTCATGGCCAGGTGCAGGATGCCGAAGTGGATCAGCATCGGCGTAAACAGCCGCCACCATTGGCCGGAAGCCAACATGTCGGCGAACGGCGTGAACTGGATGTACTCGCCCATCACCCGGAACGGCAGGAAGGTCAGCCAGCTCATGGCTTGCAGGTTTTCACCGAGCAAGGTCACGGCACCGACAATGATGCTTGCCAGCAGCACCAGCGCCGTTACCGGGCTATGGCGCACTTGCTGGACAAAGCCCGGACGTGTGACCGGCGCCTGTTCGGGAATATCCAGTTGCTGGTCCGGGTCACCGGCGGGAAAGCGCTGGTACAGCACGCGCACGTCATCGCTGATGGTCTCGGGCACCCACAGCACCTGCTCGCCGGCTTCTTCGCTGACGCGATGGGGCACTTGCATGCGTTGCAGCAGTTTCACGAAACCGCCCAGGTCGACGCTCAACGGCAAGCGCAATACGGGCACGGCACTCATACAATCACCTCGGGCCGCTCAACGTCGACCCACACGAATTTACGCGGATCCAATTGGGTTTCCTGGTCCAGGCGGTACGCCACCAGCTTGCCGTAGAGCACCGCGCTGTAGTCCAGGCACGCCAGGTTCGGGCGGATCGGCGCCGGTTTGCCGCTGCGCCAGTAATGACCGACGAACAGCAAGGGTTCGTCGGCGCCGTAGCGCAGCAGGGAATTCTTTTCATGGGGCGACAATGGCGTGCGCGCCACCGGCTCCGGCAGTGCGTCGGGCTGGAACACAATGTCGCCGTAGGTCTTCGGGTCGTCCTCCCAGAACTTGGTGCGGAAGAACGAGCGCGTCAGGCCATCGCCACCGGTCAGCGTCAGGCCGTCCGGCAAGCGCATATCGGTGCCGCGCAACAGGCGGTCGAAGGCGTTGCAGGCAAAACTGCCGGGCACGGCGGCGGCCTGCAGGAAGTGCCGGTCGATGCAGCCATCCGGGAACGTCGCGCGCAGCGGCTGGATAAAGCCGTCGTCCCAGCACGCATGCACCACGCGGAAACGCCCGGCATCGACAAACAGCGGCATGTCGTAGAACCAGGCGAGGAAGTCGTGCCAGTCGGCCGGGTGCTGCTCGAACTGGGTCAGGGTCTCGTGGATCAGCCGCTCATGCCGTGGGGTGTGCTCGCGCACGAACTGCCTGCCACTGCCCGGCGGCGCCGGTGTGGCCCAACCCAGGGCATTGAACTCGTGGTTGCCCATGATGCACAGCGCCTGGCCGGCCTCGGCCATGTCGTGGACGATATGCAGCGCCTCGCGAATGCGTGGGCCACGGTCGATGATATCGCCGAGGAACACCGCCATGCGCGAAGGATGGCGCCAGGTGCCGCCCTGCTTGTGGTAACCCATCTGGTCGAGCAAGTGCTCAAGGGTATGAGCGCAACCGTGCACGTCACCAATCAGGTCGTAGCTACGCGCGGGATCGAGCATCAGTCGCCTCCACCCCCCAAGCGGCTGCCCCAGCCCAACTTGGTACGGCACACTTCGTAGTAGTTGTGATCCAGCGGGTGGATCAAGCGCAACTTCTGTGCCTTCTTGCTCACGGTGATGGTGTCACCGGGGGCGCAGGTGAAATGATTCTGCCCGTCGCAGGAGACTTGCGGGTAGATCTGCATGTCTTTGGACACCACGATTTTCAGCTCACTGTTGCCATCGACCACAATCGGCCGGCTGGACAACATATGGGGGTACATCGGCACGATCACAATGGCATCGAGCTTGGGATGCATGATCGGGCCACCGGCCGACAGCGCGTAGGCGGTGGAGCCGGTGGGGGTGGCGACGATCAGGCCGTCGGCCTTCTGGCTGCACACGAACTGGCCGTCGATATACAGCTCGAATTCGATCATCCGCGTGGATTTGCCCGGGTGCAGCACCACGTCATTGAGCGCATCGCCCTGGCCGATGGCTTCGCCGTGGCGGCGCACTTCGGCCTGCAGCAGGAAGCGGTTTTCCACCAGGTAATGGCCGTCGAGCACCTTGGCCACTTCGACTTCCAGCTCATCGGGGCGGATATCGGTGAGAAACCCCAGGCTGCCACGGTTGATCCCCAGCACCGGCACGTTATGCCGCGCCAGGGCCCGGGCCGCGCCGAGCAGGCTGCCGTCGCCGCCGACCACGATGACCATGTCGCAGACTTCGCCGAGCATCTTGCGCGAGGAGGTTTGCAGGCCGTGGCCGGGGAGGATTTCGGCGATGGTGTCTTCGAGGATCACATGCAGGTGGCGTTCCAGCAGGAATTTTTTCAGCCGGCGGACGGTGTCCAACACCTGGGTACTGCCCAGGCGACCGATAATGCCGATATTGCGAAAGTGCTCCATGGGGCTCCTGCGGGATTGGGGGTGGGGCAAAAAAGAAACGATTATGGGCGAAAGGCCGGCTCAGGCAAAATCCTTTGTCGCCGTGAAGCCTTGATGACAACGGTTCTCAGCCCCCTGCGCAACGGTTAAAAGGCTATGCTCGGACCATGACTGTGTTCCCGGATTTGCACAACCTGCCCCGCCAACTGCGCCACCCCGAGGTGCGCGACCTGGCGTGGGTGATGCTTGCCCCGCCGATGCTCGCGCAGACACCGTGGCCACAGCGCCACCCGCTGGCGGGCAGCGACTGGGTGCAGGCGCCCGACCGTCTTGAACACTGGCTACGCGCACTCGACCAGGACAGCCGCGCCTTGCAGCACTGGTTGAGCCTGTCACGCACCCGGCGCCTGGGCCTGTACTACGAACGCCTGTGGCAGTTCGCCGTGCAGCATGCGCCGGGGGTGGAGTTGCTTGCCGCCAACCTGCCGATCCGCCGCGCCGGGCACACACTGGGCGAACTGGACATGCTGCTGCGCGACCGCAATGGCGTGCATCACCTGGAACTGGCGATCAAACTCTACCTGGGCCCGCAGGACGGCAACGGCCAGGACACCGCGCAATGGCTGGGCCCAGGCTGCCACGATCGGCTGGACCGCAAGCTGGCGCACCTGGCCCAGCATCAACTGCCGATCTCGGCGCGGGCAGAAAGCCGCGAGGTGTTGGCGGCCCTGGATATTCAGCAGTTTGACGCGCACCTGTGGCTCGGCGGGTATTTGCTCTATCCCTGGCCTGGGCTGGCCGAACCGCCCCACGGCGCCCATCCGCAGCATTTGCGCGGGCGCTGGTTGCATCAGCGGGACTGGCGGGATTTTGTCAGCGCCAGTGCGCCAGGCCGCTGGCAACCGTTGCCCCGGCACGCGTGGCTGGCGCCGGCGCATTACCCGGCGGATGAGGTGTGGAGCGAAGAACAGATGCAGGCCTGGCTGGCAGACCTTGATCCGATGGCGCCTGCGCAGCTGCTGGTGCGCATGGTGCAGAACGGCGCGGATTGGGAGGAAGCCGAGCGCTTGTTCCTGGTGGCGGATCTTTGGCCGAATGTGCCGGGGGCTGGTTGATAGAGTGTGTGGTGTATGTGAGGGCCTCATCGGGGCAAGCCCCCGATGGCTGTGGTACCGCCACTACAACTCATCGATATGCCGATAATCCATCTGCAACCCCACCGCCAGCTCCTGGGCCCGCCCCAACCTGATCGGCCCGCGCTCGATATCCACCAGCAACCCCGCACACGCCAGTAACGGCAACCCGGTAATGTCCTTCAGCCGCCCATCCGTAATCACCAGTACACGCTGCTGCTCGGCCGGATAACGCTTGCGCCGCGCCACCAGCCAATGCCCGGCCTCGGTCAGCGCCGCCAGCAACGGCGTACCACCGCCCGCGCCCAACTGATCCAGCCAGCCCGCCAGGCCTTTCGCAGCTTTCAACCCCTGTACCTGCCACTTCGGCGCCTGGCCGCTGGCGGTCAACAACGCTATGCGCGCCCGTTGCCGGTAAGCATCGTCAAACAGCTGGGCGAGCAAGCCCTTGGCGTCGGTTAATGCACGATGCCGCCGCGTGGACGCCGACGCATCCACGATCACCAGCCACAACTCATGGGCCGAGCGGCTGCGCAGGTGGTAGCGCAGGTCTCCACGGGAGTGCGGCCGGCCGCCGAGCAAGGTGCCCGGCCAGTTGATCGAACCCAGCTGTGCGCTGCGTGCCTTGCCCTGCCTGCCGTTGTCCAGTCGCCCCGCCTTGGGCCGGGCATCCGCCCCCGCGTCAGGTCGGGGGCGAATGCCTAGGGCTTTTTTGGCCAGGTGGGCACGTCTCGGCGCGTGCCAGTAGGCAGGGCCGGTGCGGGCATATCGCCCCATTGGCCTTGGCCGGGCGAGGTGTCCGAGGGTGTCGGCGCCTGCCCTGGCTTGGGTGGACTGGCCGGTGGGGATTGCGCCTGGCGACGGTGGCGCAAGGCGAATTCCGCCACCGCTTCGATGTCTTCTTCGGCAATGGTATCCGCGCCCCGCCACGCCGCATGGGCCCGGGCGCCGCGCAGCCAGACCAGGTCGGCGCGCAAGCCGTCGACACCGGCGGCAAAGCAACGCTCGGTGATCTGCGCCAGGGCCTGATCATCCAGCTCGATACTGTCCAGCCGCGCCCGCGCCTGGGTGCAGCGCTCGCGTAACGCCGCCTGCTGCCCGGCCCACTGGGTGCAGAACGCGGCGGGGTCACTGTCGAAATCCAGGCGCCGCCGGATGATCTGCCCGCGCTCGGCCGGCAGCGTCTGCCCGCTCAGCGCCACGTTAAAACCGAAGCGATCCAGCAACTGCGGGCGCAACTCGCCCTCCTCCGGGTTCATGGTGCCGATCAGCACAAAGCGCGCCGAATGGCGATGGGAAATGCCGTCGCGTTCGATCAGGTTGGTGCCGCTGGCGGCGACGTCGAGCAACAGGTCCACCAGGTGATCGGGCAGCAGGTTGACTTCATCCACATACAACACGCCGCCGTCGGCCTTGGCCAGCACCCCAGGGGAAAACTGCGCGCGGCCTTCGCTCAGCGCGGCATCCAGGTCCAGGGTCCCCACCAGGCGCTCTTCAGTGGCGCCCAACGGCAAGGTGACGAATTGGCCGCTGGCCAGCAGATCCGCCAGACCACGGGCCAGGGTGGATTTGGCCATGCCACGCGGGCCTTCGATCAGCACGCCGCCGATCTTCGGGTCGATGGCGGTCAGGCACAGCGCCAGTTTCAGGTCGTCGGCAGCGACCACGGCGGACAGTGGGAAATGCGGAGTATCGGTCATCCGTTCTCTCTTTAAATTCTGCTGTACAAGTAATCACCCGGTCATGAGCAAGCTACTTGTGGTGAGCGGGCTTGCCCCGCGCTGGGCTGCGAAGCAGCCCCAATAGGAGCGCTGCAGTGTGCCAGGTAGCTCCGGGACTATGTTTTTGGGGCCGCTTCGCAGCCCAGCGCGGGCGGTGCGACGATTCGACAAGCCCGCTCACCACAACAAGCCCGCCAGCCACAACAAGCCGCATCTCGCGTTCTAGCTGTCTTCTTCTATATCCAGCAACAGGTTTTCCAACGCCTCGCGATACGCCCCCGGTTCCTGCCACAAACCGCGCTGCTGGGCTTCGAGCATGCGCTCGGTCATATCACGCAGCGCTGCGGGGTTGTGCTGCTGCACAAAGGCCCGGGTGTCAGGGTCCAGCAGGTAGGCGTCGGCGAGCAATGCATATTGATGATCGTCGATCAGCGCCGTGGTGGCGTCGAAGGCGAACAGATTGTCCACGGTCGCGGCCATTTCAAACGCACCTTTATAGCCATGGCGCTTCACGCCGTCGATCCACTTGGGGTTGGCGGCGCGGGAACGGATCACCCGGTTCAGCTCTTCCTTCAAGGTGCGAATCCTCGGCAGGTCCGGCTGGCTATGGTCGCCGTGATAGCTGGCGGCCTTGTCGCCACTCAGGGTTTCCACGGCGGCGAGCATGCCGCCCTGGAATTGGTAGTAGTCGTTGGAGTCGAGCAGGTCGTGCTCGCGGTTATCCTGGTTCTGCAACACCGCCTGCACCTGGCTCAGGCGCTGGGCAAACTGTGCGCGAGCAGCGGTGCCTTCGTCGGAGCCGCCATAGGCGTAGCCGCCCCAATTCAGGTAGACCTCAGCCAGGTCCTCGCGGCTTTGCCACAGGCGCCCGTCAATGGCGCCCTGCACGCCCGCGCCGTAGGCACCGGGCTTAGCCCCGAAGATACGCCAGCCGGCCTGTTTCGCTGCGGCCTCTGCATCCAGGCCGGAGGCCAGCAACGCCGCGCGCTCACTGCGCACCTTGGCGGCCAGCGGGTTCATGTCGTCCGGCTCATCCAGGGCCGCCACCGCCTGTACCGCCGCGTCGAACAGGCGGATCAGGTTGGCGAAGGCATCGCGGAAAAACCCGGACACGCGCAAGGTGACGTCCACGCGCGGGCGGTCCAGCAGGCTGATCGGCAGGATTTCAAAGTCATCCACCCGTTGACTGCCGGTGGCCCACACCGGCCGCACGCCCATCAGCGCCATGGCCTGGGCGATGTCGTCGCCACCGGTGCGCATGGTGGCCGTGCCCCACACCGACAGGCCGAGCTGGCGCAGGTGATCGCCGTGGTCCTGCAGGTGCCGCTCAAGTATCAGGTTGGCGGACTGGAAGCCGATGCGCCACGCGGTGGTCGTCGGCAGGTTACGCACATCGACGGTGAAGAAATTGCGCCCGGTCGGCAGCACATCCAGGCGCCCCCGGCTCGGCGCACCGCTTGGGCCGGCCGGAACAAAGCGCCCGCCGAGGGCCTCCAGCAAGCCGTGCATTTCCGCCGGGCCGCAGGCATCCAGGCGTGGCGCCACGACGATGCGCAGGCTTTCGATCACCGCCTTCACCTCTTCCCAGCCGGGCTCTTCCAGCTGTTCCAGCGGCCCTTCCAACGCCTGCTCGATCATTCGCGCCGCATACAACTCCAAGCGCTCGCGGGTATCCCCGGCGGTGCGCCACTGCTGCCCATCGATCTTCTGCAACACTGCCGGGCGTCGCCCGGTCCAGGGCTCGGCCAGGGCACAGTCCAGCGGGTCAAAACCCAGCGCGAACGCCTTGGCCAACACGCGCAGCAGGCTCGATTGCGGGCCACGGCCGTCTCCACGCGGGATGCGCAGCAAGGCCAGCAAGGTGTCGATGCGCAAGCGGCCCACGGGGGATTCGCCAAAGATGTGCAGGCCGTCGCGGATCTGCGACTCCTTCAAGTCGCACAGGTAGGTGTCGAGGCGCGGCAGCCAGATAGCGGCATCGGCGTCGCCATCCAGCTCAAGCTCCTGGTCGATGCGGGTTTCGCGCACCAGCTTGAGGATGTCTTTTTGCAGCTCGCGGGCCCGGCGTGGGTCGAGCAGTTGGGCTTCGTAGTATTCGTCCGCCAACAGCTCAAGGTCCCGCAGCGGCCCGTAGGTTTCGGCGCGGGTCAGCGGCGGCATCAGGTGGTCGATGATCACCGCCTGGGTGCGCCGCTTGGCCTGGGCGCCCTCGCCCGGGTCGTTGACGATAAACGGGTAGATGTTCGGCAGCGGTCCCAGCAGCGCATCCGGCCAGCAGTTTTCCGAGAGCCCCACGCCCTTGCCCGGCAGCCATTCGAGGTTGCCGTGCTTGCCCACATGGATCACGCCATGGGCGCCGTAGGTGTGGCGCAACCAGAAGTAGAACGCCAGGTAGCCATGGGGCGGCACCAGGTCCGGGTCGTGGTACACCGCGCTGGCATCCACCTGGTAACCCCGGGCCGGCTGGATACCGACGAAGGTCTGGCCCAGGCGCAGGCCGGCGATCATCAGGCGGCCGTCACGGAACATTGGATCGTTGTGCGGCGCGCCCCATCGCTCCAGCACCGCCTGGCGGTTGGATTCAGGCAAACGCTTGAACATCGCCTCGTAGTCGTCCAGGCCGAGGCTTTGATGACAGGGGCGCAGGTCGAGGCTGTCGAGGTCGTTGGTGACGCCGCCGAGCAGGTCATGGATCAGTGCAGTGCCGCTCTCAGGCAGTTGATCCGGCACCGGATAGCCTTCGGCCTGCAGGGCACGCAGGATATTCAGCGCGGCGGCCGGGGTGTCCAGGCCCACACCATTGCCGATACGGCCGTCGCGGGTCGGGTAGTTGGCAAGGATCAGGGCGATGCGTTTATCCTCATTCGGTACCCGTGCCAGCTCGACCCAACGGCGCGCCAGCTCGGCGACGAAGTCCATGCGTTCGGGCGCTGCGCGGTAGCACACCACGTCCGACTGGCTGCGCTCGCTGCGCCAGGCCAGATCCTTGAAGCTGATCGGACGGCTGATAATGCGCCCGTCCAGCTCCGGCAAGGCAATGTGCATCGCCAAGTCGCGCGGGCCAAGACCTTGCTCGCTGGCCTGCCAGCCCGGCTGGTTATCCTGGGCGCAGATCGCCTGGATCACCGGGATATTGCGACGAAACGGACGCAGATGCGGGGCTTCGGGGCTGGATTGGGCAAAACCGGTGGTGTTCAGGATCACTGCCGCGCCGACCTCATCCAGCAGGTCCTCGACCACCGCCAGGCAGCCGGGTTCTTTCAAACTGGCCACCGCCATCGGCAACGGGTTAAGGCCCGCCGCCTGCAAGCGCTGGCAGAACACATCGATAAAACCGGTATTGGCCGCCTGCAGGTGCGAGCGGTAGAACAGCACCGCCGCCACGGGCCAATCCGCGTGCCAATCGGTCTGCCAGTCATTGAGGCGAGGGTTGGCTTTGTGCGGGTGATAGATCGCGGTGCGCGGCAAGGTCTGCGGCTCGGCCCACGGGTAATCGCGGTCCAAGTAGCCGCTGGCCAGGCAGCGGAAAAAATCCAGCGCGTTAGAGAGCCCGCCCTGGCGCAGGAAGTGCCACAGGCGGTCGCGCTGTTCGGCATTCACCGTGCTCAGGCCGCTGAGCTCCGGGTCCGGGCGATCATCACCCGGCACCAGGATCAGGGTGACGCCGCGCTCGGCCAGCTCCACCAAACGCTCGATGCCGTAGCGCCAGTAACCGATGCCGCCGTGCAGCGAAATCAGGATGACCTTGGCGTGGCGCAGCACCTCATCCACATACAGGTCGACCGAGGCGTGGTTCTGCACCTGCATCGGGTTGGCCAGGCGCAGGCTGGGGTAATCCTCGGGCAACTGCTGGGCGGCTTCGGCCAGCAGCGCCAGGCTGGAATCGCCGCTGCACAGGATCACCAGTTCAGCGGGGGTTTGGCCAAGGTCGGCAATATTGTCGTCCGCGACGAAACCACCGGGCTGAGTCCTGAGCAGGTGCATGGGTTAAACGCTGAGGGCAGCGCGCAGTTGCGCTTCGAGGCCCGCTGCGTCCAGCGCCTGGCCGATCAGCACCAGCCGCGTGATGCGCGCTTCGTCGGCGCCCCAGGCACGGTCGAAGTGCTTGTCGAAACGCGTGCCCACACCCTGGATCAGCAGGCGCATCGGCTTGTTCGGGATGGCGGCGAAGCCTTTGACCCGCAGGATACCGTGCTGAACCACCAACTGGTTCAGGGCGTCGAGCAGCAGCGCTTCGTCGGCTTGGGGCAGGTCGATGGAGATGGAATCGAAGGCGTCGTGATCATGCTCGTCTTCACCTTCGTGGTGATGATCGTGGTGGCTATGGCGAGCGTCGATATGTTCTTCGGAACCCGCGCCCAGGCCGATCAATACGTCCAACGGCAGGCGACCGCTGCTGGCTTCGATGATCTTCACCGCCGGCGGCAGCTCTTCGGCGACTTCCAGGCGCACACGGGCCAGGTCTTCGGCGCTGATCAGGTCGGATTTGTTGAGGATCACCAGGTCGGCGCTGGCCAGTTGGTCGGCAAACAGCTCGTGCAGCGGCGATTCGTGGTCCAGGTTCGGGTCGAGTTTGCGCTGGGCATCGACCTGATCCGGGAACGCGGCGAACGTGCCGGCGGCCACGGCCGGGCTGTCGACCACGGTGATGACCGCATCAACCGTGCAGGCGCTGCGGATTTCCGGCCACTGGAAGGCCTGCACCAAGGGTTTTGGCAGGGCCAGGCCCGAGGTTTCGATGAGGATATGGTCGAGGTCGCCACGACGGGCGACCAGTTCGCGCATCACCGGGAAGAACTCCTCCTGCACGGTGCAGCACAGGCAGCCGTTGGCCAGCTCGTACACACGGCCGTTGGCCTCTTCTTCGGTGCAGCCGATGGAGCACTGCTTGAGGATCTCACCGTCGATGCCCAACTCGCCGAACTCGTTGACGATTACCGCAATGCGACGGCCCTGGGCGTTGTCGAGCATATGGCGCAGCAAGGTGGTCTTGCCCGAGCCAAGGAAGCCGGTAACGATGGTGACGGGGAGTTTGGCCAGTGTTTTCATCGGATGCCCTTTGGGGCGGGCATACAGGACGATAGGCACTGCGGCGGCGCGCAGAAGCGGATTTCGTCACCGGATCACCCCGCCCGGTTGAATTGGAAAATCGGTGGCGAGGCAGGTCTCCTGGCTTGGGGCTTGCGGGTCTTGCGACCGGCGCCGACTGCGCCTTCCCGCCGCAGTGGCAGTGGCGTGGCAGTCAGATAAACCCTTCACAGTTGCGGGGGCAGCCGCGGCTTGGACCGCGTTCCCTTCTTAGCTTCGGCCTGGGCCGAAGAACCTCGAGGGTGCAAGGCTACAGGGGCTCGCCGCATTTGACTACCGTCCCCGGCCCATGCTCTCCTACACATCTTGTTTCGGGTGCCCTTCACAGGGTGAAACGGGAAACCGGTGAGTCATGGCGTCATGACGAGTCCGGTGCTGCCCCCGCAACGGTAAGCGAGTGAAGCGTCAGATCCACTGTGCCTGTACGGCATGGGAAGGCGACGCTTTATAGACCCAGTGTCCCTCGCAAGCCCGGAGACCGGCCCGAATAACATCGAATAACAAACCCGCGGTGGGCGGGCGCTGTTAAAACCCTGCGTGCCTGGCTCGCGGAGTTTGCATGCGCTCGTGTCACCTTGACACCTGAAAGGGACGCGCCATGTCGATCATCAGCAGCACCTCGCACACCGCCAGCAGCTCCGCCACCCTCAGCCAACGCCTGACCGCCGCCATCGGTGCGTCGATCCTCGGCGCGTGCCTGGTGTATTTCGCCGGTTTCTCGCACATCGAGGCGGTGCACAACGCTGCCCACGATACCCGCCACAGCGCCGCGTTCCCGTGCCACTGAGGCCTGCCGACATGATCAAGCGTATTGCGCAAACCGCAGGGTTCACCGGCCTGCTGGCCGCCCTGCTGCTGACCCTGCTGCAAAGCTTCTGGGTCGCTCCGCTGATTCTGCAGGCGGAAACCTTTGAAAAGGCCCCGGCCGCGACTGAAGTGGCCCATGAGCACGCCGCTGGCGCCGCCGCACACACCCACGACGCCGAAGCCTGGGAGCCGGAAGACGGCTGGCAGCGCGTGCTGTCGACCACCGGCGGCAACCTGGTGGTGGCCGTCGGCTTCGCCCTGATGCTGGCCGGCCTCTACACCCTGCGCGCACCGACCCGCACGACCCAAGGCTTGCTGTGGGGCCTGGCCGGTTACGCGACCTTTGTGCTGGCGCCCACCCTGGGCCTGCCACCGGAGCTGCCGGGCACTGCCGCCGCCGACCTGGCGCAACGGCAGATCTGGTGGATCGGCACCGCTGCCTCCACGGCGGCCGGGATTGCGCTGATCGTGTTTGGTCGCAACTGGCTGCTGAAAGTCCTGGGCGTGGCGATCCTGGTGGTGCCGCATGTGATCGGTGCACCGCAGCCGGAAACCCATTCGATGCTGGCGCCGGAAGCCCTCGAAGCGCAGTTCAAGATCGCTTCGCAGTTGACCAACGTGGCGTTCTGGCTGGCCCTTGGCCTGATCAGTGCCTGGTTGTTCCGCCGCAACCGCGACGATCAATACTCGGCATGACCCTGGTGGTCGGCCTGGGTTGCCAGCGGGGTTGTGATGTCGACACCCTGCTGGCGCTGTTCGACAGCGCCCTCGCCGCAGGCGGGATCGAGCGTCAGCGTGTCAGCGCGCTGGCCAGTATTGACCGCAGGCAGGATGAGCCCGGATTACTCGCCCTGGCCCGGTTGCTCAACCTGCCGTTGCAGTGTTTCAGCGCCGGGCAACTGGCGGCTTATGAAGCCAGGCTGAGTCACAGGTCCACGGTCGCCTTCGCCCATACCGGCTGTTACGGCATCGCCGAAAGTGCCGCCCTGGCCCTGGCCGAACAGCTCTGCGGCGGCCCTGCCCGTTTGCTGATCACCCGTCAGAAAAACGCCCAGGCCACCTTTGCATTGGCCTGCGCCGGCTAAAATCCCGATAATCGCCCTTCCCGATCATGAGCAATCTTCATGCTCGCCCGTTTTTCCACAGGAATTCTCCATGACCGTCTACTTCATCGGCGCCGGCCCCGGCGATCCGGAATTGATCACCGTCAAAGGCCAACGCCTGATCCGCAGTTGCTCGGTGATCATCTATGCCGGCTCGCTGGTGCCGGCGGCGGTGCTGGAAGGTCATCAGGCGCAACAGGTGGTCAACAGCGCCGAACTGCACCTGGAACAGATCATCGAACTGATCAAGACCGCCCACGCCAACGACCAGGATGTGGCCCGCGTGCACTCCGGCGACCCGAGCCTGTATGGCGCGATTGGCGAGCAGATCCGTTACCTGCGCGAGTTGGGCATCCCCTTCCAGATCATTCCCGGCGTCACCGCAGTGGCCGCCTGCGCAGCGTTGCTGGAGACCGAACTGACCTTGCCGGACATCGCCCAAAGCGTGATCCTGACGCGCTACGCCGATAAAACCCGCATGCCGGCCGGGGAAGACTTCGACAGCCTGGCCCGGCATGGCACCACCATGGCGATTCATCTGGGGGTCAACCATTTGGAGAAGATCGTCGCCGAACTGCTGCCGCACTACGGAGCAGACTGCCCGATTGCCGTGGTACACCGGGCGACATGGCCGGATCAGGATTGGGCCATCGGCACACTCAGCGATATTGCCGACAAAGTCGCCGCCAAGGGCTTTCGGCGTACGGCGTTGATTGTGGTAGGTCGGGTACTGGCGAGTGATAGCTTCAGTGAGTCGTCGCTGTATCGGGCGGGGCATGCGCACCTTTATCGACCTTGATGATTTACTTCAAAAAATCAAAGCAATCCATTGATTTAAATGACTAAATACAAAAAATTTTGGAGGGGGCTTGCCCCCTCCCACACTTAATCCTACTTGTTAGATAGATGGCATAACTGTTTGAATTTTAATAATAAAAAACGACGCTCACGGGCGCCGTTTTTTGTTCGCAGTGAACACCTTACTCAGTAGTAGGCGTTTTCTTTCTGCGTGTGGTCTGTCACGTCACGGACGCCCTTGAGCTCCGGAATACGCTCGAGCAAGGTCCGCTCGATGCCCTCGCGCAGGGTCACGTCTGCCTGGCCGCAGCCCTGGCAGCCGCCGCCGAACTTCAATACGGCAATGCCGTCTTCGACGACGTCGATCAGGCTGACCTGACCACCGTGGCTCGCGAGCCCAGGGTTGATCTCGGTTTGCAGATAGTAGTTGATGCGCTCGTTGACCGGGCTGTCGGCGTTGACGTTCGGCACCTTGGCGTTGGGCGCCTTGATGGTCAATTGGCCGCCCATGCGGTCGGTGGCGTAGTCGACCACGGCATCGTCCAGGAAGGCTTCGCTGAAGTTGTCGATATACGCGGTGAAGCTTTTCAGCCCCAGGGCGGTGTCTTCAGGTTTCTCTTCACCGGGCTTGCAGTAGGCGATGCACGTCTCGGCGTACTGGGTGCCAGGCTGGGTGATAAAGACGCGGATGCCGATACCCGGGGTGTTCTGCTTGGACAGCAGGTCAGCCAGGTAATCGTGGGCGGCGTCGGTAATGGTTATGGCAGTCATGGAAACTCCTCACAGGCTTGCCGGCAGTTTACGCCAAAATATTACGCAGGTACAAAGTCCGAGTAATTTTGTCGGAAAAGACGCTGACCTCTGTCAGAGGTTTTCATAACGGTTCATATCCAGCACCCCCTCTTCCACCGGCGTCGTCTCGCGGATGTACTGGGACAAATCGTGGAAATACTGCCAGAACAACGGGTGGCTGCGGCGCACGCCCCAGCGGTTGACAATTTTCTCAAAGCGATTGGCGTCCTTGGCCCGCTCCATTTCGGCGACGAATTCGGGCACTTCCTGGGCAGGGATGTTGAACATGAAGTTCGGGTAACTGCTGAGCACTCCAGGGTAAAGGGTCAGTGTGTCCAGGCCCGGCTGATAGCGATAAGCCTCGCCCAGCAGAAATGCCACGTTACTGTGAGCGCGATTGCGCAGCAGGCTGTAGACCACGCGCTTGCCGCTGGCGGTTTCGACGCGCAGCATCGTCGCTTCGGGTAACTGGTCAATCACCTTGAGCCCCGCCGCCGGGCGTGAAGTCAGGCGGCTGAACGCCTGTTCGGCGTCCTGCAGCGCCGGGTCGATACCGTCGCGCGAACAAAACGCGCCCCCGCAACGGTTGATCGGATCCGGGCTGGCATTCAGGTCACCGTAGCGGGCAAGCAACTGGTTGGCGAAGTCGCGCTTGGGGTCCTTTTTATCCAGGTGCAAGGCAGTAGGCGTGTCGTCGTCGATGGCTTCGTAATCCAGCCACAGCTTGATCTTGCCGCTGTTCTGGTACCAATCATCCATAAACGCATCGCGGCTATCGGCCGGCATCAGGCGCAGGAAGTTCTGCTCGGCACCGTTGCGGATCAGGTCGAAGTACAGCCGGGTCTGGGCCTGGTGCGATACGTTGCCGAACACATCGAAATTGACCACCAGTTGGTAATAGGTGCGCTCGAGCAACGGATAGTCGAACAACCACAGTGTCTGCGGGACTTCACCAATCAGGCCCTTATTGACCGAGGCGCTGTCGAAGTGGCGGAAGATGCTTAACAGGGCATTGTCATTGCCGGCCCACAGGGTCGACCAACTGGGTGCCGGCAACTCGGCATAGCTGTCTCGCCGCAGGGCTTCGTACTGGTTGCGCTTATCGCGGTATTCGAGCCACAGGCTGAGCACACTGCCCACATCGTCATTCTGCCCTGGCATCGCCAGCAACGGCGTGACCTGGCCGCGATAGCGCGCATCGGTGACGTACAGGTCGTGGTCGGGCGCCTGGAACAACGCCCAGAAATTGTCGCGGATCACGTCCGTGGCAATTTGCCCGCGGCACACCGGCCCGCGAATAAAGGTGCGCACAAAGTACTCGGCGTTATCCAGCATGAACTGGTAGCGCGCCTGGGCGGGAATCGCCTCGAATGTCTCGAAAGGGTTGGCACGGCGGCCGGGGCCGTAGCCCGGCAAGGCGCTGGCCTGCCAGTCACCGCTGTAGAACAAGGCTTTGACCCGCGCCATTTTCTCTGCGCTGAGGGGGTATGTGATGTGAGTCTTGTGGACGATCACCCCTTCCACGGGCCACAGGCGGTAGTACACGCGGGTGCCGGGATCGTCATTGGGACGTCGGGTGTTGATCAGGTCAATCGGCTGGCCGCTGGGAGTACGCGAGCGCACCCACTGGAAGAAATGCCCCGGCTCACCGCCTTCGAAATACAGATGCGCAATAAACAAATGCTCGAACAGCCAACGGGCTACCAGGCTTTCCCGGGCGCCGGGGGCGTTGAACAGGCTTTCCCATTGCAGCACCTGCGCGGCTTCCTGGGCACTGGGGGCCACACCTTGCTCGTCAATCGGTGCACCGGAGGCCAGCCAGCGTTGCAGGGTCTGGTACTGCTGGTCGCTCAGGCCGGTGACCGCCAACGGCATGCCCTCCTTGGGATGGGCACCGGCATAGGCGTTGAACTCGCCCGGCGTGGCGCACATGTTTTCGCGGCTCAGGCCCAATACGATCTCTTCGGGCAACCTGGCATTGGGCTTCAGGGCTGCGGTATGCCCCAGCTCCAGCATGCGCGCCATCAACGCAGCCTGGCTGCCCTGGGCGTCGAGAACCGAATAAAAACCCTTCTGCTGCCACGCCTGCTTGCCGAAGGCGTCATAGAACAAGCGCGTGGTGGGTGTGGCCTGGCTGCGCTCGCCGTCGTACACCGGCACTTTGGTCGCACCGCGCGCCGCGCCCTCGGCACTGCCCAGGTTCAGTTGGCAGGCCGAGTCGTAGCACGCATGGCAAGCCACGCACTTCTCGGTGAAGATCGGTTGAATATCGCGCGTATAGGAGATCGCCTGAGGGGGACCTTCCGCCAGAGCGGTACTGGCTATCAATGCCAGGACGGCGCTGACGATAAGACGAAGTGACATGTATCCGGTCCCGATTCAATGCGTGCGGTTTAAAGTGGCGGTGATTCTACCGGGCCATGCACCCGCTCAACATGAGCGATATTCATGCAAAACCCCGGCATGCCGCAAATCCGCACAGGTTTGTTATGATCCACGCCCTCCGTAATGCCTGACCAGAGTAGTCCCATGTCCGATCGTAGCGCTCGTCTGCAAGCCCTTTACCACGCCCTCAAGGAACGCATCCTGATCCTCGACGGCGGCATGGGCACGATGATCCAGAGCTATAAACTGGAAGAACACGACTACCGCGGCAAACGCTTCGCCGACTGGCCGAGCGACGTCAAGGGCAACAACGACCTGCTGGTGCTCACCCGCCCGGACGTGATCGGCGGGATCGAGAAGGCCTACCTGGATGCCGGAGCCGACATCCTCGAAACCAACACCTTCAACGCCACCCGTATCTCCATGGCCGACTACGGCATGGAAGAACTGGCCTATGAACTGAACGTCGAAGGCGCACGCCTGGCGCGCAGGATCGCCGATGCCAAGACCGCCGAGAACCCGGCCAAGCCGCGTTTCGTCGCCGGCGTCCTCGGCCCGACCAGCCGCACCTGCTCGCTGTCGCCCGATGTGAACAACCCCGGCTACCGCAACGTCACCTTCGATGAACTGGTGGAGAACTACACCGAGGCCACCCAAGGCCTGATCGAGGGCGGTGCCGACCTGATCCTGATCGAGACCATCTTCGACACCCTCAACGCCAAGGCCGCGATCTTCGCCGTGCAGGGTGTGTTCGAAGCGCTCGGTATCGAATTGCCGATCATGATCTCCGGCACCATCACCGACGCCTCCGGCCGTACCCTCTCGGGCCAGACCACTGAAGCCTTCTGGAACTCGGTCGCCCACGCCAAGCCGATTTCCGTGGGCCTGAACTGCGCCCTCGGCGCCAGCGAGCTGCGCCCGTACCTGGAAGAGCTGTCCAACAAAGCCAATACCCATGTGTCCGCGCACCCCAACGCCGGCCTGCCCAATGAATTCGGCGAGTACGACGAATTGCCGTCGGAAACCGCCAAGGTCATCGAAGAGTTCGCCCAGAGCGGCTTCCTCAATATCGTCGGCGGCTGCTGCGGCACCACCCCGGGCCATATCGAAGCCATCGCCAAGGCCGTGGCCGGCTACGCGCCGCGCACCATCCCGGACATCCCCAAGGCCTGTCGCCTGTCGGGCCTGGAGCCGTTCACCATTGATCGCAGCTCGTTGTTCGTCAACGTCGGCGAGCGCACCAACATCACCGGTTCTGCGCGTTTCGCCCGCCTGATCCGCGAGGACAACTACACCGAAGCCCTGGAAGTCGCCCTGCAACAGGTGGAAGCCGGCGCCCAGGTGATCGACATCAACATGGACGAGGGCATGCTCGATTCGAAGAAGGCCATGGTGACCTTCCTCAATCTGATTGCCGGCGAGCCGGACATCTCCCGCGTACCGATCATGATCGACTCCTCCAAGTGGGAAGTGATCGAAGCCGGCCTCAAGTGCATCCAGGGCAAGGGCATCGTCAACTCCATCAGCATGAAGGAAGGGGTCGAGCAGTTCATTCACCACGCCAAGCTGTGCAAGCGCTACGGCGCCGCCGTGGTGGTGATGGCGTTCGACGAAGCCGGCCAGGCCGACACCGAAGCGCGCAAGAAGGAAATCTGCAAGCGCTCCTACGACATCCTGGTCAATGAAGTCGGCTTCCCGCCGGAAGACATCATCTTCGACCCGAACATCTTCGCGGTCGCCACCGGCATCGAAGAGCACAACAACTACGCCGTCGATTTCATCAACGCCTGCGCCTATATTCGCGACGAGCTGCCGTATGCGCTGACCTCCGGTGGCGTGTCCAACGTGTCGTTCTCGTTCCGTGGCAACAACCCGGTGCGTGAGGCGATCCACTCGGTGTTCCTGCTGTATGCGATCCGCAACGGCCTGACCATGGGTATCGTCAACGCCGGCCAGTTGGAGATCTATGACCAGATCCCGGCCGAGCTGCGCGATGCCGTGGAAGATGTAGTCCTCAACCGCACCCCGGAAGGCACCGACGCCCTCCTCGCCATTGCCGACAAGTACAAGGGCGACGGCAGCGTAAAAGAAGCCGAGACCGAAGAGTGGCGCGGCTGGCCGGTCAACAAGCGCCTGGAACACGCGCTGGTCAAGGGCATCACCACCCATATCGTCGAAGACACCGAAGAATCGCGGCTGTCGTTCGCGCGCCCGATCGAAGTGATCGAAGGCCCGCTGATGTCCGGCATGAACATCGTTGGCGACCTGTTCGGCGCCGGCAAGATGTTCCTGCCCCAGGTGGTGAAATCCGCCCGCGTGATGAAGCAGGCCGTGGCCCACTTGATCCCGTTCATCGAGCTGGAAAAAGGCGACAAGCCGGAAGCGAAGGGCAAGATCCTGATGGCCACGGTGAAGGGCGACGTGCACGACATCGGCAAGAACATCGTCGGCGTGGTACTCGGCTGCAACGGCTATGACATCGTCGACCTCGGCGTAATGGTGCCGGCCGAGAAGATCCTGCAGGTGGCCAAGGAACAGAAGTGCGACATTATCGGGCTGTCCGGCCTGATCACGCCGTCCCTGGACGAGATGGTGCATGTGGCCCGCGAGATGCAGCGCCAGGATTTCCACCTGCCGCTGATGATCGGCGGTGCGACCACCTCCAAGGCGCACACGGCGGTGAAGATCGAGCCCAAGTACAGCAACGACGCGGTGATCTACGTCACCGACGCCTCCCGTGCGGTGGGCGTGGCCACGCAGCTGCTGTCCAAGGAATTGAAGGCCGGCTTCGTCGAGAAGACCCGCCTGGAATACATCGACGTGCGTGAACGCACCTCCAACCGCAGCGCGCGCACCGAACGCCTGAGCTACCCGGCGGCCATCGCCAAGAAGCCGCAGTTCGACTGGAGCACCTACACGCCGGTCAAGCCAACCTTCACCGGCTCAAGGGTGTTGGACAATATCGACCTCAACGTCCTGGCCGAGTACATCGACTGGACTCCGTTCTTTATCTCCTGGGACCTGGCCGGCAAGTTCCCGCGCATCCTGACCGATGAAGTGGTGGGTGAAGCCGCCACCGCGCTGTACGCCGACGCCCAGGAAATGCTCAGGAAACTGATCGACGAAAAACTCATCAGCGCCCGTGCGGTGTTCGGTTTCTGGCCGACCAACCAGGTGCAGGACGATGACCTGGAAGTCTACGGCGAAGACGGCCAGCCGATTGCCAGGCTGCACCACCTGCGCCAGCAGATCATCAAGACCGACGGCAAGCCGAACTTCTCCCTGGCCGACTTCGTCGCTCCAAAAGACAGCGGCGTGACCGACTACATCGGTGGCTTCATCACCACCGCCGGCATCGGCGCCGAAGAAGTGGCCAAGGCCTACCAGGACGCGGGTGACGACTACAACTCGATCATGGTCAAGGCCCTGGCCGACCGCCTGGCCGAGGCCTGTGCCGAGTGGCTGCACCAGCAGGTGCGCAAGGAACACTGGGGCTACGCCAAGGACGAGCAACTGGACAACGAGGCGCTGATCAAGGAGCAGTACAGCGGCATCCGCCCTGCCCCCGGCTACCCGGCGTGCCCGGACCACACCGAGAAAGCCCAGTTGTTCCAACTGCTCGACCCCGAGGCCCGCGAAATGCAGGCTGGGCGCAGCGGCGTGTTCCTCACCGAGCACTATGCGATGTTCCCGGCGGCGGCGGTCAGCGGCTGGTACTTCGCCCACCCGCAGGCGCAGTACTTTGCCGTGGGCAAGGTCGACAAGGATCAGGTGACCAGCTACACCGCGCGCAAGGGCCAGGACCTGGCCGTGACCGAGCGCTGGCTGGCGCCGAACCTGGGCTACGACAACTAAGCCGGCCTGGATTGTCTATGCTGTCCCTCACACACCTTGTGTCGAGGGATGTATGGACGATCCAGTCAACAACAAGCCGCCGACCTTCTGGCAGATGCTCCACAGCGTCATGGCCGCTGCGTTTGGCGTGCAGAGCGGCAAGAATCGCGCCCGCGACTTCACCCACGGCAAGCCCAGCCACTTCGTGATCCTGGGCATTCTGTTCACAGCAGTATTCGCCTTGACGCTGTTCGGCATCGTCAAACTGGTGCTGCACCTGGCCGGCGTCTAGCGCAGCAGCAGGTGCAGGCTGAACGGGTAACGATAGGACACGGGCTTGTCCTGGGCGGACAACGCGCGGAAATTCACCGACGGTGTCGGCCCCAACAAGCGCCGCGCCTGGCCGGCATCGATCAATTGGAATAGCGCCAACTGCCGGTCGCGTCCGCCATAGGCGCCAATGTCCAGGCCCTTGGCATCGTCATGGACCAACACCATGGCCCAGCCGCCCACGGTGAAATGCCCGGCGACCAGGGACGACAAGCGTCCATCCAGGCGTGCCTGCAGGATCTCCGGCGAGCTGTTGACCGCGCTGAACAGCACGTCCCTGCCCGGTAACCGCCCACTGCCCTGCAGCGCCTGCATGGCGCCCAGCGCCATCTGATCGTTGGCCGACCACACCAGCGCCGTCTGCGGGTAGCGCTTGAACAGTTGCGTCGCTTGTTCGAAGGCGCGTTCGCGGTTCCATTCGCCGTAGACCAACTGACGCAGGCGCACCTCGGGATGCTCGGCCAGCGCCCGACGCATGCCGCGCTCACGCAATTGCGCCCCCGGGGTGGACTTGGTCCCGGAAAACGCCAACAGGTCGAGGGGCTCGCCCGGCGCAACCGGACCGTGCTGGCGCAACAGATCACGGAGCATCAGGTAGCCAGCCTGTTCATCGTCAGCCACCAGGCTGCCGATCAAACGGATGCCACGGCGGGTTCCCAGCAATTGCGCCTGATCGGATGTCAGCGCGCTGTTCACCAGCAGCAGCTTGACGCCACTGCCCTCGGCCATGCGCAGGATCTGCGGTGCAACGTACTGCTCATTCACCAGCACCAGGTAATCGGGCCGCTGGCTGCCTTGCAGCACCTCACGCGCCTGAGCCAGCGTGTTGCCGGCATCACGCTCGCCATAACGCACGCGCAAGTCCAGGCCGAGGTCCTTGGCGGCGGCCTGCATGAATTGCGCGTAGCTGACCCAGAAGGTTTCCGTCGCCATGCCCGGGTTGAGAAACACCACCGACGTTGCATGAGCCATCACCCCATACGTCGATCCCAGCAACCAGACACACGTAATCAACACCTTCAACATGGATGCTTGAGCCTCGAAAATAGGCCGCCATGATAGTGGCAATGCCTGAACCAATCGAGGCTCAATCAACGTCCTTTATTGGTGGCTGACCCAGAAAACGGCCGTTCCCACCACCAGAATGATCAGGAACAGAATGGCCCAGGCATCAACGGTACTGTCAGGTTTACGGGCTTTGGTCGGATTGCTCATTGCATCGCCTCTTGTCGGTTTTATAGGTGATTGCACTCAAACACGATCACAGTAAAGTTCACGATTGCCCGCATGACAAATGTGGGTATCGCGATAACCTTTCTCATTAGTCATTTTGGTTATGTGCATATACTCAAACATCACTTTTGCGCATAAACGCAAACTGGTATCGTGCGCCGGCTCCGTTGGGAGTGCGCGGCCGTGCGCGCAGATTTGCCGAGAACAGGACCTATATGTACGTATACGACGAATACGATCAGCGCATCATCGAGGACCGCGTCAAGCAGTTCCGTGATCAGACCCGACGCTACCTAGCAGGTGAACTGAGCGAAGAAGAGTTCCGCCCTCTGCGCCTGCAAAATGGCCTTTATGTCCAGCGCTTTGCGCCGATGCTGCGGGTGGCCGTGCCTTATGGCCAACTGACTTCGCGCCAGACCCGCATGATGGCCAGGATTGCCCGCGACTTCGACAAAGGCTATGCCCACATCAGTACCCGCCAGAACGTGCAGTTCAACTGGCCGGCCCTGGAAGATGTGCCGGATATCCTGGCTGAACTGGCCACCGTGCAGATGCACGCCATTCAGACCAGCGGTAACTGCCTGCGCAACGTGACCACCGACCAATTCGCCGGGGTTGCCGCCGACGAGCTGATCGACCCACGCCCGTGGTGTGAAATCGTCCGTCAATGGACCACCTTCCACCCGGAATTCGCCTACCTGCCGCGCAAGTTCAAGATCGCCATCAATGGCTCGACCTCGGACCGTGCCGCCATCGAAGTACACGATATCGGCCTGGAGCCGGTGTACAACGCGGCCGGCGAGCTGGGTTTCCGTGTCCTGGTGGGTGGCGGCCTGGGCCGTACCCCGGTGGTCGGTGCGTTCATCAACGAGTTCCTGCCGTGGCAGGACCTGCTGAGCTACCTCGACGCCATCCTGCGGGTCTACAACCGCTACGGCCGTCGTGACAACAAATACAAGGCGCGGATCAAGATCCTCGTCAAGGCGCTGACCCCTGAGGTGTTCGCCCAGAAAGTCGAAGCCGAGATGGAGCACCTGCGCGGCGGCCAGACCACCCTGACCGAAGCCGAAGTGCACCGTGTGGCCAAGCACTTCGTCGATCCTGAGTACAAGGCCCTGGGCAACCAGGATGCCGAGCTCGCAGCGCTCGACCAGCAGCACCCGGGCTTCGCCCGCTGGCGCACCCGCAACACCCTGGCGCACAAAAAGCCGGGCTATGTGGCGGTAACCCTGTCGCTGAAACCGACCGGTGTGGCACCGGGCGACATCACCGACAAGCAGCTGGACGCCGTCGCCGACCTGGCCGAGCGCTACAGCTTCGGCCAGCTGCGCACCTCCCACGAGCAGAACATCATCCTCGCGGACGTTGAGCAGAGCCAACTGTTCACCCTGTGGGGCGAACTGCGCGAAGGCGGTTTCGCCACGCCGAACATCGGCCTGTTGACCGACATCATCTGCTGCCCGGGCGGCGACTTCTGCTCCCTGGCCAACGCCAAGTCGATCCCGATCGCCGAATCGATCCAGCGCCGTTTCGACGACCTGGACTACCTGTTCGACATCGGCGAGCTGGACCTGAACATCTCCGGTTGCATGAACGCCTGTGGTCACCACCACGTCGGCCATATCGGCATCCTGGGCGTGGACAAGAAAGGCGAAGAATTCTACCAAGTGTCCCTGGGTGGCAGCGCCAGCCGCGATGCGAGCCTGGGCAAGATCCTCGGCCCGTCCTTCGCCCAGGAAGCCATGCCCGAGGTGATCGGCAAGCTGATCGACGTGTACATCGAACAGCGCACCGAAGATGAGCGTTTCATCGACACCTACCAGCGCATTGGCATTGACCTGTTCAAGGAGCGCGTCTATGCAGCGAATCATTAAGAACAACGAAGTCCTCGACGAAACCTGGCACCTTTTGCCCAAGGACGCGAGCTTCGACGGCATTTCCAACTGCGACGACCTGATCGTGCCGCTGGCGCTGTGGCGCGAACATGGCCACGCCCTCAAGGCTCGCGACGGCGGCCTGGGTGTGTGGCTGGACGCCGATGAAGAAGCCGAAGAGATCGGCGCTGACGTGGAACACTTCCAGGTCATCGCCCTGAACTTCCCGGCCTTCACCGACGGTCGCAACTATTCCAACGCACGCTTGCTGCGTGACCGCTACGGTTACAAAGGCGAGCTGCGGGCCATTGGCGACGTGCTGCGCGACCAGCTGTTCTACCTGCGCCGTTGCGGGTTCGATGCCTTCGCCTTGCGCGCCGACAAAGACCCGTACGAGGCGCTGGAAAGCCTCAAGGACTTCTCGGTGACGTACCAGGCAGCAACGGATGAACCGCTGCCGCTGTTCCGTCGTCGCTGAGTATCAAATGTGGGGTGGGGGGTTGCTCCCGTGACGGCTCGGGTGCTGACGACTCTCTAACTGATGCCCCGCGCTAAATGTGGGAGGGGCGGTGCGACGATTCGACTTGCCCCCGATGGCGGCCTCTGGGCCGACCATGTGCTTGGGTTGGAATGAGTACATATCCGTTGCTGCGGCAACGGCTACTTAGGGTTCCGCTCTTACAGCGGGTCACTTTTGGAAGCGCGCCAAAAGTAACCAAAAACGCTTCGCCCCACCACTCGGCACCTCGCCCAGGCTCGGTGTGCCCGTAATCCGACAGTGATTTGGGGGGCCGCCGCCACGCGCCATCCATGGCGCGGGGCGGCTAAACCGGCATCCCTGCCGGTTTACCCCCCAAATCACTATCGAATTCCGGCCAGCGTGGTTTAACGGGGCGCCTGAGATCAAGATCAAGATCTAAAGCAAGATCAAGGGCGGCTCGCTTCGCATCGTGGTTAGCGTTGGCTGCTACGCTGTGTAGATACCTATGCTCATCGAAGCTTTTTCAGGCACCGATCTTAATCGATGCCAGCACCTGCTTCTGCCCCATGGAGCACGGCACGCCTTCCGGCTGCGCCCGGACCGCCTCGATCACGCCCAGCAACTGCGCCTTGCTATGAGCCAACTGCGCCTGCATTGCCACCGCCCTCACCCTGGAACCGCAACTGATCAAACACTGGCACGAGGGGCGCGACCTCAACCCGCAACTCAAACCGATCAGTTGGCAGCGCAAACCCTTGGCCGCTCTCGCGACCCTGGCCGTGGTGCGTGACCAGATGCGCCGCCTGAGCCGCGGCCGCTTGCCCGATGCCAAGGTAGCACCGTGGCTGGCGCTGGTGCGCGACCAATGGTTTATCCCCCGGCGCACCCGGCAATACCGCGTCGCCATGACGCAATCTTCACATTAAAGGCGGAGCATTCGCCGTGATCGAACTGTCCCCTATTGATCAGCAGCTTTTAACCTCACTGACGATTGGAGTTCTTCATGGCGAAAATCAACCTGGCCCAGCAATTGGCGACCACCCTTGAACAGGCGGGGATCAAGCGCATCTGGGGCCTGACCGGCGACAGCCTCAACGGCCTCACCGACGCCCTGCGCACCATGGACAGCATCGAGTGGATGCACGTGCGCCACGAAGAAGTCGCCGCCTTCGCCGCCGGTGCCGAAGCGGCGGCCACGGGTGAACTGACGGTGTGCGCCGGCAGCTGCGGGCCGGGCAACCTGCACTTGATCAATGGCCTGTTCGATTGCCATCGCAACCATGTGCCGGTGCTGGCGATTGCCGCACAAATCCCCTCCTCCGAGATCGGCCTGAACTACTTCCAGGAGACCCATCCCCAGGAACTGTTCAAGGAGTGCAGCCACTTTATCGAGCTGGTCACCAACCCCGAACAGATGCCGCACGTGCTGCACCGTGCCATGCGTTCGGCGGTCCTCAACCGCGGCGTGGCGGTGGTGGTGATTCCGGGGGACGTATCGTTGCTGGAAGTCGAAGACAAGCTCAAGCCCTGGCCGGCCCTGCACGCACCGCGCACCCTGCCGGCGGAACAGGACCTGCAGCGCCTGACCGAGATCCTTGAAAGCAGCGAGAAAGTCACCCTGCTGTGCGGCAGTGGCTGCGCCGGTGCCCACGATCAAGTGGTTGCCCTGGCCGACACGCTGGGGGCACCGGTGGTGCACGCCCTGCGCGGCAAGGAGCATGTGGAATGGGACAACCCATTCGATGTGGGCATGACCGGCCTGATCGGCTTCAGCTCCGGCTACCACGCCATGCTCGACTGCGACACGCTGATCATGCTCGGCACTGACTTTCCGTACCGCCAGTTCTACCCCGCCGATGCCAAAATCATCCAGGTCGACCGCAACCCGCAGGCCCTGGGCCGTCGCGCCACGCTGGACCTGGGCATCGCTGCCGATGTGAGCGAGACCCTCGACGCGCTGCTGCCGCGCCTGACCCGCAAGACCGACCGCAGCTTCCTCGAGACCTCGCTGAAGCACTACGAAAAAGCCCGCCAAGGCCTGGACGACCTGGCGCAACCGTCAAAGGCCAACCGGCCGATCCACCCGCAGTACGTGGCGCGTTTGCTCAGCGAACTGGCGGACGACGATGCAATCTTCACCGCCGACGTGGGCTCGCCGACCGTGTGGGCCGCGCGCTACCTGAAAATGAATGGCAAGCGCCGCCTGATCGGCTCGTTCAACCACGGCTCCATGGCCAATGCCATGCCCCAGGCGATCGGTGCGCAGGCAGCCTTTCCTGGGCGCCAGGTGATCTCGATGTCCGGCGACGGCGGGTTTGCCATGCTGATGGGGGATTTCATTTCACTGGCGCAGTTGAACCTGCCCGTCAAAGTCATCGTGTTCGATAACTCGTCCCTGGGCTTTGTCGCCATGGAAATGAAGGCCGCGGGCTACCTGGATGCCGGCACCGAGCTGAAAAACCCGGACTTCGCCGCCATGTCCAACGCCATGGGCATCCTCGGCATTCGCGTGGAGCAATCCGAAGACCTGGAACCGGCCCTGCGCCGCGCCCTGGCCCATGATGGCCCGGTGCTGGTGGATGTGGTGACGGCCACCCAGGAACTGGTGATGCCGCCGAGCATCAAGCTGGAACAGGCCAAGGGCTTCAGCCTGTACATGCTCAAGGCGGTGATGAGTGGGCGTGGAGATGAAGTGATCGAGTTGGCGCGGACTAACTGGTTGCGCTGATCCAACACTGAGGGAGGGGGCAAGCCCGCTCACCACAGTTACAGTGTTCATCCTTAACTGACTGGCGTCAGGGCTTGCCCCTCCCACAGTGGACACTGGCGCAGATTCAAGCTGTCTGTTTTTCTACCCATTTGCCGTAGGCATCAATAAATGCCTGCAGGAACGGCCTGGTCTTTTCCGACACCTTGCCGGCGTCATCGAACACGCTGCCCGCTCCGCCCAGGTAGGCTTCCGGCTGCTGCATGCATGGCACATCGAGGAACACCAGGGACTGGCGCAGATGGTGGTTGGCGCCAAAACCGCCAACGGCGCCCGGGGATACGCTGATGATCGCCCCCGGCTTGCCGCTCCAGGCGCTTTGGCCATAAGGACGGGAGCCGACGTCAATCGCATTCTTCAACGGCGCGGGTACGGAGCGGTTGTACTCCGGTGTCACAAACAACACCGCGTCGGATGAACGTACCTGCTGACGGAAAGTACTGTAGGCTGCGGGCGGCGATGCCCCGTCGATGTCCTCGTTGTAGAGCGGCAAATCGCCAATTTCCACAATGTTCAACTTCAGGTTGGCGGGGGCCATTTCGGCCAGTGCCAGGGCGACCTTGCGGTTGATCGAGTCTTTTCTCAGGCTGCCAACCAGGACGGCAATCGTGTAGACCTTGCTCATTGGGTTTCTCGACGTCTGACTAAGGGAGCTTGTAGTTATAAAGGCTTCGCAGTGCGTTCACCAGAAGGTTTTGATAATCCTCCAGACGTTTGGCCCGCGATTTGATGCGTAGGAACCGTCTGAAAATGTCAGCGAATAGTATTTTTTTTCAATAGGTAAACTCCCCCTCTTTATGACGGTCTACAGCACCGCGAATTGAGTGTTTATCTCCAGAGGTTCTAAACAGATGGCAGCAGTACTAGTCGGACAGTTTCATGCCAGAGACGCAGAAGGACGCGTGTATTCGGTGCATGAGTTCCAGGAATCCAACCCGGCGCAAGGCGACCTGGCTGGCTCGGCACCCACCACCACCTACAAGCTGGCCATTGGCGACCGGGTAGAAAAACTCGAAGGCGATGAGTTCAAGCTGATTCAGTCGGGGACCATTATCGTCCGCGAATCGCAGACCGTCCTCGCCTCATAAGCTTGATCGCCCAGGCGTACCTGCTCAGTCCCGGCCATTGACGGCATCGACTGGGCCGGGCGGTCACGGGCTGCGAATTTCCGTCACTTCAAGCCCCGACTCACCGTCCACTTGCTTGAGCGTCACCATCAACCGGCCCCGCTCGCCTTCCACCGCGTACATCACCCGCCTGTAGCCCGGCGAGTTGTACCCCGGATACGCCACCACCTGCTTGACCTGTGTCATGCCCAGCACCGTGCCGACCTGCGCGGCGACTTGCTCCTGGGCACGGATAAATGCCTCAAGCGTGAGGTTTTCCGGGGCAGATTCTTCGTGATTGCTGAAGAGATAAGCAGCCACGCACCCTACGGTCACCAGGACCAGCAGTTGCTTGACCGTTACCCCTAGAACTGTCGAGGGCAGAGGCATATGAGACCAGACCTGTTTTTGTTGTATGTGCCGGTAATCGGCATTGGTCGTTGATGATCAGACTCGCCATTCTAGTGAGGTCCTGGCTGAACGCCAGCGATGTACACGACCCACACCGTCTTTTTTGCGCACGACGGCATGCACCATTGAATCCCCACGGCGCTGCACATAGACTCCGGCCATGCGTTTACGTCATCTCGAAGTGATTCAGGCCATCCTGCAGACCGGACACCTCGGCACCGCCGCCGAATGGTTGCAACTTCCCGTGGGCGATGTAGACGCGGCACTCAAGGAGGCCGAGCGGCAATTGGGCTTCATGCTGTTTGCCAGTGTGCGCGGGCGTTTGCAGGCGACACGGGAAACCCTGGAGCTGCAGGCAGAAATTGCCCATGTGTACGAAGCCCTGGAACCGGTGCAACGCCTGGCCAGCCGCTTGAAACACCATCACGCCCCCACCCTGCGCGCCCTGTGCACGCCGCCCCTGGCCAATCAACTGCTGCCCCAGAGCATCGCGCTGCTGCGCCGACGCTTCCAGGACACGCCGTGCAACCTGTCGAGCCAGCCAACCCGGGAAATCGTGCGCAGCCTGCTGCTGCACGAGGCCGAGGTGGGCCTGAGCCTGCATGACCCGGAACACCCGCAAATCCACAGCACGGTGCTGGCCCAAGGCAAATTGCAATTGCTGGCGCCCCACGGCTGGCTCAAGCCCAAGCAGAAGTACATTGCGCTGCCGGACCTGGCCGGGCAAGCGATGATCGGGCTCGAAGGACACGACCCGCTCAGCCGCCTGCTGGACGCCAAGCTGCAAGCCCTGCGCCCGCTGCCGGTGGTGCAGACGCGGGTGCAGACCTACCAGATGATGCGCAGCATGGTGGAAGCCGGCGAAGGCCTGGCGATAGTCGACCCATTCACCGCGTTTGGCGCGCGTGAGGCGGGTTTGGATACATGCCCGGTATCGCCGCCGATCCTGGTCAGCCTATATGCGCTGACACTCAAGGATGGCGTGACCTCGCCTGCGCTGAATGCGTTGCTGGAGATCGTCACGCAAAAGGCCCAGGGCCTGCTGGAAAGTTAACGCCGCTCGGCGTCGGTCTTGAACAATCGATACCAGAAAATCGCCACTTCACGGGTTTGCGGGTCGATGCCGCGATAGCGCAGGTGATCGATCCCGCCCATCACGTAGCCGCAACGCTCATACAGACGGCAGGCACCCAAGTTGTTGTTCTGGGTTTCCAGCATCATGCCCGGCAGGTTTTTCTTGCGGCTCCAGAACTGCGCCACATCCAGCAGCGCCTTGGCCACCCCGTGCCGACGGGCAGGCAAGGCCACCGCCAGCTCGTCAACGTGGGCAAAGCCGTTCCAATTGGTGCTGACCACGATATGCCCGACCGCACGATCATCCAGGTAGGCCATGAAGATCGCACTGTCCGGCGCATCGCGAAAACTGGCGAATTCTTCCGGGTCGATGCCATAGCACTTGCGGTACGGCACGATGCGCTCCACGGGCCATTGATCGACCCGCCTGCCCATCTCCGGCACGCCATAGGCACTGACCTCAAAGCTGAAATCATTGCCCCACACGTAGGCGTCGAAGCCCTCGTCGGCGACCCGCACACTGAGCCCTGGATACTTCGGGTTCATTACAGCTTGCATAAACATCCTTAACCCTTGATGCAATCGACGGTGTAACAACGACCACTGCCGTCATCTTCGTGTTGTAACCCGTGAACATCGGCAACAAAACCGGGGAAACTGCTATCGAACGTCCGGGCAAACGCCAGGTAGTCGATGATCGACCGGGTCGACTCGGTAAAGCGCTCGCCCGGCATGATCAACGGAATGCCCGGCGGATAAGGCACCAGCATCACGGCTGCAATGCGTCCTGGCAAGGCATCAATGGACACGGCCTCCACTTCGCCCCTTACCAATTGGTCATAGGCGTCGGCGGGTTTCATCGCGATGTCCGGCAACACCGTGTACATGCGCTTGAGGTGCCTGGCGGTGGCGTTGCTGCGGTAACAGCCGTGCAATTGATCGCACAGGTCGCGCAAACCCAGGCCCTGATAGCGCGCCGGGCCCTGGGCAAACACCGATGGCAAACAACTGGCGAGGCTGACATTCGCGTCGTAACTGCGCTTGAACTCCAGCAACTCGGTGAGCAAGGTACTCCATTTGCCCTTGGTGATGCCCATGGAAAACAACACGAGGAACGAATACAGCCCGGTCTTTTCCACCACCAGCCCACGCTCCCAGAGGAATTTGCTGACCACCGCGGCGGGAATCCCATGCTCGCTCAAGGCACCGCCGGCCGTGAGGCCGGGCATCACCAGGGTCACTTTGATCGGGTCCAGCAGCACGTAGTCTTCGGCCACGTCACCAAAGCCGTGCCAGTCATCCTGCGGCTGCAACAGCCAATCCGCCGTGGCGACGCGGTCGATGCCCGCCACCGACGGCGGCTGCCAGATGGAGAACCACCAATCTTCGGCGGCGATATGCTGGCGCAGGTTGGCCAGGGCGCGGCGAAAACTCAGGGCCTCGTCGAACATTTCCTGCAGCAGCGAGCGCCCGGCCGGGCCTTCCATCATCGCCGAGGCGACGTCCAGCGAAGCAATGATGCTGTACTGCGGCGACGTGGAGATGTGCATCATGAAGGCTTCATTGAAACGGTCGCGGTCCAGTTGACGCGCGCCGCCGTCCTGCACATGGATCATCGAGGCCTGGCTGAACGCCGCCAGCAGCTTGTGGGTGGAGTGGGTGGTGAACACCAGCGGGCTGTCCGGGGTACGCGCGGTGCCCATGCCGTAGCGCCCGGCAAAGAACTCGTGGAACGCCGCATAGGCGTACCAGGCTTCATCGAAGTGCAGCACCTCGACACTGTTGCCCAATTGCTGCTTGATCAGCTCGGCGTTGTAGCACAGGCCGTCGTAGGTGGAGTTGGTGACCACGGCCAGCTTCACCTTGGGGGGCCGGCCGCGGGTCAAGGGGCTGGCGTCGATCTTGGCGCGGATCGATTCCGGGCTGAACTCGCTCAGGGGAATCGGACCGATGATGCCCAATTCGTTGCGCTCCGGGCACAGGTACAGCGGGATGGCACCGGTCATGATGATCGAATGCAACACCGACTTGTGGCAGTTGCGGTCCACCAGCACCAGGTCATCGCGCCCGACCATGGAGTGCCAGACGATCTTGTTGGCGGTGGACGTGCCGTTGATCACGAAAAAGGTATGGTCGGCGCCGAAGTTGCGCGCGGCGCGGGCTTCGGCTTCGGCCAGGGGCCCGGTGTGATCCAGCAGCGAGCCCAGTTCGGGCACCGAGACCGACAAGTCCGAGCGCAGGGTGTTTTCCCCGAAGAACTGATGAAACGCCTGCCCCACCGGACTTTTGCGATAGGCCACGCCACCGCCATGGCCGGGGGTGTGCCAGGAATAGTTGGAGTCGGCGGTGTGTTGCACCAGCGCCTTGAAGAATGGCGGCAGCAGGCCATCCAAATATGTGCGGGCAGCACGGGCCACCTGGCGGGCGAGAAACGGTACGGTGTCTTCGAACAGGTAGAGAATGCCGCGCAGCTGGTTGAGTTCGCTCATGGCATCGGCCGGGGCGTTTTCCAGGGTGACCTGCTCGCCCAGGGCAAAAATCGGCAGGTTCGGCGCCCGCAGGCGGGCCAGGCGGATCAGCTCGACCATGTTTTGCAGCAGGTGGGTATTCTCACCGGCGCCTTCGGCGGCGATCAGCATGCACGCCAGGCCGTGATGGGTCGACGCCACCAGCCGGCCTTCGGCGTAGTCCACGGCGGAAAAGATACTGAAGCCCTCTTGTTCCAACTCCCGGGCGATGCCCCGAACCCGGTCGCCGGCAACGGTGTCGGCCTTGATGTCGCGGTGCACGATAAGCACGGGGAACTTCAGGTCTTTGTACATGAGGGCGTGTAGTCCTGAGGGCTATGCACTCAAGGGTAGAAGCTCGGGGACGATGACGCGAATGAAGATTCTGAAAGCAATGGAGGTCAACCCTGGGAGGGGGCTTGCTCCCGATGACGGTATGCCAGCTCATATTTGATTGGCTGATACACCGCTATCGGGGGCAAGCCCCCTCCCACATTTTGATCATACCTACGCAGGGCTATTGTTGTGTTAGCTGGGTCCACAACGCCGGCGCACCCGCCGACTTCGCAATAGCCTCCAACCGCGCCGCATGCTCGGCCAGATCCTGCTCGCTGGCGCGAATGATGGTGGTGGGCTTGCGATCGGCCGGCAGGCGGCGGATTTCCGAAGGGCGGTTGCCCGAGCCTTCCGCCGAGCCAGTGCCGTCGGAGGCATTGCCGGCCAGGGACAGGCTGGTCTGCCCGCCGGTCATGGTCAGGTAAACGTCGGCGAGAATCTCGGAGTCGAGCAAGGCGCCGTGGAGTTCACGGCCGGAGTTGTCGACGCCATAACGTTTGCACAAGGCATCGAGGCTGTTGCGCTGGCCCGGGTGACGCTCACGGGCCATCATCAAGGTGTCGAGGATCGAGCAGTGCTTGGAAATATCCGCACGATCCGTCTGCCCCATCAGGGCAAATTCGTTATTGATGAAGCCGACGTCGAACGCCGCGTTATGGATGATCAACTGGGCGCCGTTGATGAATTCGAAGAACTCATCGGCCACTTCGGCGAAACGCGGCTTGCCCTTGAGGAACTCGTCGGTGATGCCGTGGACGCCGATGGCGCCTTCGTCACTGTCGCGGTCCGGTTGCAGGTAGACGTGGAAGTGACGACCGGTGAGGCGCCGACCCATGAGTTCGACACAGCCGATTTCAATGATCCGGTGGCCGTCGGTCACCGGCATGCCGGTGGTTTCGGTATCGAGTACAACAGATCGGATGGCCATCAGGGTTCAGCTCTCAACGGTGTGGTGTGCAGTGTGGTGTGAGTCAAGGAGCGCGATGTTAACACGTCAACCAGCATCAGCTCTGCTTGTAGCCCCGCACTTCGTCCACACCTCTATTGGCAAGCTGGTCGGCGCGCTCGTTACCCGGATGGCCGATGTGCCCGCGCACCCATTTCCAGGTGATGTCATGGCGGTTGCATTGCTCATCGAGCAATTGCCACAGGTCGGCATTCTTGACCGGCTCCTTGGCCGCGGTCTTCCAGCCGCGCTTCTTCCAATTGACCATCCACTCGTTGATGCCTTTCATCACGTATTGCGAGTCGGTGACCAGCAGCACGTTGCAGCGGCGCTTGAGTTCTTCCAGGCCGCGAATGGCGCCCATCAGTTCCATGCGGTTGTTGGTGGTGTTGGCTTCGCCGCCCCACAACTCCTTCTCTACGCCCTTGCACACCAGCAAGGCGCCCCAGCCGCCGGGGCCGGGGTTGCCCTTGCAGGCGCCATCGGTGAAGAGTTCTACGCTATCGGTCATCGGTTACATCCATCAAGACGGGCAGGTCTGAAATCAAAAAAGTTCTACGGTTCGCTTTGCTTGCGGTTGACCTTGGCCATCGGCATCGGCACCAGTTTGCCCATGGGCTGGCGCAGCACCTGGCGCACCGGCCGCAACCCGACCACGATCTTGCGCGCCACCAATAAATAGAAGCCGCCACCCGACAGTTGCCAGGCGCCCGCGCGGCGTTCCCAACCGGCCAGGCGGCCTTGCCACTTGGCCGAGGCAAGCGGCGGACGATAGCACCCGAAGCGGCGTTTCTCCAGCGCGAAGCCCAGCAGGTTCAGCCAGTCCCCGACCCGTGATGGCGAGATGCAGCGCGCCTGACGCAGGCCATCATGGGCGAACACATGGCGCAGGCCCCAGCTGCTCCAAGGGTTGATGCCGATAATCAGCAAATGGCCACCAGGGCGCACGCTGCTCGCCGCTTCACGCAGCAGACCGTGGGGCGACAGGCAGAAATCCAGGCCATGCTGCAACACCACCACATCGGCGGCGTGCTCGCTCAATGGCCAGGCCTGTTCTTCGCAGACAATCTCCACCCCCGGCAAGGGCGCGCCCAGGCGCACGTTGCGTTGCACCTGGGGCGCGGCGGGCGGGGTCTGGGCCGACGGACCGTAATGCACCAGGTAGCCGCCAAAGAAACGACCCAACTCGTCTTCGAGCATGCGCCGTTCTTCATCCAGCAGAAATTGCCCGATGGGCCCGGACAGCCATTCACGGGCTGCGCCGATCAGGGCCAGCCACTCAGGATCGGCCTGGGCGAACGCTTTATCAGTCATTGCATTCTCCAACTCGCCTAGACGTTCTAAGATGCACCAATGTGTTCAGCTTGGCGAATCGAAGAATGATACAGATCAGTGCCCTGCCCGCCTTCACCGATAACTACATCTGGTTGCTGCAGGACCCGCAGACCCAACGGTGTGCCGTGGTCGATCCCGGCGATGCCGCGCCGGTACTGGCCTGGCTCGAGCAAAACCCGACGTGGACCCTCAGCGACATCCTGATTACCCACCATCACCACGATCATGTCGGCGGTGTCGAGCAACTCAAGGGTGTGAGCGACGCCAAGGTGTATGGTCCGGCCAACGAGATGATCCCGGCGCGGGACATCGCCCTGCGGGATAACGACCGCATCAGCGTGCTGGGCTGGGACTTCGACGTCTATGCCGTGCCCGGCCACACCCTAGGCCATATCGCCTTCTACCACCAGGGCGTGCTGTTCTGTGGCGACACCCTGTTCGCCGCCGGTTGTGGCCGCCTGTTCGAAGGCACGCCGGAACAGATGCACACCTCCCTCGAGCGCCTGGCCGCCCTGCCCGCCGATACCCTGGTGTACTGCACCCACGAATACACACAAAGTAACCTCAAGTTTGCCCAGGCGGTGGAACCGCAGAATGCCGACATCTCCGAACGGGTGGAAAACGTCCGTCAGCTGCGGGCCCGCGGCGAGATGACGCTGCCTTCCAACCTGGCCCTGGAAAAGCGTACCAACCCCTTCCTGCGCACCTCTGAAACATCCGTTAAACAAAAAGCGGACGAACGGAATGGCCGTGACAACCGCTCTGGGGCCGAGGTATTTGCTAGCTTGAGGGCGTGGAAAGATAAGTTCTAAAGGGACGCAATCTGATACGTAATTTCTGAATGGTTGACCGGAACCAAAGTGCTTTCTAGAATCGCCCGACATTTTTGCCCGGAACTTACTTCCAGCCAATGTCGTCATCTATTCGTAAATCCAACCATTCAGACGCATTGACCCGCCTGGCTCAAGCTGTGGCGGTGGCTGTGTCCGCCACGCTGGCGGGCTGCCAATCGACAAATTTCGCCGCACAATCCACCGTGCAACCCAAGCCCAACCTTGCCGCCAAGATCAAGCAGAAACCCGTCATCTGGCTTTCAGAGAAGCCTGCTCCAGAAGTGCCCCAGGACGTGTGGGAACGCATGCGCCGCGGCTTTCAATTGCAGGACAACGTGGGCGTCAACCCGCGTATCGAGCAACAGCGCCTGTGGTTCGCCAGCAACCCGTCCTTCCTGGAGAACGCCGGTGAACGCGGCAGCCTCTACATTCATTACATCGTCGAACGCCTTGAAGAACGCAACATGCCCCTGGAGCTGGCGCTGCTGCCGGTGATCGAAAGTGCCTACAACCCGATGGCGTATTCGCGCAGCGATGCCGTCGGCCTGTGGCAGTTCATCCCCTCCACCGGGCGCTACTTCAACCTGCGCCAGACCCGCGCCTACGACGGCCGCCGCGACATCACCGCCTCCACCACCGCCGCCCTGGACTACCTGACTCGTCTGCACGACATGTTCAACGGCGACTGGCTGCTGGCCCTGGCCGCCTATAACGCCGGCGAAGGCACGGTGAGCCGGGCCATCGAGCGCAACGAGAAGCTCGGCCTGCCCACCGACTACTGGAACCTGCCCCTGCCCCAGGAAACCAAGGACTATGTGCCCAAGTTCCTGGCGCTGTCCCAGGTGGTGCTGGCCCCCGAGGCCTATGGCGTCAACCTGAACCCGATTGCCAACACGCCGTACTTCGAAGTGGTCGAGGTCAAGCAAAGCATGGACCTGTCGCGGGTTGCCGCGCTGGCCGAGATCGACGAAGACGAACTGTTCCAGCTCAACCCGGCGCTCAAGCAACGCACCACCCTGGATGGCCCGCAGCACCTGCTGGTGCCGAGCTCCAAGGCACAATTGCTCACCAGCACCCTTTCGACGATGAAGCCGGAAGAATTGCTGGCGATGCGCCCGAAAAAGCAGGTGTTCGACGAAGTCGAGACTGCTCGGGTGGCCGGCCGCACCCGCAGCTACAAGGTGCGCAGTGGCGACAACCTCACGCTGATCGCCAAGGCGAACAAGGTCGATGTGCATGACCTGCAGCGCTGGAACAAACTCAACGGCCAGGCCCTCAAGGTCGGCCAGACCCTGGTGATGCAGGACACCCGCAAGCTGGTGGCCAAGGCCGACAGCAAGAAGCCGGTGCAGTACAAGGTCAAGAAAGGCGACTCGCTGTACATCGTCGCCAAGCGCTTCAACGTCGAGATGCAACATCTCAAGCGTTGGAACCCGCGTACTGGCCAGGCGCTGAAGCCTGGGCAGATGCTGGTGGTTTCCGGGCCGCGCTAAGGTTTCAAGAACCCCGGAGAACCAATGTGGGAGGGAGCTTGCTCCCACATTGGTTCTACATCATCCCGACTGGCTTTTTCCATCCGGAACAAGCTGTTACTGTACCGATCATAAAGCCCAAGCCGCCTGGATCGGATCCCTGACTTGAAGCGTCCCCTCCTTCTACTAATAAGTCTGGCCTTGAGCTTTGGTGCGAACGCGGCAATAACCGAGAGCCACGGTTACACGCAGTTCGGCACGCTCAAGTACCCGGCCAAATTCACCCACTTCGATTGGGTAAACCCTGCAGCGCCGAAAGGCGGGACCTTGCGGGTCATGGCATTTGGCACCTTCGATACCCTCAACCCCTACACGTTCAAGGGTTCAAGCCCGGTTTCCACCCCCAACTTCCTGCAATACGGCGTCAATGAGCTGAACGAGCCGTTGATGGTCGGCACCGGCCAGTACGCGCCGTCCGGCGACGAGCCCACCTCCAGCTACGGGCTGATTGCCCAGTCGGTGGAATACAGCGAGGACCGCAGCTGGGTCGTGTTCAACCTGCGTCCGCAGGCGCGCTTCCACGATGGCAAGCCGATCACGGCCTATGATGTGGCGTTTTCCTATCGCACCCTGCTGACCGAAGGCCACCCCCAATACCGCACCAACCTGCAGGAAGTGGCACGGGTGGACATCCTCAACCGTCACCGCATCCGCTTTGTGTTCAAGCGCGCCGGCAACCCGTTGTTGATCCTGCGCCTGGGCGAGTTGCCGGTATTGCCCCAGCACTATTGGAAAAACCGCGACTTCAAGGCGACCACCTTCGAACCGCCCCTGAGCAGCGGGCCGTACCGCATCAGCAAGGTCACCCCTGGACGCCAGTTGGTGTTCGAACGGGTCAAGGATTACTGGGGCAAGGACTTGCCGGTCAACCAGGGCTTCTATAACTACGACAAGGTCGAGGTGGAGTTCTACCGCGACAGCGACGTGGCCTTCGAAGCGTTCAAGGCCGGCGAGTTCGACATTTATATCGAGCACCAGGCCAAGAACTGGGCCAATGGCTACAACTTCCCGGCGGTGAACCGTGGCGAAGTGATCAAGGCGCAGATCGCCCACCAGATCCCGACCCAAAGCCAGGGCCTGTTCATGAACACCCGGCGCCCGACCTTCAGCCAGACCAAGGTGCGTGAGGCCCTGGGGCTGATGTTCGACTTCGAGTGGACCAACCGCACCCTGTTCAGCAGCGCCTACAAACGCACGCTCAGCTATTACCCCAACAGCGAATTCGCCGCTGCCGGGGTTCCAACCGGCCATGAATGGCTGATGCTCTCCCCCTACCGCGACCAGCTGCCGCCCAACCTGTTTACCCAAGCCTTCAGCCTGCCCCAGACCGATGGGCGCGGCATCCCCCGCGAAACCCTGCGCCGCGCCCTGGCGCTGCTGGGCGAAGCCGGGTGGAAGCTGTCGGGCCAACGCCTGCTCAACAAGGACGGGCAACCGCTGCGCTTCGAGATCCTGCTGGTCAACCCCAACCTGGAGCGCATCCTGCAGCCCTATGTCGAGAACCTGATCAGCATCGGCATCGACGCACGCCTGCGCACCGTCGACCGCGCCCAGTACAAGCAACGCCTGGATCAATTCGATTTCGACATGATCCTGATCACCCTCAACCAGACCTTGAGCCCCGGCCTCGAACAGTGGCAGTACTTCCACTCGAGCCAGGCCGCGATCAAGGGCAGCAAGAACTATGCGGGCATCGCCAACCCCGTTGTCGATCACCTGCTGGAACAACTGCTGGCGGCGCAGACCCGCGAAGAACAACTGGCCGCCGGCCGCGCCCTGGACCGGGTGCTGCTGTGGCAGCACTACAGCATTCCCAACTGGTACCTCAACTATCATCGCCTGGCGTACCGCAACCGGTTCGCCTTTGTCACCACGCCGCCCTACAGCCTGGGCCTGAGCGCATGGTGGCTGAAAGCTTCGGAGAAAGCCCAATGATGTATTTGCGCAACGTACTGCTCGGCAGCCTGTTGCTGTGCACCACGGCCCACGCCGCCCCGCAACACGCACTGACGCTGTACAACGAGCCGCCGAAATACCCCGCCGACTTCAAGCACTTCGACTACGTCAACCCGGACGCGCCCAAGGGCGGCACCTTCCGCGAGTCGAGCATGGGCGGCTTCGACAGCCTCAACCCGTTTATCAGCAAGGGCGTGCCGGCCGACAACGTCAGCCTGATCTACGACACCCTGGCCATGCAGAGCCTGGACGAACCCATCACCGAATACGGCCTGGTCGCCGGCAAGATCGAAAAAGCCCCGGACAACAGCTGGGTGCGTTTCTACCTGCGCCCCGAAGCGCGGTTCCACGACGGCCACCCGATCCGTGCCGAAGACGTGGTGTTCACCTTCCAGGAATTGATCAAGGAAGGCTCGCCGATCTACCGCACCTACTACGCCGATGTCGATGAAGTGGTCGCCGAAGACCCGCTGCGGGTGCTGTTCAAGTTCAAGCGCACCAACAACCGCGAATTGCCGCTGATCCTCGGGCAACTGCCGGTACTGCCCAAGCATTGGTGGGCCACGCGGGACTTTGCCAAGGGCAACCTGGAGGTGCCCCTGGGCAGCGGGCCGTACAAGGTGGCCGAGGTCAAGGCCGGGCGCATGATCCGCTACGAGCGGGTCAAGGACTACTGGGCCAAGGACCTGCCGGTCACCAAGGGTTTCTACAACTTCGACAACCGCATCACCGACTACTACCGCGACAGCACCGTGTCCCTGGAGGCGTTGAAGGCCGGGCAGTTCGACTACTGGCTGGAGTTCAGCGCCAAGAACTGGGCCAACGCCTACAACATTCCGGCCGTGACCGAGGGCCGCTTGATCAAGGAAGAAATCCCCAACGGCAACCCTACCGGCATGCAAGGTTTTGTGTTCAATACGCGCAAGCCGATGTTCCAGGATGTGCGCGTGCGCAAGGCCATCAGCCTGTTGCTGGACTTCGAGTGGAGCAACAAACAGCTGTTCAACGGCGCCTACACCCGCACCCGCAGCTACTTCGAAAACTCCGAAATGGCCGCCACCGGCCTGCCCGGCCCGGATGAGCTGAAGATCCTCGAACCCCTGCGCGACAAGATCCCGGCCGAAGTCTTTACCCAGGCCTTCGAGCCCGCCAAGACCGACGCCAGCGGGATGATCCGTACCCAGCAACGCGAGGCCTACCAATTGCTGCAGGAGGCCGGCTGGCGCATCGTCGACGACAAGATGGTCGACACCACGGGCAAACCGGTGACCATCGAGTTCCTGCTGGCCCAGACCGAGTTCGAGCGCATCCTGCTGCCGTTCAAGCGCAACCTGGCGGACCTGGGCATCGACCTGGTGATCCGCCGGGTGGACGTTTCGCAGTTCGTCAACCGTGTGCGTTCCCGGGACTTCGACATGATGGTGGGCAGCTTCCCGCAATCCACTTCGCCGGGTAACGAACAGCGGGAATTCTGGAAGTCTTCCAGTGCCGACAAACCCGGCAGCCGCAACTACATGGGCCTCAAGGATCCGGCGGTCGACCAGTTGGTGGAAGAACTGATCGACGCCGACTCGCGCAAAAGCCTGATCGCCCATGCCAAGGCCCTGGACCGTGTGCTGCAGTTCGGTTACTACGTGATCCCCAATTGGCACATCAAGACCTTCCGCGTGGCGTACTGGGACCACCTCGGCCATCCGAAAACCCCGCCACGCTATGACGTGGGCACCGCCACCTGGTGGGCAAAACCCAACGTAAAACCTGCCGTCACCCTGGAAACGACTACCGACACCAACGCCGATGCGGCGAGCGGAGGCGATTAAATGCTGGCCTATATTGTTCGCCGCCTGTTGCTGATCATCCCGACGCTGTTCGGGATCCTGCTGATCAACTTCATCATCATCCAGGCCGCCCCCGGTGGCCCAGTGGAACAGATGATCGCCAAGCTCGAAGGCTTTGAAGGCGCCACCAGCCGCATTGCCGGCGGCGGTGCCGAGGTCTCGGTGGCCGGTTCCAGCAGCTACCGTGGCGCCCAGGGCCTGGACCCGGCGCTGATCAAGGAAATCGAAAAGATGTACGGCTTCGACAAGTCGGCGCCGGAACGCTTATGGATCATGGTCAAGAACTACGCCCGGCTGGATTTCGGCGACAGCTTCTTCCGTGACGCCAAGGTCATCGACCTGATCAAGGAAAAGATGCCGGTATCCATCTCCCTGGGGTTATGGAGCACGCTGATCATGTACCTGGTGTCGATCCCCCTGGGGATCGCCAAGGCCACGCGACACGGCAGCCACTTCGATGTGTGGACCAGCTCGGCAATCATCGTCGGCTATGCGATCCCGGCGTTCCTGTTTGCGATCCTGCTGATCGTGGTGTTTGCCGGCGGCAGTTATTTCGACTGGTTCCCCTTGCGCGGGCTCACGTCCAACAACTTCGATGAGTTGAGCTGGGGCGGCAAGGTGCTCGACTACTTCTGGCACTTGGCGCTGCCCATCACCGCGCTGGTGATCGGCAACTTCGCGACCATGACCCTGCTGACCAAGAACAGCTTTCTCGATGAGATCAACAAGCAATACGTGATCACCGCCAAGGCCAAGGGCCTGACCAACCACCGCGTGCTCTACGGCCATGTGTTCCGTAACGCGATGCTGCTGGTGATCGCCGGCTTCCCGTCGGCGTTCATCGGGATTTTCTTCACCGGCTCGTTGCTGGTGGAAGTGATCTTCTCCCTCGACGGCCTGGGCCTGATGAGCTTTGAAGCAGCAATCAACCGCGACTACCCGGTGGTGTTCGGCACGCTGTTTATCTTCACCCTGCTGGGGCTGGTGGTGAAACTGATCGGCGACCTCACCTACACCCTGGTCGATCCGCGTATCGACTTCGCCAGCCGGGAGCATTGAGATGAATCTATCCCCCCTCAATCGCCGCCGGTTCGAGCGGTTCAAGGCCAACAAGCGTGGCTGGTGGTCGCTGTGGCTGTTCCTGATCCTGTTCGGGCTGAGCCTGGGCGCGGAGCTGATCGCCAACGACAAGCCACTGGCGGTGCACTACGACGGCGACTGGTATTTCCCGGCGCTCAAGCGCTACCCGGAAACCACCTTCGGCGGCGAATTCCCCCTGGAAGCCAACTACAAGAGCCCGTATATCCAGGAACTGCTCAAGGCCAAGGACGCCTGGACCCTGTGGGCGCCGATCCCGTTCAGCTACCAGAGCATCAACTACGACCTGAAGGTACCGGCCCCCGCGCCGCCTTCGCGCGTCAACCTGCTGGGTACCGATGACCAGGGCCGCGATGTGCTCGCGCGGGTGATCTACGGCTTCCGTGTGTCGGTGCTGTTTGCCCTGACGTTGACGGTGCTCAGTTCGATCATCGGCGTGATCGCCGGCGCCTTGCAGGGTTTCTATGGCGGCTGGGTCGACCTGGCCGGGCAGCGTTTCCTGGAAATCTGGTCGGGCTTGCCGGTGCTGTACCTGCTGATCATCCTCGCCAGCTTCGTGCAGCCGAACTTCTGGTGGCTGCTGGGGATCATGCTGCTGTTTTCCTGGATGAGCCTGGTGGACGTGGTGCGCGCCGAGTTCCTGCGCGGGCGTAACCTCGAATACGTGCGCGCGGCGCGGGCACTGGGGATGCAGAACGGCGCGATCATGTTCCGCCATATCCTGCCCAATGCCATGGTCTCGACCATGACCTTCATGCCATTTATCCTCACTGGCGCCATCGGCACCCTGACCGCCCTGGACTTCCTCGGCTTTGGCCTGCCGGCCGGTTCGCCGTCCCTGGGCGAACTGGTGGCCCAGGGCAAATCCAACCTGCAGGCACCGTGGCTGGGCATGAGCGCGTTTGCCGTGCTGGCGATCATGTTGAGTTTGCTGGTGTTTATCGGCGAGTCCGCTCGCGATGCCTTCGACCCGAGGAAATGAGATGAATCAGGACAATCTGATCGAAATCCGCGACCTCTCCGTCGAGTTCGTCACGGGCGAGCATCACCACCGTGTGGTGAACAACGTCAGCTTCGATATCAAGCGCGGCGAAACCCTGGCCCTGGTCGGCGAAAGCGGCTCAGGCAAATCGGTGACCGCCCACTCGATCCTGCGCCTGCTGCCCTACCCGCTGGCCCGGCATCCGTCCGGCACCATCACCTATTCCGGCCAGGACCTGCTGACCCTGAAGGAAAAGACCCTGCGGCATATTCGCGGCAACCGCATCGCGATGATCTTCCAGGAGCCGATGACGTCGTTGAATCCGCTGCACTGCATCGAGAAGCAGATCAACGAAGTGCTCGGCCTGCACAAGGGCCTGACCGGCAAGGTCGCGACCCGGCGCACCCTGGAGCTGCTGGAACTGGTGGGTATCCCCGAGCCGCACAAACGGCTCAAGGCCCTGCCCCACGAATTGTCCGGCGGCCAGCGCCAGCGGGTGATGATCGCGATGGCCCTGGCCAATGAGCCGGAGTTGTTGATCGCGGATGAGCCGACCACGGCCCTCGACGTCACCGTGCAGTTGAAGATCCTGGAGTTGCTCAAGGAATTGCAGGCACGCCTGGGCATGGCCTTGCTGTTGATCAGCCACGACTTGAACCTGGTGCGGCGTATTGCTCACCGCGTCTGCGTGATGCAGCAAGGCTGCATCGTCGAGCAGGCCGAGTGCGAGACGCTGTTCCAGTCGCCCCGACACCCTTACACCCAGGAATTGCTGGCGGCGGAACCCAGCGGTGGCCCGGCCGGCAACGAAGTCGGCCCGCCGTTGCTGGAAGTCGATGACCTGAAAGTCTGGTTCCCGATCAAGAAGGGCTTCTTGCGCAACACCGTCGATTACGTCAAGGCGGTGGACGGGATCAACTTCAGCCTGCCCCAGGGCCAGACCCTGGGCATCGTCGGCGAAAGCGGCTCGGGCAAATCCACCCTGGGCCTGGCGATCCTGCGCTTGATTGCCAGCAAGGGCGGGATTCGTTTCGAAGGCCAGCAGCTGGACACGCTGACCCAGCAACAGGTGCGCCCGTTGCGCCGGGAAATGCAGGTGGTGTTCCAGGACCCGTTCGGCAGCCTGAGCCCACGCATGTGCGTCAGCGAGATCGTCGGCGAAGGCCTGCGCATCCACAGGATGGGCACAGCTGCCGAGCAGGAAGCGGCGATTATCGCGGCGCTCAAGGAGGTGGGCCTGGACCCTGAATCCCGTCATCGCTACCCCCATGAGTTCTCCGGCGGCCAACGCCAACGCATCGCCATCGCCCGCGCACTGGTGCTCAAGCCGCGCCTGATCCTGCTGGACGAACCGACCTCGGCGCTGGATCGCACCGTGCAACGGCAAGTGGTGGAATTGCTGCGCAGCCTGCAGGCCAAGTACAACCTGACCTACCTGTTTATCAGCCATGACCTGGCGGTGGTGAAGGCGCTTAGTCACCAACTGATGGTGGTCAAGCAGGGGCAGGTGGTGGAGCAAGGCGATGCGCGAGCGATTTTCGCTGATCCGCAGCATGGGTATACGCGTCAACTGCTGGAAGCGGCCTTTCTGGTGCCCTGCCCGGAGCGCTTCTGAGCGATGAGCACGCCCACCTCCTGCGTTGGCGTGCCTCGCCATCGGATCACCGTGGCTGCCTACTCGACCTACAGCAACTCCGGATGGCGCAGGCTATCAAGCCCAGGTAAAAACCCTCGACCATGAAGTTCCGCCCAAGAACGTTTTCTTGGGCAACCTTGAAACGGAACTTCATTCATGTACGAATTTGCCCCGCTGATTGCCGCTGCGGCGACCGAGCCACTGCCTGCCAGCCCCGTCTTGTTTGCCACCCAGGATGATCTGAAGCTGATCAACAGCCTGGTTGCGCTGCTGTCGCCCGCCTTACCGCACAATTGGACTCTGCTGGGGCCTCCCGCGTTGATCGCGGTCGACCGCAACTCCAGGCTTGGCCAATGGATGGTGCTGTTCGGCAAGGCTATCAACCAGAGCGTGTTCCTGGCATGGGCCGACACGCGGCACCTGGAGTATCGAAGCATCAAGGTCATGGGAAGCTCCCTGCACGCCAATGTCATTCACGAGGACCAAATGACACCCAGGGCCTTTCATCTTCATGACGACCCAGGCTGGCTGGAAGTGTCCGTGCCGATCCTGGACATCTCCGAGATCCTTGATCCCAACCAGCTGGGCGTGCCCTATATCGACTTGCCAAACGGCCACAGTACGTTTGAATTGCCACTCGAGTTGACGCTGGCGTTCTACGGCTACACGTTGCCCAAAAACCAGATCCAGGCGCGGATGATTGTCGATGAGCTGCAGGCCTACCATGCCTTTCCAACGATGGGTGACAATGGCCGCGCGCAGTCGGCGACACGCCATGAAATGCACGCACAGCACCTGGATTTGCTGCAACTGGCCGATAACCTCGAGCAATGCATGGCCAGCGCGGCAGCCACGGATGACCCCCATGACAGCTACCTCGCTTACCGCCAGCGCCTCACGCTGAGGTCTGACTCTTTCGTAGCGCACACCTTGAAAGAAGCCGCGCAATTACTGCAGAGCGTGATCAATTCGATCGAGTTCACGCAGACGTTCCCAACTGCGCTGGGTCCCGATGAATACTTTATTTATTCCGGCGAGGATCACTCCCTGCGGGCCTCATCCGCAGAGCTCCAGGGGATCAGCATCAGCCTGCGTACACACCTGGGCGGTGCGCCAGTGGCGGGTCGGCTGATTCGCCTGGCGCAATATGCGTCGTTGCTGGGAGAACAGGTGGCCTCCAATAACAGCCTGAGCCTGGCAGAGCTCATGCACTTCTACGCCATCGAGGTCCCCCTCCAGGCCAGCGAGGTGCACGCCCTGATCGCGCGCCTGCGCCAGTCATCCGTGCCTGGGCAGCCGTACTGCAGTGAAGCGGCCCAGGATGCGCAATGGCTCAAGCGCAAACAAAACAGCCTGAGCGCCCTGAATAACTTCAATCGCCTGCAGACAGAGTTGGAACGCGTCAGCGCTGGCAAACAACCCGATGAAAAGGTTGAGCTCGACGATACGGTCGAGCTGGACACTGACTCGATGTTCTACCAGTTGCTGGAGGAGAGCGCCGAAAAACTGCTGATGATGATCAAGCACAGATCATTTGTCGCCATTTGCGTGAAACGCGGTATCGACGACGAAAAGGCGCTGGTACTGCTGACTGAAGAGGGGTACGTGGGCGCGGACGACAGGGACGGCAGGCGCAGAAACCTCACGGATGATGTCGTCGCCAGTCAAGCGCTAAAGCGCTATCTCACGCTCTTGCAGGAGCTGGCCAAACAATTGGGTGGCGAGCTGCGCAGCGATATGAAGGCCACCCTCAAGCAGTTGATGAAATTCCTGCACATGCCCGAAGTGAAGACAGCGGAGCAGGCCCGGCAGGCGGCGCACTACCTGAAGGCCGTCAGGGCCGCGACACCACGGCTGGGCAACTACTGGCAGGGCCTGGGCCAGCCGCAGCCGTCATTGCTGACCTTATCCAGCACACAACGCCAACAGGTATACGAAGCGCAACAGGCGTTTGCACAGGCACATGGAGCGCCCCTGTTCAAGTGGCTCGGCGAACTTTGTTGGGCGGGCAAGAGCGCCCCCAGGATCCGCGCCGAAGCGGACATGCTGCTGAACCAGATGGTGCAGAGCCAGCGCAGCCAGCTATTGGTCGAGCGCCTGGCCACCCTCGTCATCTGGTCCGATGCGGCACTGCACGGTACAACGCCACAACAGCGTCGACAAACACTGCTGCTCAGCGCGCTGATTCTGAGCCTGGACGAACAGGCCGGCACACAACGCAACCTGGTCGGCGGGCTGGCCATCGATACCGATTACTACTGGGGTGACAACTGTGCACTGGTGCGCAGCAATCTTGAAGCCCTCCTGCGCCAGACGCTGCTGGAGGGTGCCCCATTGGCCGCGCATTTGCTGCTCAGTGGCAGCGCGCCACAATTGCTCGTGCGCAACATCCCCGAAACCTTGCCTTACCTGTGTAACCAGAACTGGGTCGTGTTCAAGCAGTTCGTCGATTTCACCGAGCTGAAAACCCCTGGCGCCAGCCGGTACATGACACTTGAGAACATCATGACCCTGGTCCATAACCCTGCCACGACGCTCAACCGGGAATTCTGGGCGCTGCCTCCTACGGTCGATCCCGTCCTCGACTGGGCGCGTGCCAATGGCGTGGTGGATGCGACGGACACGGACCTGCCCTTTAAAGGCGAGCTCGCCGTGCGCACCTATGAGAAACAGAAGCGCACACTCAACGATGCCTTCGGATCGCTGCACACCCCCTATCCGGATCAGAAGGAGGCGGCATTGAGGTACCTGCGTGAGGTCTATCCGGATAACGCTCACCTGGACAAAACCGTGTTCATGCCGGCGCCCTTCCTTCCACCCGGTATTCGCTATCCGCAAGTCAGTACCCAGGATATTTCCTTTTCCCTGGCCGAACTGTATCTGGCCGGTGAGTTAAAGCACATTGAACGCTGGAGGGCGATTCAGCCACAGGTACGTGTCAACAGGTTTTCGCCATCCTTGAGAACGCTCAAGGACCACAACGCTGATGAAAACTTCCACGCCGCGCTCGAATCCATCCGTGAGAGCTATATCGTGTGCATTGCCTACCTGCTGGCCTGCCTGCCGCTGCCCAAGCGCGTCAGCCTGGAGCAGGGAAACATCGAACTGTACCTGCTGCGCAAACCGTCCCCCGCTGCCCGGGACACGATGATCACCGCACATTTTGGATGCCTGTTGCGTGTTCGCTACCAGCGGGATCGCTACCTGCTGCAACTGCTTCCCAGGCAGATGCTGGTCACGCAGCTGGCCAACCCGCCATCCGGTTTGCTGAATGACCCGGTCGCCCCAGGCCCTGTTCAGTTGCAGATCGATTGGAGCGCTTATCTCACCGGTTCCGAACCCGTGGCGGGCGCCAGTTCGCAGGTCCTGCTCCATCCCCTGGACGCCACCCTCATAACGGATACCCAGGGTGACCCCGCCCCCATACCGAAGTCCTGGCAATCGGCACGACTCGAAGCGATTGCCAGGATGGTCGTTGACCAGTGCCTGCTCAGTAACCACCGGGATCTGAGTGAGTCCACGCAGAACCTCAACAATGTGGAAAAGGTCCTGCTGATCAACAACCGCCGAAACGAGCGTTTGCACAATCTGAAACCCTATTAAGCCATCGGCTACCCAAACGCCAGGGTCTGTGCAACGATCCGTTTCTGATCTTGACTGCCCTGGAGTCGCGCCCATGACACCGCCCGCCCCTTTCCCCGCCGCACCGCGCTTCTGGCGCGACGAGCGCCTGCCGTTCATCGAAGCGCGCACCATCGCCGACGGGCGCAAGGTCACTTACACCCGTCACGCCCATGAGCATTTCTCCATCGGCGCGATCACCACCGGGCGCAGCTATTACCATTACGGCGCCGATACATTCCAGATCAGCGCCGGCACCGTGGTGTTGATGAACCCCGGCGATGTGCATGCCTGCAACCCTATCCACGACCAGCCCTGGTCCTATCATATGCTGTACCTCGACACGCCCTGGCTGACCGAGCTGCAGTACCAATTGGGCTTCAGCACCGACCAGGGTTATCGCCCGTTCAATACGCCGCATACCCGTGACCCGCTGCTGTACGGCGGCTTGCTGGCGTTGTACCGGATGCTGGTGAACGAGCAGGCCGAATTGCTGCAAAAGCAGAGCGCACTGGTGAGTTACTTCAGCGAAGTCCAGCAGCGCCTGAACCCTTCACCCACACCGATGCGCGAGGTCAACCACAAGCTGGAGCGGGCCGCCGAGTACATCCGTGCGCACTGCACCGAGGCGTTGAAACTCGAAGACATCTGCCTGGCGGCCGAACTGTCGCCGTCGTACCTGATCCGCGCCTTCAAGCAGTACTACGGGCTGACGCCCCACGCGTTCCTGGTCAACCAGCGCATCCAGTTTGCCCGCACCCAGCTGCGCAAGGGCGAGTTGATCGCCGACGTAGCGCTCGCCGCCGGTTTTGCAGACCAGGCGCACTTCCAGCGCACCTTCAAGCAGCATTTCGCCGCCACCCCCGGGCAATACCGCGAGGTGCTCAAGCCATCAGCAAATAACCCACACTGGCCACCAGCAACGCGGCCATCGAGCGGTTGAACAGGCGCACGCCGTGGGGATTGTCCAGGTAACGGCGTAGAAAGGTCCCGGCATAGGCCCAGCACGCCACCGACAGGTAGCAGATCACCAGGTAGAGACTGGCAAACAGCCAGACTTGCCGCCCATCCCCGTCGGCCACAAACAGGCCCATGCCCGCCACACAGGCCAGCCAGGCCTTGGGGTTGAGCCATTGCATGATCGCGCCGTAGAGCATGGATGGCGCTGTCGCGCTGCCCTCCGCGTCGAGCTGGCCGTCGTCCACCGCCAGTTTCCAGGCCATGTACAGCAGGAACGCCACCCCACCCCACTGGATCAACTGGGTCAGGATGGGCCAGCGCACCAGCACCTCGTGCAAACCCAGGCCGATCAGCACCAACAGCAAGGTAAAGCCAACGGCAGCGCCGAACACATGCTTCTGGCTGGCGACAAAACCGAAGCGCGCGCCTGAACTCAGGGCGACCACGTTGACCGGTCCCGGCGTGATGGACGTGGCCAGGGCGAAGGCGGCCATGGAAATGATCAAGCTCATTGCGGTTCCCTTTTTATGATGAGGCGTAAACAGGGTTCCACGGTATAAGGCCGGGTCAAATCGGTATTGAACAAAATCACCCTGGGGCGTGGATCACACAGTCTTCGACGCCACACACCCGCCCATCCTCAGCCAGGATCTCGACCTAGTGCAGTGGCTTGGGCAAAGGTGTGTGGATGCCGGCGTTCAACGCTGCGTGGGAATGCGGATTTCGCCATCACGGCATTGGGTTTTCACACTGCGTGGGCAACCGGCGAAGGCCAGGTCCTTGGTCAGGCACACACGCACCTCCGACAGCACCTTGCCTTTGCAGATCACCGCCAGCCCATGGGTGCCCATGCGCGGGTTACTTTCGCGAAACAGCGCCTCGATCTCGCGGGCAGGCAACGACGGCGGTGTGTTGAACGGTTGCAGTTGCTCAGGGATGGCAACCACGCCCAGCGCCGCATCGGTTTTCTCCAGGTATGCCAAGGGTTCCAGCCCGCTGCAGGTGCCGTGCTTGGCCCATTCGTGGGTGAGCAGCGAGCGCGTCGGGAACAGCGCCGCGCCTTTGTCCATCTCTTCGCGGCTCAAGCGCGATTGCGTCGCACAGGTCGCCGGCCACCCTCCCCGCGCGTATTGCGGCCACAAGCCGTGCAGCACAAAACCGTAGCCCTTGCCCGAACACTGCTCGTTGTCCGGATGCGTCAGGCAGAAGGTCGGCGACCATGACAGCGACAACACATAAAAATCAAATTCCCCAGGCGTCCCTTGGCTACGCGGGGCCGCCATCGCCGTTGTGGCAAGTGCCAGCCACAGGACCATCCAGTATTTCATTCAGCTATTCCTTGGAAAATCATCCCGGCAGATTGGGATTACGTTGCAGGACCTTGTCCAGGATCCGATCGGTCTTCAACGCCTCGATGGCCAGCGACGGATGCTCGGCTTCGCCGCGAATATGCGCGTTCATGGCCAATACGTGGTGCCATTGGATATGCGTGTGGCATGGCACTTCCAGCACCTCGCTGGTCTCGCCCTCCAGGTGCAGCGGCTGGTCTTCGAAGACCGAGAACTGGATGCGCCCACGGCTACCGATCAATTCGACCCGGTCCTCACGGCGGTCGGCGACGAAGTTCCAGCAGCCCATGCCCAGCGCGCCCGAGCTGAAGGTCCAGCAGGCCGTCACGGCGTCCTCGGCGGCATAGCTTCCGGCCTGTCGTGCAGTAAAGCCCGCCACTTCGACAATATCCCCGGCCAGGTACTGGAACAGGTCGAAACCGTGGCTGGCCAGGTCGGCAAAGTAGCCGCCACCGGCAATGGCCGGGTCGGTGCGCCAGTTGGCGGCGCTGGCGTCCTCGGCGGCCGGCGGCTTGCACAGGGTCCAGGTCAGCTGGCGTAACGTGCCGATGCGCCCGTCCTGCAGCCACGCGCGCACTTGCTGGAAGCGTGGCAGCGAGCGCCGGTAGTAGGAAACAAACAGGTGCAGCCCGGCGCGCTCGAAGGTGCGCTGCATCAGCGCGCTCTGTTCGGCGTTCAGCGCCATAGGCTTCTCGACACAGCAATGCTTGCCGGCCGCCGCCACCATCAGGCTGTATTCCAGGTGGCTGTCGGGCGGCGTGGCGATGTACACGGCGTCCACTTCGGGGTCGTTGATCAGTGCCTGGGCGTCGGTGTAGTAACGGGCAATCCCATGTCGCGATGCATAATCGCGCACGGCCTCCTCGCGCCGCCCCATCACGGCCACCAGCGCCGAACCTGGCGCTTTGTAGAAAGCGGGTCCACTCTTCAATTCAGTGACACTGCCACACCCGATCATGCCCCAACGTACGCTGCTCATCTGTTTTCCTCGTCCGTTTTCATCAATCAGGCAGTATCCACATCCCCACGCCGACACGCCATAACCACTTAGCATGACAATTGCATTACACTTTTATGACATTCATCCCGCTGCGGGGGCACAGACGATGAAAATACGCGCAACGGTCATTTGCGAACACGAGGGGCATATCCTCTTTGTGCGCAAGGCCAGGTCAAAATGGGCCTTGCCGGGCGGCAAGGTGGAACGGGACGAGCGCCCGGTCGGTGCGGCCGAACGGGAGCTGGAAGAAGAAACCGGATTGAACGTGGACGGGCTGCTGTACCTGCAGGAGCTGAAGGCCCACGACACCGTGCACCATGTATTTGAAGCCTCGGTGGTGAATATCGCGGATGCGCGGCCGCTGAACGAGATCGTCGACTGCCAGTGGCACGCTTATGGCGCCGTGGACCAACTGGACACCACCGACGCCACGCGGCACATCGTCAAAGCCTTTCTCCGGCGTCTGTAATACAGCGCCCAACCTGTTATCCAGCCCCCTTCGTTAGACCAGGCCATTTACTCTCTGCCGTTCGACAAAGGATCTGTCGACCGCGGCAGCCGCTGTGTGTGTCAAAGGCACCCACATGGCCTGGTGAAGGGCGGCAGGCGGAGGTACCAGTGGCGAGGGCGCTTCCCCTCACCGCTGGGGGCAAGACTCAAAAACTGATCTGGGACGGGCCATTTCCTGCTGCCGATTCTTCTCCCGGGCGTTTCACCCGCGTTTGCTCTGCCATGTCCTCCGGCTGTGCGCCGCCGAAATCGGTGATTGCATCCAAAGAGTTAGGTTGAGCAGCAGCCTGCGCGGGACGTACGTTAGAGCTTTCGATCATCGTTCTTTACCTTGTTGCTCTACCCAACGGAATGTCGGGTTTCTCTGAGCTCTACCTTCGTGGCACTTTGAGATTTCCAGTTCCATCAGCCTGCTCACGACCGAGGTTCTTTGCCTGCCAACTTTGCTTGGGCCTTTGCCTGCCCGCGCCTGTACAAGGCCTCCACCAGCTGCTGCCGTTCATCCTGGGGCAAGGTATTGGCGAACTGCGCGAGGGTACCGTCCACCAACGCCCGCAGCGCCATATCGGCCTCCCGTGCCTTGGCCAGTTCCGCTACCAACGCCTCACGATCCAGGCTCGGCGCTTCCAATTGCTTGATCACCCCCAGCCGCGCCTCACGCCCGGCCATGATCAGCGGCTGGCTGTCGTCGCGATTGCGGCGCAGCAGTTGGCGCAGTTCCCTGCGCCGCTCCGGCGGCAACTTGACCATCGCCTGGCGCAGGCCATGCTGGTTGACCACCGCTTCGGCGGGCCGGGCGTTGGCCATCCAATGGTAGAGACCGCCGCCCACCCCACCGATCAAAAATACGTTGAGCAGGATCGAGGCAAACAACCACGGCTTCAGGGATCTGGTGGTCATTGTTCGGTTTCCTCGGCATTGACGCTGAAGACGACTTCCGCGTCGCCCTGATCAAAGACACTGGGCAGCACGTCGGAGGACAACATCGGCAGCGGCACGCTCATGGACGCCACCAGCATCCCGGTGACGATGCCGGCAATGCCCGCACCGACAAGGCCGGCGGGCGATAACCAGTTGGCATAGCGTGACCAGAATGAGCGTGGGGCGGATTGGCGTATCTGCCGGACCAACGCCGGGTCGGGGAACGCCAGGTGATGGCTGTCCAACTGGCTGTCAAGCCAACGCGCCTGCTGCAAGGCTACACGGGCATGGACGTTGCCGTTGTCGAGCAGCGCCTGGGCCGTTGCCCGTTCTGCCGCGGGCCAGCGACGCAGGTCCGCCCCATAGACGTCGGCCAGGTAGACAAAGCGTTCGGGTGTCATGATTTTCCCCTTCCTGGGCGGGCAAGCCCGGGTGTATCGGCAAGTTGGCTGCGCAACTGGCGTCGGGCCCGCGACAGCAGGCTCTCCAGTGCCTCGACGCTGATATTCATCAGGGCCGCGGCGTCGATGTTCGACAGCTCTTGGTAGTACTGCAACACGATGGCTTCGCGCTGGCGTTCGGGCAAGGCCGCCAACGCGGCGGCCATGCGTGTACTGCGGTCCTGGGTCTCCAGTTGCTCTTCAGGCGATGGCGAGCTGTCTGCCACCTCCACCGCCGCCTCATCGCTCAGCGGGCGCTCCTTGCGCCGCCGCAAGCGGTCGTGGCACAGGTTCAGCGCGACCCGGTGCAGCCAGGTGTCGAAACGCGCCTCGCCACTACGCCAGTGGGCGGCCTGGCGCCAGATGCGCAGGAAGCTTTCCTGGGCCACGTCCTTGGCCTCGTCGGCGTCCCCCAGGATCCGACTGGCGAGCGCCAGCAAACGCGGGAGCTTGCGCGTCACCATTTCGTTGACGGCGGCAGGTTCGTTATTGCCGATACGCGCCAGCAGCTCAACGTCCGGATCAGTGTCTTTCAATCGGGCAGTTCTCAGGGCCAAGGGTCAGGGTTCAGCGGATCCAATGCCCTTCGCGCCAGTACCAGTTGGGGCCATGGGCTTCCCAATGACCAGGCTCCCAGCGCGCATGACGCATCACTGGCTGCCAGTGGCCCGGTACCCAGCCATAACCGCGCCCTTCCCAACGCCAGTGGCCACGGTCCCAGGCATAGCCGGGGCGCTCGGCCGGGATCATTTCCACACGTTGCGGCGGCGGTGCCTGCTGGATAATGATCTCGGTCTGGGCAAACGTCGGGGTGCTGACAAACGCGGCGAGGGCCAGCAGAGCAAGCAAGGCAAAACGCAATGTGGCCTGGGGTCTCATTGGCAACTCCTCCATGCAACCCGCGAAAGTGCAGGTTGCTGATGGGTTGAACGGCGCGTGCACAAAAATCCGTCGCGGGCTGCGCAGATTTTTTCAGCAGGGTGCGAGACCAGTATTGCTCAGGGGTTGGCGGGGCTTGATGAAATGTCTGAAAGGATTGCGACGGATTTTCGCCGGTCGCCGCGTTGAAGGATTAACCCCGGCCAAACCAAGAGGAAACACCATGTACCGTCGACTTACCCTGCTGGTTGCCGCTGCGCTGATCGTCAGTCTCAGCGGCTGCGTGATCGTGCCGGAACACCGTCATTGCTGCTGGCGTTACTACGGCGCAGTGGACGCGCCCAGCCATGCTGTCATCGGCTAGCTGGCCGCCGCCATGCCCGTCACACGACCTCTCGTCTGCTGCCTCGGCAAGCACTTGACTCCCACCGTCGATCACACGACGCTCTGGGCACTTAGCCATCATTCGAGCCATCCACCATGAGCATCGCCCCTCCGAGCCAGCCCGACAGCGACGTATACCGCACGCTGCTGGAGTCGACCAAGGCCATCCCCTGGCGTATCGACTGGCAGACCATGACCTTCAGCTATATCGGCCCGCAGATCGAAGCGCTGCTGGGCTGGACCCCGCAAAGCTGGGTCAGCGTCGATGACTGGGTCTCGCGCATGCACCCGGACGACCGCGAATACGTGGTGAATTTCTGCGTGTCGCAATCCCGTGCAGGGGTGGACCATGAGGCGGATTACCGGGCGCTGACGGTGAACGGCGACTACGTGTGGATTCGCGACGTGGTGCATGTGGTGCGCAAGGACGGTGAAGTCGAGGCGCTGATCGGCTTTATGTTCGATATCAGCGAACGCAAGAAGACCGAAGAACACCTGGTGCGCCTGCAAAAGCAACTCGAGGAATATTCCTATCAGGACGGCCTCACCGGCATCGCCAACCGGCGCATGTTCGACACCGTGCTGGAGCGCGAATGGGCCAGCGCCCAGCGCAGCCAGTTGCCACTGTCATTGATCATCCTGGATATCGATTTCTTCAAGCAGTACAACGACCACTACGGCCATATCAAGGGTGACGAATGCCTGCGCGAGGTCGCGCGTACCCTATCACTCGCCGCCAACCGGCCCCGGGACTTCATTGCACGTATCGGCGGTGAAGAGTTTGTGTGGTTGCTGCCGGAAACCGATGCAGCCTCGGCCAAACAGGTGGCACAGCGCTGCCTGCACCTGATCTGCCAGCAACAGATCGAACATGGCTTTTCAGCAGTATCCAACCTGTTGACCCTGAGCCTCGGCGTGGGTACGCGCATCGTCAAACCCGACAGCCCGATGCTGGGTTTTGTCGAAGATGTCGACAAGTTGCTCTACCAGGCCAAACGCAACGGGCGAATGCGCGCAGAGTTTGCAGACGGGGAAGTTTGATGCCGGGTCAAATCGCAGGCAAAAAAAATCCCAAGTAGCTGATGGAAACTTGGGATTTAAAAATGCATAAACCGTGGGAGGTGAACGCCCGGCTATAGTAACGAGTGTAAAAAGCTGTAACAAGAAAATTTTATATCCTTTCGTCGGATTAGAAGCGGTGTAAGTCCTTCAATAACCACATGTTTTTTAAGGTAACGAAGTATATAAGTGCCACTTTTTGGTGCAACTACCGCCGTTATTCCCACTTATAAAAAAGGGTTATAAGTTACGGCGGCGTGACACTCTTCGATCCGCCCTCGCTCAATTGCTTGCAGGTATCGCGAAGTTCGAGGCCACCGGATGTGGCCACACTGGCGACCCGCTCAACCTGTCGGCAAAGTGCCAAACGCTCGGCCGCTTCTTCGCGCTGGCGATCCGCCTTGGCGTTGAGTTGCACGAAATAGCCCCCCAGCACTACCGCAACGCACAGCACGCCGACCGCGAGGGAGCGCAAGCTGGTGGACGATGGGCGGGCTGCCGGGCTCATCGGCTTACCCTGCCCTGCTCTTCTGGTAGCGAACGTCGTCACCCTCCACCCGCTCCACCACCGACCAGCCCAAGTGCCGGTAGAAACCGTTGGCGCGGATTTCGTCGCGGCCGTCGGTGATCAGGAACAGCCTGTCATGGTGTTCAAACAGCGCCGCTTCGGCGACCGCCATCAGTTGACGGCCCAACCCGAGGTTCTCGTGACTCGGCAACACGAACATCGCAAATACCTCACCTTCAGCCAGGTCGACCATGGCGAAAGCGACTGGCTGGCCATCCACTTCGGCAATCCATACGCAGGGCGCTTCACGCATGCTATCGGCCAGCAGCTGCGGCGTGATGCCCAGTTCAGCCATCTGCTCAATACTCAAATGGTTTTGGATCACCGATGTGCGGATCTCGAACAGCGTATCGACATCGTCCTGCGTCGCCGCGCGAATTAGCGTTTGCATACCGGCCCCCCCTTAGTGAAGGACGCAATTGTATGCAAATTGAAACACAGTGAATGTCGTGGATTTGTAAGCGACGGCCTACCAGAACCCTGAGCCTGCACTCGCCGGCGTACGCACCTGCGGGGTACGGTCCAGCAGCCTCAATAGCGGCAGGCACGCCGCCTGGATCAGCAACATCCGGATCACCTGCATCGCGGTCACCAGCGTCACCGCCAGGCCCAGGGCCTCGGCGGTCAGGCTCATTTCCGGCGCGCTGCCGGGCATCATGCCCAAGGCCAGCGACAGCCACGGCATGCCCAGCCAGGCGCCAAGTCCCCACGCGGCGAGGGCCGTGGCAATTACCGAACCCGCCAACAACAGCAACACCTTCGACAGAAAACCCGGCGCCCGCAGGAAAAAACCACGGTCAACCGCAACGCCGAGCGCGCAGCCGATCAACAGCTGGCCGGTGCCACTGAGCCAGCCTGGCATGCTCATCGACAGGTTGTTGCAGCCCACTCCCACCGCGCAGATCAGGAACGGCCCGAACGTCCATGGGTTGGGCAGTTTGCAGCGCTGGAAGCCCAGGGCTGCCAGCCCGCTCATCGCCAGGATGAACACCAGCCAGGGCCAGATCACCGGCAACGGCACACGAACAGCCACGTGCGGCATTCCAAAGGTGGCGACGGCGGGCACCGCCAGCAGGATCAGCAGTAACCGAATGCTATGGGCCGCCGCGATAAACGATGTGTCCGCATGACGTTGGCGCCCCAGGTGCACCATCTCAGTGGAATTGGCCGGCATCAACGCGAAGAACGCCGTACCGAATGAAACGCCCCAGCGGTGCAGGATCAGTACCGAACACACGGCCAGCACCAGCGTCAGCATCACTGCCGTTACGATCAGGCCAAGATGGGTCGCCACTTGCTGCATCACCGGCAGGGTGAAATGACAGCCGATGGCCACCGCCACGATCAGTTGCCCGATCCTGCGCCCGTGGGGCACTTCCGGCACCCGCGCGCCGGCGCATCGGCTCAGCATCACGGCGACCAGCGAGCCAATCACCCAGGGCAACGGCCACCCCGCCCAACTGGCAACGCTGCCGCCCAAGGCGCCGATGATGAGGGTCAGGAGCCAATACTGGCGAAGGTTGCGCATTGTGATGAACCCGGCATGGAGAAGAATGCCGACAGGTTATAGACTTGACATCATCACAGAAAATATCCATTTGTTAAGCAAATCATCAACTTTTGTTATGCGATCCCGTATGAACCTGAAAGCCCTGGAATACTGCGTCGAAATCGCCCGCCAAGGCAGCTTCACCAAGGCCGCGCAGGCGCTGCATGTGGCGCAACCGGCATTGAGCATGGCAGTCAGTCGGTTGGAAGAGGAACTGGGTGTCGCCCTGTTCAACCGTGCTACGCGGCAAATCAGCGTGACTGCCGAAGGCCAATTGTTCCTGGCGCGCGCCGAAGCCTGCCTGGAAGGTTTGGCTGGTGCCCGCCGCGAGCTGCAGGACCTGACTCAACTGCACAGCGGCGAGATCCGCATCGGTGTGCCGCCTATGTACGGCATCCGCCATATTCCCGAACTGTTGATGCAATTTCGCGCGCGTTATCCCGGCATTGCCATGCATGTGGTGGAAGGCAGTGCCGATGACATCAGCGAACGCCTGGCCACACGGCAGATTGATGTGGCGCTGCTGGAGTCGCGACGGGTTGACCCGGACTGGGAGTCGGTGCTGCTCGGCAGTGATGAGATGGTGTTGTGCATGCACGAAAGGCATCCGTTGGCAGGGGCACCTTCGATCACGGCGGCGCAATTGCAGGACGAGCCCATGCTGGTCTTCGACAACACCTTCCTGCAACGCCACCTGCTGGATGCCTTTTGCAGCGATGCCCGCGTGCGTTTCAATATTGCCCTGGAAAGTAATTTCGTTCCGCTGGTGATTGCCGCCACCCGCAGCGGCATGGGGGTTTCCACCCTGCTGCGGTCAGTTCAAGAGCAGGAGGTCGGGCTCACGGGTGTGTCTTTCGAGCCTGCACAATTCATGCACTTCAACCTGTGCTGGCGCGCCAGTGAGTATTTGTCCCAGGCCAATCGGCGGTTTATTGAAACGGCAAAGGTGTATTTCCAGGAGGATGCCAGCTCGCCGCTCACACGCTAAGCGGGCTGGCCACTCATTTGCGTGCCACTTTGTAGCGCACGCAATCCTGATAGAAACTCTGGCGAATCGCTTCGGGCTTGAGCCGTGAACGACTGTCATACGTCTGTTCGGTGATGCCCATGGCCATCATGCGCATCCAGGACTTATTGAACTTGATGGTCTGGATCTTCTGCCGCGCGGCGTACAACGACACCCCCGACAGCTTGAGTTCCTGGGCCCTGGCAGCCGTGCCGGCGCCCCAACTGCACATGTACTTGTCACCCTCGCGCAGCTCCCGTGCCTGCACGGCAGCCGCGCCGCCGGCCAGGGAGCAGGCGATCAGCATGATTCCAACAGTGCGCATTTGCTTCCTCACCTAACCACCTGAAAATAAAAGCGATTCTGGCGAGAATTTTGTTACAAAGGGGCCACTAAATTGCCTTATCGGTGAAACCGAATGACAACTGATGGCCCTGTGATGAGCCCGCTTGTTGTGGCGAGCGAGCTTGCTCGCGCTGGGGCGCGAAGCGGCCCCCCCACCAATACACCTATGTGTATCAGAACGCGGTGCCTGGTTTTGGGGCTGCTTCGCAGCCCAGCGCGAGCAAGCTCGCTCACTACACAGGCCCAGGTACTTACCACTGGTAGGTGGCACTCGCCTGCACCGTACGCTGCGAGCCATACCAGCACCATGAGTACGAGTAGCACGACGCGACGTACTCTTTGTTCGCCAGGTTGGTAGCGTTCAGCGCCAGCCGCAGGTTGTCCTTGAGGTTGACGATGTTCTGGATGTCGTAGTGCACCGCCGCATCGAACAAGGTGTAGCCCGGTACTTTCAGCGTGTTAGCCGTGTCGCCCCAAGATGAGCCGACATAACGCGCACCGGCACCGGCCCCGAAGCCCTTGAGGTTGCCATCGTGGAAGGTGTAGTCCGCCCACGCCGACGCGGTGTGACGCGGCACCGCATAAGTGGTGGTGCCTTCGGCATTGATGGCTGGGCCTACGCCGATGTCGCTGATGGGCGCATAGCGCACGGTGTTGTTGGACTTGCTGATGCGGTTATCCAGGTAGGCATAGGCCGCCGTGATGTCCAGGTTGTCGTTGAGGCTGGCCTTGCCTTCGAGCTCAAAACCACGGGATTGCACTTCGCCGTCCTGGCTCTGGCAGCGACCGCTGCCGCACAAGTGGGTGGGGTCCGGGTCGGTGGTGAGGACGTTGGTCTGGCGCAGGTCGAAGATCGCAGCGGTGATAAAGCTGTTGCTGCCCGGCGGCTGGTACTTGATGCCGATTTCATACTGCTTGCCTTCGGTCGGCTTGAACACCGAACCGCCGTAACCGGTGCCCGACTGCGGGTTGAACGACTCCGCATAGCTGGCATACGGCGCCAGGCCGTTATCGAAGAGATAGACCAGGCCAATACGCCCGGTAAAGGCCTTGCTGTCCAGGGAGGACTGGCTCTTGGCCCCGGTGCGCAGGGTCTTGGTGGTGCTGTCGGTGCTGGCCCAGTCATAACGACCGCCCAGCAACAGCACCCATTTGTCCCACTTCATCTGCTCTTGCAGGTAGACCCCGGTCTGTTCGCTGCGCGACGTACCATCGGTGGTGTACGCCGGTACCGGCACGGCCGCGCCATAGACCGGGTTGAAAATATCCAGTGTCGGCCCGGCGGTATACGTCCCTGAGCCCAACAGGGTGTCGGTGCTGGTGTTCTGGTAGTCGAGCCCCATCAGCAGGGTGTGTTGCAGTGGGCCCGTGTCGAATTTGGCCTGCACCTGGTTATCGAGGGTGTAGGCATCCATGTCGACGTCACTGGCAATGGTGGAACGTCGGATGGTGCGGTAATCCGCCAGCAGGTAGTTGCTGTAGAGGCTGCGATAGCGTCCTTCGCTGCGCAGGTAACGCGCGTTCTGGCGCACCGTCCACACATCGTTGACGTGATGCTCGAAGGCCCAGCCGATGGAGTAGTACTCGCGATCGCTTTTCTCGAAGTTCTTTTCGCCGTCGTAGAAGTCCACGTCGATGCTGCGCCCGGTCGGGCTGTGCAATACCGAGCCCCAGGCCGGCACCGAACCGTAGGACGCGCCCTTGGGGTCCTTCTGGAAATGCCCGAGCAAGGTCAGCGAGGTGTCTTCGTCCGGCCGCCAGGTGAACGCGCTGGACAACGACTGGCGACGGGTTTCGGTGTGATCGACCTGGCCATCGGCATCGTCGAACAGCCCCGCGACGCGGTAGGAATACACGCCTTGATCGTCAATCGGCCCGCTCAAATCGAAGGTGGTGCGCTTTTTGTTAAAGGTGCCGTATTCGACGCCCACTTCATGGAACGGCGTATCCAGCGGGCGCTTGCTGACCATATTGATCACCCCGCTCGGCGTGCCCTGCCCGTACAGCACCGACGCCGGACCGCGCAGCACTTCGACGCGCTCCAGGTCGAAGGCATCCTTTTACGGCAAGGCATCACGGCTCGACGGCATGCGCAGGCCGTCCAGGTAAGTGGCCGGGGCAAACCCACGGATGGTCAATTGGTCGAGACGCGACGCCGTGGCGCCGCGGGTTTCCGGGATGACCGCGGCGCTGTAGCGCAGGATCTGGTTGAGGCTCTCGGCGTTCTGTGCGCGCATCTGGTCTTTGGTGACGATGGAGATCGACTGCGGGGTCTCGATCAGCGCGGTATCGGTCTTGGTGCCCGACAAACTGCGCGTAGCCACATAACCGGACACCGGCCCGGTAGGGCTTTCGGCCTGGTACGCGCCGCTGATGGTGGTGGCCTGCAGCTGCATGGCGCCGCCGTTATCCGGGATGGCTTCCAGGCGGTAGCGGTCGGCCGAGAGCTTCAGCGCCTGCAGGCCGCTGCCGGCGAGCAACTGGGTCAGCGCCACGTCGGTGGCGTACTGCCCGCTCAAGCCGTTGCTGCGTTTGCCGCGTGTCAGGCTCGCATCAAACGCCAATACCAGGCCCGCCTGCTCGGCCAGGCTATTGAGCGCCTGGCTCAAGTCACCGGCCGGAATCTGGAAGCCGCGTACAGCGCTGCGGCTTTCTTCGGCGAAGGCGGATTGGACGTTCAGCAACGGCACGGCGGCGAAAGCCAACGCCACTGACAAGGCCAGTGGGTGCAAGGGGCGAGCAAGGCGCGACATGGGAAATCCTGGGTAATAGAGGTTCTATTAACCATGACGGCCAGGTCGGCAAATCGGGCAAGAATGAGAGCAGTTTTTATTTGGGCGGCGTAGATCGGTGTGTTGTGTTTCCCTCATTAACCCCACGCCACCACCAACAACCCCACCCCCAACACCAGGCACAACGGCGAATAGAACCACGTATCCCACCGCGCAAACCGTGACCCGCCGACCTTCTTGAAAAAACCCACCAACTCCGAATCCCCAATCGCCCTGGCAAACATCAGCAGGGCGATCGCGCTGATTCCCCATTGCAGCGCCGCATGGGAGACCGCCGAAAAGTACAGCCCGGCCCGCAGGCACACCAGCAGCGCAATGCCGACCAAGCCCATCGCCACCAGAAAGGTACCCAGCGCCGAGGGCTTGAATGCAGGGCGAGGCCCGCTGGCGAATTCGCCGGGCAGTTGGGGGATGGCGGCGAGGCTGCCGAGTTTGCCGCCGGCAGCCCAGTACAAGTGCACCATGCTGATGCAGGTAAAAACGCCGACGATCCATCGTGCGATGACAAAGCTCATGGCGGGTTCTCCCTGAAAGGTGCGAAACAGGATAGTCGCCCTGGGATTTTTTGCAGGCATTTCGTCGGCGGCTGATGGTAAAGTGCCGCCCCATGAAAATCGCCCGTGCCGACCGCTCGCTCATTGCCTGGATGCTCTATTGCTGCGTCCTGTTCAATGTATTCGCCTGCAGTATCGGTCACGGGCAGATGGTGGGGATGCAGCTCAATGGCATCGGCGGGCAGTTCTGTACCGTCGACCCGCGTACCCAGGCGCCCAAGCCGTCCAACTCCACCGATGAGAGCCTGCCGACGCTGTCCAAGGCGTTTGGTTGCCCGCTGTGCTCCACCGGCGGCATGGGCCCGGCGCTCAGTTCCAACCTGAATGTGGCGGTGGTGCCACAACCCCATGCACCGCCGCCGGCCGTCGTGCTGGCCGCTGATATCCCTGCCCGCTTCACCTGGCCCACGGCTAACCCGCGCGCGCCCCCCGCCTTCGCCTGATCCCTTTGCTTTCCAATCTGCACTGACCACCGGTTCCACACGGAATGACGGACGGTCGTGCGTTGTTTTCAAGCCAAGTTTTTCAGGATTCAACCATGAAACATCTACCCCTGTTGGCGGGCCTGTTCGGCTGCCTGCCTGCCTGCGCCTGGGCCATCGAACTGGCTCCGACCACCATTGATGGCGAATCAACTGCCGAACCCGGCCTCACCCTGGATCAATCCAGCGGCGTGGCGTCGCGTCTGGGACTGAGCGTGCGGGAAACCCCAGCGTCGGTTGCCATTGCCAACCGCAGTGACATCGAGCGCCATGGTGCCAAGACGTTCCGCGATGCCGCCAACACCCTGCCCGGCGTCAACGCCAGTGCGCCGCCGGGTTTTGGCGGGTTTGTCTCTTACCGTGGGTTTACCAGCAGCCAGATCACCCAGATGTTCAACGGTATCAATGTCGCCACCGGCCTGGCCCGCCCCGTGGATGCCTGGATCTATGACCGCGTGGAACTGGTGGGCGGCCCCTCCTCCCTGATCAACGGCGCCGGCTCCGTAGGCGGCTCGCTCAACTATGTGACGAAGCTGGCCACCCGTGAGGAGCAGGCCGCCGAAGGTCAGCTCACCTATGGCAGCTACGACACCACCGGCATGGCATTCGGCGTCAATCACGCGCTGACCGAGCCCGGCGCCGAGGTGCAGCATTACGCGCGCCTGGATGTGAGCCGCAACACCAACCACAGCTACATCGACCGCGACCAGCGTGAGGCCTGGAGCCTGGCGTTTTCCCTGCTCAGCGACCTCACTCCCGACCTGTCCCATACCCTGGCCCTGGAATACCAGGATGAACAGGAAGACAGCCCTTACTGGGGCACGCCGGTGCTCAACCCCAAGGCCGGCGAGCTGAAGATCGACAAACACAACCGTTTCAATAACTACAACGTCGCCGACGGCCGTTACGAGCAGCGCACGATCTGGGCGCGCTCGATCATCGACTACCGGGTCAACGACAGCACGACGCTGAAAAATACGCTCTACCACCTCGATAGCCAGCGTGATTACCGCAACCTCGAAACCTACCAATACAACGCCGACAACAGTGCGGTAAATCGCTCGACCGCCTACCAGGTGCGTCACCAGGGCGAACAGCACGGCAACCAGTTCGAGCTGCGCCATGACGACCGCCTCTTCGGCCTGTCGACCACCTGGTCCGGTGGTTTTGAGTACAAGGTCAACAGCACAACCAACACGCCGCTGAATGTGCCGGGTAACAGCACGGTGGACCCGAACGGCTTCGCCCCCGGGTACTTCTACGACATCCCGCGTACCCGGGAGAACTTTGGCAAGGACAAGACCAATGAGGTCACCACCAAGGCGTTGTTCGTGGAGAACCGCCTGGGCCTTACCGATAAACTCTCGCTGCTGAGCGGCCTGCGTTACGACGCCATCGACCTGGATGTGACCAACCACCGCGAGGTCACGGCCACCAACCCACGGCACTTCAAGCGCCGTTGGGAACCGGTGACCGGTCGCGTCGGCCTGACTTACCAGTTCATCCCATCGGCCAATGTCTACGTGCAATACAGCACCGCCGCCGAGCAACCGAGTACGACCACCCAGGTGTTCGATGTGTCGACCGGCAAACAATGGGAGGTGGGCAGCAAGTTCGACTACCTGGACGGCCGTGGCTCGGCCACCGTTGCTGTCTATAAGATCGAACGCAAGGACTTTGCCGTAACCGACCCGCAGGACCCGACCACGAGCATCCCGGTCGGCGCGCAGTCATCGAAGGGCATCGAGCTGGCCAGTTCATTGCGCATCACGCCCAGGCTGCTGGCGGAAGGCAACATCGCCTGGGTGGATGCCGAATACGATGAGTTCAACGAGAAAATCGCCAGTGGCGCGGTGGTCTCGCGCAAGGGCAATACACCGACCAACGTGCCCAGGCGCATCGGCAACCTGTGGTTGACCTATGACTTTACCGAGGACTGGCAAGGCGGTGTGGATGCACGCTATGTCGCCGAGGTGTATGCGGACAATGCCAACACCCAGACAGTGCCGGCCTACACGCTGTTCGGGACGTTCCTGCGCTACCAGGTGGATTCACACATCTCGGTGACCGGCCGGGTGCGCAACCTGACCAATGAGGTGTATGCCGAGTTTGCCCATGTGTCGCCAGCGTATTACCTGGGAGCGCCACGGACATTCGAGCTGGCGGTGCAAACCAAATTCTGAAGCGACAGTGCAAACAACATGTGGGAGGGGTGTAGCCCCCTCCCACATTATTTTTGATCTCCGCTCGGCAATAAGCGCCGTGTTTACTTCAAGCTGGCTTCGACCTTCTGCGCCACATCCTCGGTCAACCACGCCTTCCACACCTCAGGATGCTCCTTGAGGAACGCCTGGGCCACCTCCCGGGGCGCGGTGTGGTTCTCGCTCATGGTCGCCAGGGCTTTATTCAGCGGCTCGATCGGAAACTCGACCTTCTGGAAAAACCCGGCAATCTGCGGATGTTCCTTCTGGAACGGCGTGGACACGCCAATACTCAGCTTGGACGCCAGCGACCGCGTAGGCTTCGGATCGGGGTTATCCGCATCCGTCAGGGTCTTCCAGGCCTCGGCATCGAACGGTGGCTCCTCCAGCTGGATCAGCTTGTAGCGCCCCATCAACGGCGTCGGTGACCAGTAGTAGAACAACACCGGTTTGCCGCGACGGATGGACGAGGCAATTTCGGCATCCAGTGCAGCTCCCGAACCGCTGCGGAAGTTCACGTAGCTGTCATCCAGGCCATAGGCCTTGAGCTTCTGTTTATTGACCACTTCCGAGGTCCAGCCGATGGGGCTGTTGAGGAAGCGCCCCTTGCCGGGAGACTCCGGGTCCTTGAACACGTCCTTGTAGCGCGCAAGGTCCTTCACGCTCTTGAGGTCCGGCGCCAGGGGCTTGATACCTTTGGCCGGGTCGCCCTTGACCACATACTCCGGCACCCACCACCCCTCGGTGGCCCCCTTGACCGTATCGCCCAGGCCCACCACCTTGCCTTCGGCCTCGGCCTTGACCCACACCGGGCTGCGGCCGGCCCACTCTTCACCGATGACCTGGATGTCGTTCTTGGCCAGGGCGGTTTCCAGGGTGATGGTGGTACCGGGCAAGGTGTCGGTGGGCAAGTCGTAGCCCTTCTCGACGATGACCCGCAGTATTTCGGTGATCAGGCTGCCGCTTTCCCAGTTCAGGTCGGCAAAGTGCACCGGCGCTGGCGCGGCCGAAACTGGCAGTGAAGCCACCGATAGACCCAGGGTCGTCAGCGATGCAGCCAACAGCGTTCTCAATCCTTTCATGCCCATGCACCTCGCGATGTCGCAGCAAACAACGAACGGCTTTGCTGTCTATGCGCGAAGCCTCTGAATAGTTAAGTCAACTCAACTGTAGTAGAGGTTCCGGGAGATAGGAGATGTTCGCAGTATTTACCGATTATTCACTGGCCTTGAACGTCACCAGCTCACCCTTGCGCCATTTGGCGGCCTTGCCGGTCACGGCCTTGAGGGTCTTGGTCAGGCCTTCCTGCAGTTGTTCATGGGCCGCAAACACCAGCATCACACTGTGGCCTTCCTTGAAGACGATGCCCTGGCCCTCGGGCGAGGACACAAAGGCATAGTCGCCCAAACCATACACCGTCAACTTGATGTCGCGGAACTTGAGTTCGAACTTGCCACCTTCGCGACTGGGCAATACCGCAGCACGGAAATGGTCGCCCACCTTGAGTTCCAGACGGGGTTTGTCATCCACAACCATTGCCGCTTCGGTATCGATTTCGGCGATGTAGATGCCTTCCGGCGTCTGCTCGGTGATGTAAACAAAACGGGATTGAAACTGCTTGACCAACTTTGCGCGCAAATCACCCAGCACGAACAACGCGTGCATATCCAGATTACTGACTGCCAAGGAAACGCCCCCACATCGAAATAAAGCACTGACCGCCAGAGCGGGCAGCACAAAGAAACGGCCATCTCGGCACGATCACACAACACATTCATGGAAAAACTGAAGAAGACCCCGTTGCTGCGCCCAAAGCCCCGGACAGGCATGCACGATGGGCCTTGCGCAGGGACATCAGGCATCGCAGGAGATCACAGGTTCAATAACCAGAGAATACCGGTCGACCCGCTTCAGAGAATAACACTATTAAAAACGCAGTTTCCGACAGCTCATACAAACAAAAACACCTCGGCGTGGAACCAGATGCCGACTGCCGACGACAATACTAAAACAGCAACACGGGTCAAAACCACCTGTAACGCCGCTGGTGGGTCAACAAGATCGATCGACAGGAGCTGACCATGCAACGACGCCAATACGACGCTATGTCTCCCCGCACTCGTTCATCATGTCAGGACGAACAGCAATACTACTGCTTACGCAGTCCCAACGGGTACCCCGATTCCGTTCTTTACCAAGTTGTACCCGCCGGAAGAAACTTCTTCCATATCCGCGAAGTCACCAGTGGCAGGATCAAAGGCTTTCGCAGCGACCACATCGAGGCCTGTGAACTGGCCAAGCGGCTGGAGGCCTCACTGCACGGCGGAATCGTTTCGTCACCCGGATGACTTTACTGCGCCGCCGCCCTTCAACAACTGCCATACTGGCCTGTCCATTGGAATTTGCTCCCTCACGGGCCAGGTTTCATCAGTGCTGTTGGTTACCTCGAAGGGAAGGCGATACGTGACGGAATTTGATATTGGCGAATTTTTCATCCATGGCGACGCAAGGGAAGTAGACGGTGAGTTTCAAGCAGTGATCGTGATGCGCGCCAAGCCGCCGTTGACCACCGTCACCACGCACCAGGTCGAAAAAGACCGTTGGTTCAAGACCCTCGACACTGCCGCCAGCGCCGGAAAAGAATCCGCCCAGGCACTCAAGGCCGCAGTGGATTCAGGGGCACTGACCTCCTGACAATCCGATCGAACTCTACCGCGCCACAAGCCTCCCATGCATAACGATCCCGAAACCCGCACGGAGACTGACATGGACGCGCCAATACCGACACTCGAAACCTTATTTGAACAACTGGGCCTGGACTCAACCCCCGAAGCTATCGACGCCTTTATTGTCGCGCACCCGTTGAGTGACGACGTCAAGTTGATCGACGCGCCGTTCTGGACGCCGCAACAGGCACAGTTCCTCAAGGAAGAACTGCGTGAAGACGCCGATTGGGCCATGGCGGTGGATGAGCTGAACCAGCGCCTGCATCAATCGCAGTAACCCACTCAATGCCGGCTGCCTGAGCGCAATAGCGCTTGCCAGGCAGCTGGTATTTCCCCGCCTCACAGACAACAACAATCCCTAGCGCGCAGCCTTCGCCCCCTCCGGCTTATACCCCAGGCGCAAGCCACCCCAATGCCGCCCCCGGACCATGATCGGCACCGACAAGTCGTGCATCAACTCACCGGTATCGCGGGTGTAGGTCTGCAATAACACCGCTTGCTGGTGGCTGCCGCAGCGGATGCCGGTGCGGTCTTCGAACTTGCGCTTGGTGCGGTTCTGCACCGCGTCGATCTGGGCATCGCCGGTCAGCGCCTGGGAAAATGCCTTGTTGTGCGTTGGCACATAGCCCTGGGGCGTGCAGGCAATGGCAAACACCAAGCCTTCATGGCGTGGCAGCAGTGCTTCCTGGATGGCCGGCAGCACCTGGTCGGTGTAGCCATCGAACCGGCTGTGGTACTTGCTCGGGCTGGTGTTGGGGATCAAGGTGTAGCTGCGGTCGAACAAGTCATCCAGGCTGATGCGGTTCTGCTGTACATCGGCTTCGAATTGCGCGGCAATCCGGCTCGCGCCTTCGCGCGCCAGGTCGTAGATGCGTTGGTGATAGTCATCCAGCCCGACTTCCGCCAGGCGCTCACTGATCGTTTCGGCCTGCCCTTCCATCTGCACAGCGGCATCGGCCAACTGGCGGGTCTGCTGGTCGCTCACGATAAGATCGCTGCGCATTTGCTCCACGGCATGGAACAGGCTGTCGAGTTGGGCGCGGTTGGTGTCGGTGCCCTGGGCGATTTCATTGACCTGGCCTTCCACACCCGCCGCCAGGCCGGCAATGTTCTCCAGGTGCTCGCCGGCGTGCTCCACCTGCTCGACACCGGTGTGCAAGTCTGCCGAGAGCTGGCGAATCTGCTCAACCACCTGGGCAGTGCGTTGCTGGATATCCGCCACCATCACCCCGACTTCATCGGTGGCCGTGGCTGTGCGGCCCGCCAGCCCACGCACTTCATCCGCCACCACGGCGAACCCGCGACCGTGCTCACCGGCCCGCGCCGCCTCAATCGCGGCGTTGAGCGCCAACAGGTTGGTCTGGCTGGCGATGGACTGAATCACCAGGGTCACCCGCTGGATTTCTTCACTGCGTTGGCTCAGGGCTTCAATCAACTCCCGACTGGCATTGGCGCGCTGGCTGAGCTGGTGCATACGAATGATCGACTGGGCCAGCACTTCACGGCCTTCAGTGCTGCGCTGATGGGCCTGGCTGGCCGCCTGAAGGGCCTCGCGACTGAGTTGAGAGGTGACCTTTTCAGTGCTGATCATCACTTCGGCACTGCTGACGATCTGCTTGGCCGCGCCCAATTGCGATTGCACTCGAGCCGCCAGTTGCTTGACTGAATAGGCGACGCCGGCAGCGGACAGTGCGTTGTGGCTGGTGGTATAGGACAGATCGCGGGTCAGCTCGCCAATGGCATCGGCAGTGACGGGCGGTGCCGTGCGGGAGGTGCGGTTCATAAGGCCTGGCAGCCAGATCACCAGCAAGGCAATGGGCAGGCAGAGGTATATCGGCAGGCTGGCAAACGCCAGGCCCAGCAGTACCAGCACCAGGGCGGCGCTCTGCAGGAGCGGCATCAACCAGCCGGGCAACACGCGCACCACCGGTTGCGGTGGCACTGCTGCGCCCATCAGAGATCCGTCTCCAGCCATCGTCGTTACCCCACTGTTTGTCATTTTTGTCCCTGCATTAAACGCCACTATCCAGCCATTATCCATGGGCCTTTAGTGGGGTAGCCTGCAGCAGATCAATAGACGGGGCGTAACGGGTCTTTCTCCGGGGAACCGCCCAGGCGATTCCCCAGCTTCAGCGCATCAGGCTTGGCGCTGGTGCTTGTCGATCTGCTCGTGGCGCTCTTGCGCTTCGATGCAGTACTTGGTGGTCGGGCTGATCAGCAGGCGCTTGAGGCCGATAGGCTCGCCGCTGTCATCGCACCAGCCGAAGGAATCTTCCTTGATGCGTTCCAGTGCACGCTCAAGCTGCGGCAGCATGCGCTGGTCGCGGTCGATGGCATTGACCAGCCAGGTGCGCTCTTCTTCAACGGAAGCGGCGTCGGCAGGGTCGGCCGGGGTGTCCAGGCTTTCAATGGCGATGCGGTTCTGCTCAATGCGCTCGTGGTGTTCCACCTTCATGTCCTGCAGCAACTTCTCGAAAAAAGCGTGCTGTTCGGCATTCATGTAGTCATCCGCCGGCATGGCCAGCAACTTTTCCTTTGTCATTGATTTCTCTATAAAAAATACGTGCATTAAGGCGAATAAGGGAGCGTTCCGGTCGACCTCTGCAGGTCTCGGAAAGGCGCCATCCATTCCAAGCGCCACCCGGCACTCAATTTACGAGGGGCGGCAGTCTAAGGCCGACTTGAGGGCACAGCAACTGAAATGACAGGCATTTTTACCGATATAACCCCCAAAGGCACCAGGACGGGCTTGGCGAATGGTCATCGGAGTGCGTTTATAGCAGGAAAGTTCGTAGAGCAGCTATAAGCCGCAGGCTGCAAGCGACAAGCTGTAGAGCTCATCGGACTTGCAGCTTGCAGCTTGAAGCTCAGCGCTTGAGCTTGCGCTTGTTGCGGTACTGGTCGATCACCACCGCCACCACGATGATCAGGCCCTTGATGATGTCCTGGATATACGCATCCACCCCGACAAAGGTAAACCCGCTGGCCATCACTCCGAGGATCAGCGCGCCGATCACGGTGCCGGTGATACGCCCTACCCCGCCAGCCAGGCTGGTGCCGCCGATTACCGCGGCGGCAATCGCATCCAGCTCATAGGACATGCCCATGCCGGCCTGGCCGGTGGCGGCGCGTGCCGAAGCCACCACGCCGGCCAGACCGGCGAGCAACCCGGCAATGCTGTAGACGATGATCAAGTGGCGCTTGACGTTGATCCCCGACGTCCGCGCCGCCTGCATATTGCCGCCGATGGCGTAGGTGTACTTGCCGTACTTGGTGTAGCGCAGGGCGATATGGAAGATCACCGCCACCACCAGGAAAATGATCACCGGCATCGCGCCATGACCGATGGCCGTGTAGGAGTCCGAGAGCATGCTCACCGGCTGGCCTTCGGTGTAGTAACGCGCCAGGCCACGGGCCGAGACCATCATGCCCAGGGTCGCGATAAACGGCGGAATACCCGTGACGGCGATGATGCTGCCGTTGATCGCCCCCGCCAGCAGCCCCACACCCAACCCCATCGCCACCGGAATCCACACCGGCAAGTCCGTCAGCGAAGGGAACACCGCCCGGGAAAAGTCGGAAGTTTGCGCCAAACTGGCGGCAATCATCGCCGACAGCGCCAGCACCGACCCCGAAGACAGGTCGATACCCGTGGTGATGATCACCTGGGTCACCCCGATCGCCAGCAAGCCGATGATGGACACTTGCAGGATCATCAGCACCAGGCGCTGGGAGTTCATCAGGAAGCTCTGGTCTCGCACGATCCAGCCAAACAGCTCAAACACCAGGCCGATGCCGATCAGCACCAGGAAGATGCTCAGCTCGGTGGGCAAGCGCCGACGGTGCTTGACCGGGGCCGTGGCAGGCTTGTTGTCTGTTATTGCGTTCATAGCCAATCACCTTCTTATTCTATGGCGCGGGCCAACCGCAGGCCCGCGCGGCTGTTCGTCAGTGGACTGCGGTCATACCGGAAGCCAGCTGCATGACTTTTTCCTGGGTCGCATCCGCACGGTCCAGGGTGCCCATCAGTTCGCCTTCGTGCATCACCATCACCCGGTCGCTCATGCCCAGCACTTCAGGCAGCTCGGAGGAAATCATGATCACCGCCATGCCTTCGCTGGCGAGGAAGGAGATCAAGCGATAGATCTCGGCCTTGGCGCCTACGTCGATGCCCCGGGTCGGTTCATCGAGGATCAGCAAGCGTGGGTTGGTCATCAACCAGCGCGCCAGCAGGGCTTTCTGCTGGTTGCCGCCGGACAAGGTGTCGATGCACTGCTCCAGGGATGGCGTCTTCACCCGCAGTTTCTTGCACATGTCCTCGCACAGGGCGCGCAGGGCTTTCTGCTGGATAAAACCGTTGCCCGAATAGTGCGGCAGCACGGCCATTTCCATGTTTTCCAGCACCGACAGGCAGGGGAACAGGCCACTGAGCTTGCGGTCCTCGGTCAACAGCGCAAAGCCTTTTTCGATGGCCATGTGCGGGTCACTGATGCGCACCGCCTCGCCATCCAGGGTGATCTGCCCACCGCTGCTGGGGGTGATGCCGAAAATGGTTTCCGCCACATTGGTGCGCCCCGAGCCCATCAGCCCGGCGATGCCGAGGATCTCACCGGCATGCAGGTCGAACGACACGCCCTGGAACACCCCGTCCAGGCGCAGGTCGCGCACCGACAGCAGCAGTTCGCCGATGGGCGTCTCGCGCACCGGGAACAACTGGCTCAGCTCGCGACCCACCATCATCGAGATCAGGCTGTCGCTGTTCATGCTGTCGGCGCGTTGCAGGCCGATGTACTGGCCGTCGCGGAACACCGCCACTTCATCGGCAATGGCGAACACTTCGTTCATTTTGTGCGTGATGTAGACAATGCCTTTGCCCTGGGCCTTGAGGTCGGCAATGATCGAAAACAGGTGGGCCACTTCCTTCTCGGTAATGGCCGATGTCGGTTCATCCATGATCAGGATGTCGGAGTCGTAGGACACAGCCTTGGCAATTTCGACCATCTGCCGCTCGGCGATGCTCAGGTTACCCACGTGTTCCTCGGGGTCCAGGTTGATGCGCAGGCGCGCCAGCAACTCGGCGGTGCAGCGGTGCATTTCGCGGTGGTTGACCATGTGCAGGCTGTTGAGCTGCTCGCGGCCGATCCAGATATTCTCGGCGATGCTCATGTGCGGCATCAGGTTGAGCTCCTGGTGGATCATCGCAATCCCGGCCTTCTGCGCCGCCAGCGGCGTGTCAAACACGATGGGCTTGCCGCGCAGGCGGATTTCACCGGCGTCGGGCTGGTAGATGCCGGCGATGATTTTCATCAAGGTCGACTTGCCCGCACCGTTCTCGCCCATCAGCGCCAGCACCGTACCGGGGCGTACACGCAGTTGTACGTCGGCCAGGGCCACGACGCCGGGAAAGCCTTTGCTGATGTTGACGATTTCCAACAGGTAGGGTTCGTCCAGCGGCAACGGCTGGATACCGGGAGGCTGCGAGACAGCGGCTTGAGCGAGCATAAGACGGTACTCCATCAGCAGGGCGGGCACGACCGCCCTGCCGGTTCATTGTTGTTATGTCAGGGCTACTTGAACGTGGCGACGTTTTCCGGGGTGATCAGCTGGAACGGGATGATCACGTTCTGCTCGACCGGTTCCTTCTTGGCCATCTTGCGCGCCGCTTCCACCGAGCCCACTGCCTGGCCCTTGGCGTCCTGGAACGCGGAGGCGGCCATGTCACCCTTGGTGATCGCATTCAAGCCATCCGGCGTACCGTCGACCCCCGCGATCAGCACACTGCCCTTTTCCTTGCCGGCCGATTTCAGCGCCATGGACGCGCCGATGGCCATCTCATCGTTGTTGGCCAGTACCGCATTGAACTCGCGGCCCTGGGTCAGCCAATCGTTGACCAGGGTCATGCCCTTGTCCCGCAGCCAGATACCGGTCTGTTCCTGTTCGATCTTGATGTCCGGGTACTTGGCCAACACTTCCTTCACACCCTTGGTGCGGTTGGTGGTGGAGTTGTTCGCCAGGTCGCCCAGCAGGATCACGATCTTGCCCTTGCCGCCGAGCTTCTCAGCGATGTATTGCATTTGCAGCTTGCCGGCCTCGACGTCATCGGAGGTCACGGCCACCACGTCCTTGGGCAAGTCCTTCTGGTCGGGACGGCGGTTGACGAACACCAGCGGGATGCCGGCCTTGGTCGCGGCATTGATGATGTTCTTGGTAGAGGCTGTGTCGACCGGGTTGACGATAATGGCGTCAACTTTCTGGCTGATGAAGTTCTCCACCTGGCTCAGTTGCTTGACCACATCGGCGCGGGCATCTTCGAACTGCAGCTGCACGCCGTCACCCTTGGGATAGGACTTGGCCTGCTTGTCCATGTCTTCGCGCAGGTAAGTGAGGAAGGTGTCATCGAAGGCGGACATGCTCACGCCGACCTTGATGTCGGCGGCACTGGCAACACCGCTGGCCAGCAGCATGGATAAAGCCAGCGCGGTAAAACGGATCGGGGTCTTCATGAACGGTCTGTCTCCACTTTCTTGTTGGTTTTTTGGACGTTGCGTTTATCAGAGCTCGGCAGGCACGCGTACGACCGGTGCGCCTGGAATGCAGCAGACCAGCGCGCCCTGGTTTTCGACGCACAGCACATTAAGGAAGGAGAAGTAGAACGGCCGGGCGCGGGGCAGGCCGCGGGGCGTGTGGGCAGGGCGTAAAACTCGCAGTACAGCGTTGAAGATTTTCATCTGACGGTACCTGGTTGTTTTTGATCTTGTTTTTGTTGAGTCGTGCGAATCGAGTCCGAACGTACTTTATGCAACCTGGAAAAGACTTTATTGGAAAATAATTTCCATATCAACCTGTTTTAGAATTTTATTCTATTTTTGTTGAAACCACCTGCTGGCGCTCGGCGCTGAGGCGTGCGGCGTCCAATATACGCGTGGTTTCCAGCGCGTCATAAGCGTCCACGGGCAACGGGCCCTGCCCGTTTACCGCCGCTTGCAACTGGCGATAGAACTGGGTCCAGCAGCCCTTCTCCGACGGCACTCGCTCACGTTCCGGCCCCTGTTCGAACCAGCCCCAGCGGCGATGTTCTTCTGCGCCCCAGTGTTCGCCTTCGGTTTTCGGTGACTTGCCGGCCATCAGCGCTTCTTCCTGGCCGTCCAGTCCGTCCACGGTGTAGCAACCCAAGGTGCCACTGACGCGAAAACGCGGAGCCTGGCTGTTCTGCAGGGCGTTGCCCCACAAATGGGAAACCACCCCGTTGGCGTGGGTCAGGGAGACGAAGAAGCCGTGGTCGACAGTGGGGTATTCAGGGGTGAACTGTAACTGCGCAAAGACCCGCTCCACCGGACCGAACAGTTGCAGCGCCTGGTCCACCAGGTGGCTGCCCAGGTCGCGCAACCAGCCGCCGCCGCTGGCATTGCCCACGGCCTGCGGGCTGTAGCGCTCGACGCGGGATTCAAAGCGGGTGATCTCGCCCAGGGCACCGGCGTCGATCAATTTGCGCAGGGTCAGGTAGTCCGAGTCCCAGCGCCGGTTCTGGTAGACGCTGAGCAACACCTCATGGCGCTCGGCGGCCGTGATCAGCGCCTGGGCCTGTTCAGCGTTGGCGGCAAAGGGTTTGTCGCTGACCACCGCCACGCCGTGCTCGATGGCTTCCAGCACCAGCGCCGGACGGCCCTTGAGGGTGGTGGAAATCACCAGGGCATCGACGCCGGCTTCGACGATCTGGCCGATGCTGTCAAAGGCCTTCACACCTGGAAGATCGGTACTTAATTGCTGGCGGCGCTCGGGTGAGCGCGTCACCACGCCGACAAACGTCGCCCCCGGCAAAGTTGCAATCAGCGGCGCATGAAAAAAGCGCCCTCCGTGGCCGTAGCCGACTAGTCCGATTCTCATGATCAACTCCTGAATTGAATTGGAAACCAATCAACTGTGGGAGGGGGCTTGCCCCCGATAGCGGTGGGTCAGATAACAACTGGTTGACTGACACACTGCCATCGGGGGCAAGCCCCCTCCCACATTTTTAACAGAGTTCCTTCAGTGATTTAGCCGTAGAAGTGTGGGCGATCCGGCAGGCTGACCTTCACAATCTGCTCACTGCCCTGGGCCTCGATACACGCATCCGCCGCCACCGCCGCCGCAAAGCCATCCCACGCCGACGGCCCACCGACCTGACCAGCACGCACGCTATCGATGAAGGCCTGCAACTCCACGTCATAGGCCCCGATAAAACGGTCCTTCCAATCCATCAGGATCGCATTCGACAGCTTGGCATCGCTGCGCAGCTGTACCTGGGACGGCTCCGGCAATTTGGCGATGCCGGTCTCCCCCACCACTTCGCACTGGATGTCGTAGCCGTACTGGCAGTTCACAAACACTTCCACGTCGATACGAGTGCCCTTGGCGGTTTCCAGCAGCACGATCTGCGGGTCGCGCAGATGGGCCAGGGCCTTGCTGGTCTTGCGCGGGAACACCACCTGCACCGACACGTAGTCGTCGTTGAGCAGCCAGCGCAGGACATCCAGCTCGTGGATCAGGGTGTCGGTGATCGCCATGTCGGTCTTGTAGTTCTCGCCCACCGTCGGGTTACGGTGCGCGCAGTGCAGCATCAACGGCTCGCCGATCTGGCCGCTGTCGATCACCGCCTTGAGGGCGCGATAACCTTCGTCATAGGGGCGCATAAAGCCCACTTGCACCAGGCGCTTGCCGTAGGCCACTTCGGCGTCGACGATCTTGCGGCAGCCTTCGGCCGTCACCGCCAGGGGCTTCTCGCAGAACACCGGTTTGCCGGCGGCGATGGCGGCGAGCACGAACTCCTCGTGGCTCGGGCCCCAGGACGTGACCAGGATCGCCTCGACCTGCGGCGAGTTGATCAGCCCATGGCCGTCCGCGTACACCTCGGCGTCCAGCTTCAACTCCGCGACCACCTTGGCGGCCTGCTCAAGGTTGATGTCGGTCACCGCCACCACCTGGCTGTTGAGCAGGGTCTGGCTGCACCGACGAATATGATCGCGGCCAATGGCGCCGGTACCGATTACACCAAGCTTCAAAGACATACAAACGCTCCTCTAGTTATTAGTACTGCCGGGCCTTGGCCAGGTGTTCATTGAGTTTTTTCGCCGCCGCGTTGGTGCGCTCGCTGGTGGACACCTGCGCCACCCCCACCCGCCACCACGACAGGTAGCCGTGGACCATGGTCTTGGGCAGGACCTTGATGTCGATCAGGGTCGAGACGCTTTGCGTGCGCGCATCGGCCAGGGCCGCCTCCAGCTGCTCCACCGTGCTGACCTTGTAGGTCTTGCAGCCATAGGCCGCCGCACTCATGGCGAAGTCCACCGGCACCAGGCCGCCGTCGAGCTTGCCGCTCTCGGGGTTGCGGTAGCGGAACTCGGTGCCGAAGCTGTCCATGCCGTTGCCGATCTGCAGGTTGTTGATGCAACCGAATGCCATGTTGTCGAGCAGCACCACGTTGATCTTGCGGCGTTCCTGGATCGAGGTGGCCAGCTCCGAGTGCAGCATCATGTAGGAGCCATCGCCGACCAGCGCATAGACCTCCTTGGAGGGCTCGGCGAGCTTCACGCCGAGGGCGGCATTGATCTCATAGCCCATGCACGAATAACCGTACTCGACGTGGTAGGTGTTGACGCCCTTGCTGCGCCAGGCGCGCTGCAAGTCGCCGGGCAGGCTGCCGGCGGCAGCGACGATGATCGCGTCGTCTGCCAGGCGCTCGTTGAGTACGCCGAGCACCCGGCTCTGGGTCAGGCACGAGCCGGTCAGTTCGATGAATTCACGCAGCACGGCGCGGTCGAGGTGGTCGTCGACTTCCGGCACAAAATCATCGCCGTGGTATTCGACCTGATGGACACGGTCCACTTCGGCGTCCAGTTGCGCCTTGGCGTCGGCGATCTGCTCGCCCCAGCCGGAACGGTAATCACCGAGGGCATCGGCCAGCGCTTCGAGGGCGACCTTCGCGTCGGCCAGCACCTGCACGCCGTCGAGTTTCAAGGCGTCGCAGGGGCTGATATTGAGGTTGAGAAACTTCACCTCGGCATGCTTGAACAGCGATTTCGACGAGGTGGTGAAGTCGGTGTAACGGGTGCCGATGCCGATGATCAGGTCAGCCTCGGGCGCCAGCAGGTTGGCAGCCAAACAGCCGGTTTCGCCGATGCCGCCCACGTTCAGCGGATGGCTGGAGACCACGGCACTCTTGCCTGCCTGGGTTTCGGCGAAGGGAATATCAAAACGCTCGGCAAAGGCTTGCAGCGCGGCATTCGCACCGGAGTACTTCACGCCGCCACCGCAGATGATCAGCGGTTTGCGCTTGCCCCGGAAGGCGGCCAACCCATCGCCGATCATCGCGGCGGTGGCCGGGCGGCGGTCGATACGGTGCACCCGTTTTTGCAGGAAGTAGTCGGGGTAGTCCCAGGCTTCGGCCTGCACGTCCTGGGGCAGCGCCAGGGTCACCGCGCCGGTTTCGGCGGGATCGGTGAGCACGCGCATGGCATGAATCGCCGCCGTCATCAGTTGCTCGGGGCGGTTGATGCGGTCCCAGTATTTGCTCACGGAACGGAAGGCATCGTTGGTGCTGATGCTGAGGTCGTGGAACTGCTCGATCTGTTGCAGCACCGGGTCGGGCTGGCGGCTGGCGTAGACATCGCCGGGCAGCAACAGCAACGGGATACGGTTGGCAGTGGCGGTCGCCGCAGCGGTGAGCATATTCGCCGCACCTGGGCCGACAGAGGCGGTGCAGGCGTAGATCTTGCGGCGCAAGTGCTGCTTGGCAAAACCGATGGCGGCATGGGCCATGCCCTGCTCGTTACGGCCCTGATGCACCACCAGGCCGCCGCTGTCCTGTTCCAGGGCCTGACCCAGGCCCAGCACGTTGCCGTGGCCGAAAATAGTGAACACGCCGGCGACGAACTTGCTCTGCACGCCATCGACTTCGATGTACTGGTTATCCAAAAACTTCACCAGGGCCTGGGCCATGGTCAGTCGGGTGGTGGTCATGTCGCGCCCCTTATCGTTTCTGCAGGTGGGCGATGCTTGCCCCCAATGCCTGCTGGATATCCGCCAGCTCGTGCACGCTTGTCGCAAACGGTTCGAACGACAGGTAGCCGCTGTAACCGCTGCTGAGCAAGGTGTCGATCTGCGCGGTATTGCCGAGGATATCGCCCTCGCCCACCAGCACGCGGTGGCCGTCGCGGATCGAATTGAGCGGCGCCTCGGCATCTTCCACGCCGGAGATATGCACCAGCCCGGTCAGTTCCGGGAAGAACTCATGCTCGCTGGCCAGGTGGTGGTGGAAGGTGTCGTGCACCAGGCGGAATACATCCAGGCCGCCGATGGACTGGATCGCATCCACCGCCACGCGCTTGCGGCGCATGGCACATTCTTCAAAGCCCAGGGGCTCGATAAACCCGAGAATCCCGTACTCGCGCAGGATCGGCGCCAGTTGGCTCAACGCGGTGCGCAAACCGGCGGCGCGCTGGGCTTCGTTGCGGGTGTCGCCGGGTTCATTGAACGGGCACATCACCAAGCCTTGCGCACCACATTCGCGGGCATAGGTGGCGAGCGCTATCGCCTGGGCGCGGCGCTCGTCATTCCACACATCAAAGGGGTACAGCGCGTTGATCGACAGCACCGTGATGCCCTGGGCCGCGCACAATTCGCGCACGCGGCCGGCCGGGGTGCCGTATTCGATCTGGCGATCCTTGAGGTCGTTGCGAATCTCGATGGCATCGCATTTCAAGGCCACGGCCAGCTGGATGAAATCCGGCAGGGACAGGTTGGGCGCGACCATACGGTTGAGGGCAAAGCGTAGAGGCGACTTCATTGTTGTTCTCCGTCCAACACCGTTTAAAGGTCCAGCAGCCAGCTGTGCTGCGGGTCGTTGTGGAAATGCCAGGCGCGCTTGGGGCCCGCCATCACGTTCAGGTAGTAAGACTCGTAGCCATACGGCACGCTGACCGGGTGATAGCCCTTGGGCACCACCACCAGATCACTGTTTTCCACGGCCATGGCCTGGTCGATGCTGCGGTCGTCGGTGTACACCCGCTGGAACACGAAGCCCTGGGGCGGGTTGATCTGGTGGTAGTAGGTCTCTTCAAGAAAGCTCTGGTGCGGCAGGTCGTCGGTGTCGTGCTTGTGCGGCGGGTAGCTCGACGAATGCCCGGACGGCGTGCGCACTTCCACCACCAGCAGCGAATGGGCCGGGTCGGTATCCGGCAGGATGTCGCACACGTAGCGGGTATTGGCGCCTTTGCCGCGTACGCTGCGCTTGCACTGTTCAGGACGGATCAGGCGTGGCTCGAAACCCGGAGCACCCGGTGCGGCGCACACGGCAATCTGCACGTCGCTCAACGCCGTGACCTGGGCATCGGTACCCGGCGGCAGATAGGCGGCGAACGGCGATTTGTCCTCGAACACCGACTGGCGATCACCGAGGTTCTGCCAGTTGAAGCCCTCGCCTTCGATATTGACCCGACCGCTGAGCAGCACCAGGCACAGCTCCTGATCGCCGGCAGTCACCGGCAATGTTTCGCCAAGGCTCAGGCGGTAGGCGGCAAAGCCTACGTATTCCAGGCGGCCCTCTTCCAGGGCGACCATGGTTTGTCCGCGTTTACTGCTCTTTACCAGCAAGCTCATGGTTGGGTCCTCTCATCGAGAAGCGCACGCAATGTGTCATAGCCCTTTTTCGCATAGACGTAGCTGGGCGCCACGGCCGGATCCTGCTCGGCTTCTACCACCAGCCAGCCCGCGTATTTCGCGGCCATCAGCACATCGAGCAACTCGGCAAAATCGATATCGCCATCCCCGGGCACGGTGAAGGTGCCGTTGACGATGCAATCGGGGAAGCTCCACATCTGGTTGCGCGCCAGTTGCACCACGGCTTTGCGCACGTCCTTGAAATGCACGTGGCAGACGCGGTCGATATGCGTGCGCAACACCTCGATGGGTTCGCCGCCGCCCATGTAGCAGTGGCCCGAATCGAACAGCAGGCCGACTTCCGGCCCGGTACGGCCCATCAACTGATCGATGTCTTCAGGCGATTCGACATACGCGCCCATATGATGGTGGTACGCCAGGCGCACGCCCTGGGACAGGGTGAAACGCGCCAGCTCCGTGAGTTTGTCGGCGTAGTCCTGCCAGGCCTGTTCACTCTGAAACCGAGGACGCTCGATCAGGCGAATGCGCGAGCCCTGGATCGAATCGGCCACCTCGCCGTACACCAGCACCTTGGCGCCGTTTTGTTTCAGCAGTTCGACGTGGCCGGCGATGGCTTCGATTTCTTCGGCCACCGAGCGACGGGCCAGGCGACTGGAGTACCAGCCGGAGACCAGCGCCAGGTCATAGGGGCGCAGGACGTCGCCGACGCCCTTGGCGTCCTTGGGGAATTTGCCGTTGAGCTCGAAACCTTCGTAGCCGATTTCCTTGCCTTCGCTCAGGGCGGTGCTCAGCGGGGTTTCACCGCCGAGGGCCGGAAGGTCGTCGTTGCTCCAGGAGATCGGGTTGATGCCAATTCGGATTGCGGGCATGGCTGCACCTTTATTATTTTCTGGTATCACTGAGATCTGCTTTCTGTGGGAGGGGGCAAGCCCCTCCCACATTGGATTGCATTTCAAATTAAGAACTTGGTTCAGCCTCGGGCACTGCGCCAGGCGTTGATCAACTGCTCAAAGGTCGCCTGGACCTGCTGGATCAACGTCTCATCATCGATCTCCCCCGCCATCCACAAACGGCTCGGCTCCTGGAAAATCGTGCGGCCCACGGCAAACCCGCGGCAGGTGCTGCTCTGGCTGGCTTGCTGGAAGCCGGCGGACAGGCATTCGGCCGAGGCGTTCAGGCCCAGCAACACCACGCCACGGCAGTACGGGTCGCGTTCCTGGATCAGTTCGTCGAGCTTTGTCCAGTCCTCGGCCGACTGTGCCTCGATTTTCCACCACGCCGGGTAGATACCCAGGTTGTACAGGCGCTTGAGGCTGCGATAGAGCACGTCCGGGTAAGTGGACGGATGATCCTTGGGCGGGATGACTTCCAGCAGCAGCTCATGGCCGCTGGTCACCGACGCCTCGTACACCGCCTTGAGCTGCGCTTCCTGTTCCAGGCGCAACATGGGCTCGTCGTCGGGGTGGTATTGCACCAGGCACTTGATGATCTGTTCCTGGGGCCAGGCAATCAGGTTGCTGCCGATCGAGCGGCCATGTTCGAACGCCAGGGGCCGCGAGTTCTGCACCTCCACCGGACGCGCGATCCACCAGCCGCGACCGCTGGCGGCATTGAGCGCGTCCTGGCCGAAGCGCTGGTCGGCCAACAGGCCCACATCGGCCTCGACGCCCTGCTCGGCGAGCTTTTTCTCCACGCGTTCGATGGCCTGGATAAACAGCTGCTTGATCTCGCTGATCCGGGTCAGGTCCTGGCCGCCGCGTTGCGCCAGTTCCACCAGTTGCCAGCGGTGATCGAAGGCAAAGATGAACAGCTGCTTCCAGGCCTTGCGCGGCACGGTGACGCGGTGCAGGCGTTGCAGGGTCGCGTCCTGGTCAGGCCGGGTGATCGGCACCGGGCTGTTGAACAGGTAATCCAGTTCGGCCGGGGTCGGCATGGCCGGCGCACAGGCGTGGCGCGAGACCACGAGACCACCGCAGGCATTGGCCAACTGGCTGCAACGCTCATCGCTGGCGTCATTGATCCAGCCGCTGAGGAAGCCCGACATAAAGGCATCGCCGGCGCCCAGCACGTTAAGCACTTCAACACGCACGCCAGGGTAGATGGCGCCCTCTTCCAGGCGCGCCGGGATTGCACCGTGGATCACCGTGCAGCCTTGCGGGCCGAGCTTGACCACCAGGGTCGCCGGGGTCAGTTCACGCACGGTGCGCAAGGCGGTGAGCAGATCTTCGCTGCCGCCGGCAATCAAAAACTCTTCTTCGGTGCCGACGATCAGGTCGAAACGCGGCAGGATTTTCTGCACATGCTGGCTGACGTTCTGGTCGGCGACAAACCGGGTTTCGCCGTCGGCCTTGCCCGCCAGGCCCCACAACACGGGGCGGTAGTCGATATCCAGCACGCGCTTGACGTTGTGCTTGGCCGCATAGTCCAGGGCCTGGATGCTGGCCTTGTACACGCCGTCGGTGGAGAAATGCGTGCCGGTGATCAACAAGGCTTTGCTCGAGGCAATAAAGGCTTCGTTGACGTCTTCGGCGCGCAGGGCCATGTCGGCGCAGTTTTCGCGGTAGAACACCAGCGGGAAGGTTTCGCGGTCCTTGAGGCCCAGCAGCACCATGGCGGTGAGGCGTTCCGGGTCGACCTTGATGCCGCTGACATCGCAGCCTTCGCGGGCCAGGGATTCCATCAGGAAACGGCCCATATGGTCGTCCCCCACCCGGCTCAACATTGCCGACTTGAGCCCCAGCCTGGCAGTGCCGAACGCGATATTGGCGGAGGAACCGCCGAGGTATTTGGCGAAGCTGGACACGTCCTCAAGCCGCGCACCTACTTGCTGTGCGTAGAGGTCGACGCCCAGGCGCCCGAGGCAAATCAGATCCAATTGACGCCCACTGGCAAAACGAGTCTGGCCCATGCTGGCTCCTGTTATTTTTATCAGCCTGCGTTGTGCCGTCGTGGCGACGGCAAACGCTCTTGGTGGGAGCAGACTAGAACGTCCGGCGGCGGCAATCAATATTTATTCCAGAATTATTTTTAGTGGAATATTTTTTCCAATACGTCAGCATAGGGGCATGCCAGCTGCCGTGCATCGTTTCAGCAGGCCACGCGGGCCGTGATGCCGGGGTATTTTTTTACGCCTACCCTGTAGACTTGCGCCACCCACCAGCGCATCAGAAGAACACGCCAGAAGGATTGCCCATGTCCCGCACCGATCCCGAGACCACCCTGGAAGACACCATCGCCAGCCCTCCGATCAATGCCGAACGCCTGTTGCAGCTGATCACCGACGAGTACGAAAGCCTGCCGCGCCAGCTCAAGCGCATCGCCAGCTACATGAGCCAGCAGAGCGACCGGATCATGGTCGACCGCATCAGCGACATCGCCCGCGAATGCGAAGTGCACCCCTCGGCGATCGTGCGGTTTTCCCAGCGTTTCGGCTTCAGTGGGTTCAGTGAGATGCAGGCGCTGTTTCGCGAGGCCTACACCCACAAGACCACACCGGTGCAGAACTACCAGCAGCGCATCCGCAGCATGATCGCCAACAAGTCGCAGAAAGCCAGCGGCGGCGACCTGGCCCGCGAGTGCGTCAACGCGACCCTCTCGGGTATCGAGCGCCTGGGGCTGGAACTGGATGATGTGGCCTTCGACAAGGCCGTCGACCTGGTGGTCAACGCCGACAATATCTACGTGGTTGGGGTGCGCCGGTCGTTCGCGGTGGCCGATTATCTGGTCTACAACCTGCAGCACACCAACAAGCGCATCCACCTGATTTCCGGTTTGGGCGGCAGCTATCGCGAGCAGATGCGCAGCGTGCGCGCCAATGACCTGGTGATCGCCATCAGCTTCACGCCCTACGGCAAAGAGACCCAGCACTGCCTGCGGATCGCCCAGCACCATCAGGCCAAGACCCTGATCATCACCGACAGCAACCTGTCGCCCCTGGCCAAGCGGGCCAACGCGGTGCTGCTGGTGAATGAAGGCTCGTCGTTTGCCTTCCGTTCGTTGAGCGCCACCTTGTGCCTGTGCCAGGCGTTGTTTATTGCCGTGGCGTATCGCCTGGAATTGAAGGTGGACGAAATTCACGAGCAAGTCGGGTTTGATGACTGACTATCAAACAATGCAAATCAAATGTGGGAGGGGGCTTGCTCCCGATAGCGGAGTATCAGTCGCCGGATCGGCCGACTGACACTCCGCTATCGGGAGCAAGCCCCCTCCCACAATGGACCGAGACAGGCTCGGGATCAGTGCATGAAAATTGCGATCAAAATGATCACCGGGATCGGCACGCCGAGGAACCACAGAAGTAATGAGCGCATGGTGTTCTCCTTGAATTAACGAACGTAGGTTTCGGTTTCGACGTACACCACGGCATCGCGGCGACGACCACCAAAGGTTGCAGCGAAGCTGGCAAAGAAGGCGCCGATCAACAGGGCGACAAAGGTCCACAGCGAGGTATAAGCGGCGACTTTGGCGGCCGTTTCAGCGGCTTGCTTGGCCTTGAGCTTGGCGTCTTCGACGGCTTTACGCGCGTCGCCGTAGACTTTGTCGATACGCGCTTCGGCATCGGCCTGGCTGAGGTTGGTGCGCTGGCTGATCAACTGGGCCAGGTAGGCACGGTCTTCAGCGGCGAGTTGGCCGTCGTTGCTCAGGGTGCGGGTAAAAATGCGCGCAACCACGCCATGGGCAGCGTCATCACTGACGGCAACCGGGCGATCGTCACGAAACAGGCTGTCGACGTAGTAGTCAAAATCGCCGCCGTTGACGCCTTTGGCTGCGCTGCCTGCGGCCTGGGTGATACCGCTGGCCGCACCGGCTGCCACGCTGGCACCGGCTTTCACGCCGCCGGTGACCACACTGCTGACCGAACCGACCACCAGCACGGCAGTGATCAGCGTGGCGACGGCCCAGGCCAGGAAACCATGGGCGGTGTCGCGAAAGTACACTTCATCGCCATGCATATTGGCCCACTTCACCCGCAACCGGCCGGCGATGTAACCCCCCAGGCCCGAGGCGACGATCTGGGTAAAGGCCAGCCAGACAATCGTGGAAATGCCAAGCCCCTTGGCGCTGATGCCGCTGTCGGCCCACGGCGACACCGCCGAGAAACCCAGGCCGAAGCCCAGCAATACCAGAATCAGGGATAACGCAGCCGCCGCAGCGGCCCCGGCAAAGATAGCCCCCCAGGAAACCCCGGAGCGCGCGCTCGACTCTTGCAGCGTGGATGACGATGTGATCATTGTTATGGTGCTCCCGGCAGGAAAAATAGTGTTACAAGTCTCAAAAGGGACAGTGCAGGCAGCATGCCAGTCGTGCTTAAAATTAAATCCGTTGTATTTCAACAGGTTAAGTAAATTGAACTTGCCTGAACCATGCAACTTGCAAGAAATGATTGTTGCAGGCGGGCGTAATGCATTCCCTGTGGGAGGAGATTGCTCCCTGGCCGGTACCCGTCATGAAAGTTGTGTCAGTTTTGCCAACATGAAGTTTTATTTAGGAAGCGTTCAGCCGTTTCTTGGCAAAATGCCCCCACTTCTAGTGTGAATCGCTCACCAGGTAATCCTATGACCCGCATTTTGACCATCGAGGATGACGCCGTAACGGCCCGCGAGATCGTCGCCGAGCTGAGTAGCCATGGACTGGACGTAGATTGGGTGGACAACGGCCGCGAAGGCCTGGTCCGCGCCGTGAGTGGTGATTACGATCTGATCACCCTCGACCGCATGCTGCCGGAACTCGACGGCCTGGCCATCGTCACCACCCTGCGCACCATCGGCGTATCGACGCCGATCCTGATGATCAGTGCCCTCTCCGACGTCGACGAGCGCGTGCGTGGCCTGCGCGCCGGCGGTGATGACTACCTGACCAAGCCTTTCGCCTCCGACGAAATGGCCGCCCGCGTCGAAGTGCTGCTGCGCCGCAAAAGCACGGTCAAGGAATTCGAAACCGCCCTGCGCGTGGCCGACCTGGAACTGAACCTGATCAGCCGCGAAGCCAGCCGTGCCGACCAGCCCCTGAGCCTGCTGCCCACCGAATACAAACTGCTGGAATTCCTGATGCGCAACACCGGGCAGATCCTGTCGCGGATGATGATCTTCGAGGAAGTCTGGGGCTATCACTTCGACCCGGGCACCAACCTGATCGACGTGCACATCGGCCGCCTGCGCAAGAAAATCGATCCACCGGGCCTCCCGCCGCTGATCCGCACGGTACGAGGTTCCGGTTATGTCATTGCTGAACCCCTCTAAGGGCTGGCGCTCATCCAGCAGCCGCTTGCTGGCGCTGTACAGTTCGTTGTTCGTGGCCTGGAGCTGCATCCTCATGGGGGTGCTGTATTACGAGGTCTCGGGTTACCTGAGTGACCTGTCGCGCCATTCGCTGATGCAACGCCAGCACCTGTTCCAGCGCTTCGACGGCGAAGAACTGGTGGAAGCGTTGACCACCAGCATGACCTTCGACATGAAGGGCGTGGACGCCTACGGCCTGTTCGATGAGCAGTTCCGCCCCTTGAGTGGGCCGATCCGCGCGATTCCCCCCGACCTGCCGCTGGACGGCAAGATCCACGCCCTGGCCAATTGCGTCGACTCCGACGACCCCAAACTGCCCAAGGACAGCTGCGACGCCGTCGCCAGCCATACCGACGACGGCCGCTGGCTGGTACTGGTGCGCGCCAATGGCTCGCTGTTCGGGGTGACGCGGATCATCTGGCATGCCCTGCTATGGGCGCTGTCCCTGACCATTATCCCCGGCGCCGCCGGCTGGCATCTGTTGCGTCGCCGCCCGCTGCGCCGGATCCGCGGGATCCAGGCCAGCGCCGAAGCCATCGTCGCCGGCGACCTCACCCACCGCTTGCCGCTGTCCAACCGGCGTGACGAACTGGACATGCTCGCGGCCATCGTCAACGCCATGCTCGATCGCATCGAGAAGCTGATGAACGAGGTCAAGGGCGTGTGCGACAACATCGCCCACGACCTGCGCACCCCATTGACCCGCCTGCGCGCGCAGCTCTACCGCATCCGCCAGGAGGCCGAGCAGGACTCCGGCTACGCGGTGAAACTGGACGACGCCATCGCCGAGACCGACACCCTGATGGCGCGCTTTCGCGGGCTGCTGCGTATCTCCGAGCTGGAAGACCACCAGCGCCGTTCCGGTTTCCTGGTCATGGACCCGCTGCCGCTGCTGCGCGAGTTGCATGACTTCTACCTGCCCCTGGCCGAGGAAGGCGAATTGCAGTTGCGACTCGAAGTCCCCGAGTCCCTGCCATGGATCACCGGCGACCGCGCCCTGTTGTTCGAAGCCCTGGCCAACCTGCTGAGCAACTCCATCAAGTTCTCTCCAGCGGGCGGCGCAGTGATCCTGCGGGGACTCAACGATGCCGGCAGCACGCGCATCGAAGTGCACGACTCCGGGCCCGGCATACCGGCGGCGGAACGCGATGCGGTGTTCCAGCGCTTTTATCGGGTGGATGAAGGCGACCAGCAAGGCGGGTTTGGGTTGGGCCTGTCGATCGTGGCGGCGATCATCAACCTGCATGGGTTCAAGCTGGAAGTGGGCACCAGCGAGCAAGGCGGCGCGCGCCTGGTGCTGGAGTGTCGCCAGCAGCTGATGCCCGAAGCCTGATCCATAAGCCAGTGAGGTCAAACTGTGGGAGGGGGCAAGCCCAAATGCCAGTCAGTAAGCGTACATCGCCTCCTGTAGGAGCGAGCTTGCTCGCGAAAAACGTCAACGATAACGCGTGCCTCCTGAATAAACGCGGCGCCTGTGAGTTTTTCGCGAGCAAGCTCGCTCCTACAAAAAGCCTTAACTGACGGGCATTAGGGCAAGCCCGCTCGCCACAGGGGAATTCGCCAGTCTCTGAAAGTCGTGTAGATACCTTGTTGCCGGGTAGATCGAATCAGGCCGGGAAGTTGGCGCGCAACGCCTCGACCCCGCCTTTGTAAACCCCGGCAAACAGCTCTTCCACCGCCGCCTCCGTAGTACCCGCCGCCGGGGTAAACACACCGGACCAGGTCACTTTCGCCGACGAATCACTCAACGCCTCAACCTGCACGGTCGCAAGATAGGCACTCACCGGAAACGGCGACTCTTCAATGGTGTAGCTGTAAGTACGCCCGACGTTATCGAAGGTCTGCAAACGCTCGACGATCACACCGCCGTCGGCGGTCGTCAGATGGCGCACGCGGCCACCTTCACCGGGCTCGCTCTTGGCGATAAACGGAAGCCAGTCCGGCAGGCTGTTGAAGCCACCCACCAAGTGCCAGACCGTCTCGGCCGATACCGGGATTTCAATCACTGCAGATGCTGTTGGCACGCTAAATCTCCAAAAGTCGTAGTAAAACGTCGTGCACAGCCTGCCACGCCCCGGGCTTCAATGCATCAATTCCCGCAAGCGATGCCACGCCATTCCCAACGCCAGCAGCGGCGAGCGCAACGCCTTGCCGCCCGGAAAGGTCATGTGCGGCACCTGGCTGAACACATCCAGGCCCTGGCTGTGGCCCGCGTGTATGCCTTCGGCCAGCAGCCGCGCGCACCAGTGGGTCACGTTGAGCCCATGCCCGGAATAGCCCTGGGCGTAGAACACATTCGGGTATTGCTTGAGCCGCCCGACCTGGGGGAAGCGATTGGCGGTGATGCCGATCCTGCCGCCCCACTGGAACGCGATGGCGGTGTCGGCCAATTGCGGGAACACCTTGAGCATCTTGGGCTGCATATAGGCCGCGATATCTTTGGGATCGCGCCCCGAGTAATGGCAGGCGCCGCCGAACAACAGGCGACGGTCGGCGGACAAGCGGTAGTAATCCAGGCCGACTTTCTGGTCGCACAGCGCCAGGTTCTGCGGGATCAACTGATTGGCCTGTGCAACCGACAGCGGTTCGGTAGCGATGATGTAGCTGCCCGCCGGCAGCACCTTGCCGCTCAGGCGCGGTTCCAGTTCTTCCAGGTGCGCATTGCAGGCCAGTACCAGGCTGGCGGCCCGCACCGTGCCGCCAGCGCAACGCACCTGCACCGTGTCGCCGTGGATCAGTTCCAGCACTTCGGTGTGCTCAAAGATCCGCACCCCAAGGGACTCGGCCACCTGCGCCTCGCCGAGCACCAGGTTCAGCGGGTGCAGGTGCCCGGAGCCCATGTCCACCAAGGCGCCGGCATACTGCGTCGAATCCACCACGTCGCGGATGTCTTGCGGGCCCACCAGGCGGGTTTCATGCACATAACCCAGGCGCGCCAGGCTGTCCTGCTCGCCCTTGAACGCAGCGAACTGCGCCGGGGTGTTGGCCAGCTCGGCAAACCCCCAGCGCAAGTCGCAGTCGATCCCATGCTCGCGAATGCGCTCGCCCACCAGGGCCACCGACTCGATCCCGGCCCGTTCCAGGTAACGCACGCCCTCCTCGCCCACGTACTTGGCGAACCCCGACACATCGTGGCCGATTCCGCGAATCAACTGCCCGCCATTGCGCCCGCTGGCGCCCCAGCCGATACGCCGGGCCTCCAGCAGGATCACCGAGAGCCCGCGTTGGGCCAGTTCGATAGCGGTGTTGACCCCGGTAAAACCAGCGCCGATCACACAGACATCGGCGCTCAGGTCGGCGCCCAGTGCCGGGCGCTCCGGCATGGCATTCGCCGACGCAAGGTAGTAGGAACGGGCGTGGTCGCTGGATGGGGTCATTTGTTGGTCTTCACTTTGCTCCAGGCGCGCGTCATCAGGCGCATGGTCGCCGGGGTCGGCGTGGTGGAAATATAGAGTTTGTCGAGCACGGCCTGGGACGGGTACACCTCGGGGTTATTCACCAGTTCCGGGGCCATGAACGCCTTCGCCGCCGGGTTGGCATTGGCGTAACCGACCGAGGCGCTGACCTTGGCGATCACTTCAGGGTCGAGCAGGTAGTTGATGAAGGCATGGGCCTCTTTCGGGTGACTCGCATCGGCCGGGATCGCCAGCAGGTCGAACCACAGGTTGGAGCCTTCCTTGGGAATCGAGTAGGCGATATTCACGCCGTTCCTGGCTTCCTTGGCGCGGTTGGCGGCCTGGAATACATCACCGGAATAACCGAACGCCACGCAGATATCGCCGTTGGCCAGGTCCGAAATATACTTGGAGGAATGGAAGTAGGTGATGTACGGCCGCAGCGTCAACAGCTTGGCCTCGGCCTGCTGGTAGTCCTCGGGGTTCTCACTGCGCGGGTCCTTGCCCATGTAGTTGAGGATCGCCGGGAACAGCTCATCCGCCGAGTCGAGGAAGGCCACGCCGCACTGGTTGAGCTTCTTGAGATTCTCCGGTTCGAACAGCACCGCCCAGGAATCGATATGATCGATACCCAACACCTGCTTGACCTTGTCGACGTTGTAGCCGATGCCGTTGGTACCCCACAGGTACGGCACCGAGTGCGCATTGCCCGGGTCGTTTTTCTCCAGCAGCTTGAGCAGCTTGGGGTCGAGGTTCTTGAAGTTGGGCAACTGCGAACGGTCGAGCTTGAGGAACGCGCCGGCCTTTACCTGGCGCGCCAGGAAGTGGTTGGAGGGCACCACCACGTCATAGCCGGTGCGACCGGCGAGCAACTTGCCCTCCAGGGTTTCGTTGGAATCGAACACGTCGTAGATCACCTTGATCCCGGTCTTGGCCTGGAAATCCGCCAGGGTGGTCTCGCCGATATAGTCGGTCCAGTTGTAGACGCTCACCGTCGGCGCGGCTTGGCCGGCACCGCTGAACGCGGCCACCAGGGCCAGCGGAAGAAGCTTGTTCACAAGACGCATATCGACACCCCTTTTGTGTTTTTTAGACGCTCAACAGCAGGAACTCACGCTCCCAGGAACTGATCACCCGCTTGAAATTCTCGTGCTCGGCGCGCTTGACCGCAACGTAGCCGCGCACGAACTTGTCGCCCAGGTACTGCTTGACCGTGTCGCAGTCCTCCATCCGCGCCAGGGCGTCTTCGAGGGTGAACGGCAGGCGCAGGTTGCGGCGCTCATAGGCGCGGCCTTCTACCGGGGCGCTGGGTTCGATCTGCTCGATCATCCCCAGGTAGCCACACAGCAGGCTGGCGGCAATGGCCAGGTAGGGATTGGCATCGGCGCCCGGCAGGCGGTTTTCCACGCGCATCGCATCCGGGCTCGAGGTGGGCACGCGCAGGCCGACAGTACGGTTTTCTTCGCCCCACTCCACATTGACCGGCGCCGAGGTGTCCGGCAGGAAGCGGCGGAACGAATTCACGTTGGGCGCGAACATCGGCAACAGCTTGGGGATGTACTTCTGCAGGCCGCCGATATGGTGCAGGAACAGCGGGCTCATGTTGCCGTCGGCGTCGACGAACACCGGTTTGCCCGTGGCGATCTCCACCACGCTCTGGTGCAGGTGCATGGCGCTGCCCGGCTCGTCGGCCACCGGCTTGGCCATGAAGGTGGCGGCCACATTGTGCTTGAGCGCGGCTTCGCGCAGGGTGCGCTTGAACACGGTGATCTGGTCGGCCAGGTCGAGGGCATCGCCGTGGCGGAAGTTGATTTCCATCTGCGCCGGGCCGTCTTCATGGATCAGCGTATCGAGGTCCAGGCCCTGGGCTTCGCACCAGTCGTAGACGTCTTCGAACAGCGGGTCGAACTCGTTGGCCGCATCGATGGAGAACGACTGGCGCCCGGTTTCGGCACGGCCGGACCGGCCAATCGGGGTTTTCAGCGGCAGGTCCGGGTCTTCGCAGCGCTGGGTCAGGTAAAACTCCATTTCCGGCGCGACAATCGGCTGCCAGCCCCGGTCGGTGTAAAGCTGCAGGACTTTCTTCAGCACGTTGCGCGGCGACAGTTCGATGGGGTTGCCATGCTTGTCGAAGGTGTCGTGGATCACAATCGCGGTGGGCTCGATGGCCCACGGCACCACGTAGGTCGCGTTGGCCACCGGGCGGCAGACCATATCGATGTCGGCCGGGTCCAGCAGGTCGTAGTAGATCTCGTCGTCGACAAAGTCCCCGGTTACCGTTTGCAGCAACACACTCTCCGGCAGGCGCATGCCTCGCTCATGCAGGAACTTGTTGGTGGGCGCAATCTTGCCGCGTGCGATGCCAGTCAAGTCACTGATCACGCATTCGACTTCGGTAATCTTGTGTTCTTTCAGCCAGGCGGACAGCTGATCGAAGGGGGCGTTCATAAGGACCTCATCATGGGGTGGGTGCTGCGCCGGCTTGTACTCGCGGCGCATTGAGGTCTATCTTGGGCCAGCCTTCACAGGCCATCTATCCACTTTGCACGCAGCACAACGCACCAATAGAGTGCGCACGGATCACCCATGACCCAGGCAACCGCTTTGCGCGTACAGGCCTTCACCACCGCTGATGTGGCCGCCCAATGCCGTGCGACACCCGGTTGGGTGCAGCAGTACCAGCAGATGTCCCCGGGGCATTTTGCCGGGCGCGTCCGCTACCTCGACCTGCACGGTGTGCAGGTGTACGAAGAGAGCATGAACACCCGTGTGGAGCAGCACTTCAACGCACCGCCGGGCGCGCTGGCGTTCTGTTTCGATGGCAGCGACAACGCGCTGTATCTGCTCAATGGCGAAAGCCGCAACACCTGGATCACCCCGGAAAACTACCGCGAAGTGGCGGTGGTGTTCGGGCCGCAATTCGTGCAGCGCCACGGCCTGGATGTGGAGACGCTGGAAGGCCTGTTCATGGCGCCGCTGACCTGCCAGCAGAACGCGCTGTTCAGCCGCTGGCTGAGTGGCACCCTGACGCGCTTGTCCACGGTCATCGACCCCGTTTCCCTCACTCAGCAACTGCTCGACGACTGCCTGTTCATCCTCGACAACGCCTGCGTGTGCCTGGATCGCAGCTCATTGCAAAAGCGCAGTGAAGAACGCCGGTTGATGGCGCGCATAGGCGAGTGGGCGGCGGATGCGCCGGACGAAAACGTCAACCTGTTGGAACTGGCGCGGATTGCCGGCGTACCGCTGCGCCAGTTGCAACAAGGGTTCAAGACCTACACCGGGATGAGCCCGGCGCAGTGGTTGCGCCTGCGCCGGTTGAACGGGGCACGGCGGGAATTGTTGAGCGGTGCCGGAACGACCGTGGCCGAGGTGGCGATGAATTGGTCGTTCTGGCATTTGGGGCGGTTCTCTAACAGCTATCGAGCGTTGTTCAAAGAGCTGCCGAGCGAAACCCTCAAGCACTCACTTTGAAATGCATCTGAAAATGTGGGAGGGGGCTTGCCCCCGATGGCGATGGGTCAGTCAACATCTCTGTATCTGAACTACCGCAATCGGGGTGTAGCCCCCTCCCACATTGAATTGCATTTCAAGGTTGGGATTTCAGGAAGGTTGAGATTAGTTGGTTAACCCGCTCCGCCGCCTCCAACTGCACCATATGCCCCTGCCCCGGCAGAATCTCCACCTGGGCCTCCAGCCCCTGGGCATGGCCGGCCGGGATGATTGCATCGTCACTGCCCCAGATCACCAGGCTCGGTTGCTCCCCCACTACGTTGCGCAAATCCAGGCGCTGGCGCCCATCCTCAAACAACTGGGCATTGAGCTGACGAAGCGCCTGGTCCACCCCTTCCAACCGCTTGAACTTGAGCATGTCCTCCAGCATCTGCCGCGTCACCAGCGCCGGGTCGCTGAACAGTTGCACCAGTTGCGGCTTGAGCGCGTTACGGTTATTGGCTTCGGTGAAACCTTGCAGGTAATCGCCGTTGATATCCGCCCCCAGCCCGGCGCTGGCGATCAGGGTCAGCGAGGCAACGCGCGCCGGAGCCTGACGGGCGACCGTCAGGCTGACCAACCCGCCCATGGAGTGCCCGGCCAGGTGCACGCGGTCGAGCTTGAGGTGATCGAGCAAGGCCAGCACGGCCTGGCTCAGCTCCTCGGCGTCACCGGTTTGCAGATGCTTGCCCGACTCGCCATGCCCCGGCAGGTCCAGGGCGATCACCCGGCGCTCGGCGGCCAGGGCCGGTTGGTTGAACAGCCAGTTGTTCAAGTCGCCGCCAAAGCCATGCACCAGCACCAGCGGCGTGCCGCCCTCGCCCAGGTCGAGATAGCGCAGCAAACGCCCGCCCACCTCGACCTTCTGCGCACTCGGCCCGGTGGCTTCGGCTTCGGCGCTGCTTGAGACGAACCCGGCGTTGAAGCTTTCGATCACCGCATCGATCTCCGCCTCGCTGGCCTCACCTTCCACCACGACCCCCAGCAGCGCGCCCACCGGCAAGGTCTCGTCGCTCAGCGCCAGTACGCGGCGCAACACACCGCTGAACGGCGCCTCGACGCTGCTGGAGATCTTGTCGGTCTCGACGTCCAGGACTTCTTCGCCCTTCTCCACCCGGTCGCCGGGCTGCTTGAGCCAGACGTCGATGCGGCCTTCGGTCATCGACAGCCCCCACTTGGGCATGGTCAAGGTATGGATCATGCGGCATTCCTCTTGTCGGCGATCTTCAGCACCGCAGCCTCGATCTTCGCGGCGTTGGGGATGTACAGGTCTTCCAGCGCATCGGAAAACGGCACCGGCGTGTGCGGCGCGGTGACCATCTCGATCGGCGCACGCAGGAACGAGAAGCCCTGCTGGGCCACCAGCGCACTGATGTCGGTGGCGATGGAACAGCGCGGGTTGGACTCATCGATCACCACCAGGCGCCCGGTTTTCTCCACGCTCTCGAGGATGCTGTCTTCGTCCAGCGGGCTGGTGGTGCGCAGGTCCAGCACTTCGCAGTCGATGCCCTGGCGTGCCAGGTTGGCGGCGGCTTCCAGGGCGATATGCACCATGCGGCCGTAGGTCACCAGGGTCACGTCGCGGCCTTCGCGCACAAAGTTGGCTTCGCCGAAGGGCACGGTGTAGAGCTCTTCCGGCACCTCACCTTGGAGGCTGTAGAGCATCTTGTGTTCGAGGAAGATCACCGGGTCGTTGTCGCGGATCGCCTGGATCAGCATGCCCTTGGCGTCATACGGCGTGGCCGGGCACACCACCTTGAGCCCGGGAATGTGCGTCCACATCGAGGTGAGCATCTGCGAGTGCTGGGCGGCGGCGCGCAGGCCGGCACCGTACATGGCGCGCACCACCAGCGGCGTGGTGGTCTTGCCGCCGAACATGTAGCGAAACTTGGCGGCCTGGTTGAGCAACTGGTCGAGGCAGCAGCCGATAAAGTCGACGAACATCAATTCGCACACCGGGCGCATGCCACGGGTGGCGGCGCCGACGGCCATGCCGACGTAGCCGACTTCGGACAACGGCGCATCGAGTACGCGGTCCGGAAACTCCGGGTACAGGCCCTTGGTCACGCCGAGCACACCGCCCCAGGCGTCCTGCTCGCCGGGGGAACCGGTGCCGCCGGAGACGTCCTGGCCGATAATGAACACGCTCTGGTCGCGGCGCATTTCCTGGGCCAGGGCTTCGTTGATTGCCTGCTGATAGCTGATTTTGCGAGCCATGAAATTCTCTCCGAGTCTTGTAGTTATTAGCGGTAGGCGACGTAGACATCACTGAGCAGGTCGGCGGCCTGGGGCTTGGGATCGGACTTGGCCAGGCGCACGGCGTCGTCGATCAACTGCGCGACCTCGCCGTCGATACGTTCGAATTGGGCCGCGTCAAGCCAGCCTTCGGCATTGCAGCGCTGGCGGAACAGTGCGAGGCAGTCGTGGGATTCGCGCAGGTTCTTCACCTCGTCCGGGCCACGATAGGTTTGTGCATCGCCTTCGAAGTGGCCGTAGAAGCGACTCAGCTTGACTTCCACCAAGGTCGGCCCGTCGCCTTTGCGTGCACGCTCCACGGCCACGCCCAACGCCGCGTGTACGGCAAAGAAGTCATTGCCATCGACAATCACCCCCGGCATGCCGAAGCCCACCGCCCGCTCGGCAATGTCCTTGCACGCCACCGACCAGCCGGAACCGGTGGCCTCGGCATAGCCGTTGTTCTCGGCAACGAACAGGCACGGCAGTTTCATGATCGACGCCAGGTTCATCGCCTCGAACACCGCGCCCTCGTTGGAGCCGCCGTCGCCGAAAAATGCGACCGCCACGCCCTGGCTGCCCTTGAGCTTGGAGGCCAGCGCGGCGCCCGCCGCCAACGGCGCACCCGCCCCGACAATGCCGTTGGCGCCGAGCATGCCCTTCTCCTGATCGGCGATGTGCATGGAGCCGCCCTTGCCTCCGCACACGCCGGTTTTCTTGCCGTAGATCTCGGCCATCATGCCGAACACATCCACGCCCTTGGCGATGCAATGGCCATGGCCACGGTGGTTTGAGGCGATGCAATCTTCATCGTTGAGGTGGGCCATGACCCCCGCTGCGCTGGCTTCCTGGCCGGCATACAGGTGCACGAAACCGGGGATCTCGCCGGTGGCGAATTCCACATGCAGGCGTTCTTCGAAATCACGGATGGTGCGCATCACGGTGTAGGCATGCAGCAATTGATCGGTGGACAGGTGGGTGGACATCTTGTTGTTCTCCAGGTTGTCTCGACACACAAAAGGCTGGCTGCGGCCAGCTGCAAGCGGTTCAGCACAGCCTGTGCCAAGGTGCGATGAAACCTGGCAAAGCCTTGATCCAGAGCAGTGCCGTGCGGTTGTGCCGGGACGGTATGCCTGTGCAGAATGAGACGGTGCATTGCACTGTGCAGGCGGCGTCTCGGCCGGAATGAGACGCCGCGTCTCACGCGGGGCTGTTGGTCAGGTCGCCCTTGTCCCCTCGCGCCCACGGGCGCTTAATGGCGGGCATAACAACAAAGATCGAGAACCGGAGGCCTTATGCTCGCCGCGAACTCCAGGGAGCACGTCGACTGCGTCAGTCGCGTGGTCCGCAATGCCGATCGCCTGCCCCAGGCGCCGGTGCCGTCGCTGATTTTCGATTCATGGCGGCGTTCCATGGAACAACACCACCTCGACCCCGGCTCGCTGCAGGGGCCCCGTATCCTCACCGAACCCTTGCTCAAGGAATGCCGCGAGCGCGCCGAACTGTTCATGCGCATCGCCAGCGAAGAAGTCGGGCAACTGCACCACCGGGTGCGCCACGCCGACTACTGCGTGATGCTCACCGACGCCCAGGGCCAGACCATCGACCACCGCGTCGACACCGCCATTCGCAGCGACTGCCGCAAAGCCGGCCTGTACCTCGGCACCTGCTGGTCGGAAGCCGAGGAAGGCACCTGCGGCGTGGCCACGGTGCTGACCAACAAGGCCGCAGTGACGGTGCACAAGCGCGACCACTTCCGTGCCGCCTTTATCAGCCTGACCTGCTCCGCCGCGCCGATCTTCGACCCCCAGGGCAACCTGCTGGGGGTGATGGATGCCTCGGCGCTCAAATCCCCGGATGACCGGCGCAGCCAGCACCTGGTGCGGCAGATGGTGGCGCAGAGTGCGCAAGCCATCGAAAACGCCTTCTTCATGCACAGCGCCCGCGAGCATTGGGTACTCCAGGCCCACAGCACACCGGGCTATGTGGACAGCCAGCCCGACCTGCTGCTGGCCTGGGACCAGGATGGGCGCCTGCACGCGCTGAACAGCAAGGCGCGCCAGGCACTGCGCCGGCGTTTCGGCCAGGTGCCGGAGCATATCGGCGAAGTGTTCGACCTGGATGCGTTGCGCTCGGCCACCGATCAATCAACCCAACACCTGCAATGGCTGGGCGAACCTGGCATGCTGCACGTGCGGGTCAACGCGCCGCGCCGCAAACCGTCACGGCCCGTTGCGCACACCCAGGTCGACCCACGGGTGGAAGAACACCTGCGCCTGGCCGTGCGCGTCAAGGACCGCAACCTGCCGGTGCTGGTGCAGGGGGAAACCGGCGCCGGCAAGGAAGTTTTCGCCCGCCAGCTGCACGAACGCAGCGCCCGGCGAACAGGGCCCTTTGTGGCGGTGAACTGCGCGGCGATCCCCGAGAACCTGATTGAAAGCGAGCTGTTCGGCTACGTGGCCGGGGCCTTTACCGGTGCGTCCAGCAAAGGCATGCCGGGGCTGTTGGTGCAGGCCGATGGCGGCACCCTGTTCCTCGATGAAATCGGCGATATGCCGCTGGCGTTGCAGACGCGCCTGCTGCGGGTGATGGCCGAGGGTGAAGTCGCGCCCCTGGGCGGGGCCAAGACCCGCACGGTAGACATTCAGGTGATCTGCGCCAGCCACCGCGACCTGGCCGTGCTGGTCGGCGACGGGCGCTTTCGCGAAGACCTGTACTTCCGCCTCGGCTGCGCACGCTTCTACCTGCCGCCGCTGCGCGAGCGCAGTGACAAACTGGCATTGATCAACCGGCTGGTGAAGCAGCAAGCACGCGGCAGCGGCGTCTCGGTCGGCATCGGCCAAGCCGCGCTGGAACGCCTGCTGGGCTATGCCTGGCCGGGCAATGTGCGCCAGCTGCACCACGCGCTGGCGTATGCCTGTGCGGTATGTGAAGGCGGCACCATCCAGTTGGCGGACTTGCCGGTGGAAGTGCGTGGGGAGCAGGTTTCGCCAGCCGCGGAACCTAGCGTGAGCCCGGAACGCCAGGTGGTACTGGACGCGTTGATCCGGCATCGCTGGAAGCCGTTGCCGACGGCGCAGGCGTTGGGCATTTCCCGAGCCACCCTCTACCGCCGAGTCAACCAACTGGGCATCGACATGCCCGGCAAGCACTGACACAACGGGGGTCAACAATGTGGGAGGGGCGGTGCGACGATTCGACTTGCCCCCGATCAGCATGGGTATCTACACAACTTCAATAGAAATAGTGCGTAGCAGCTGTCGAGCCTTGGCGAGGCTGCGTCAGGCGCGCGGCCGATTCAGGCTCGAGGCGCGGCCGACGCAGCCTCGCTTGCGCTCGGCAGCTGCTACGGATTTGCGTGGTGTTGGATAAGGCGGTATCTACGCAGAAGGCTCGCTCAAGTTGTGTAGATACCCATGCTGATCGGGTGCAGTCGAATCGTCGCCCCCCCCCTCCCACATTTAATACCGTCGGCCTTGGGAGATCAGCGGTAAACCAGCCCGCCATCGATCAACGGCGCCTGCCCGGTCATGTAATCCGCGTCCGGTCCCGCCAGGTAGGCCACCAACCCCGCCACATCCTCCGGCGTTTGCGCACGGCCCAAGGCAATCCCATCCACGTACTTCTTATACGTCGCACCCACTTCAGCCCCGGTAATCTTGGCCATGCGCTTGTCGATCTCCACCCACATATCGGTGCCCACTACGCCCGGGCAATAGGCGTTGACCGTGATCCCGGCACTCGCCAGTTCCTTGGCCGCCGCCTGGGTCAAGGCGCGCACGGCGAACTTGGTGGCCGAGTACACGCCCAGCAGCGCAAAGCCTTCATGGCCGGCGATGGAGCAGGCATTGATGATCTTGCCCTTTTGCTTGAGCGCCTTGAATTTCCTGCCGGCAGCCTGGATGCCCCACAACACGCCCTGCACGTTGATGCCCAGGGTGCGCTCGACCTGTTCCGGGCTGACGTCCAGCAGCGCGTCGATCTGCGCAACCCCGGCGTTGTTGACGATAATGTCGAAGCCGCCGAGGGCCTGGTGTGCGTGTTCAACCGCCGCCACCACCTGGTCGCGCTTGGACACGTCGGCGATAAACACCGAGGCCTTGCGCCCCAGGGCCACGACTTCGGCAGCCACGGCTTCGAGCTTGGCGCCATTGATGTCGACCAGGGCGATGTCGGCACCGTCCTGTGCCAGGCGCAGGGCAATGGCCCGACCAATGCCCTGCCCGGCGCCGGTCACCAGCGCAACTTTTCCAGCGATACTCATGACAATCTCCTGCAACGATGAGAGAACGTTGTCTATCGCAGGTACGCGCACGGGCTGTCGAGGCGCAACGGGTTTGGCATAGGCGTTGAGACGCCCTGTCTCAGCGCACGCCCGTGTACCGAACGCTTGTAAAACCTGGCCGTTATGCCTAGCTTATGCGCCCCCCGCCCTGCGCTTTAAGGCCCTCCCCCATGGTTTTGCGTTTTCGTCCTGTCGTCAGTACACGTTTCGCCCTCGGCCTGCTGCTCAGCGGCGGGATCGGCAACAGTTGGGCGGCACAACTCGAGCTGCCGGCGGTGCAGGTCCAGGGCGAGGACGCGTCAGGCTATCGCGCAGACACCGCTTCGGTCGGTGGCTTCAATGAGGCGCCGCTGCTGGACACCCCGGCCTCGATCACGGTGATCAATGCCGCGCTGATCAAGGACCAGCAAGCGCGCCTGCTCAGTGAAGTGCTGCGCAACGACGCCTCGGTGGGCGACAGCTACGCCCCCATCGGCTACTACGAAAATTTCGTGGTGCGCGGTTTCTCGCTGAATGCGGCGAGCAGCTACAAGATCAACGGGCGCACCATCACCGGCGAGCAGAATGTCGCCCTGGAAAACAAGCAGCAGGTGGAAGTGCTCAAGGGCCTGGCCGGTTTGCAGAGCGGGATTTCCGAACCCAGCGGCGTGATCAACTACGTGACCAAGCGCCCGGAAGATGTGCGCTCGGTGACGGTGTCCACCGATGACCGCGGCAGTGGCTATATCGCCACCGATGTGGGTGGCTGGTTTGGCAGCGAGCAGCAATTCGGCCTGCGCGCCAACGTCGCCCATGAAGACCTTAATTCCTATGTGGAGCACGCCAACGGCCAGCGCGACTTCGTGTCCCTGGCCTTCGACTGGAACATCAGCCCCGACGCGGTGCTGCAACTGGACGCGGAATACCAGAACAAGCAACAGCGCTCGGTACCGGGCTACCAGTTGCTGGGCGGCATCGAGGTGCCCCACGACGCCTCGCCGAAAAAACTGCTGGGCCACCAGAGCGGCTCCAGGCAGGTCGGCATCGATTCGCTGAACCTCAACGGCACCTTCGAATACCGCTTCAGCGACCAGTGGAAAGGCAGCGTCAGCGCCGCGCGCAGCAAGGTGGTGATCGATGACTACAGTTCGTTTGCCTGGGGCGGCGACACCAACGGTGTCGGCAACCACTTTACGCCCGCAGGCAACTACGACGTCTACGACTACCGCAGCCCCGACGATACCCGCCGTGACGATGAAGTCCAGGCGGCGATGACCGGCCTGTTCGACACCGCCGGCATCGGCCATGAACTGACCTTCGGCACCAGCGCGTTTCGCCGGGTGATCGACAAGCGCAAGTCCGTCAACGAGTACATCGGCACGGCCAATATCGACGCTGACGCGCCGACGTTCACGCCCACCGACAAGCCGTTGAACGACAGCCATCGCACCCTCGACAGCCGCCAGTACGGCCTGTTCGTCACCGACCGCATCCGCTTCAACGAGCAATGGCAAACCATCCTCGGTGGCCGCGAAGTGCGCCTGGATGAAAAAGCCTTCGACGGTGTCACTGGCAACCAGGCCCGCCATACCCAGCAATACGTGTTTCTGCCCCAGGCGGCATTGATCTACAAACCCGTAGAAAATATCTCGCTGTACACCAGTTACAGCAAAGGCCTGTCCCTGGGCGGCACTGCGCCGTGGTTTGCCAGCAACGCCGATGAAACCCTGGCCCCTACCACCTCGCGGCAAATCGAGGCCGGGGTGAAATACGACTGGCGCCGCATCAGCTTCGCCGCCGCTGTGTTCCAGACACGCCAGGCCTACCAGTACGCCAGGCCGGATGGCGCCGCTACCTTTACCTATGTGCAACAGGGCGAGCAGAAGAACACCGGCGTGGAGTTGTCGGCCAACGGCTGGGCCACCGACCGCCTGCAGATTTCCACCAGCGTGGCGGCGATTCGTGCACGGGTAAGCGGCAGCGGCACACCGGAATACGAAGACCACCAGGCGATCAACGTGCCGAAGCTGCGCGCCAGTGTGTACGCCGATTATGCGTTGCCGTGGGTCAATGGCCTGGCGGTGCTCGGCGGCGTGCAATACAGCGCCAAGAAGTACGCCAACCGCAGCGGCAATGTGGAGGTGGGGGATTATGCGGTGGTCAACATCGGCAGCCGCTACACCACCAAGGTCGACGGCTACGAGACGGTGTTGCGCCTGAGCGTCGACAACCTGTTCGACAAGCGCTACTGGCGCGACGCGGGCGAGTACATGGGCGATGACTATCTGTTCCAGGGCGCGCCGCTGACGGCGCGCCTGAGTGCTTCGGTGAACTTCTGACACTTACTGCTGTGGCGAGCGGGCTTGCGAATCGTCGCACCGCCCGCGCTGGGGTGCGAAGCGCCCCTGATGAAGACGAATGGGGTATATCAGGCACTCCTCTGCGCCTGGTTTTGGGGCTGCTGCGCAGCCCAGCGCGGGACAAGCCCGCTCACCACAAAAGAGCCGTCTTCAACCGCCTTATTCAGGCATCTTGCGGAAACCTACCGCGAGGCGATTCCAGCTGTTGATCGTGGCGATGGCCACGCTCAGGTCGACTTGCTCCCGGGCGCTGAACTCGGCGGCGAGCGCGGTGAAGTCTGCGTCCGGGGCATGGGTCTGGCTCAGCAGCGTCAGGCTCTCGGCCCAGGCCAATGCCGCGCGCTCACGCGGAGCGAAGAACGGCGTTTCGCGCCAGGCCGACAAGGTGTACAGGCGACGTTCGGTCTCGCCACCCTTGCGGGCATCGGCGGTGTGCATGTCCAGGCAAAAGGCACAGCCGTTGATCTGTGAGACCCGCAGGCGGATCAGCTCCAGCAATGGCAGTTCGATGGACAGTTTGCCGACGGCGGCTTCCAGGGCGAGCATGGCTTTCATGGCGTCTGGGGAAGCAGTGTAGAAATCGGTACGGGCTTGCATGCGGAACTCCGGAACGGTGGGAAGTGGTGGCTAGGTTAGCCACCGGGCCGTAGGGGAGAAATAGCCAATTGCGGGGAAGAACAGGTGACCAATGGAGCGGTGTGCGATCAACCCGGCAATGGAATCACCCGCAACGGTCGCACCGACTTATAGGAAAAACTCGAATAAATCTCCTTGACGCACGGCAGCGTCTGCAACACCTCCCGCGCAAACTCGCCGAACGACTCCAGATCCCTGGCCACCACTTCGAGCAAAAAGTCATAGCGTCCCGACACGTTATGACAGGCCACGATTTCCGGAATATCCAACAGGCGTTGCTCGAACGCCCGGGCGATTTCCTGGGTGTGGCTCTCCATCATGATGCTGACAAACGCCGTCACCCCGTACCCCAGCGCCTTGGGCGAGAGGATCGCCTGGTAGCCGCTGATCACCCCGCTTTCCTCCAGGTTCCTGACCCGTCGCCAGCACGGTGAAGTGGTCAGGGACACGCGCTCGGCCAGCTCGGCCACGGTTAAACGGGCATTGCCTTGCAGGGCGTTTAATAACGCCTTGTCGGTGCGATCCAGCGTGATGGGCATGACGTGCCTCTGTTTATTGTTTTTAGCGAGTTTTCATCCCAGGACAAGGGATTTCTCGGCAAAGTTTGGAAAATCCAGCCGTGGTTATAAGCATAGCATTGTAGGAAATAAGGAGTGCCCGACATGAACACTAAACACAATGCATTCGGCTTTTCCACCCGTGCCATCCACCACGGCTACGACCCCAAGGACCACCACGGCGCACTCGTGCCGCCGATCTACCTGTCGGCCACGTTTGCCTTTCCCACTGCCGAATACGGCGCCGCCTGTTTTGCCGGTGAGGCCGGCGGCCATTTCTATACGCGCATTTCCAACCCGACCCTGGCGCTGCTGGAGTCCCGCATGGCCAGCCTGGAAAACGGCGAAGCGGCGGTGGCGTTCAGTTCGGGCATGGGCGCGATTGCCGCGACGTTCTGGACCCTGCTGCGCCCAGGCGATGAGGTGATCGTCAGCCAGACGCTCTACGGCTGCACCTTCGCCCTGCTGCATCACGGTATCGGCGAATTCGGCATCAAGGTGCGTCACGTGGACCTCACCGACCTGGCGGCCCTGCAAGCGGCACTCAGCCCCGCCACCCGCATGGTCTACTGCGAAACCCCGGCCAACCCCACCCTGCAACTGGTGGACATCGCCGCCGTGGCCGCCCTCGCCCATCAACAGCCGAACGTCACCGTGGTGGTGGATAACACCTACTGCACGCCGTACCTGCAACGGCCCCTGGAACTGGGCGCCGATGTGGTGGTGCACTCGGCCACCAAGTACCTCAGCGGCCATGGCGACATCACCGCCGGCATTGCCGTGAGCAACCAGGCCCTGGCCCAGCGCATTCGCCTGCAAGGCCTCAAGGACTTGACCGGCGCGGTGATGTCGCCCCAGGACGCCTCTCTGTTGATGCGCGGCCTCAAGACGTTGGCCCTGCGCATGGACCGCCATTGCAGCAACGCCCAGGCCGTGGCCGAAGCCTTGCAGGCGCATCCCGCCGTGGAGTGGGTGACGTATCCGGGGCTGCGCAGCTTCGCGCAATACGCATTGGCGGCGCGGCAGATGAGCCAGGCCGGCGGCATGATCGCCTTCGAACTCAAGGGCGGGATCGACAGCGGACGACGCTTCATGAACGCCCTCACATTGTTCACCCGCGCGGTGAGCCTGGGCGACGCCGAGTCACTGGCCCAGCACCCGGCGAGCATGACCCATAGCACCTACACCCCTGAAGAACGCGCGCATCACGGTATCAGCGAAGGCCTGGTGCGTTTATCGGTGGGGCTTGAGGACGTCGCCGACCTGTTGGCGGACGTGCAGCAGGCGCTGGCCAAGTGCACCCGCGCCGTGTCACGCCAAACGCTCAAGCCTCTCGCGCCTTCACCTTCAGATGCCGCGCATACCAGGGCCGCTTCGGCACGCGCTTGAACAGGCCCTGCAACAAGTTCTCGTCCTCGCCAAAGGTAATGCGCAAGGCGAGCTTCATGGTCTCCGGGTCCATCTCCATCGACTTGCCCATCTGCAACCCCGGGGTGGTACTGCAGCCATGGGTGTCCGGGCCCAGCCACGGGTCGCCGACTTCGACCCAACGTCCCGGGGCGAACCAGGCCACGCCGTTGACGTCCAGGCGCCTGACTTCGCCGGGGTTGAAGCGTTCGTGGGCGCGGTACCAGTCCTCGATACGGTCGTCGATCCAACCGTGGAAGTGCCAGAACACCGGGTTTACATGGGATGAAAACGGGTCGCCGAGGAAGTCGTTTTCCGCCGCGTACCAGCGCGGGGCAAAGTCTGCCGGGTCGCGGGCCAGGGGTACCGGCGCGCCGTTGGACGGGTCGCGGGGCACCGAGGCCCAGCGCATGTGCAGCCAGTCGTGCAGGCCCAGTTCCATCTCGGAGCCGAGTTGGCCCAAGGTCAGTCTGGCCAGGTAGCGCGGGTCGCGGTACTGCGATTCCCAGACCTGGAAGTTGCTGTGGTAGGTCTCGGCGGCCTTGATGTCGCTGACCCACTGGGTGTATTCGCTGTCGTCCGGGGCTGACCAGGTGGGCGGCAGCGCGAAGCCGTCGTGGTTGTCGAAGTAACGCAGGAAGCCTAGGCGATCGCGCTCCAGCGCCGGTTGCGGTTCGGGGAATGCGGGCCACGAGGGCAGATCCTGCATGGAACGCGCGGTGCCGAGCATATGCCGGTGCATGAAGAAGAAATCGATGCCCGAGCCGTTGCGGTCTTTGTGTTTGCCACGGGCGTCACGCTCCTTGCCGCGCGGGCCGGGTTGCCAGCCGATGCCGCGCAGGGCGTTGCGTTTTTCTTCGGAGAGTTTGTGCCACTGGTCACGGGTGGCGTGCCACAGCTGGTGAAACAGGCGGTGCTTCGGGGCAATCAGCCAGGCCAGCAGGTTCGGGTTGAGGCCGATGCGTTGGCGGGCTTCGGGAAACAGCTGTTTGTGGGCGATAAAGCGGTTGTCACGTTCGGTCAAGGCCAGGGGCCGATCCAGGTCGAGGATGTGCCCGCTGAGGGTGCTGCTGCCGGCGTTGGCGAAGTCGGCCCAGACTTCATCGAGGGTCATCTTGAACTCATAGGCGGGCCGGCCGTCGAGGGCATCGCGGTCGATCAGACGCCAGTAGAGCAAGGCGCCCTCGCCCGTCAGCAGGTCACCGAGCACGCGGTAGCGCGGTTCGCCGTCGGCGCGCAGGTTGGCGGCGGTGTCCAGGTAGCCGCGCAGGCCACGGCCACGGGGGGCGATGTCGAGCAGCAGTTCCAGGCCGTGCAGCGGCAGGCCCTTGAGGCCGGCGTCGCGGCCTTCCAGGCGCAGGCTCCACACCCCGCGCAAGGTGTTGGCCAGGTGCTGCCCGGCGGTGTCGGCCAGGTCCACGGTGGCTTCGCCGGGAGTGATGGGGAATTCTTCTTCGCGCGTCAACTCGCGATGGGCATAGAAGGCGGCAGGCACAGCCGCGCCGGTCAGCGCCAGGCCTGCGATGAACCCACGTCGAGAGATGGTCATTGTCTACCTTAGGAAACGGCTTTATCAGAGCTAGAACGTTTGCAGGCCGGGGAAATTTACCGCCCTGCCCGTGCCGCCTAAATTTCCCCGCGCACCACTCGTTCTTCCCTGATAGCGAAGGCCTCAACTGACTGAGATGGCAATGACAAAACCACGTTCGAAAAAGGCGCTGTACATCGGCTTGCCGCTGGCACTGGCCATCGGTGCCGGCGCAGGCTTCCTGGCCTGGGATCATTGGTTCAAGGGCAATGCCGGCTACCCATTGGCCGTGATCAAGCAGGCCAATGAACTGCAGGACCGCTTGCTGTCGTTCGACAGCCATATCACCGTTCCCATGGATTTTGGCACCGCCGGCAACGAGGCGGACAAGGACGGCAGCGGCCAGTTCGACCTGGCCAAGGCGGCACGCGGTCGCTTGTCCGGCGCAGCCCTGACGATCTTCGGCTGGCCGGAAATCTGGAATGGCCCCAACGCCCCGCACAAGCCTACTGACGGCTTTGTCGAGGAAGCCCGCCACGAGCAGGAGGTGCGCTACAAGATCATCTCCGGCATGGTGCGTGACTTTCCCAATCAAGTCGGCATTGCCTATACCCCGGATGACTTTCGACGCCTGCATGGCGAAGGCAAGTTCGCGATCTTTATCAGCATGCTCAACGCCTACCCGCTGGGCAATGACCTGAATCAGCTGGACCTGTGGGCCGCCCGGGGCATGCGCATGTTCGGTTTCAGTTATATCGGCAATAACGCCTGGTCCGACTCATCGCGCCCACTGCCGTTTTTCAATGATTCCGTCGATGCGCTCGAAGGCCTGTCGGACATCGGCAAGCAAGCGGTGCAGCGCCTCAATGACCTGGGGGTGATCATTGACGTGTCGCAGATGTCGACCAAGGCCCTGGAGCAAGTCGCGCAGCTGAGTCGCACGCCGATGGTGGCGTCCCACTCGGCACCGCGCGCGTCGGTGGACATCCCGCGCAACCTCAGCGACAAGGAACTGCAACTGATCAAGAACAGTGGCGGCGTGGTGCAGGTGGTGGGCTTCCCGGCCTACATACGCCCCCTGAGCCAGCCGACCCAGGACAAACTCAACACCCTGCGCGCGCGTTTCGACCTGCCGCCGCTGCCCAACCTGGCCATGGCCCTGATGCCGGGGGACGCGATCATCGCGGCATGGCCGGAGCAGAAGTTCGGCCAGTACGCCCAAGGGCTGTACGGGATTCTTGAGGAGGAACCCAAGGCCACGCTCAAGGACTGGGGCGACGCCGTCGACTACACCGTGCGCAAGATCGGGATCGATCACGTCGGCATCGCTTCGGACTTCAACGACGGCGGCGGCATCGACGGCTGGAACAACGTCGGCGAAATCCGCAACGTCACCGCCGAACTGATCCAGCGCGGCTACTCCGAAGCCGACATCGCCAAGCTGTGGGGAGGTAACTTCCTGCGGGTCTGGGACCAGGTACAAAAAGCCGCCAAACCCTTGGCCAACCGCTAATCACCTAGAAGCAAGTCCATGACTGACCGCCGTACGTTTCTCAAGCAGGCCGGGATATTCGCCGCCAGCCTGCCATTGGGCGCTGCACTCATCCCGCAGGCACTGGCTGCCACCACCACGGATGCCCCATGGACGGTGTTCAAGCAGCTGTTCAACCAGGACCCGGATTACCTGCACTTCTCCAACTTCCTGGTGGCCTCGCACCCCAGGCCGGTACGCGAGGCCATCGAGCGTTACCGCGCCCAGATCGACCGCAACCCAGGGCTCGCCATGGACTGGGACCTGGAGGAAACCTGGAAGCGCGAAGGCCAGGTACGCGAATGGGCCGGCCGCTACCTCAAGGCCACCCCGGCGCAGATCGCCCTGACCGGCAGCACCTCCGAAGGCCTGGCGATGATCTATGGCGGCATCAAGGTGCGCCCGGACCAGGAAATCCTCACCACCGTGCATGAGCATTACGCGACCCAGAACGTGCTGGATTTTCGCGTGCTCAAGGAAGGCACCCAGGTTCGCCGGATCAAGCTGTTCGAGCGGGCCAGCCAGGTTTCTGCCGACGAGGTGCTGGCCAATATCCAGCGTAATATCCGCCCCAACACCCGCGTGCTGGGCATGACCTGGGTACAGTCCGGCAGCGGCGTAAAACTGCCCATCGGCGAGATCGGCAAGCTGGTGGCGGCGCACAACCGCAACCGCGATGACAAGGACCGCCTCCTCTATGTGGTGGATGGCGTGCATGGTTTCGGCGTGGAAAACCTCGACTTCCCAGACATGCATTGCGACTTCTTTATCGCAGGCACCCATAAATGGATGTTCGGTCCGCGCGGTACCGGGCTGGTGTGTGCGCGCAACCCTGAAAACACCTACGTCACGCCCATGGTGCCGACCTTCTCCGAAGACAAGGACTTCGCCACCATCATGACCCCCGGCGGCTATCACGCTTTCGAGCATCGCTGGGCGGCGGATGAGGCCTTCAAGCTGCACCTGCAACTGGGCAAGGCGCCGGTCCAGGCGCGCATCCATGGACTGAACGCCGAACTCAAGGAGCAATTGCTGGCGCACCCGCAGATCGAACTGGTCACGCCGCGCAGCCCAGAACTGTCTGCCGGCTTTACCTTCTTCCGGGTCAAGGGCCAGGACAGTGATCGGGTGGCAGCCTACATGCAGAAGAACCGCGTGGTGATCGACGCGGTGGACCGCGACGTCGGCCCGGTGATCCGCACGGCGCCCGGCCTGCTCAACAACTCCGACGAAATCCAGCGTTTCATGACCCTGCTCAGCCAGCGGTTGTGACGCGCCTTTTTCCCTTTGCACGAGAGGCCCCTATGACGCCACTGCGACTCAACCCCCTGACGACCCTGGCACTGACCGCCCTGTGCGGCGCGCTGCTGCCGGGCCTGGCCCAGGCCGCCACGCCGCAACCGGGCAAAGTGTTCAAGGACTGCAAGGACTGTCCGGAAATGGTGGTACTGCCCGCCGGCACCTTCACCATGGGGACGCCGGAAGACGAAGTCGGCCGTGAGCCGGACGAAGGCCCGATGCATGACGTGACCTTCGCCAAGCCGTTCGCCATGAGCCGCTTCCACATCACCGCCGGCGAATGGGACAGCTATATCCGCCAGACCGGAGTGAAGATCGCCGACGGCGACACCCGCCCCGGCCGCGAATGCATCGCCAGCAAGCCACGCTATCCCCAGGGCCCGCGCCAGCCGGCGGTGTGCATGGACATGGACGACATCAAGCACTATGTGGCCTGGCTGTCGAAAAAAACCGGCCAGCAGTACCACATGGTCAGCGAGGCCCAGCGCGAATACGCCGCGCGCGCCGGCTCCGCCGGACCATTCCCATTCCCGTTCGACGAGGGCAAGGGCTACAGCATCGCCAAGCATGCCAACACCTACGGGCCGGCGGACGGGTACAGCTATTCTTCGCCGGTAGGCAGCTACCCGCCGAATGCGTTTGGCATGTACGACATGCATGGCAATGTCTATGAGCGGGTGGCCGACTGCGAGCACCCCAACTATGTCGGCGCACCGACGGATGGCAGCGCGTGGATGGAGCCGAACTGCGAGGGCTACCAGATTCGTGGCAATGACTGGGGCGAAGCGCCGGTGTTTTCACGCTCGGGCAACCGCAACAACATCTACCCGCAAACGCGGGGGGATTGGATTGGCTTCAGGGTAGTGCGCGATCTCTAAAGCTGACGGGATTTAATGTGGGAGGGGGCTTGCTCCCGATGGGGTGCGGCAGTCGACATCGCCATTGACTGATACTCCGTCATCGGGAGCAAGCCCCCTCCCACAGTCAAATCGTGCGCGGCTTAGCCCCCCTTCTGCGCCAACAACTCCAAACCTTCATGCAGCGCCGGGAACAGGCTGTTGTTGAAGTTGTTCCAGCGCAATTCGAGGATGGTGTCGTCCGGCGAGATCTCGGTCTTGAGTACGTCGTGGAACACCTCGCCGGAGTCGATGCCGTTGTCCACGTAGTGGAACGAGGCGCCGGTGAGGTACAGCGGTTCACACGGCTGCGCCTGCTTGGTCGCCCAATCCACCACGGCTTGTCCGCGGGCACCGTACAAGGCATTCCAGGTGGCGTAGGCACCCCGGCGTTCATAGGGCGATTCGATACGGGTAATACCGGGGTGAATGTTCATGATCCGACGCGCAAACGGTGCGCCCGGACGCACCAGTTCATCGAGGATCACCAGCAGGCCGTCCAGCACCACGATATCGGCCTTCAACTCCACCAGGGTGTCGTGCAGGCGCCGTTCGAAATCCTGCTTGCCAGCGACGTGTTCCGCGCTGCCCCGAGGCAGGCGCCGATAGGTGGACGGCACGCTCAGCAGCAGATCGTTGACCAGGCGCCCCTGCACCCGCAGGTCGGCCGGGTACAGCCACTGGCGGCCGGGCTTATAGGCAAAGCCGTAGTCGGCCACCAACTGCTGGTCCCGCGGGTTCTGCTCATCGTCGTCATATACCACGCCCACCAGGTTGTAGGCCTCGCCCAGTGACGTGTCGTTGAGCGACCCCACCAGAAACTCCAGCACCGACTTCATGTAGCGCTCGTGGTCCTTGTAGGCCACCGGCTGGCCGGCCTTGTCGGCAGCGGCATTGCGCAGGGACCACACGTACACCAGGTTCTTTTTCGTCATTGTTTCGCTCTCGCTGGATAGATCAGGCACGCGCCAATACGCGTGCGCCTACACCACAAGAACGAACCAGATGCCGGTCAATTTATCCACCAACCGCACCGCCGGGCACACCGAGCTAAATCGTCGCGCCAACACTTCGTTTGTCATGGGTAAGGGTCTGTGTGCCCAGCCCCCTCTTTTTCACTTTCCGGGAAGTACTTATGACCGACCCCAAGCGCGGCGCCTTCAAAGGTTTGCTTGCATTGCTCAGGCCGTTTCGCACCATCGTGACGGTCTCCATCGCCCTGGGCATGGCCGGCGGCCTGGCCATCACGCTGTTGCTGGCGACCATCAACAACGCGCTGCACTCTTCCACCGGTATGACCCAGGGCGTGATCCTGAGCTTTGCGGCGCTGTGTGTGCTGGCGCTGACCAGTTCGATCGTCTCCGATATCGGCACCAACTACGTGGGCCAGCGGATCATCGCCGCCCTGCGCAAGGATCTCGGCGAAAAGGTGCTGTCGGCGCCCATCGAGCAGATCGAACAGTATCGCTCCCACCGCCTGATCCCGGTGCTGACCCATGACGTCGACACCATCAGCGACTTCTCCTTTGCCTTCACCCCGCTGGCCATCGCCACCACCGTGACCCTGGGCTGCCTGGGGTACCTGGCGTACCTCTCGGTGCCGATGTTCCTGATGATGGTAGTGGCGATCATCATCGGCAGCAGCGTGCAGTTCATCGCCGGCGCCAAGGGCATTCGTGGCTTCGACGAAGCCCGCGACCAGGAAGACGAGTTGCAACGCTACTACTCGGCAATCGCTTCCGGCGCCAAGGAGTTGCGCATCCACCGGCCCCGCCGCTACCGCATGAACACCCACCGCATCCAGGAAACCGCCGACCGTATCAGCGATATCCAGGTGCGTTCGGTGAACATCTATATCGTCGCCAAGACCTTCGGCTCGATGCTGTTCTTTGTGGTCATCGGCCTGGCGCTGGCGATGCAGGCCTACAACCCGAACCCGGACCCGGCGGTGATCACCGGTTTTGTGCTGGTGCTGCTGTACATGAAGGGCCCGCTGGAACACGTGGTGGGCTACCTGCCGATCATCGGCAAGGCGCGCATTGCGTTTGCGCGCATCACCGAACTGTCCGAACGCTTCTCTTCCCCCGAACCGCACCTGCTGATGGACGGCAGCGAAGCGCCGACACCGGTGGTGCACAGCCTGGAGCTGCGCGGCGTGAGCTACAGCCCGCCGCCGGTGGAAGGCAGCCAGCCGTTCCACCTGGGGCCGATCAACCTGAGCATCAAGCAGGGTGATATCGTGTTTATCGTCGGCGAGAACGGCTGCGGCAAGACCACCCTGATCAAGCTGCTGCTGGGCCTGTATCAACCCGAGGCCGGGGAAATCCGCCTCAATGGCGAAACGGTGACCGACCCGGCGCGCGATGACTATCGCCAGCTGTTCACCACAGTGTTCGCCGACTACTACCTGTTCGACGACCTGGTCCAGGGCAGCGCCACCCAGTCCCTGGACAGCGCCGCCAAGTACCTGGAGCGCCTGGAAATCGCGCACAAGGTCAGCGTCAAGGACGGCGTATTCAGCACCACCGACCTGTCCACCGGCCAGCGCAAGCGCCTGGCACTGGTCAACGCCTGGCTGGAAGAGCGCCCGGTGCTGGTGTTCGACGAATGGGCCGCCGACCAGGACCCGGCCTTCCGCCGCGTGTTCTATACCGAACTGCTGCCGGACCTCAAGCGCCTGGGCAAGACCATCATTGTGATCAGCCATGACGACCGCTATTTCGATATTGCCGACCAGTTGGTGCGCTTGAGTGCAGGGAAAGTCGTTGCGGAGTTGGAGCCCGCATAATTTTTTCCGGTTTATGCGAGTGCGAACGTCTCATATGCAGCAATGAGAATTAACCGCATTAAGTACCCATCTGCCAACACTTAAAAAAGAGAAACAACACCATGCCAGTACGGCTTGCCCTCAGCCCATTGAGCACCGCACTTTCCATGCGGCGGGCCCTGAAATTCAACGCTCTGCCCAATAGCCTGGCCCTGGCGGCCAGCCTGTCGATGGCGGGTTATGTGCAGGCGCAAGAGTTCGAATTGAACATCCCCGCGCAGCCGTTGAGTACTGCGCTGCAGGTATTTGGCCAACAGACCAACCTGCAAATCCTGTACAGCCCGGAAACCGTGCAAAACAAGCACAGCGTGGCGGTCAGCGGCAAGATGGACCCGGTACGGGCGATCGAGCAAATGCTGGGAGGGACCGGCGTCAGCTACAGCCTGCAAGGCAGCTCGATGATCATCAACGCGCCCGGCTCCGGTAGCGGCGCCCTCGAGCTTGGCGCCACCCAGATCAACGCCAACCAACTGGGTACCATCACCGAAGGTTCCGGTTCCTACACGCCAGGCACCATCGCCACCGCCACCAAGATGGTGCTGACACCGCGCGAGACGCCCCAGTCGATTTCCGTGGTCACCCGCCAGACCATGGATGACTTCGGCCTGAACGGCATCGACGACGTGATGCGCCACACACCGGGCATCACCGTCTCGACCTTCGACAGCGAGCGCACCAACTATTATTCCCGGGGCTTCCCGATCCAGAATTTCCAGTACGACGGCGTGCCGACCACCCGCAACGAAGGTTACTCGGCCGGCCAGACCCTGAGCGACATGGCGATCTACGACCGCGTCGAAATCCTCAAGGGCACCACCGGCCTGATGACCGGCGCCGGCGGCCCGGGCGGCACCATCAACCTGGTGCGCAAGAAGCCGACCGCCGAGTTCCAGGGGCATGTGGGCCTGGGCGCCGGCTCGTGGGACAACTACCGCTCGGAGCTGGACGTGAGCGGCCCGCTGACCGAAAGCGGCAACGTGCGCGGGCGTGCCGTGGCGGTGTACCAGGACAAGCATTCGTTCATCGACCACTATGAACGCAAGACCAATGTCTACTACGGCATCCTCGAATTCGACCTGTCACCGGACACCCTGCTGACCGTCGGTGCCGACTATCAGGACACCGATCCCAAGGGGTCGAGCTGGTCCGGCAGCCGCTCGTTGTTCGATGGTGCAGGTAACGAGATCAGCTTTGACCGTGGCTACAACAATGGCCCGAAGTGGAGCAGCTGGGGGCAATACAGCCGCAGCGTTTTCGCCACCCTGGAACACGCGCTGGATAACGGCTGGATCGCCAAGGCCAACTACAGCAACCAGCTCAATGGCTACAACGCGCCACTGGGTTACGCTTCTCCAATAGATAAATCCACCGACAGAGCCTCGGTCTATGGCTCCAAGTTCACCGGCAAGACCATCAGCAACAACGGTGACTTCTACCTCTCCGGGCCATTCAGCCTGGGCGGTCGCGAGCATCAACTGGTCGTCGGTTCTTCGGTTTCGCGCTCGCACTGGGAAGGCAACGACTATTACGGTTACGAAGCGACCTACAGGGACAGCAATAACTTCCCGCTCTATGAGTGGAACGGCGACAGCCTCGAACCGCAATGGGGCCCGGCCCACGAGAAAGACGACATCACCCGCCAGGCAGCGGTCTACTTCTCGACACGCCTGAGCCTCACTGACGACCTGTCCCTGTTGCTTGGTTCGCGCCTGACCGACTACCGGCTGACCGGCACCAACGACTCGCGCGAGACCGGCAAACTCATCCCGTATGCGGGCGTGGTGTACGACCTTAATAAAAACTTCTCGGTGTACGGCAGCTATACCTCGATCTTCATGCCGCAGCAGCTGCGGCCCGACCGCAACAACAAGATGGTCGAGCCTGACGAAGGCGAAAACTATGAACTGGGTGTGAAGGGTGAGTTCTATGACGGCCGCCTGAATGCCAGCCTTGCCTACTTCGAGATTCATGAGTCCAATCGCGCCGAGGAAGACACCGAGTACAACAACAATATGCCGGCCAACTCGCCTGTCGAGTGGGCCTACATGGGCGTCCAGGCCAAGACCAAGGGCTATGAAGCCGAGATTTCCGGTGAGCTGCTGCCAGGCTGGCAGGTGCAGGCGGGCTACACCCACAAGGTGATCCGCGATGACGATGGCAAGAAGTTCTCCACCTGGGAACCTCAGGACCAGCTCAATTTCTACACCAGCTACAAGCTGACCGGCGCCCTCGACAAGCTCACCCTCGGCGGCGGTGCGCGCTGGCAAGGTGAGGCGTGGCAGGATGTCTACAACCGCGGCAAGAGTGTCACCCAGCGGTTCTCCCAAGACCCGTACTGGCTGGTCGACGCCATGGCGCGCTACCAGATCAGCAAGAACCTCTCCGCCTCGATCAACGTCAACAACGTGTTCGACAAGCGCTACTACACCAACATCGGCTTCTACACGTCGTCCTACTCGGGCGACCCGCGCAACGTGATGCTGTCGACCCGCTGGGACTTCTGATCTAACCCCGGCAACCTCCAGACACCCTGCGCAGCCCGCCTGCCCAGGGTGTTTTTTATGGGCGATGCTTCACCGCCCCTCCCCCCAGAGCCCACCCACAAAAAAGCCCCGGTTCACACCACGTGAGCCGGGGCTTTCTGCCCAAGTGACGGTTACGCCATGGCCGTCACCAGGCTGCGTACAAATTCGGCGTTGTCGATGATGCGCTCATGGTCCACCTCAATCACCACCGACCGCACCACACAGCCCTCGCCAATCACCCGCTGCATGCTGGCTTCGATCAACGCCCGGTGCTGACCGGCCCGGCTCATGGCGGCCCACCAGCAACTGACAGGCGCCTTGAGTGGCTTGAAGTCAGCCTGCTCCATGCGCTTGACCAACGTACGGTCGACGTCCCAGGACACCTGCGCTTCGTTGCCCTCCAACAGCGCTTGCCTGATGTCGAGGAAGGCGTCACCCAGGGTGGCCTCGGCCCATTCGACGAAGCGTGCCCATTGCGTGCCTGCATCGGCGTGGGCGGCCTGCACGTCCTGCCAGGTGGCATGGACAGCCTCTGCAAACGCCGGGAACATCACCCCGAGCAAGTCCACGCGCCGTTCGTTGTCGGATATCTCGCTGTCGTCGGTCACGATTGCCGCTTCCCAGTACGGGGTGAGCCAGCGCGGCGGCGACGAATCGATCCAGCCGACAAACTCCACCTGTCGGCCCGCCTGTTCCAGGTGATAGGCAACCTCTACCGCCAGGTTGCCGCCCAACGACCAGCCCGCCAGGCGGAAGGCCCCTTCGGGCTGGGCTTCCAGCAATTGCGCGGAGTAATCCTCGACCATGCTGGACCAGGCCGGCACTTCGGTGCCCTCCTCGGCCAACGCACGGCAGATCACCCCGACGACCGGCCGCTGCTCACGCAACGCCAGGGCGATGGCCTTGTAGCAATGCACCGAACCGTAGCTGGGGTGGAACAGATAGAGCGGCGTGCCTTCGGTGCGGCTGTTAAGCGGCACCAGCAGCGAGCGGCGAGTGCTGCCTGCGAGACAGCCGACCTGCGCGCGTACGGTCGGGTTGAGCATCAACTGGCTGACCGAAAGGCCGATGCCGCTGGCCTTGCGAATCCGTTCCTTGAGCATCAGCACCAACAGCGAATGGCCGCCCAATTCAAAGAAGTTGTCATTCAACCCGACGTGTTCCACACCGAGCACATCGGCCCAGATCGCGGCGACTTTCTGTTCAAGCTCGGTCCGTGGTGCTTCAAACCGCTGGGTCGACTGCGTGTCCGGTTTCGGTAATGCCTTGCGGTCCAGCTTGCCGTTGGGGCTCAGGGGCATCTGTTCCAGCAGCAACCATTGCGTCGGCACCATGTAATCCGGCAACTGCACAGCCAAGTGTGCACTGAGGGTTTCACGCCAGCCCTCGCCCTGCTCCTGCAAGACCAGGTAACCCACCAGGTGCTTGCCGTCCACCGCCAGCACCGCCGCCTCGCGCACCGATTCGTGCTCCAGCAGGCGTGCTTCGATTTCACCCAGCTCGATACGCAAGCCGCGCAGTTTGATCTGATGGTCGATACGCCCGGCGTATTCGATCACACCGTCAGGGCGGTAGCGCGCCAGGTCTCCAGTACGGTAGAGGCGCTCGCCCTTGATGAACGGATGCGCGATGAAGCGCTCGGCGGTCAAGCCCGGGCGCCGGTGATAACCGCGCGCCAGGCCCACGCCGCCCAGGAACAGCTCACCCAGCACGCCGGCCGGCACCGGCTCGAAATGGCTGTCCAGGACATAGCAGCCCAGGTTGGCAATCGGCTTGCCGATCGGCACTGCGTCGCGGCCTTCATCCACGCACGTCCAGTGGGTCACGTCGATGGCCGCTTCGGTCGGGCCGTACAGGTTGTAAAGCGCGGTGTGCGGCAGTTTGGCGAACACTTGCTGTTGCGCATCCACCGGCAACGCCTCGCCACTGCACACAATGCGCTGCAGGCTGGCGCAGGAAGACACGTTCGAATCCTGCAGGAACGCTTGCAGCATCGACGGCACAAAATGCAGTGTGGTGACCTGTTCACGCGTGATCAGGCCGACCAGTTTTTCAGGGTCGCGATGGTCCCCCGGTGCGGCGACCACCAGGCGTGCGCCGGTCATCAGCGGCCAGAAGAACTCCCACACCGAGACGTCGAAACTGAACGGGGTTTTCTGCAACACGGTATCGCGGGCATCCAGCGCGTAGGCCTCCTGCATCCAGCACAGGCGGTTGGTCAGTGCGCAATGGCGGTTGCCCGCGCCTTTGGGTTGCCCGGTGGAACCCGAGGTGTAGATCACGTAGGCGAGGTTTTCGCCGTCCAGGGCGATGCCTGGGTTGGCGTCGCTGTAGCCCTCGAAGGCAGACTCGCCCAGCACCAGGGTTTCCAGGCCTTGGGTAATCGGTAATTGCTCAAGCAAATGGGCTTGGGTCAGCAGCAGTTTCACGCCGCTGTCGTCCAGCATGTAGGCCAGGCGCTCACGCGGGTATTCCGGGTCCAGCGGCACATAGGCGCCACCGGCCTTGAGCACCGCGAGCAGGCCGACGACCATTTCGATGGAACGCTCCAGCGCCAGGCCGACCAGCATGTCCGGGCCTACGCCGGCTTCGAGCAAACGATGGGCCAGGCGGTTGGCGCGGCGGTTCAACTCGGCGTAGCTCAGCCGCTGCGTGCCAAATGCCAGGGCGGGAGCCTGCGGCGTCAGGGCGACCTGATCTTCGATCAATTGGTGCACACCGCGCGGCAGCGGGTACTCGCGCGCCGTCGCATTCCAGTCCTCGACGATCACCTTGCGCTGTGCCTGAGGCAGGGATGGCAGGTCCGCCAGGCGCTCCACCTGCGCAAGAGTGAGTGCCTGCAACACCTGCTCGAAGTGCTCGGCCAGATGGACGATGTCCTGCTCGCCGAACGCAGCCGGGTCGTAGTTGAACTCCACGGCCAGGCGTTCACCCATGGCCAGCAATACGGTCAAGGGATAGTGCGTCTGTTCCAGGCTGTCCATCGCGCCGAAACGCAGGCCCGCCGGGGCGCCCTGCTCCAACGCCGCCGACACCGGGTAGTTCTCGAACACCAGGATGCTGTCGAACAGCGCTTCGCCACCGAGCCCGGCCCATCGCTGGATGTCGAACAACGGCGTGTGCTCTTGCTCGCGCAGACGCAGGTTTTGCCCCTGCACCTGCTGCAGCCAGGCGTCCACGCTCAACTGCGGGCTCGGCGTCGCCACCACTGGCAAGGTGTTGATAAACAAACCGACCTGCTGCTCGATGCCCGGCAACTCGGTCGGACGTCCCGCCACCGTCGCACCGAACGCTACGGTGTCCAGGCCGGTATGCCGTTGCAACAGCAGGAGCCAGGCACTTTGCACCAGGGTATTGAAGGTGACCTTGTGCCGCTGGGCAAAGGCCTTGAGCTGCTCGGTGGCCGACTGCTCCAGTACCAGCCGGTGAATGCCGTTGACCTGGGACACACCCTGCTCGCGCCTGGCACCGCGCGACAGCCGGGTAGGTTCCTGCAGCCCCGCCAGCTGCGCCTTCCAGAAGGTTTCGCTGGTGACCGGGTCCTGTGCCTGCAGCCAGGCGATGTAGTCACGGTAACGCCCGTTCGGCGCGCGCAACACCTCACCGGCGTACTGCTGCAGGACCTCGCCGAACAACTGCGATGAACTCCAGCCATCCATCAGGATGTGGTGGTTGGTGTAAATCAGATGATGGCTGTCGGCACCGGTACGCACCACCACCAGGCTCAACAATGGGGCCTGCTCAAGCACAAAGCCTTCGGCCCGGGCGGCTTCGGCCAGTGCGTCGAGTGCTTCGGCGCGGTCCGTGCGGTGCTGCCAGTCGTGTTCGAGCAAAGGCACCCGCACCGTCTTGTAGACCACTTGCAACGGCTGCTCCAGCTCGGTCTGCCAGAGAAACGCCGTGCGCAGGATATCGTGATGTTCCACGGCAACCTGCCAGGCCGCCTGGAACCTGCTTACATCCAGCCCTTGCACATCGACGCGCATCTGGTTGATGTAGTCGCCGGAACCCTGTCCATACAAGGATTGGAACAGCATGCCCTGTTGCATCGGTGACAACGGGTAGATGTCCTCGACCCGGTTCAACGGCAACGACAGGCCATCCAACTGTGCCTGGCTCAAGCGCGCCAATGGGAAGTCCGACGGCGTGGCACCGGTGTTTTCAGGCTGGCAGCAATGCGCGATCAGTGCCTTGAGTTCCTGGGCATAGTCATCGGCCAATTGCTGGATGCTGGCCGGGTCGAACATCTGCTGGCTGAAGCTCCAGGTCAGGTTCAATTCGCCGCCATACACCTGGCCGTTGATTTCCAACCAATTGCCCAAGGATGCCTCAGGGCTTTGATCGGCCCCTGCAGCGTCACCGGAAGGCGCAAACAGGCCCGGCTCCTCGCTGTCATCAAAACTGGCATCGAACTGGCCCAGGTAGTTGAAGGTAATGCGTGGCTGCGGCAAGCGCGCCAGGGCTTCGCGAACCTGCGGTTGCCCCAGGTAACGCAAGGCACCAAAGCCGATGCCTTTGTCGGGAATGGCGCGCAGTTGCTCCTTGATCCCCTTCAACGAGTCCGTCAGGGTCAGGGCCGGCGTCAGTTTGACCGGGTAGAGACTGGTGAACCAACCGACGGTACGGGTCAGGTCGATATCGTCGAACAGGTCTTCGCGGCCATGGCCTTCCAAACGGATCAGGGTCGACGCGTGCCCGGTCCAGCGCCCGATCACCCGGGCCAGGGCGGTCAGCAACACATCGTTGATCTGGGTGCGATAGGCCGCCGGTGCATCCTGCAACAGACGCCGGGTGTGAGTGCTGTCCAGGTGCGTGGTCGCACTGCCGGCATGCCGGTTGCTCAAGCTGGCACCCGGTCTGGCAGCTGGCAGGTCGACCTCGGCGTCGTGCAACTGCGCTTGCCACCATGCCAGTTCGCCGGTCAGCGCATCGCCCTGGGCGTACTGCTGCAGTCGGTGTGCCCAATCGCGGGTGGAACTGGTCTTGACCGGCAATACCACGGCAACGCCACGGGCGAGCTGACGGTAAGCCGTTTGCAGGTCCTCCAGCAGGATCCGCCACGACACACCATCCACCACCAGGTGGTGGATCACCAACAGCAAGCGCTGTGCACCACCGTCCAACTCGACCAGTACCGCCCGTATCAGCGGGCCGTGGCCCAGGTCCAGGCTGCGTTGTGCCTCTTCACCCAAGGCCGCGAGTTCGTCGATGTCCTGCAGCGTGCGGTGCCACAGCACGGCGTCGGCCTGGTGCTGTTCGGCACCGCGATAGACGCCCTGCCAGCCACCCGCACCGTCAACGAACTGCGAACGCAACGCATCGTGATGCACGATCAACGCCTGCAAGGCCTGGGTCAGCGTCGTGGCGTCGAGGTGTTCATGGGGTTGCAATACCACCGATTGGTTCCAGTGATGACGCTCGGCGATCTCATCGGCGAAGAACGCTTGCTGGATAGGCAGCAGCAAGGTTTCGCCACTGAGCGCGGCCTGGCTGATCGTCACGCCTTCGACGCCTTGGCGCGCGACACCGGCCAGGCTTTGTACGGTCTGGTGCTGGAACAGGTCCTTGGGCGTGAACCGAATACCCGCCTGGCGAGCACGGCTGACCACCTGGATCGAGATGATCGAATCACCACCCAGCTCAAAGAAGTTGTCGTTCAGGCCCACTTGCGGCAGGCGCAGCACCTCGGCCCAGATCGTCGCGAGCTGTTGTTCCAGCTCGCTCTGCGGGGCCACGTAAGCCTGTTGCAACAGGCTCGCATCCGGTTGCGGCAGGCCCTTGCGGTCGAGCTTGCCGTTGGGGGTCAGCGGCATTTGCGCCAGGAACATGAAGTACGTTGGTACCATGTAATCCGGCAGGCGGGTTTTCAGGGCACGGCGCAGGTGGTCGCGGAATTCGGCTTCGTTGACCAGGCTGGCGTCGGCCGGCACCACGTAGGCCACCAGCTGTTTGCCGGTCGGGCCTTCCTGGGCCACCACCACGGTTTCACCGACGTTGTCCTGCTCACGCAGGCGCGCTTCAATTTCCCCCAGTTCGATACGGAAACCACGAATCTTCACCTGGTGGTCGACACGCCCGAGATAATCCACCACGCCATCCGGGCGGCCACGGGTCAGGTCGCCGCTGCGATACACGCGGCTGCCCGGCGTGCCGAACGGGTCCGGCACGAAGCGTTCGGCGGTCAGCGCCGGACGTTCCAGGTAACCACGGGCCACGCCCTCGCCGCCCAGGTACAGCTCACCGGCGACGCCGATGGGTTGCAGGTTGAGTTGCGCGTCGAGTACGTAGCCGCTGCGGTTGCCCAGCAGCGTGCCGATTGGCGCGTAGACGGCGCCGCAGGGGTCGCCCTTGCGCGCCTTCCACAGCAACGGCGTCACCACGGTTTCGGTCGGGCCGTAGCCGTTGAACAGGTAGGTCGGCTTGAGCGCGCGCCAGGCCAGGTCATAGCTGGCCTGGGCCACGGCATCACCACCGAAGCAGTAGACCCGCACCTTTGGTGGATTGCCGTCGCGCTCGGCATGCTCGGCCAGTTGTTGCAGGTACACCGGCGGGAACACCGCCATGGTCACGTTGTGACGGTGCATCTGCGTGTAGGTGTACTCGGGCAGCCACAGGCTGTCGTCACGGATCAGCACACTGGCGCCGTTAATCAGCGGGTGCATCCAGCCTTCGTGGGAGCCGTCGAAGGCGAACGACATGAAGTGCAGTTCGCAATCGGCCGGCGATGTTTCATAACGCTCGCCGGTAGCAATGATGTGCGCCACCAACGGCCCGTGGGACACCGCCACGCCCTTGGGCAGGCCGGTGGAACCGGAGGTGTAGATCACGTAGGCGAGGTTGTCGCCGTGCAGTTTTACATCCGGCGCAGTGTCGCCGTAATCGGCCCATTGCTCGGTACGATCAATCGCCAGGCTGTCCAGGCCTTCGGGAATCGGCAGTTGCGACAACGCACTGGTGTGGGTCAGCAGCAACTTCGCACGGCTGTCCTGCATCATGTACAGCAGGCGATCACGCGGGTATTCGATATCCAGCGGCACGTAGACGCCGCCGGCTTTCATCACCGCGAGGAACGCCACGAGGCTCTCGGCACTGCGCGGCATGGCAATCGCCACGCGCACTTCGGGGCCGATGCCACGGGCGACCAGGGCATGGGCCAGGCAGTTGGCCTGGCGGTCCAGCTCGCCATAACTCAGGGTTTGCGCATCGAACTTGACCGCCACCGCAGCGGGGTTTTCGGCGGCGCGGTCGGCAACCATTTCGTGTACCAGACGCTCGGCCGAGAAGCCGGCGTCGGTCTGGTTCCACAGCTGCAGGATGTGTCGTTGCTCATCCTGGCCCAGCAGGTTGAGTTGACTGATGGATTGCTGTTGATCGGCAACCATCGCCTGCAACAGGTTCTGCCAATGGCAGGCCATGCGCTTGATGGTCGAGGCGTTGAACAGGTCGGTCGCGTAACCCAAGGTGGCCCAGATGCTGTCCGTGCCTTCATGCACATCCAGGTCCAGGTCGAAATGGGCGGTCTGGCTCTCCCATTCCAGGCCTTCGACGCGCAGTGTGGACAGCGCGTGTTCGACGCCGCCCAGGCGCGCTTCGGTCTGGTGGTTGAACATCACCTGAAACAACGGGTTAAGACTCAAACTGCGCTCGGGTTGCAGCGCCTCCACCAGTTGTTCGAACGGCAGGTCCTGATGGTCCTGGGCCTCCAGCGCACGCTGGCGGACCTGCTGCAACAGTTGCGTGACAGAAGTCTGCTCATCGATATCGGCCTTGAGCACCTGGGTGTTGACGAAGAAGCCGATCAGCCGCTCGGTCTCGACCCGGTTGCGGTTGGCAATCGGCACCCCGACGCGCACGTCTTCCTGGCCGCTGTAACGGTGCATCAGCGCCTGGAACGAGGCCAGCAACAGCATGAACAGAGTCACGCCTTCGCGTTGCGCCAGGCCCTTGAGGTCGGCAACCAGCGCGGGCGGCAGCTCGACAAACAGGCGCGCACCACGATGGCTTTGCTCGGCCGGGCGCTGGTGGTCGAAAGGCAATTCCAGCACCGGTTGCTCGCCACCCAGCAAACCTTGCCAGTACGCCAGCTGCCGGGCTTTTTCGCCCGCGTCCATCCACTCGCGCTGCCAGCGGGCATAGTCGGCGTACTGGATCGGCAAGGCCGGCAGTTGCAGATCCAGGCCCTGGCTGTAGGCGCTATACAACTGCACCAGCTCATCGACCATGATTTGCATCGACCAGCCGTCGGAGACGATATGGTGCAGCACCAGCACCAGTACATGCTCGTTCTCGCTCTGGCGCAGCAACGTGGCCCTGAGCAATGGCCCGGCCTGCAGGTCGAACGGGCGGGCGATCTCGGCTTGCACCTGGGCCTTGAGCCGGGTCGGGTCGCTCTCGACCAGAACGATGTCGACCGTGGCCTGCGGCGCAATCACCTGCACGGTCTGCTCATCACCCTGATGCAAATGGGTGCGCAGACTTTCATGGCGCGCTACCAGCGTGTCGAAGCTGCGTTGCAGCGCGTTCAGGTCCAGCTGGCCCTTGAGGCGCAACGCGCTGGGCACATGGTAGGCGGCGCTGTCGGGCTCCAGCAGCCAGAGGAACCACTGGCGCTCCTGGGCGTACGACAACACCAAGGGCACATCGCGGGAAGACGGCACCAACGCCGGCGCCGTCGAACCGCCCTGCTTGCCCTCGCTGTGCAGGGCCGCGACAAAGCCGTCGAGGCGCGGTTGTTCGAACAGCACGCGCAGCGGCAACTCGATCCCCAGGTTATGCCGCAGGCGCGACGCCACTTGCATGGCCAGCAAGGAATGCCCGCCCATCTCAAAGAAATGATCGGTCAGGCCAATACGTTCAGCACCGAGGATATCCGCCCAGATCGCGGCAACCTGCTGCTCCAGCACACTGACCGGCGCCACCCAACTGTGCAGCGCCTGGCTCGCATCCGGGCGTGGCAAGGCATGGCGATCCAACTTGCCATTGGGGCTCAACGGCAGTGCCTTCAGGAACATGAAGTGCGCCGGCACCATGTAGTCCGGCAGCTCATCGCGCAAAGCCGTGCGAAGCTGCTCACGCAGTGCGTCCTGCCCGGACTCGGCCATGGGGGTAACCAGGTAGGCGATCAGTTGCTGGTCGGCAGCAATCACCAGCGCTTCGCGGACCGCATCCTGGGCCAGCAGGCGCGATTCGATTTCACCCAGTTCGATACGGAAGCCACGCACCTTGACCTGATGGTCGATGCGCCCGATGTACTCGATCACACCATCGGCACGGTAGCGCGCCAGGTCGCCGGTGCGGTACAGGCGACCGCCGCCAGCGGGGTCGAAGGGGTCGGGAATAAAGCGTTCGGCGGTCAGCGCCGCGCGGTTGAAGTACCCCCGCGCCAGCAATGGCCCGCCGATCACCAGTTCGCCGGCCACGCCCACAGGCACCGGGTTGAGGCTGGCATCCAGCAGGTAGATGGCGCGGCCGTCCAGTACGCGACCAATCGGCATCATTTGCGTGACGGCTTCGCGGCCATCGACATAACCCGCACAATCGAGGGCCGTGACCGTAACGGTCGCCTCGGTGGGGCCGTAGGTGTTGAGCAGGCGCACATGGCCCAGGCCGGCATCGCGCCAGGAAGCCAAACCTTCCGGCGGCATGGCTTCGCCGCCCGCATGCACCTGGCGCAACCGCCCATAGTCCCGCACACCTCGCTCGGCAAAGTCCCGGGCAATCAGGTGCCAGTAGGCGGTGGTGAGGTCGACCACCGAAATCTCATGTTCGATCAGTTGGGTGTAGAAGGTGTCGCTGTCCCACAGCTCGCCGCCACGCACCACCACCGCGGCCCCGCAGCAGAGCGCCGGGTAGAGTTGCTCGACGAAACCGTCGAAGTTGAATGTACCGAATTGCAGCACGCAGTCAGCGGCGGTCAGCGCAAACACCTCGGTAAACACCTCGACGTGGCGTGCCAACGAAGCCTGGTCGATGCCCACGCCCTTGGGCCGCCCGGTCGAACCCGAGGTGAACATCAGGTAGGCCAGGTTGGCCGGGAACGCGCGCACCTCGGGGTTACTCGACGGGTACTCGGCCAGCCACTGCGGATCGGACTCCAGGCAGATCAACGCCAGGTCGGCACTGATCGGCAGGCGCTCCAGCAAGGAATGCTGGGTCAGCAACAGCTGCAAGCCGCTGTCTTCGATCATGCATTGCAGGCGGTCGCGGGGGTATTGCGGGTCCAGCGGTACATAGGCGCCGCCGGCCTTGAGCACAGACAGCAGGGCCACGATCATTTCCAGCGAACGGTCCACGGCAACGCCGACCAGGCTGTCGGCGCCCACGCCCTGTTCGATCAGGGCGTGGGCCAGGCGGTTGGCGCGCTGGTTGAGGTCGGCGTAACTCATGCGCCGCTGATCCATGATCAGGGCGACGGCGTCGGGCCGGCTCGCCACCTGCTGCTCGAATTTAACCAGCACGCTGCTGTGGGCGGCACGCGCGGGTCGCGGCGGGTTCCACTCATAGAGCATCTGCGCTTGCTCATCGCGGCCCAGCATCGGCAAGTCGGCGACACACTGCCGGGCCGTGCCTACCACGCTCTTCAGCAGGTTTTGCCAATGCGCGGCGAAGCGCTGCAGGGTACTGGCGTCGAACAATGCGGTCGCGTAGGTCAACGAAGCGTGCAGGCCCTCGGCAGACTCCTGGGTGTCCAGGCTCAGGTCGAAATGCGCCGTATGACTGTCCCACTCCAGCCCCTGCACCTGCAGCCCCGGCAATTGCTGGCTGCCACGGTTGGCATGGGCGTCGGACTGGTGATTGAACATCACTTGGAACAGCGGGTTGTGGCTCAGGCTGCGCTCGGGTTGCAGGGCCTCGACCAACTGTTCGAAAGGCAGGTCCTGATGGGCCTGCGCCCCCAACGCGTGCTCCTTGACCTGCTGCAACAGCTGGGCAAAGGTCATGTGCCCGTCGATCTCGGCCTTGAGCACCTGGGTATTGACGAAGAAGCCGATCAGTTGTTCGGTTTCCAGGCGGTTACGGTTGGCGATAGGCACGCCGACACGGATATCCGACTGGCCGGTGTAGCGGTACAACATCGACTGGAAAGACGCGAGCAGCAGCATGAACATGGTCACGCCTTCGCGCTGCGCCAGGGCGCGCAAGCCCTCGACCACGGCAGGTTCGACCAGCACATCCAGGCGCGCACCTTCGTAACGTTGTATCGCCGGGCGCGGGCGGTCCAGCGGCAGCTCCAGTACCGGCTGCACATCCCCCAGGCGGGCCCGCCAATAGGCCAATTGCCGGGCTTTTTCGCCCGCCTCCATCCAGCCACGCTGCCACTGGGCGTAGTCGGCGTATTGAATCGGCAGTGCCGGCAGCACTGGCTCGAGCCCCTGGCTGTAACCGGCATACAAACTCACCAATTCATCGACCATGACCTGCATCGACCAGGCATCCGACACGATGTGGTGCTGGACCAGTATCAACACATGCTCGTGCTCGCTCAGTTGCAGCAGCTTGATGCGCAGTAACGGGCCGGCCTGCAGGTCAAATGGCCGGGCGATTTCGCGCTCCACCCACCCCTGCAATTCGCCGGAGGTGGCTGCGCCCACGACCTGGTGTTCAATGACCGGCGCAGCCTGTTCGAGCACACGCTGAACGGTCTGGCTAACGTCGGAAAAAAACACCGTGCGCAAGGTTTCATGGCGCTGCACCAGAGTGTCGAACGCACGTTGCAGGGCCACACGGTCAAGCGCACCCGACAGGCGCAGCGCGGCAGGAATGTGATAGGCCGCGCTGTCGGGTTCCAGCTGCCAGAGGAACCACTGGCGCTCCTGGGCGTACGATAGGGCCAGCGGCTGTGCGCGATCGGCGCGGGTGATCTGCGCGACCTCGGCGCCTGCATCCCCCAATGACGCCACGAAGGCGCCCAGCACCGGTTGCTCAAACAGGCTTTTGAGTGCCACCTCGATACCCAGCGCCTGGCGCACACGGGACACCATGCGGGTCGCCAGCAGCGAATGACCGCCGAGCTCGAAGAAATGGTCCTCCAGGCCCACCTGTGGCACACCCAGCACCTCGGCCCAGATCGCCGCCACCTGCCGGGCTTTCTCACCGACCGGCGCCACATAGCGTTTTTGCAGCAGGCTGGCGTCTGGCTTGGGCAGCGCCTTGCGATCCAGCTTACCGTTCGGTGTCAGCGGCAGGCGGGCCAGGAACAGCATGTGCGCCGGCACCATATAATCCGGCAGCACCTCGCGCAGTGCGGCCTTGAACGCTTCGCGCAAGGCGCCCTGATCGGCTTCCGGCGTCAAGGTGTCGGTCACCAGATAGGCCAGCAACTGGTCATGCTCGGCCACCACCACGGCTTCGCGGATCGCACGCTGCTCACGCAGGCACGCCTCAATCTCTCCCAGTTCGATACGGAACCCACGCACCTTGACCTGATGGTCGACGCGGCCGATGTACTCGACCACGCCATCCGCGCGATAGCGCGCCAGATCGCCTGTGCGATAAAGCCGCTCACCGTTGCGCGCAAACGGATTGGGCACAAAACGCTCGGCGGTCAACGCAGCCCGGCCGTGATACCCCCGGGCCAGGCCGACACCGCCGATCAGCAGCTCACCGCTGGTGCCTACCGGGCTCGGAGTGAGCTCGGCATTGAGGATAAACAACGAGGTGTTGGCGATTGGCCGACCGACAAAGGGCACCGGCTCGACCAACTCATGGGCCGCCGACCAGATGGTGGTTTCGGTCGGACCATACAGGTTCCACACCGCACCCTCTTGGGCCAGCATGCGCCGGGCCAGGTCGGCCGGCAACGCTTCGCCACCGCACAGGCACTTGACCCCGTGCAGCAAGGCACGGCGTTCGCTGTCCAGAAGCATGCGCCAGGTCGACGGCGTGGCTTGCACCACACTGATCGCTTCGCGCTGCACCAGATCCAGAATCGCCTCGGGATCCAGGGACACGTCCTTGTCGGCCAGTACCACCGTCGCACCTGTCGCCAGCGGCACGTAGAGTTCCAGGGCAAAGATATCGAACGAGAACGTGGTCAACGACAACAGCCGCGCGTCAGCGCCAATGGCCAGGGTGCTGGCCATGCCATGGGTGAAGCTGCTCAGTGCGCCATGACGCACCATCACGCCCTTGGGCTTGCCGGTGGAACCGGAGGTGTAGATCACATAGGCCAGGTGCTCGCCCGTCAGTTCGATATCGGGGTTGGCGCTGCTGTAGCGCGCATCTTCCTGTGCGTCCATGAGCAGCAATTGCTGGTCAGCCGCCAGTGGCAGGCGTTCGTGCAGGTCGCCGGCAGTCAATAGCACGCGAGCGCGGCTGTCTTCCAGCATGAAGGCCAGCCGGTCCGCCGGGAATTGCGGATCGAGCGGCACGTAGGCGCCACCGGCCTTCAGCGTCGCCAGCAAGGCCAAGACCATGTCCACCGAGCGGTCGAGGGCCACCGCCACCAGCACGTCCGGCCCGACACCCGCAGCGCGCAGGCGATGGGCCAGGCGGTTGGCGCAACAGTTCAGCTCGCCGTAACTCAGCGCCTGGCCGTTGCACACCAGGGCAATGGCGTCGGGGCGCGCTTGCGCCTGGGCCTCCAGCAACCGATGCACGCCCTCGTCCTGCGCAAACGCCATGGGCGTGTGGTTCCAGCCGTGCACCTGTTGCTGCCACTGTGCATCATCCAACAGGGGCAACTCACCGATACGGCCGCCGCAATCCTGGGCCACCCGGTGCAACAGGCGATGCCAATGGCCAAGGAAACGCTCCAGGCCAGGCGCATCAAACAAGTCAGTGGCATAGGTCAGCGACGCCTGGATACCGTCAGCCGATTCCTGGGTGTCGAGGCTGAGGTCAAACTGCGACGTCTTGCTGTCCCACTCCAGCCCTTGCACTTGCAACCCCGTTACACTGCCGCCACCGCGCTGGGTGTCGGTCTGGTGGTTGAACATCACTTGGAACAACGGGTTGTAGCTCAAGCTGCGCTCGGGCTGCAGCGCTTCCACCAACTGCTCGAACGGCAAGTCTTGATGGGCCTGGGCCTCGACCGCGCGTTGGCGGGTCTGCTGCAGCAATTCACGAAATGTCATCTGGCCGTCGATATCGGCCTTGAGAATTTGCGTGTTGACGAAAAAGCCGATCAGGCGCTCGGTCTCCACCCGATTACGGTTAGCCACCGGCACACCGATGCGGATGTCAGCCTGGCCGCTGTAGCGGTGCAGCACAGCCTGGAACGACGCCAGCAACAGCATGAAAATCGTCACACCTTCACGCTGCGCCAAGGTCTTGAGGCCTGCCACCAGAGAGGCTTCCAGGGTCAGGTCCAGCCTGGCCCCGCGGTAGCTCTGTAGCGCTGGCCGTGGACGGTCCATGGGCATTTCGAGGACCGGTTGCTCGCCGCCGAGCATGCCTTTCCAGTAACCCAATTGGCGCTCACGCTCGCCCGCCTCCATCCAGCTGCGTTGCCACAGCGCGTAGTCGGCGTACTGGATCGGCAAGGCCGGCAGTTGCAGGTCCTGGCCCTGCACATAGGCGGCGTACAGTTGCACCAGCTCGTCGACCATTACCTGCATCGACCAGCCATCGGAGACGATGTGATGCTGCACCAGCACCAACACATGCTCCTGGGGCGCCAGGCGCAGCAGCTTGACCCGCAACAGCGGGCCTTGCTGCAAATCGAATGGCTGGGCGATCTCGGCTTCCACCAGCGCCTTGAGTTCGGATTCCTCGGCGTCGACCAGGGCAATATCCACCCGTACCTGATCGGCAATCACCTGCAAGGCACTGTCGCCGTCCTCCTGCAAATGCGTGCGCAGGCTTTCATGGCGCAGCACCAGTGTGTCAAAGCTGCGCTGCAACGCGGCCACGTCCAGTTGGCCGGTAAGGCGCAAGGCCCTTGGCACATGATAGGCGGTGCTCTGCGGCTCCAACTGCCACAAAAACCACTGCCGCTCCTGGGCATAAGAGAGCCGAAGAGGCTCACCTTCCTGGCGCTTGAAAACCGGGGCAATCTCAAACAGGTTGATGCCTTGCTGCTTGAGCATTACCGCCAACGCTTTCTTTTGCTGCGCCGAAAGTGACCCTACCGACTCGATTAATGCTTGCACGCCACGCCCCTCAGGAAGTCAATTTATCCAAATCTTCTGCTGATAGACGTTTGAGAGCCTCCAAGGATTTAGCCAATGCGTCCTGCACCGGCGAATTATTTGTCTGCTGGCCTGCCACATAGGCGCTGAAATCGGCCAGGGTCGGGGTGGTGAAGATCGATTTGACGTCGAATTCGGCGTGCAGCTGCTCGCGCAGGCGCACCACCACCTGAGTAGCGAGCAGCGAGTGGCCGCCCAGTTCGAAGAAGTTGTCGTTCAACCCCACGCGCGGTACCGCCAGGACTTCGGCCCAGATCGCGGCGATCTGCTGTTCCAGCTCGCTCTGCGGCGCGACATACTCCCGCGCGAGCAAACTGGCGTCCGTCTTGGGCAAGGCCTTTCGATCCAGTTTGCCGTTGGGGCTCAGAGGCATCTGCTCCAGCAGCACCCATTGGGCGGGCACCATGTAGTCCGGCAACTGCTGGGCAAGATGGGCGCTGAGCACATCGCGCCAGTCGTCCCCGGCGTTT
>NZ_JAOTNX010000014.1:0-190882 GCF_036346475.1 Pseudomonas sp. AM8
GAGCAGATGGGGTTTTGTTTTGCGCGCTGGAAAAGTGCGGAAAGATGCACGACAAATTTGCGCAGTTATTTCTGAACCAGACCACTAGAATAGGCACCTAACCTTTTTTAGAGTCAGAGCCCTATTTATGCCGGATCCGGTTGATGCCCTTGAGGTGTCGGATTTACCACTGGACAACTTGGTGGCATGCCATGAGTGCGACTTGCTGATGCGCAAACCCGTGCTCGCCCTCGGTGAAAAAGCCCAATGCCCGCGTTGCGGTTATGAGCTCTACGCTCACCGCCATAACGTCGTTGAGCGCAGCCTCGCCCTGGTACTCGCCGCGCTGTTGCTGTACGTCCCGGCGAACTTTCTGCCCATCATGCAGCTCAATCTGCTCGGGCAGTCCTCAGAGGACACTGTGTGGAGTGGTGTAGTCGGTCTATTCGATACCGGGATGCAAGGCGTCGCCGCCGTGGTGTTCCTATGCAGCATGGGTATTCCGCTGCTCAAGCTGCTTTGCCAGCTGGTGGTGCTGCTCAGTATTCGTTGGAAGATCGGCCGTAGTTACGGCCTGCTGCTGTACCGCATTTACCACCATATGAAAGATTGGGGAATGTTGGAGGTCTACTTGATGGGCGTACTGGTGGCGATCGTGAAACTCGCCGACATGGCCTCAATCACCATCGGCCTGGGTCTGGTCTGCTTTGTCAGCCTATTAATGGTTCAGGTTCTGCTTGAGGTGGTGATGTCGCCGCACCAGATCTGGCAAGCACTGTCAGGAGAGGATGATCATGCGGGCGATTGATGCGGGCATTCTGATTTGTACTGAATGCCACGAGCTGAACAAACAAGAGCCTGACACCGATGAGCAAACCTGCACGCGATGCGGTGCGCTGATCCATGCCCGTCGCCCCAACAGCCTCACCCGTACCTGGGCCTTGCTGATCACGGCGGCCATTCTGTATATCCCCGCCAATCTGTTGCCGATCATGACCGTCAATTCCCTCGGCCAGGGCGAGCCCAGCACCATCATGGCAGGAGTCATCCAACTGGTGCAGCACGGCATGTTCCCGATTGCGGCTGTGGTGTTCATCGCCAGCATCCTGGTGCCGACGTTCAAGCTGGTGGGCATTGGCCTTTTACTGTTCTCGGTTCAGCGTCACCAACCGCTTTCCGCGCAGCAACGCATTATCATGTACCGCTTTATCGAATTCATTGGCCGCTGGTCCATGCTGGATATCTTCGTGATCGCCATCCTGGTGGCGGTCGTAAACTTCGGACGGCTTGCCAGCGTCGAGGCCAACCTTGGCGCCGCAGCGTTCGCCAGTGTGGTGATCCTTACGATGCTTGCCGCAGTAACTTTTGATCCCCGACTGATTTGGGATAACACGGAGTCGGACGACGACCATGAGTGATTTGCCTAAAGCTAAAACCCGCCCGGCCTCCAACTGGTCAGCCATTTGGGTTCTTCCCCTGATTGCCTTGATCATCGGCGGTTGGCTGGGGTGGCGTGCCTATTCCCAGCAGGGTATTGAGATCCAGGTGCGCTTTGAAAGCGGCGAAGGCATCCAGGCCAACAAAACCGAAGTGGTCTACAAAGGCATGTCCGTGGGTAAGGTCAAGACCCTTGCCCTTGACGACGAGGGCAATAATCGCGGGGTGATTGCCACCATCGAGATGAACAAGGATGTCGAGCAATACCTCAAGACCAACACGCGTTTCTGGCTGGTCAAGCCCAGTGTCAGCCTTGCCGGTATCACCGGCCTGGAAACCCTGGTCTCGGGTAACTACATCGCCGCCAGCCCCGGTGACGGTGAGCCCACACGCAAATTCAAGGCGCTCTCCGAAGAGCCGCCTTTGTCCGACGCCAAGCCTGGCCTGCACCTGACCATCAAGGCCGACCGCCTCGGCTCGCTCAACCGTGGCAGCCCGGTGTTCTATAAGCAGATACAGGTCGGCCAGGTCAAAAGCTACTTGCTCTCCGAGGACCAGAGCACCGTTGAGATCAAGGTCTACATCGAGCCGACCTACGCCAACCTTGTGCGCAAACACACCCGTTTCTGGAACGCCAGCGGCATCAGCATCGATGCCAATCTCTCCGGCGTGAAGGTGCGCAGCGAATCCCTCTCCAGTATCGTCGCCGGCGGCATTGCCTTCGCCACGCCGGAGAATCGCAAGGACAGCCCGCCGACCGATCCGAGCCTGCCGTTCCGCCTGTACGAAGATTTCGATGCGGCCGCTGCCGGTATCAAGGCCAAGGTCAAGCTCACGGACTTCGAAGGCCTGCAAGCCGGTCGTACACCGGTGATGTACAAAGGCATTCAGGTGGGCAGCCTGAAAACCTTGAAGATCGACCCGGACCTGTCCAGCGCCAACGCCGAGCTGACCCTCGACCCATTGGCCGAAGACTACCTGGTTCAAGACACCCAGTTCTGGGTGGTCAAACCTTCCATCTCGCTGGCCGGCATTACCGGCCTGGAAGCCCTGGTCAAAGGTAATTACATCGCCATTCGTCCTGGCGACAAAGGCAGCGCCCCGCAACGCGAATTCGTCGCCCGCGCCAAGGCGCCACCGCTGGACCTGCGTTCCCCGGGCCTGCACATGGTGCTGTTCACCGACAACCTCGGCTCCCTGGATGTCGGCAGCCCGATACTCTACAAACAGGTCAAGGTCGGCTCGGTGCAGAGTTACCAGTTCTCGCGCAAGAACAAGCAGCTGGTGATCGGCGTTCATATCGAGAAGGAATACGAAAACCTGGTTAACGGTTCGACACGTTTCTGGAATGCCAGCGGCGTGACCCTGACCGGCGGCCTTACCGGTGGTATCCAGGTGAAGAGTGAGTCCCTGGCCAGCCTGATGGCCGGTGGTATTGCCTTCGAAACACCGCAGCCGAACGTACCACTGAAAAAGCGCATTCCACGATTCCGCTTGTTTGCCGACCGTGAGGCGGCCAATCAGCATGGCACCCTGGTAACCATCAGGGTCGAGCGTGCTGACGGTATGCGTCCAGGCACACCGGTACGTTTCAAAGGCCTGGATGTGGGCAAGATCGAGAGCGTGGACCTCAGTGCCGATATGCAATCGGTGCTGCTCAGCGCACGTATTACCCAAGTAGCGGACCGCATCGCGCGCGTCGGCAGCCAGTTCTGGGTGGTCAAGCCAGAACTGGGCCTGATGAAAACCTCCAACCTGGAAACCCTGGTCACCGGGCAATACATCGAGGTGCAGCCGGCTGCGAAAAACGCCGGTCCGCAGAAGAGCTTCGTCGCACTGGCCCAACCCCCTGAAGCTGTCCGCCAGGAGGCCGGCCTGAGCCTGACACTCAGCGCCGCACGCCGCGGCTCGTTGAAGGAAGGTGTGCCGGTGACCTACCGTGAAGTCACCGTGGGCAAAGTGACCGGCTACGAGTTGGGCCAGACCGCCGACCGTGTACTGATCCACATCCTGATCGAACCCAAGTACGCGCCGCTGGTACGCAGTGGCAGCCGCTTCTGGAACACCAGCGGCTTTGGCCTCGACTTTGGCCTGTTCAAGGGGGCGACGGTGCGCACCGAGTCCCTGGAGACTCTTGTGGCCGGCGGTATCGCCTTTGCCACGCCAGACGGCGAGCGTATGGGCAACGCCGCGCGGCCGCAGCAGACGTTCCCGCTGTTCGACAAATTCGAAGAGGAATGGCTGACCTGGGCACCGAAAATCCCACTCGGCAAATAAAGCTACAAAAAAGGCCGCGATCCATCGGATCGCGGCCTTTTTGCATTTCAGCGCAAAACGTCAGACCTCATCCAGCTCCGGCTCATCCGCCTGCACATTCACTGTCGCCTTCACCACATCATGGCGACGGATGTACTTCCAGTCCGCCTCATCGATGTAGATACCGTTCGGCCCGCTGCCGCCTTCCAGGTCGATTGCCACCTGGGCAGACACCTGTGGCTTCACACTGGCGAGGATCGGCACAAAGCCCAGTTGCAAACTGGTTTCCAGCAACGCCGCCTGGTTCTTCTCATCGATATCCGCTGCTTCGTCGAGGTAGTACGGCAAGCGCACACGCCCGGCCTGGTCACGGTCCATCAAGTGCAGCAACAAGTACATGTTGGTCAGCGCCTTGATGGTCATGGTGGTGCCGTTGGACGCCGCGCCGTCGATGTCGGTGTGGATCACCGGCTGACCGTGCACCTTGGTGATCTCGAAAGCCAGTTCGAACAGGTCCTTGAGGCCCAACTGGTTATGGTTGGCCGCCACCAAGCGGGCCAGGTATTCCTTGGCTTCTTCGTTCTTGTTGTCCTGCTCGGCACTTTGGCTGAGGTCGAACACCGACAGGGTTTCGCCTTCTTCGTACTGGCCAGCACTGTGGATGATCTGGTCGATATGTTTGAGGGCTTCCTTGTTCGGCGCGAGTACGATGCGGAAGCTTTGCAGGTTGGACACCTGACGCTTGTTGATCTCGCGGTTGAACAGCGCCAGCTGGTGTTCCAGGCTGTCGTAGTCGCTGCGGATATTGCGCAGGGTTCGTGCAATGTCAGTGACCGCCGCCCGGCGCGCCTTGCCCAGTGTCAGCGCCTCATCGGTGCGGTGCGCATAAGCGTTGATCAACAATTGCAGGCGACGCTCTACGTCATCCTCGCTGTCGAACTTGGCCACGCCCTTGAGGCGCACCTGAGCGTACAGCGCCTCGATCTGGCCATCGGCACGCAGCAAGCCCTGCCAGCTGTCCTGATAGTCATTGAGCAGCGGCAGCAGGTTATCCATGGAGTCATCGACCGGGTCCATGAACGGCGTGCCAAACGGCAAGTCGGCCGGCAACAGCTGCCGGCGGCGCAAGGCGTCATCCAGCGTACGTTGCTTGGCTTCCATATCGCCGATCTGGCGGCCCACCAGTTGCAGCTTGGCGGACAGTTGCTGGACGCGCTCGGTGAACGCGTCGCTGGAACGTTTCAATTCATCCTGGGCCGCTTCCATCTGTGCCAGGTTTTCCAGTTTTTCGCCTTCTTCGGCACTCAGGGTTTGCGCGCGACGGAAGTCTTCCAGCGCCTTTTGCGCGTCCAGCACCTGCTGGTACAGCGCTTCGGTCTGGGTCTTGCTCGCCGCGCGGTCGGAGGCCACGGCTTGCTGGGTTTTCAGCTGCTTGAGTTCTTTCTCCAGGCGTTCCTTTTGGTCGCGCAACGCTGCGCGGTCCGCCAGGGCCTGCAGCGCCGGTGGTTCGATGTGGGAGATGTCGATGGACAGCCCCGGCACTTCAAAACGTTCGCCCTTGAAGCCATCGAGGATCTGCTCCAGGGATTTGACCCACTGGCCGTCCTCATCCAGCGTGATGCCGTGTTCACCCAATGGCAGGCTGAACAACGAACTGTTGAACAGGCGCATCAGGCGCTCGACGTCCTGCTGCGAAAACTCTTCGCGCAGCTTGGCATAGCTGTTGTTATCCGCGTGATCCAGCTGCTGCTTGACCGACTTCAAGCGTTTTTCCAGGTCACGCAGACGCTCGTCCAGATCCTCGGCGCTGAACTGCCGCGACTGCGCCAGGGCGCCCGCCAGTTCATCGTGAGCATCCTTGGCCGCCAGCAGTTGCTGCTCCAGCACCTTGACGTCATCCACCAGGGCAAAGCGATGCTTGAGCACCGACAATTCGCCCAGCCAACGCTGGATGCCGCTGATTTCCCGCTCCAGGCGCATCAGCTCCTGGGTGCCGCCACGCTGGTCGTTCTGCAGTGCGTCCTGCTCGTTGCGGTAGTGCTCGGCCTGGATGGTCAGCTCTTCCTTGCGCGCACTGGCATAGTCCGACCAGGTGCCGAGCAGCGAATCCAGCAGCGGCGACAGGCGATGCAGCTTGCCGCGCAGGGCGTCGCGCTGGCGAACGCCATTGGCCAGGGCTTCCACCAGCGGGCCGGCAGCGACCAGGGCGTTGTAGTCCTGCTCCATGCGTCGCACATCGCGGAAGGCTTCTTCGCACGCTGCGATGTAATCCACACTACCCGAACGCAGGCTGTGCTCGAACGCATCGAGGAACAGCTGCTTGAGCTTGGCCGCGGTGATTTCGCGCATGTGCAGCAGGTTGATAAACAACGCGCGGAAAGTTTTCAGGCTTTGCTCACTGGTGGAGCGCAGCGGGATCAGGGTCAGGTCCAGCGGGATCGACGTATGACCACCCACCAGCAAACGGCGCAGTTCATCCGGCTTGAGTTCGTAGGCTTTCAGGCCTTCGCGCTCAAGGTTGGTGAACAGCTCCTTCTGACGCAGGCAGGTGTCGTTTTTCTGATAGTGGGCCAGGTCCAGCTTGCCGGCGTAGGCAAAGAACTGGTGCCCGAAACCACCGCCCGGGCCGCGCCCGACCACGCCGATTACGTGGGGGCCATGGGGCAGGGAGACTTCCACCAGGATGTAGCTGGTGTCGGTGGCGAAGTAGAAGCGTCGCGATTGCTCCAGGGTGTACTTGCCGAAACTCATGTCCGACATGCGCGCCAGGATCGGGAACTGCAAGGCGTTGATCGACGCGGATTTACCCAGGTTATTAGCGCCATACACCGACAGCGGTTCTTCCAGCGGGAACAAGCCCAAGCTGTAGCCGGCAGTGTTCAATAGCGCGAAGCGGCGGATGCCGTAGCGTTCCTTGCTCATGCGTCGGTCTCCTGTTCTTCGGCAATGGCGCGGGCCAGTGCGTCTTCTTCGCTTTCGTCCGCGAAGTCGCTGAGGTCCAGCGGGTCATCGGTCTTCAGCAGTTTTTCATCGCTGTCTTCGTCAATGATCACCGGCACCGGCAGTGGCAACACGCTGTGTACGCTGGCCGCCAGGTCGCGGTCCTGCTGCACCGAAAGGCACACGTCGAGGAAGCGGTGCATCGGCGGCAGGAAGCGGTAAATGCCGTTGTCTTCGCTGGCAAAACCCAGCTGGGTCATACGGCGCATGATTTTTTCTTCGAGTTCTTCCTGGGTCTGCACTTCGGCCTGGATAAACAGGTCGCGGTACTTTTCCAGCAGCGACGGCAGCTCGTCACGGCCCAGGCTGCCACCGTCGAGCACGGCGATCGGGTCGCGGCCCTGGTCGGCCAGGTGCTCGACAATGATGAAGGTGAACAGCGCCAGGCGCTGGGCGGTCTTGTTGACCTGCGCACTGGCAATCGCGGAGTCCGGCACGAAGTAGTAGAAGCCACGGGTATCGCACACCAGCTCAAAGCCCAGGGCCTTGAACAGCGTGCGGTACTGGTCCTGGAAGTTCGACAGTTGCGCGTACAGCTCGGGGTCGCGGCGGCTGACGTGGTAACCCTTGAACAGCTCGCGAAAGATCGGCGCCAGCTGGGACAGTTCGGATAGATCAAGATGCATGAGGTGTACTCGCAGAATGCTCGGCGGCGTCGGTGCCGGCCGGGAGCAGGGCGAATGAGCGCAGGCTGACCTGGTGCTCGTGTGTGTGGTAGTCGCGGCGTTCCAGGCGCTCGCGCTTGAAGCGTTTCTCCCGCGAGAGCCGCGAGAACCAGTACAGCAATTCGTCGGTGGCACCGTCCGGTTCCTGCTCCAGCAGCCAGGTCATCAGGTCCGGCATCGGCAGTGCGTCTTCACAGCGCTCGAGCATTTCCTTGACCGTCCGCGGCGCGCGCTGGGCTTCGCCCTTGTGGGATTTGTGCGCCTTGGGGAACCGGGCCGGTTTCGGCTCGAAGTTCGCCAGGGCATACACATAGGCCTCGACCTGGCTGGCACTGCCGAGGAAGGTGCTTTGCGGTCGGGTAAACATCGGCATCGCCGCCTGTGGCACCGCGTCCAGGCCCTTACGGCGGATGGCCGACAGCGCCAGCGCCGCACCGCGGGTCACGGCGTTGTGCCGACGCGCTTCTTCGCGCAGCGGCAACAGCAGTTCGCGGGCATGCCGCAAGGTCAACTGGGCGCTGGTCTGCATTTCGAGGATGCGCGCGTGGGTGCGCAGCAGCATGTCGTCGTCCACCAGGTGGCCGAGGCGCTGTTGCTCGGTGAGCATGCGCAGCAGCACGTTTTCCACCTTGCGCACGCCTTGTTCGAAGGCACCGTCGGCGTTCACCAGCTGGATCATTGGTTCGACGTACTCGTCCCAGGTCGCCAGGACTTCGGCGTAACGCTGGCGCAGCGGGATCTGCCGGTCGCTGGTCTTGGCACGGTCGGCCACGGCCGCGAGGGCCTGTTCGTCGTTGGCGAGTTTTTTCAGTACGTCGCGTACGCGCATGTCCAGCAGGCGCAGTTGGCGGGCCAGGTCGTGACCATCACGGATGTCGAAGGCATCCTGGATATAACCGGCCAGGCGCTCCAGATGGCGCAGGTAGGCTTCGATTTCCAGGCACAGGCCAAGCCGGTGTTCCTTGCGAAGATAGGCCAGGAAGTCATGGATCTGCGCATTGAGCTCGAAACGGTTCGGGCTCTTGGCGACAGGCACCAGGATGTCCAGGCGAATCCACACGTCCAGCAGGCTGGTGATGTCCTGGGGCGTGCTGTCCAGTTGTTGGGCGGCCAGTTGTGCGCGCAGCTCGCTCAGGCTGAGGGTGCCTTGGTCGAAGTGTTCGCACAGTGGCTCAAGTAAGGCCCAGTGTTCGGCGAGGGCGCGCAGGACGCGCTTGGGTTCGATCATGGGAATGGCCGGCTGGTTGGCGATTAAAAGTCGCGATTGTACTGCATCAGGCGCGGGATTTATCCACAGCCGGTCAGTGCACAGTGGGCGATTGTTACCGAACAGCGGTAGAATCCCCGCTCTTTACTTATCCACAAGTGGCCGAGCTGTGCTTATCGAGTCCCGACGTCGCGCTTACTTGACCGCCATGCAGGTGGTCAACTGGCTGCCCCGCACCGAACTGCCGTTTGCCGCGCCATCGCGGCCCGAGCTGTTAGAGGCGCTTGAGCCCTATGAGGCGTTCGAGACCTCGGGCGAGGAGGCCGCTGCCCCGGTGGTGGTGACCAAGCCCGTGCCGCAAGCGCGGCCGGCGGTCGAGCGCGCCAAGATCGAAGTGCCACGCCCGTCACCCATGGCCAAGCCGGTCGTGGCCGAAGAGGCAGCCCCGGTGGTCAAGGCTCCGGTGGTGCCGCCACCGCGTTTCGCCCTGCAACTGCTGCGGGCCGGGCGCTGCCTGCTATTGGTGGAGTTACCCACCGGCGAGCGCTTCCAGACCCGCGATCCTGCCTACATGCTGCTCAAGGACATGCTGCGCGCCGCCGGCCTGCCCGACAGCCCGCAAATCGTCGGCGACCCGGTACGTTGGCCACTGCTGGTGCGCGGCACCATGGACCAGGGCCCGGAAGCGGCGCGGGATTTTGTGCAAGGCTTCGTCTCGGCACGCCTGGAAGACGAACCTTGTGTGTGCCTGTGGTTGATCGGCCTGCCCGCCGTACGGTTTGCCGGCGAAGCGAATGCCGAGTTCTGGTACCGCGAACTGCAGGTCGAGGGCCTGGGCTCTGTATGGGCCCTGCCGGGCCTGGAATTATTAATGGAAGAGCCACAGCGTAAGGCTGATGTCTGGCAAGCCATGCGCCGGCTGATGGCGCGCTGGAAAACAACCGATGAGTGAGGCTTTATCCTTCCGCCCGATGACCGAGGCCGACCTCGACGCCGTGCTGAAAATCGAATACGCGGCATTCAGCCATCCCTGGACCCGGGGGATCTTTCTCGACGGGCTGGGCAAGTACCAGATCTGGCTGATGTTCGAAGGCGAGCAGCAGGTAGGCCACGGCGTGGTGCAGATCATCCTCGATGAAGCGCATTTGCTGAACATCACCGTCAAGCCGGAAAACCAGGGCCGTGGCCTGGGCCTGGCACTGCTGGAACACCTGATGTCCCGCGCCTATGCCGCCAACGCGCGGGAATGCTTCCTGGAAGTGCGCGACAGCAATACCGGAGCGTTCCGCCTCTATGAGCGCTATGGCTTCAACGAGATTGGGCGTCGCCGGGACTACTACCCGGCTGTCGGCGGGCGCGAAGATGCGGTCGTCATGGCCTGCACCCTGGTCGATTAAACACACGAACCAATGTGGGAGGGGCAAGTCGAATCGTCGCACCGCCCCTCTCACATTTGGATTTGCGCAGTGTCAGCGGTTTCCGTCTACCGGGTCCAGATCAGCCAGTTCCGCTTCATCCAGGCCATTTCCGCCGCCAATGTCATCTTCATCGACAATGCTCAGGTCAAAATCCGCCGGGTTGTCTTCCGCCGCCTCCCGAGCGTCCCGCGCACCGTCTTCATGGATCAGGGTTTCCGGGCTCATATCATCATCGGTCGACTCATGATCAGCCGTTGAAGCCCCGGTCAGTCCGGCCTCGCGCACCCGTTCGTCGGGCATCAGCTGTTCTCGCTCGCCACGGGGGATCTCATTGCCAATCTCCGCCGTCGGTTCTTCCTCGTCAAAATCCAGCTCGCGCATCGAGCCCATGCGGTCTTCGTTGTCGTCAATCGGTTCGGGCTGTGTAGCGCCGTAGGGACGTCGTGATTCAGTCATGGCCAATCCTCATACTGTGGGGCTTATAGTGTGTGGACAGGCATGGCCCCCCAAGATTCAAGTAATTGCCCGCCGGCTATCTTTATCATCGGCGTGACCCGGACGGGCGGTCGTCTGTCAAAGCTGCGCATCATTCCTGAGGCTTTCCCTGATGAACGAACTACAAGACCTGCTTGATAACAACGAACGCTGGGCGGATGCGATCAAACAGGAAGATCCCGAATTCTTCGCCAAGCTCGCCCGCCAGCAGACCCCTGAATACCTGTGGATCGGTTGTTCCGATGCGCGGGTACCGGCCAACGAGATCGTCGGCATGCTGCCCGGTGATCTGTTCGTACACCGCAACGTGGCCAACGTGGTGCTGCACACTGACCTCAATTGCCTGTCGGTGATCCAGTACGCGGTCGATGTACTCAAGGTCAAACATATCCTCGTCACCGGCCACTATGGCTGCGGCGGCGTGCGCGCCTCGATGCAGGACCGCCAGTTCGGCCTGATCGACGGCTGGCTGCGCACCATCCGCGATCTCTACTACGAAAACCGTGACGTGCTGGCCCAACTGCCGACCGAAGAGGAACGTGTGGACCGCATGTGCGAGCTGAACGTGATCCAGCAGGTGGCCAACGTCGGCCACACCAGCATTGTGCAAAATGCCTGGCACCGTGGGCAGAGCCTGTCTATCCACGGCTGCATCTACGGCATCAAGGACGGCCGTTGGAAAAGCTTGAACACCACCATCAGTGGCTTCGAGCAGCTGCCTCCGCAGTATCGCCTGCGTCCGCTGGGCGAAGCCTAAGGCCGTTTGCGGTCGCGCCAATGGGTCATGAACGCCTGGCCTTCGGCGTTCAAACACTCTGTGCTGCCGGTGATCCAGCCCCGGCAGTTCAGCTCGCCGCATTGGCAGGCGAACTGTCGGAACAAGGCGTCCTCGGTACTGGCGTAGTCCAGGGTCAGCGGGGCGCCAGCGACTATGGGCTGCACGGTCCATAGCTCCAGGTAGGTGGTGTCGAAAAACACATTCGGGTTGCAGGAGTGTCGCAGCAGGCCGCAGAACCAGCTGTCATACAGGTGGATGCGGGCGGACAGCTGCAGCGTACGTGGGCGTCGCTCGTTCACGGCGTAACCGGACACCCGGGCAATGCGCACGCGGCCGTCGAAACCCACGCGAGCCCTGACGCCGCCGCCGTCGCGCTCAACCTTAAAGTGCTTGGCCGAGGGATAGCCCTGTTCAACGAGCAGTGTCTTGAACGGGTACAAACCATCACTCACAGTGGTTTTAGCCTGGTCCATGGCTTGAGTTTTCATAACTCTCCTTGGTTAGGCTGCATCGACCTGCGGATGGTGGCTGACTACCAGTCTTGCAGCGGATGGGCCCGGCTCAAGACTCGCTGAACGTGGAGCCGATTTCTACTGTCAACTTTGACAGTAGAAATCGGATTTTCTGCTGTCTACAGCGCAGGCGCCATGATGCTGGGGGCGGGCGCTGCGTTCTTCAGTTGCTTGAGCTGCGTCTTGATCGAAGGCGTGGCGCATTTGGCGTTCGCCTGTTCCGGGGTCAGGTTGCGCACCGAGGTGTAGAACAATTCGCAGGTCTGCTCTTTGCGCGTGACCTGCCAGGTGTTCATGCAGGCCTTGAGCAGCACATTCGGATCGCTCGCGGGTTTCTGGCCCATTCCGGCCTGCCAGCAGGCGGCGCTCAAGTCCTGGCCCATCACTTTTAAACCCGCGTCGTCGGCTTTCTGCTCGTTACCGTCATAGGTGTCCGGGCTGGCCGCGTACCAGATGTAGCTGGGGTGGTTGGCGCCCAGCACCGAGACGGTCTTGCCCGCGGCAGGGCTGATCTGCGCCAGGCCCAGTACACCCACGGTTTGTCCGTATTGCTGCTTGATCCAACTGCGCACCGGCGCGCCGAACGCGACCATTGGCAGCGAGCCGTTGGGGTGCAGGCTCAGTTCGCTGACCATGCGGGTCTGGTAGTCGGTGAAGTAGCCGTAGACGTTCTCCAGGTCCTTGCCCGCATTGGAAGGGGCGGCGATGGGGGCGATATCGATGATGGTCTGGTAGGCCGGGGTTTCGGTGGCCGGCACGCCGTTATCGGTGAGCAGGCTGGCCCAGCGGTCGGTGGTGGCCGACTCCAGGTAATCCTGGGCCTGGGTCAGCGAATAATCCGGCGGGAAATGCAGCAACTCGATGCTCTTGCGGTTTTCCAGGGCCATGCCCAGTGGCAGGAACAGGTACCAGTTGTACGCCCACTTGCCGTCGCTGTTGAGTCTGCTCGCGCCCTGGTAGGCCAGGTCAGCGGTATTGAGCAGCGCGGTCAGGGGCTGGCCGTAACTGTCGGGTACACCGCTGAAGGTCGCGGCGAGCTGCCCTTCATGGTTCTTGACGCTGACCTTGGCTCGGCTGTAGCCATCGCGCTGCAGGCTTTGGTTCAGGTAGTGCTCGGCGGTCTGCTCCAGCGTCCACGGCCGAAAGCAGATCACATTGCAGTTATTGGGGTAAGCGAACAACTGGGTCACCCGTTGAGTGCTGCCCAGCGGCACTTCGATGTCGGCGTGTACGACCGCACTGGCCATCAGTGCGGCCAGGGTGAAGGACAACCTGGTCGGTTTGAACATACTTGATTCCTTGTCAGCGAAAGCCCGTCTGCGCGGGGTGAAAGCCCACCTCCTCACAGTAGCGGTTGGCCAGGAAAACCGCGTGCTAAATCGCCAGGCATGTCGCTATTGGATAAGCGTCCTACACGCTGAACTGCAACGCGTTGCTCAAATCCCCCATGGGTTTCTGGCCTCGGGCAATCATGGCGTCATCGCGTTGCTTGAGCCCGTCCAGGGTCTCCAGCTGGAAGACCCGCGTAATCAAGCGCAGGATCGACGCGGTGTCGTACACCGTATGGTCCACGGTGCCTTTGCGCGCGAAGGGCGAGACCACCAGCGCCGGAACCCGTGTGCCTGGGCCCCAGCGGTCGCCTTTGGGCGGGGCGACGTGGTCCCACCAGCCGCCGTTTTCATCGACGGTCACCACCACCACCATGTTTTTCCACTGCGGGCTTTCCTGCAGCACCTTCAAGGCGCGGACGATATGGCGGTCGCCCGACGCCACGTCGGCGTAACCGGCGTGCATATTCAGGTTGCCCTGGGGCTTGTAGAAGCTCACGGCTGGCAGCTTGCCGGCCTGGGCATCGGCGAAGAACTTATTGGTGCTCGCCTCATCGCCCAAACCGCCATCGCGCAGGCGCTTGTCACGCTCGGCACGGTTCTCGGGGCCCTGCTGCTTGAAATAGTTGAACGGCTGGTGGTGGTACTGGAAGTTAGGGATCTTCGGGATACCGCCCGAATCCTTGAACTGATCCAGCGTTGCCTGCCATGCCCCGGCGTACCACGCCCAGTCGACGTTCTTTTTCGACAGCTTGTCGCCGATGTGCTCATGGGTCTGCGGCACCAGTACGTTGGGCAGGTCGGCTTTTGCGTAGTCCGGGTTTTCCGGGTCACGAATCCAGGTCGGCCAATACGGCGGCGCCAGGGTGTTCACGCCGTAACCGTCCGGGGTCAGCGCGCTGGGGCCGAACTGCGGCGGGCCGGTCATGGCGCTCGCCGGGGATTTATCCAGCGGCTTGAGACGCGGGTCGGTGGGGTCATCGCTTTGCAGCGTGGCGATCTGCGCCTTGGCCACCGACTGCGCGGCATTCGGGTAGAACGGCGCGGTGGCGCTGATCAGGTATTGATGGTTGAGGAACGAGCCACCAAACGCCCCCTGGAAGAAGTTATCGCAGAGCACAAACTCCTTGGCCACGTCCCACAGGCGCAGGGAATAGCGACTTTGGGCGTAATGGCCCATGACCAGGCCGCCGGAGTCGGCCCAGGCGACGAAACCGTCGTTCTTGCCGCCGTTGATCTGCATCTGGTTCTGGTAGAACACGTGCCACAAGTCGCGGGTGACCAGGCTCAACGGCAGGTCTTCGGCGTTCGGGCCCTTGAGGGCGAACGGGGCGTTGGGCAGGTTTTCCTGGAATTGCACTTCGCTGGGGTAAGTCACCCCGTCCACGCTTTGCGGGCCCACTTGCAGCACACCGCCCCAGGCCGGGGGCAGGGTGGTCAACAGGCTGCCGTCGCGGTCGCGTTGCTGTGTGTCGGCGGCGGAAAGCGCCGACAGCGGTTTCTCAACGCCTGGGAAGTCCGCAAACAGGTTGTTGAAGCTGCGGTTCTCGGCATAGATCACCACCACGGTCTTCACCTGGTCGTGCAATGCCTTGTCCAGCTCCTGGGGCGTGAGCGGCCGCGCTACCGGCTTGCCCGGCGTCTCACTGCTGTTGCCGCAGGCACTCAAGGTCGCGCCAACCCCCAACACCGCCGCGCCCCCCAGGAAGCGCCGACGGCCGGTGTCTACCGGCGGTTGGGCTACGGAATCGGGGGAAGGGCGGTCTTCGTGATCATCACTCATTGCGGGGAGTCCTTGCTGGCGAGATGTTGCAAGATATTTCGCAGGACGGTAGCAATGCAATGTGACGGAACGAAGACAGCTGCAAGCCATCAGCCTCAAGCTACAAGCTTGAAGCTAACGACTTGAAGCTTGCAACTGATCCTACGGCATGACGGGCGGCAAATACTTCAACGTCGTCCCCAACGCCCACAACAGGAACAACACCAGCGGCGTGTGCACCAGCAACTGCACAAACGAAAACCCGATCAAATCCCGCGCCTTCAACCCCAGCACTCCCAGCAACGGCAGCATGTAGAACGGGTTGATCAGGTTCGGCAGCGCCTCGGCCGCGTTGTAGATCTGCACCGCCCAGCCCAGGTGGTATTGCAGGTCATTGGCCACTTGCATCACATAAGGCGCTTCGATGATCCACTTGCCGCCGCCTGACGGAATAAAGAAGCCCAGCACTGCCGAGTACACGCCCATCAGCAGTGCATACGTGTCGTGGGAGGCGATGGACGTGAAGAAGGTCGAGATATGGTGCGCCAGGGTCTGGCCGTCGCCGCCCTTGACCACGGTCATCAGCGCCGCAATCGAGCCGTACAGCGGGAACTGGATCAACACGCCGGTGGTGGTCGGCACTGCACGGGCCACCGCATCGAGGAAACTGCGCGGGCGCCAGTGCAGCAGGGCACCGACCATGATGAACAGGAAGTTGTAGGTGTTCAGCCCCGAAATCGCGCTGATCGCCGGCTTGGTCGAGAACTCATGGAACAACCAGCCCGCCGCCAGCAATGCCAGCAGAATGGTCAGCAACGGGCTGTGTTCCAGCCATTCGCCGGGGCGGCCCGGTGGTTGCAGCTTGGGCAGGTTGAAGGCCGGGTCGACGCCACAGGCCTTGGCGTCACGGGCGCTGTTGGGGCCGGGCGCGGTGGCGTAGGCGATGATCAGCGACACCACGATCAGTGCCAGCAACAGCACGCCGGATTGCCACAGGAAGATGGTGTCGGTAAACGGGATCACCCCGGTGATCGACAGGATCGACGGCGGCAAGCTGGCCGGGTTGGCCTGCAATTGTGCGGCTGACGACGACAGCCCCAGCGCCCACACCGCGCCCAACCCAAGATAGGCCGCCGCACCCGCAGCACGGTAGTCCATGCGCAAATCCGTACGACGGGCCAGCGCACGCACCAGCAAGCCGCCGAACACCAGGGACAGGCCCCAGTTGAGCAATGACGCCACCATGGAAATCAACGCGACCCACGCCACGGCGGAGCGGCCGTTCTTCGGGATACGCGCCAGGCGGTCGATCAGCTTGACCGCCGGTGGCGAGCTGGCGACCACGTAGCCACCGATCACCACGAAGGCCATTTGCATGGTGAACGGGATCAGGCTCCAGAACCCGTCGCCAAAGGCCTTGGCGGCTTCGGTCGGCGCGGCGCCCATGCCCAGGGTCGCCACGGCGACGATGATCACGGCGAGGGCGGCGAACACCCAGGAGTCGGGGAACCAGCGCTCGGCAAAGTTCGAGCAGCGCAGGGCAAAGCGGGCATAGCGGCTTTCTTCGATAGCATCGGCCACGAGTCTTTCCTCTTGTATTTATTATGGTGTCGGCAATTTTTCGGCATGTTCCTCCACGGCCATTGATATGGGAATGCAGTTATCTTCATCGATCCATGAGGAAAACAAATATATCTGCCGCGATTGCCATCAACTGGCGCAGCTCATAACCTGCACGCCATTTTGTTTGTCTGCCGAGCCTCAACATGACTGCCACCTCTGTTCCACAGGCGCAGCGTTTTTCCCGCTCCGACTACAAGACCCTGGGCCTGGCCGCCCTGGGCGGCGCCTTGGAAATCTACGACTTCATTATCTTTGTGTTCTTCGCGCTGACCCTCAGCCAACTGTTCTTCCCGGCGGAAATGCCCGAGTGGCTGCGCCTGCTGCAAAGCTTCGGCATCTTCGTCACCGGCTACCTCGCGCGTCCGCTGGGCGGCATCCTGATGGCGCACTTCGCCGATCACCTGGGGCGCAAGCGCGTGTTCAGCCTGAGCATCCTGATGATGGCGTTGCCGTGCCTGCTGATCGGGATCATGCCCACCTACGCACAGATCGGTTATTTCGCACCGCTGATCCTGCTGGTGCTGCGCGTGCTGCAAGGTGCGGCGGTGGGCGGTGAAGTACCCAGCGCCTGGACCTTCGTCGCCGAACACGCACCGCGCAACCATCGTGGTTATGCCCTGGGCTTCCTGCAAGCCGGCCTGACCTTCGGCTACCTGCTCGGTGCGCTGACTGCCACGCTGCTGGCACAGGTCTTCACCCCGGCCGAAATCCTCGACTACGCCTGGCGCTTCCCCTTCCTGCTCGGCGGTGTGTTCGGCGTGATCGGCGTGTGGCTGCGGCGCTGGCTCAGCGAAACCCCGGTCTTCCTCGAAATGCAGGCCCGCCGCCAGGCCGCTGCCGAGCTGCCGCTGCGCACCGTACTGCGTGACCATCGCGCCGTACTGTTGCCGGCGATGATCCTCACCTGCGTGCTCACCTCCGCCGTAGTGGTATTGGTGGTCATCACCCCGACCATGATGCAGAAAACCTTCGGCATGAGCCCCAGCCACACCTTTGCCTTGAGCGCCCTGGGCATCGTCTTCCTGAATATCGGCTGCGTCCTCGCCGGCCTGCTGGTGGACCGCATCGGCGCCTGGCGCGCGGTGCTGGTCTACAGCCTGCTGCTGCCGGTGGGTATTTTCCTGCTGTACGCCAGCCTGATCAGCGGCGGCATCTGGCTCGGCGCGGCGTACGCGGTCGCGGGCTTGAGTTGCGGGGTAGTGGGCGCGGTGCCGTCGGTGATGGTCGGCCTGTTTCCGGCGCAGGTGCGGGTGTCGGGCATTTCCTTCACCTACAACATCGCTTACGCACTGTGGGCGAGTACCACGCCGCTGATGCTGATCGCGCTGATGCCGACCAGCCCGTGGATTTGCGTGGGGTATTGCGTGGTTATGGGCGCGGTGGGGGGGGGGTGTGTAGCGCTGTTTGGCAAGCGCCACACCTTGGCGGCCTGAAGGTCAGGTCAAGAAGTGCCACAGCACCAGCGTACCGACCAACCCGACCACCGAAACAATCGTCTGCAACACCGACCACACCCAAATCGTCTGCTTCAGCTGCAAGCCAAAGTACTCGCGCACCATCCAGAACCCCGCATCATTGACGTGGCAGAAGAACACCGAACCTGCGCCGATCGCCAGCGCCACCAGTGAGCTTTGTGTCGCCGCCAACCCGGCCATCATCGGCGCGAGGATGCCGGCGGTCGTGGTGGTGGCGACCGTAGCCGAGCCGGTGGCCTGGCGCAGCGCCACGGCGATCAACCAGGCCAGCAGCAGGTACGGCATGTGCGCTCCTTCGGCGACTTTGCTGATGGTTTGGCTGACGCCGGCATCCAGCAAGGTTTGCTTGAGGCCGCCGCCGGCGCCGATGGTCAGCAGCAACACGGCGATGGGCGCGAGGGCCTTGCGCAGGGTGTTGCCGACCTCAGCGCGCGGCATCCCGGCGGCCCAGCCCAGGCAGATCACGGCGGCGATCACCGCCAGGCCCAGGGCGATCAGCGGTTCGCCGAGGAATTTCAGGGTCAGGCCCACGCTGCTTTCCGCTGGCAGCGCGACTTTGGCCAAGGTGCTGCCGAGCATCAGAATCACCGGCAACAGAATGATCAGCAATGACACGCCAAAGCTCGGCTGGCGCGGGGCCTTGGGCGGGGCGCTGAACAGCGCGCCGATGTCGGCCGGCTCATCCACATGCAGGCGCTTGGACAGCCAGTTGCCATAGAGCGGCCCGGCGAGGATCACGGCCGGCACCGCCAGGCAAAAGCCCAGCAACATGGTCAGGCCCAGGTCGGCGTGCAACGCGCCCACCGCAATCAGCGGCCCCGGGTGCGGTGGCATCAAGGCGTGCAAGGTGGTCATGCCCGCCAGCGCCGGGATGGCGATTTTCAACAGCGGCTGGTTCGAACGTTTGGCCATCACAAAGATGATCGGCACCATCATCACCAGGCCCACTTCGAAGAACAGCGGCAGGCCGATCACCATCGCCACCAGCGCCATCACCCATGGCAACGACTTGCCCTTGCCCAGCCCGAGCAGGGTGGTGGCGATGCGGTCGGCCGCGCCGGATTCCGCCATCAGCGCACCCAGCATCGAGCCCAGGGCAATGATGATCCCGGCTTCACCGAGGATCGCCCCGGCGCCCTTGCTGAAGGCCTTGGCCACTTCTTCCGCTGGCAACCCGGCGCCGACCCCGGCGATAAAGGTGCCGATCAGGATCGACAGGAACGGCGGCAACTTGGTCGCGCTGATCAGCACGATGATGCTGGCGATGGCCAGCAGTACGCAGAGCATGAGACGGGTGTCGTGAACCATCCACGCGGCAGTCGATAACGCCAAGGCGAGACTCCTTATCGAACAGGTTGGGAAAATTGTTTCTTTTTGTTTCCTGGTCCAAAAGCATACCTGATAACGCCCGCCCCAGAGCCATTGCTGTCGGATTTGTAATCTTTGCTCCACCGCTTTGATAAGTCGCGAACGCTACATTCTCCCGGCTTTTACTTTATGGGCGTGGAACTCTCGTTATGGCAATTTCCGTTAGAAAGCTGGTGGGGGCGACGCTGTTGTGGGGAGCCGCCAGCATTGCCCAGGCACAAACCCTCACCCTCGACGCGGCCCTGCAAACCGCCTTCGCCAACAACCCCGACCTGGCGGCCGCGCAATGGGAAATCGAGATCGCCGCGGGCGGTCGCCAGCAGGCCGGGTTGATCCCCAATCCGGTGGCGTCCTGGGATGCCGAAGACACACGTCGCGATACGCGTACCACCACCCTCAAGCTCAGCCAAACCCTGGAACTGGGCGGCAAGCGCGGTGCCCGCATTGACGTGGCGACGCGTGCCCAGGACGCCGCCGTACTGGCCTTGGAACAGCGCCGCAACACGCTGCGCGCCGAGGTGATCGACGGCTATTACGGTGCCCTGCGTGCCCAGGAACGTCTCGACCTGGCGCAACGCTCCCTGGCCTTGGCCGAGCGCGGGCTGGTGGTCGCCAACGGCCGCGTGACTGCCGGCAAATCCTCACCGGTGGAAGCCACGCGGGCCCAGGTGCAGTTGTCGGAGATCCGCCTCGAACTCAATCGCGCACACATGGGCCTCACCGACGCCTATCGCCGCCTGGCCGCCAGTACCGGCAGCGCGGCGACCGACTTCCAGACTGTCTCCACGCCAAGCCACTCCACACCGCCGTTGCCGTCCGCCACACAACTGTTGGCGCGCCTTGAGCAGACCGCCGAACTGCGCCTGGCCGAACTGCAGATCGTGCAGAACGAAGCCAGCGTGGGCCTGGAAAAAGCCCAGCGCGTTCCCGACCTGGATGTGTCCATCGGCAGCCAGTACGACGCCAGTGTGCGCGAGCGGGTGAACCTGGTCGGCGTGTCGATGCCGATTCCGTTGTTCAGCCGCAACCAGGGCAACGTACTTGCCGCCACGCGCCGTGCCGATCAGGCCCGCGACCAGCGCAACGCTGCCGAATTGCGCCTGCGTACCGAAACGCGCCAGGCCCTGGACCTGTGGCAAACCGCGAACAGCGAAGTGCGCGCATTCAACCAGCAGATCCTGCCCGCCGCCCAACGCGCGGTGGACAGCGCCACCCGCGGCTTCGAGATGGGCAAGTTCAACTTCCTCGACGTGCTCGACGCCCAGCGCACCCTGATCGCGGCGCGCACCCAATACCTTGCGGCCACCGCCCAGGCCACCGATGCCTGGCTGCGCATCGAACGGATTTACGGCGACCTCGCCCGGTTTTGATTTTTTCTGGAGTGCCTTATGAATAAACGACACGGCGTGGCGCTTGCCGTCGCCTTGGGCCTGATGCTGTCCGGCGTGGCCAACGCCGAGGAAGAAGAAGGCATGCTCGAGCTGACTGAACAACAAATCCAGGCCGCCGGTATCGAGCTCGCCGAGGCCCAACCCCGGTCGATCAGCACATTGCTGACGCTGCCGGGGGAGGTGCGTTTCGACGAAGACCGCACCTCGCATATCGTCCCGCGCGCGGCCGGTGTGGTGGAATCCGTGAAGGTCAATCTTGGCCAGGCGGTGAAGAAGGGCGAGCTGCTCGCGGTGATCGCCAGCCAGCAGATTTCCGACCAGCGCAGTGAGCTGGCGGCCAGCGAGCGTCGGGTTGAACTGGCGCGTATTACCTTCCAGCGTGAACGCCAGTTGTGGCAGGACAAGATCTCCGCCGAGCAGGATTACCTGCTGGCGCGCCAAACCCTGCAAGAAGCTGAAATCGCCTTGAACAATGCCCGCCAAAAGATGACCGCGCTCAGCGGCAACACCGTGCTGGCCGGCGGCAATCGTTACGAACTGCGTGCGCCGTTCACAGGCGTGGTGGTGGAAAAGCACCTCGGTGTCGGCGAGGTGGTGAGCGAGACCAGTAACGCCTTCACGCTGTCTGACCTGTCCCAGGTGTGGGTCACCTTCGGCGTATTTCCCAAGGATTTGAACAAGGTCCGGCTCGGCAAACCGGTGAAAGTCAGCTCCACGGAAATGGGCACCGATGTGCAGGGCAGCGTGGCCTATGTCGGCAATTTGCTCGGCGAGCAAACACGCACCGCCACCGTGCGTGTGACGGTGCCCAACCCCGACGACGCCTGGCGCCCAGGACTGTTCGTCACCGTGCAACTGGCCACGGACACCTACCAGGCCAAGGTCACCGTGCCGCAAACGGCGATCCAGACCGTCGAGGAAAAACCCTCGGTCTTCGTACGCACGCCTGACGGTTTTATCACCCGCCATCTTGAGCTTGGCGCCAGTGAAAACGGCTACGTCGAAGTGCGCCAGGGCCTGGAGGCCGGTGCTCAGGTGGCCACCACCGGCAGCTTCATCCTCAAGTCCGAATTGGGCAAGGGCTCGGCCGAGCACGCCCATTGATCCTGCGAGTGATTTCCCATGTTTGAGCGCCTTATCCAATTCGCCATCGAGCAGCGCATCATCGTGCTGCTGGCGGTGCTGTTGATGGCCGGTGTCGGCATTGCCAGCTATCAGAAACTGCCCATCGACGCGGTGCCCGACATCACCAATGTACAGGTGCAGATCAACTCGGCGGCGGCCGGTTTTTCGCCGCTTGAGACCGAGCAGCGCATTACCTTTCCCATCGAAACCGCGATGGCCGGCTTGCCGGGGCTGCAGCAGACCCGTTCGCTGTCACGCTCCGGCTTGTCCCAGGTGACGGTGATCTTCAAGGACGGCACCGACCTGTTCTTCGCCCGCCAGTTGGTCAACGAGCGCCTGCAAGTGGCCCGCGAGCAATTGCCTGTGGGGATTGAAACCGCGATGGGGCCGATTTCCACCGGCCTCGGGGAAATTTTCCTGTGGACCGTGGAGGCCGAGGAGGGCGCACGCAAGGACGACGGCACGCCCTACACGCCGACCGACCTGCGGGTGATCCAGGACTGGATCATCAAGCCGCAACTGCGCAACGTGCCCGGTGTGGCCGAGATCAACACCATCGGCGGCTTCGCCAAGGAATACCAGATCGCCCCCGACCCCAAGCGCCTGGCGGCCTATAACCTGACCTTGAACGATCTGGTCACGGCGCTGGAGCGTAACAACGCCAACGTCGGTGCCGGCTACATCGAGCGCAGCGGCGAGCAATTGTTGATCCGCGCGCCGGGGCAGGTGGCGTCCATCGACGACATCGCCAATATCGTCATCACCACGTCCGACGGCACGCCGATCCGTGTGCGCAATGTCGCCCAGGTCGAGATCGGCCGTGAGCTGCGGACCGGCGCCGCCACGGAAAACGGCCGTGAAGTGGTGCTGGGCACGGTGTTTATGTTGATCGGAGAAAACAGCCGCACGGTGTCCCAGGCGGTGGCTTCCAGGCTCGAACAAATCAACCGTTCGCTGCCCGAAGGCGTGGTGGCGGTGACCGTCTACGACCGCACCAACCTCGTCGAAAAAGCCGTTGCCACCGTGAAGAAAAATCTCTTCGAGGGTGCGCTGCTGGTGGTCGCGGTGCTGTTCCTGTTCCTTGGCAATATCCGCGCGGCGCTGATCACCGCGATGGTGATTCCCCTGGCGATGTTGTTCACCTTTACCGGCATGTTCACCCACAAAGTCAGCGCCAACCTGATGAGCCTCGGCGCGCTGGACTTCGGCATTATCGTCGACGGCGCGGTGGTGATCGTCGAGAACGCCATCCGCCGCCTGGCCCATGCGCAGCAGCGCCATGGTCGTTTGCTGACCCGCAGCGAGCGCCTGCACGAGGTGTTCGCGGCGGCCAAGGAAGCGCGGCGTGCGCTGATCTTCGGGCAGCTGATCATCATGGTCGTGTACCTGCCGATCTTCGCCCTTACCGGGGTGGCCGGGAAGATGTTCCACCCCATGGCGTTTACCGTTGTGATTGCGCTGCTGGGGGCGATGATTTTGTCGGTGACCTTCGTGCCTGCGGCGATTGCGCTGTTCGTCACCGGCAAGGTCAAGGAAGAAGAAAACCTGGTGATGCGTACCGCACGCCGGGCCTATGGGCCGGTGTTGTATTGGGTGATGGCGCGCCGGCCACTGGTGTTCGGCTTGGCCGTGCTGGCCATTGTTGCGTCGGGCGTGGTGGCCAGCCGCATGGGCAGTGAGTTTATCCCCAGCCTCAGTGAGGGCGACTTCGCCCAACAGGCCCTGCGCGTGCCCGGCACCAGCCTGACGCAATCGGTGCAGATGCAGCAGCAACTGGAAAAAACCTTGATGGCCCAGGTGCCGGAAATCGAACGGGTCTTCGCCCGTACCGGTACGGCGGAAATCGCCTCCGACCCGATGCCGCCGAATATTTCCGACAGCTACGTGATGCTTAAACCGAAGGCGCAATGGCCGGACCCGAACAAATCCCGCGAAAGCCTGATCGCCGATATCCAGCGCGCCAGTGCGATTGTGCCGGGCAGTGCGTACGAGTTGTCGCAACCGATCCAGCTGCGTTTCAACGAGCTGATTTCCGGGGTGCGCAGTGATGTGGCGGTGAAGGTATTCGGCGACGACATGGCGGTGCTCAACACCACCGCCGCAGACATTGCCGAGACCTTGCAAGGCCTCGATGGCGCTTCGGAAGTGAAGGTCGAACAGACGTCCGGTCTGCCGGTGCTGACCATCAATATCGACCGTGACAAAGCCGCGCGCTTTGGCCTGAATGTCGGCGATGTGCAGGACACCATTGCCGTCGCCGTCGGTGGGCGCCAGGCCGGTACGCTGTATGAAGGTGACCGGCGTTTCGACATGGTCGTGCGCTTGTCCGACGCGCTGCGTACTGATATCGACGGCTTGTCGCGGCTGTTGATTCCAGTGCCGGCGCTGGCCGGGAATGCGGCGGGGCAGTTGGGGTTCATTGCGTTGTCCCAGGTCGCCAGCCTGGACCTGGTGCTCGGCCCGAACCAGATCAGCCGCGAGAACGGCAAGCGTCTGGTGATCGTCAGTGCCAACGTGCGCGGGCGGGATATGGGGTCGTTCGTGGAAGAGGCCGAGGCGGCGATCACGGCGCAGGTGAAAGTCCCGGCAGGTTACTGGACCACCTGGGGCGGCCAGTTCGAACAGTTGAAGGAAGCCGCCGAGCGTTTGCAGATCGTGGTGCCGGTGGCGTTGCTGCTGGTGTTCGGGTTGTTGTTCATGATGTTCAACAACCTCAAGGACGGACTGCTGGTGTTTACCGGGATTCCGTTCGCGTTGACCGGCGGGATCATGGCGCTGTGGTTGCGCGATATTCCGCTGTCGATCTCGGCAGGCGTGGGCTTTATCGCCTTGTCCGGCGTGGCGGTGCTCAACGGCCTGGTGATGATTGCCTTCATCCGCAACCTGCGCGAGGAAGGACGCTCGCTGTCGGTGGCTATCCACGAGGGTGCGCTGACCCGCCTGCGCCCGGTATTGATGACCGCGCTGGTGGCCTCCCTGGGGTTTATCCCCATGGCCCTGGCCACCGGCACCGGCGCCGAAGTGCAGCGTCCGTTGGCGACGGTGGTGATCGGCGGGATCATTTCTTCTACCTTGCTGACCTTGCTGGTGCTGCCGGCGTTGTACCAGTGGGCCCATCGCCGTGAAGAGGAGGCTGCCTGAGTTCTTTAAAAACACCGCAAAACAATGTGGGAGGGGGCAAGCCCCCTCCCACACTAGACCTGCGCTGTTTTCAGGTGCAGGGGAAACACCAGGCTGAACCGTGTAAACCGGCCTGGCTGGCTGCTGACGTCGGCGTGCCCCTGATGCAGCTGCATGATCGACTGCACAATGGCCAGCCCAAGCCCCGTGCCACCTTCGGCGCGGGTACGGCTGCTGTCGGCGCGGTAGAAGCGTTCGAACAGATGCGGCAGGTGGTGTGCTTCGATGCCACGCCCGGGGTTGCCTACCGACAACGACGCGCTCTGGTCATAGGTCTCCACCAGCAGCAGAACGCTGGAGCCTTCGGGCGTGTGGCGGATGGCATTGGACAGCAGGTTGGAAATGGCTCGCTGGATCATCAGGCGATCGCCCGTTACCCAGGCGTCGCCGCGCAGGCTGAGGGTCACGTGTTTGTCTTCGGCGCTGAGGGCGAACAGCGCCATCACCCGTTGTGCTTCTTCGCCCAGTGACACCGGGCCAAACCCGGCCCGCGCCGCCGGATGGCTGACCTGGGCCAGGAACAGCATGTCGGAGACGATGCGCGACAGGCGTTCCATTTCCTCGGTGCAGGATTCCAGCCCCGCCTTGTACTCCTCCGAGGGCCGTTCGCGGGACAGGGTCACCTGAGCCTTGCCCATCAGGTTGGTCAGCGGTGCACGCAGTTCGTGGGCGAGGTCGTCGGAGAACTGCGACAACTGCTGCACACCAGCGTCCAGGCGACGCAGCATTACGTTGATGCTTTGCGCCAACTCGCCCAGCTCCTTGGGCAGATTGTCGATGGATAAGCGGTGGGTCAGGTCCTGGGTCGTCACTTGGGCGGCGACATGGCTGAACTGTTTCAACGGTGCCAACCCGCGTTGCACAAGCCCCCACGCGCCCATGCCGATAAGGATCAGCAGCATCGGCAGGGCGATGAGGGTGGCGCGCAGGTAGGCACTGAGCAGGGCCTGGTCATCCCTGCGGTCCAGCGACAGCAACACCCGTACGCGCTCGCCGCTGGCCAGGCGCATCAGGCTGGAGGCACTGAGTACCTGGTTGTCGTCCTGGTCTTGCCAGTTGAGGTAACCGAGGGTTTCCCGGGGGGAGAAGTCGGTCAGCAACGGTTCCTGGGGTTTGGCACCGACACTGAGCAGCACCGCGTTATCGGGTGCGGTGCCGACGATGGTCAGGTAGAAATTGTCGTGGCCCATCACCAGGTCCAGCAACGAGTGGGGACGGGCTTTGATTGCGTGGGTGTCCAGGCCCAGCGCGAGGCTGTGCTGGAGCTGTTCCATCTTGCTTTCCAGGCCTTTGCGCGCGAGCTTTTCCAGCTCATGGGTCAAGGCCAGGTAGGCCAGGGTCGCCAGCAGCACCACCAGCCCGGCGCCCATGAGGCTGACCGTCAGTCCCAGGCGCATCGACAGGCTGCTGGTCCTCATTGGCGCGCCTCCAGCACATAACCCACGCCGCGAATGGTGTGGATCAGCTTGACCTCGCTCTGGTCATCGACCTTGCCCCGCAGTCGGCTGATGGAGACCTCGACCACGTTGGTGTCGCAGTCGAAGTTCATGTCCCACACCAGCGAGATGATCTGCGTGCGGGTCATTACCTCGCCGGCCTGGCGCATCAACACATGCAGCAGGGCGAATTCCTTGGTGGTCAGGTCGATACGCCGGCTGCCGCGATAGGCGCGATGGCGGCGCGGGTCCAGCTCCAGGTCCGCGACGCGCAGCACATCCGGCAGCGGGATATGTTCGCTACGGCGCAGCAAGGTGCGCACACGGGCCAGCAGTTCGGGGAACTCGAAGGGTTTGACCAGGTAATCGTCGGCGCCCATGTCCAGGCCCTTGATCTTGTCGGCCAGGCGGCCGCGCGCGGTCAGCATCATCACGCGCTGGTTGCCGTCCCGGCGCAGTTGTTCCAGTACCTCCCAGCCGTCGGTGTTGGGCAGGTTCACGTCGAGGATCACCAGTTCGTAGGTGTGCTGCCGGGCCAGGTGCAGGCCGTCGATGCCGCTGGCGGCGCAATCGACGACGTAGCCACTTTCGGTCAGGCCTTGCTGCAAGTAATCGGCGGTTTTCTGCTCGTCCTCAACCACAAGGATACGCATGGGGATTTACCTTCAAGGAAAACGAAAGGAGATGGCCTCATAGAGGCTTGAATAGGCTGTAGGAAAACTCTGAAGCCTGAAGTAGCTTTAGGGTCAAGCCGCGTCAGGCCGGTGCGACGATTCGTCACTGACCGGGCACGCAAAAAAAACGCCCCGGCTGGGGCGTATAAAATTCATCTCTGTTCCAAAGGAGCTACACAAAAGCCGCAGAGATGAGAAGTGTTCGATGCGCAGTATAAAAAGTGCAACTTAACGAGAAGGTGAGGCCGATATTACAGTTCTGACAGACTTCAACCTGTGAACAGATGTAGGGCATCGGCAAGTGAATGTAAGCGCGTCTTAAAGCACCGCCAGTGGGTATTCGATAATGACGCGGACTTCTTCAAGGTCGGACTCGAATGAACTTGAGCGCACGGTGGCCTGGCGCAGACGCAGTGATAAATCCTTCAAGTTGCCGCTTTGCACCACGTACTTGGCTTCGATATCCCGCTCCCAGCGGCGCTGGTCGGTGAGCGGATCGCCGGCGGCATCGCGGCGCATATACACCGCGTTGGCGTTGCTGTAGTCGGCGCCGGTGCCCTTGCCGTAGCGGGTCATGAACGACAGGCCGGGAATGCCGAATGGCTGCATGTCCAGGTCGTAGCGCAGCATCCAAGAGCGCTCCTTGGGCGAGTTGAAGTCGCTGTACTGGATCGAGTTGTTGAGGAAGATCGAGTCCGACTGGCGCAGGTAATCGAAGTCGTCATCGCCGTTGTTGCGCTGGTGCGACACGGCCAGGCTGTGGGCGCCCACCTTCACGCCGAGCCGGGCGCTCCAGATGCTGTTATCGAATTCACCCAGCAGCTTTTTGCCTTCGTCCACGGCCTTGTAGTAGTTGATGTCGCCGAACAGCGAGACGTCTTCGTTCAGCGGGTAACTGGCGGCGCTGCCGACGTAGTACTGGTCCCAGGCGTCCTTCAGGCGGCTGCTGTACAGGCTCAGGCTCAGGTGTTTGTTCACGGTGTAGTCGCCGCCGAAGTAGCCGATCCAAGGTGAATCGACCGGGCCGGCGTAAAACGTTGCGAACCCTTTGTTCATGCCGCTTTCGTTGGGTTGGCTCATGCCGCTCAAACGCCCGCCCTGCAAGGTCAGGCCTTCCAGGCTGGTGTTCTGCAGGGTCACGCCACGGAAGCTTTCCGGCAACACCCGCGAATCGCCGTAGGCCACCACGGGGGTCAGCGGGAACACGTCGCCGGCCTTGATCACCGTGTCCAATACCCGCAGTTTCGCCGCGCCGCCGACCTTGCTGTAGTTGTCTTCGGGATGGTTGTTGCTGTCCACCGGCAGCACGCCGAACGAGCCCTTGCCGCCGCTGCGGCCGGTGCCCGAGTCGAGTTTCACGCCGACCATGGCGAAGGCGTCCAGGCCAAACCCCACGGTGCCCTGGGTAAAGCCGGATTCGAATTTACCGATCAGTCCCTGGGCCCAGGCTTCGGAATAGCCATTACCGGTGGGGCTGGATTGGCCCTTGCGGTCATCGCGATTGAAGTAAAAATTGCGCGCCAGCACGTTCACGCTGCTGCCTTCGATAAACCCTTCAGGTTTGTCTTCCGCGGCCGCGGCTGCCAGGGGCAATGTGGCGATCAGTGAAAGGGGAAGGGTGTAGTAACGGATCCGCATGTTTCGCTCCTCGGTGTTGGCAGTTATCAGCTTCTTATGGAGGCGGGCGTTCTTATTGATCTGGCCCGGGCTGATAGTTGCAAACCGTGGATAACGATTGGGTGGCGTGAACATTACAATTCTGGAAGCTCGTCGCCACCTAACAAATAAGTAATGTTCTGGTGAACATCGCGTCAGGGTTCGTTCGTTAGTCTCGGCACTGAACTTTCAGTCGAGGAATAGGTGATGAACTTTTATAAAACCGCTCTGGGTGTATTAACGGCCGTCCTGTCTTTCGGTGCATTGGCCGAAGGCGGCGGTGATCGCACCTTTGCCCTGATGATGGAGCGCAATGAAAAGGCCATGGCCGATTACGCCGTGAGAAACGGCAAGCCAGTGCCCCAAGTGCAGGCGTATCGCTATGGGATGAAGCTGGACATTGCCAAGGTGGTCAACGTGACGCCGCCGATCCGCGCGTGCAGTACCGTGCCTTCGCGCATGACCTATGAAGACTCCAGCGGCAAGCTCACTACGTTGGAGTACCAAGTCATGGGCGTGTGTCGAAATAACGGCAGTTAAATATGCTGGCGCTCAACGCGTAGGACGATTCACTAACCAACTGTCGAGCTGATCCATAGGGCTGACGCTTGGGGTATCGTAGGTTTTTTCGTTTGAAGAGCCGATCCTCCATGAGCCCTACTCACTGCCGCCCCGTTCCGTTGTCCAAGTCCTACCGTTTGCTCAATCACGGGCCAACCGTACTGGTGAGTGCGGCCCACAACGGCCAGCGCAATATCATGGCGGCTGCCTGGGCTATGCCGCTGGATTTCGAACCGCCGAAAGTCGCGGTGGTGTTGGACAAGGCCACCTGGACTCGCCAATTGCTGGAAGGCTCCGGCACCTTCGTGCTGCAGGTGCCCTGTGTGGCCCAGGTCGACCTCGTGCAGACGGTCGGCAGTACCACCGGCACCGAGCGTGACAAGTTCGCCGCTTATGGCCTGCAAACCTTCAGCGCTGAACACACGGAGGCGCCGTTGCTGGAAGGCTGTGTAGCCTGGCTGGAATGCCGCTTGCTCCCCGAGCCCCACAACCAGCAGGCCTATGACCTGTTCCTCGGCGAAGTGGTTGCGGCCTATGCCGACGAGCGTGTGTTCAGCGAAGGCCGCTGGCACTTCGAAGGGCATGATCAATTACGCACCTTGCACCATGTAGCGGGTGGGCATTTCCTGAGCATCGGCGAGCCCATCGATGGGCATTCGCTATAAGCGTACTCAGCGCCCGAGCATCTTCACCCATCGCGACGGCGGCATACCGTAGGTGCTGCGAAATTGCCGGGTCATATGGCTCTGGTCGGTGAAGCCGGCGGTCAGCGCCGCGTCCACCAGCGACTGCCCCTGTGCCAGCAGACTGCGCACCAGGTCCAGCCGGCGCATCGTCAGGTAGCGATAGGGGCTGGTGCCGAACAGCACGCGAAAGTCCCGTGACAATGCCCAGCGGTCGCGGCCGGCGTGGTCGGCCATTTCGTCCAGGGTGATGCTGCGGCCCAGGGCGCTGTGGATGAACTCCCGGGCGCGCTCGGCGGCGACGTAATCGAACGCCTTGCGGCTGACGATGGCGCCCGCGGCGTTGCTCAGCGCGTGGGCCAGGTCGAACATCGCGTCCTGTTCCTGCAATGGGTCGATGGGGTTATCCAGGTTTTGCAGCAGCACATCGCTGGCGCGGAACAGCCTGGGGTCGGTGGACAAGCCACCGGGGATAAACGGCAACGGCTTGCCGCCAAGGATCTGCTGGATCAGCGACGGCTCTACGTAAATCATTCGGTACTTGAAACCCTCGTCACTGCCGGCGTGACCGTCATGGGTCTCATCGGGGTGAAGCACCATGGTGGTGCCAGGCAGACTGTGGATCATGTCGCCGCGATAGTGAAAACTCTGCACGCCAGACAAGGTACGCCCGATGGCATAAGTGTCATGGCGATGGGGGTCGAAGGCGAAGCCGGCGAAGTACGCCTCGATACGGTCCAGGCCGCTGGCATGGGGGGCACGGTGCAGCCAGTCGAAGTTGGGGGTTGGTTTGCCCATGGTGGCTTGTCACAAAAAGAGGTGGAAACACGTTAACCCAGTCTGCATCCCTTGTCTGCCGGGGTCTTGTACGATTGTGCAGGTGGCGGGCGAGGTCTATGCTCCTTGCTCGTGCCCTGCGCTGATGGAACCGCCCAATGGAATTTATCAACCCTGCCTACGTGGCTCCCCTGGTCTCGCTGGCCCTGCTGTGGACGATGGCGGTGGTGACGCCGGGTCCCAACTTCTTCAACACGGCACAGTTGGCTGCCAGTTGTTCGCGCCGCCATGGCGTGGTGGCTTCGGCGGGCGTGGCCACCGGCACGATCATGTGGGGGCTGGCGGGTGGCCTGGGCATCAAGTCGCTGTTTACCGCTGCGCCCATGTTGTACCTGGCGTTCAAGATCATCGGCGGCTGCTACCTGATTTACCTGGGGCTGAAACTGTTCAAGCGCTCGGCGCCGGCGATGGGCCAGAGCCTGTTGCCGGATGTACCCCGGCGCTCGCTGTTTTCCGCCTGGCGCCTGGGGTTGCTGGGCAACCTGTCCAACCCCAAGGCCGCGTTGTTCGTCGCCACCATCTTCGCGTCCACCATGCCACTGTCGCCATCCCCCGCGCTGCTGGCCCTGGCGGTGATCACCATGGCCAGCTTGTCGTTCAGCTGGTATGCCTGCGTGGCGCTGGTGTTTTCCAGCGAGCGCATGGCCAACCTCTACAGTCGTTCGCGCAAGTGGCTCGACCGTTTTGCCGGCGGTTGCTACGTGCTGTTCGGCGCCCATCTGGTAGCGAATCGCTGACCGTCCGTGGTAAGAAGCCTTACTTTCAACAGTGAGGCTGGGTCATGAGCAAGGTGCGGGTAGGGATTATTTTTGGTGGCCGTTCGGCCGAGCACGAAGTCTCGTTGCAGTCGGCGCGCAATATTGTCGATGCACTCGACCGCACACGCTTCGAGCCGGTTTTGATCGGCATCGACAAGGCCGGCCACTGGCACCTCAACGACACCTCGAACTTCCTGATCAACCAGGAAAACCCGGCACTCATCGCCCTCAACCAATCCAACCGCGAACTGGCGGTGGTGCCCGGCAAGGCCAGCCAGCAGGTGGTGGAAACCTCCGGCAACGGCCTGCTGGCACACATCGACGTGATCTTCCCCATTGTCCACGGCACCCTTGGCGAAGACGGCTGCCTGCAAGGCCTGTTGCGCATGGCTGACCTGCCTTTCGTCGGCTCCGACGTGCTCGGCTCGGCGGTGTGCATGGACAAGGACATCAGCAAACGCCTGCTGCGTGATGCCGGCATTGCGGTGACACCGTTCATCACCCTGACCCGCAGCAACGCCGCGCGCACTTCCTTTGACGCGGCGGTGAATAAACTCGGCCTGCCAATGTTCGTCAAACCGGCCAACCAGGGTTCTTCGGTGGGTGTGAGCAAGGTTGGCAACGAGGCTGAGTACCACGCCGCGGTTGAACTGGCCCTGGGTTTTGATCAAAAGGTGCTGGTGGAGTCGGCGGTCGAGGGCCGCGAAATTGAATGCGCCGTGCTGGGCAACGAAAACCCTGTCGCCAGCGGCTGTGGCGAGATCGTGGTGAACAGCGGCTTTTACTCCTACGACAGCAAATACATCGACGGCCAGGCGGCCCAGGTGGTGGTGCCGGCCGACATCAGCCATGCAGCCAGTGAGCGGATCCGCCGCTTGGCCCTTGAGGCGTTTGAGGTGTTGGGCTGCGCAGGGTTGGCGCGGGTCGATGTGTTCTTGACCGACGACGGCGAAGTGCTGATCAACGAAATCAACTCACTGCCCGGCTTCACCCGCATCAGCATGTACCCCAAGTTGTGGCAGGCAGCGGGCATGAGCTACAGCGAGTTGGTGAGCCGCTTGATCGAGCTGGCGTTGGAGCGGCATGCGGGGCGGAAGGGGTTGAAGATCAGCCGTTAACGGATGGGATAAATACCTGTGGCAAGCCCGCTCGCCACAAGGGGGCGTAGGTTCGTCAGGGTCTACGAGCAATCCACGAATAAATCAACGTCTTCGCTTCCTCCGGCTGATGCGTCCTTCTGCGGTAGCTGGCAAACGTCGGCGACGTACAGTAGGTGCAGACCTCGCTCACGTCGATCTGCTCACGCTTGACGCCCGCCGCTTGCAGCAGCAACAACCCATACCCGCTCAAGTCAAACCACGCACTGCCTGCTTGTCGTGCATGGGGCGGAGTAATTTCGGGGGACCGCAGCGGTGCCGGTTGCACGAAGCTCCACGGTGCCTGGGCGTGTTGCCACAGGTGCCCTTGGTCACTCTGGAAGTCGGCGATAAACCCTTCGCTCACTTCATAACAGCACGGCTTGATCGATGGGCCGATAGCCACTTGCAGTTGGTCGGCTGCAATCCCCTCGGCGGCAAAGCGCTGTATGACGTTGGCGATAATCCCGCGTTGCAGCCCCTTCCAGCCGCCATGGACTGCGGCCACCCGTTCGCCGGTTTTCGACGCGAACAGAATGGGCAGGCAATCTGCGGTGATCACCGCGATCGGGTGAGCGTGGTGCGTCAACACACCATCGGCCTCGATCGTATTGGCCACCTGGCCGGCCTGCCATTCAATCACCGAGGCGCTGTGCACTTGCTTGCAGATGAACACTTCATCCGGGCGCCGTGGGTCATCGATCGAACAGAAACCGTGGTCGATGCCAGGGATGGCAGCGAGATTTTCAGCCTGATGCAAGGGATCACCTCCGTTCAATAAAGTCAGTCGCCGAGCGCTTCGCCTTCGCGCCGAGGGTCGGCGCCGCCGCTGAGCGACACCTTACCCTGGGCGTCCCGCTTGAGCACGATGGCCTGGATGCCGCTGGTCATGTCTATCTCGCTCAGCTCATGGCCCTTGTCCTTCAACACCTGCTTCAGGCCTGGGCTGAACAAGCCCGCCTCCAGCTCGGTAGCCCCATTGCGGCTGCCGAAATTGGGCAGGCCGATGGCGGTTTGCGGGTCGAGGTTCCAGTCGAGCATCGCCACCAGGGATTTGCTCACGTACTCGATGATTTGCGAGCCGCCCGGCGAACCGAGCGTAGCCAGCAATTCACCGCTCTCGCGGTCGAACACCAGGGTCGGCGCCATGGCCGAGCGTGGGCGTTTGCCGGGTTGCACGCGGTTGGCGACCGGCTGGCCGTTTTCTTCGGGGATGAAGGAGAAGTCGGTCATCTGGTTATTGAGCAAAAAGCCTCGGACCATTACATGGGAGCCAAACGCGGCTTCCACCGTGGTGGTCATCGACACGGCGCCGCCCAGGTCATCGACGGCGACGACTTGTGACGTGGAGATGCGCAGTGGCGAACGGTCTGGTGCGTAGGCGACTTGAATACCCGCCGGTCGGCCCGGCTTGGCGATGCCCATGCTGCGCTCGCCGATCAGCGTGGCACGCTGTGCGAGGTAATTCGGAGCCACGAGGCCGGCCACCGGCACCGGTGTGAAGTCCGCATCGGCCACGTACAGCGCGCGGTCGGCAAAGGCCAGGCGACCGGCTTCGGCGATCAGGTGCACGGCCTCGGGCGTGGGCTCAAGCCCGGCAGGCGAGGCGCTTTTTATCGGTGTCATCGGCGCGATGGCCAGGTGCGGGTCGCGGGCTTCCAGGGCCTGCAATGTGCCGAGCATCTGCGCCACCGCAATCCCGCCTGAGGACGGCGGCGGCATGCCGCAGACTTTCCAGCGCTTGTAATCGGTGCACAGCGGCACGCGTTCCTTGGCGACGTAGCCCTTGAGGTCGGCTTGAGTCAGGCTGCCCGCATTACGGTTGCCCTGCACCTTGCGCGCAATCTCATCGGCAATCGGCCCGTGGTACAAGGCGTCCGGTCCTTCCTTGGCGATGCGCTTGAACACAGCGGCCAGTGCCGGGTTTTTCAGTCGTGTACCGGTGGCTTTAGGCGTGCCATCGGCATTCAGGAAGTAGGCCGCCATCTCCGGCGATTGCGGGATAAAGCGGTCAGCGGCGATCAGGCTGTGCAAGCGCGGTGAAATCGCGAAGCCCTGCTCCGCTAAGCGAATCGCCGGCTCGAACAGCTGGGCCCATTGCAGGCGGCCGGTCTTCCTATGGGCCATTTCCAGGGCCCGCAGCACCCCTGGCGTGCCCACCGAACGCCCGCCGATCTGCGCGTCGGTGAAGGCCATCGGCGTGCCGTCGGCGTTCAGGAACAACCGCTCGGTCGTCCCGGCCGGGGCCGTTTCCCGCCCGTCATAGGCGTGCACGTTTTTCCCATCCCACAGCATGATGAACGCACCGCCGCCAATGCCGGAGGATTGTGGTTCCACCAGGGTCAACACCGCCTGCATCGCAATGGCAGCGTCAATGGCCGACCCGCCCTGGCGCAACATCTCGCGTCCGGCCTCGGCCGCCAGCGGGTTGGCAGCGGCGGCCATATGGCGCTCGGCATGGCGGGTGCTGAGGTCGGTGCGATAGCCCGAGCCCAACTCCGGTGCCGGTGGCTGTTCGTTGACCGGGGTGTGGCAGGCAGCCAGGGCAAGGGCTGCCGCCATGAGCGACAGTTGGCGGCGGGAAATCGAAAACACGTGCTGAACTCCGTTCATTGTGCGAATGATCTGTTGTCCATGGGGCGCTGCGGTTTACAGGTAAATCGTGCCTTGCATGTACAACACTGCCTTGCCGGAAATAATCACGCGGTCGCCCTGCAGCTCGCAGTGCAATTGGCCCTTGCGCTGGCCCCCTTGCTCGGCCGTCAAGTGCGATTTGCCCAGGCGCTCGGCCCAGAACGGTGCCAGCGAGGTGTGTGCCGAGCCGGTGACCGGGTCTTCATCGATCCCCACATTCGGCCCGAACCAGCGCGAAATGAAATCAAACCGGGTGCTCTTGGCGGTGACTGCAATCCCGCGCTTGGGCAGGCCCTTGAGCCGCGCAAAGTCAGGCGTCAGCGCGGCGACCTGGGCTTCGTCGTCCACCAGCACGATGTAGTCATCGGTGCCGAACACGTCGGCGCTCTCGATCCCCAGGGCACTCAACATTCCAGCGGGCGGTTCGCAACGCTGTGGTTGCCGGGCGGGGAAATCCATCGCCAGTTCATCGCCATTGCGCGTCACCCGTAGCTCGCCGCTGCGGGTGGCAAAGCGCAGCACCTGGGGTGCATCCGCCAGCGCGTGAATCAACACCCACGCCGTCGCCAGCGTGGCATGGCCGCACAGGTCGACTTCGACTTGCGGGGTAAACCAGCGCAACTCGTAGAACCCATCGCGGGGCACGAAGTAGGCGGTTTCGGATAGGTTGTTTTCTGCGGCGATATGCTGCAGTTGCTCATCGGGCAGCCACTCGGTGAGCGGGCACACCGCGGCAGGGTTGCCGCCGAAGGCATGTTGGCTGAAGGCGTCGACTTGGTAGATGTCCAGTTTCACCGTGAAGCACTCCGTGCGTGGGGGGAGGCTGGACACTAACAGTGGTAAGGGAGGGCGTCAAAAGCGGCCTACCCCGGGATAGGCCGTGTGGCTCAGGCAATCAGAAGTCCCAGCGCGTGGTCAGCATGAAGTGACGCGGTGCGCCGTAGATGGCGGAGTTGTAGAAGCCTACGTTGGTGTAATAGGGCTTATCGAACACGTTATTGAGGTTCAGCGTGGTCGACAGGTTTTTCGTGAATTGGTAGCGCGTCATCAGGTCCACCACCCAGTAGGACTCCTGGGAAAATTTCTCGGTGGTGTTTTTGGGGCTGTTGTAGATGTCCTGCCACACCGTATTCTGCCAGCGCAGGCCACCGCCGACGCTGACTTTGTCCAGCTCGCCCTTGAGCTTGTAGATCGTGAACATGCTCACTTGATCCTCGGGCTCGAAGGTCGAGATTTTTTTGCCGGCGTCGTCGCGTACCACCTTGTGGGTGTAGCCACCCTGCAACTGCCAGCCTGGAGCGATTTCGCCGGACAGTTCCAGTTCGTAGCCCTTGGTCGTCGCGTCGGTGCCCTTGAAGGCAAAGTTGGGCGGTGTCGGGGTTTGGTTGTTGTACGCATCGTCGGGCAGGGAGCGGTTGCTTTCCTTCACCTCGAAGTACGCCAAGCTGGCGTTCAGGCGACCGTCGAGGAACTCACCCTTGAGGCCCACTTCATAGTTCTCGCCTTCGTCCGGGTCAATCAACTTGCGGTTACGGTCGAGGTTGTAGCTTTCCTGGGGCATGAAGACATCGGTGTAGCTGACATAGGCCGACAGGTTGTCCGTGAGGTCATAGATGGCCCCGGCATAGGGAATGAAGCGTCCGGTTTCACGGTAGGTATCGGTGCTGCCGGTCAGGGTGTAGTCGACCACGCGCCCGCCGAGCAACAGTTTCAGGTCGTTGCTGAGGTTCCAGCGGGTGGTGAGGTACATGCCGGTCTGGCGAATGGTGTCGTCGGTGACTTGGGAGGCCACGCCCCAGTCGGGCTTGGCCAGGTTGCCATGCCAGTTGACGTAGTCGACCAGGTTGGCGGTGGGGAAGGTTTCGTCCCAATAGCCCTTGCCCTTCCAGTGGGCGGTGCTGATGGATCCACCGACCACCAGGTCATGTTCACGCCCGAGGAAATTGAACGGGCCGCTGATATACAGGTCGGCCGAGTCGCTGGTGGTTTCGCCCTTGTAGCGCTGGGCGTTGATATTGGCAGTGCCGTCCGCCGCCGGCTGGTAGAACTGGATCGCACCCATCTGGGCGTCGTAGCCGTTGAGCTTGTGGTCCAGTTGCAGTTTGGTCACCCAGCCGTCGCCGAGGTCGTGCTCCAGGTTCGCGAACACCGTGCGGGTGTATTGCTGCCAACTGCTCCAATCAGTGGCATTGCTGAAGGAACGCTTGGCATTGTTCAACTCGCCGGCATGGTTGAACAGCGGGAAGCTGCCGGACCAAGTGGAGCCTTTGGGTTTGCTGTCCTGATAATCGGCGCCCACGGTGAGCAAGGTGTCGGGTGACAGGTCGAATTCGAGAATGCCGTAGAACACCGAGCTTTTGTTCGAGTAGCGGTCGATCCACGACTTGTTGTCCTGATAGGCCGCCACCGCACGCCCACGCACATTGCCGGTTTCGGTCAGCGGGCCGCTGACGTCCACTTCCGTGCGGTAGTGATCCCAGGTGCCCGCCGCCGTGGTGATGTGGCCGAGAAATTCCGCCGTAGGCTTCTTGCGCACCAGGTTGATGGTGCCGCCCAGGGAACCGGCGCCGCTGAGCAGGCCGGAGGCGCCCTTGAGCACTTCGACCCGGTCGTAGATCGCCATGTCGCTCAGGGTGTTGCCCGCCGAATAGGCCACGTTGCGCACGGCCGAGGGAATACCGTCGTACTGGAAATTGTTGATCGAAAAACCGCGCGAGTAGTAATTGCTGCGGTCGGTGTCGTAGGCCGACACGGTAATGCCAGGGGTATGACGCATCACGTCGTCGACACTGTCGAGGGCGAAGTCATCCATGTGCTGGCGGGTGACGACACTGATGGACTGCGGCGTTTCACGCGGGGTCAGCACCAGGCGCGTGGCCGTGGCGATGGTGCCCGGGGTGTAGGAGCCGGTGCCTTCGGTGACGGTGCCCAGTTGGTTGCTGATCACGGTGGTGGTGCCCAGTTGCAGGGCCGCGCCGGGTTGTGCGGTGCGGGTCAGTATGACCGCGTTGGGACCATTGAGCTCGAAGCTCAGGGGCGTGCCTTTGAGTAACTGGGCCAGCGCCTCCAGGGCGGTCATGCGGCCGCTGACGCCAGGCGACTCGACGCCTTGGGCCAAGTCCGCCGCATAGGCAATTTGCAGCCCGCTCTGCACACTCAATTGATCCAGGGCATTGACCAGCGACTGACGCGCTATGGCAAAGCTGCGGGTATCTGCTGCTTCACGAATGGCCGGCTTGCCCGCCGGTTCCACGGCAACCGCAATGTTGCACGCCAGGCAGACGGCAAGCGCAAGGATGCTACGGGCGTGGGTCGGATTGAGTGCTGGAAAGTACATGTGAGCCCCGTTAGAAATAGGAATGATTTGCAAAGGCAAAGTTCTTGACGGGTTGAAGCTTCGAAAGCCGTAAAACTTTTTGCGACGGGGTCAGGGGCTCTGTATCAGCGAATAATCAGGATGCCACCCGGCAGGCGCTGGATGTGGGTGGAAGTGACTCTACTCAACGCCTGCACGATCGCCTGGGGGTCATCCAATTGGTAATTGCCGCTGACCCGCTCACCAGCAGCGGTATCGTTCAATAGCAGGATCGGTGAGGGGTAATAGCGACGGATCTCTGACAACACCTGTGCCAGCGGCGCGTTCTGGAACGACAGCCGTCCGTTGATCCAGGCCATCTGCTGTTCGCCACCTTCCAGGGACAGCGGTTGCAGATGCCCACCCAGCAACTGTTGCCAGTTGCCCGCCTGCAACAGGCTCTGTTCGCCCTTGCGGTTGGCGAAGCGCACCTGGCCTTGTCGCACGGCGACGGTGACGCCCGCGTCGCGCTGGCTGACGCTGAATTGCGTGCCGACTACGGTCACGCTGGCCTCGGCGGTTTCGATGCTAAGAGGGCGCTCTGAGTCGTGTGCGGCTTCGACGTAGAGCTCGCCACGCAGCAGCTTGATGCGGCGATGAGCGCCGTCGAAAGCGATGCTGATTGCGCTGCGGCTGCCCAGCACGATGTGCGAGCCGTCCTCCAGATCAAAGCGTTCCAACTGCGCAACGTCGGTCATGTGGTCAGCCTGCAGGCGCATCGGCACATCGGTCATCCAGCCGATGCCCAGCGTGATCAACATGGCAGCGGCGGCAGCCATGAAGCGTGTCTTGCGGTGCGTGGCGGCTTGCGGGGCAGGGGGCAATTCCAGGTCGCTGGCGAGGTTTTTCAAGGCTTGCTCGAAGGCGCGGCTTTCCCACATCGCGGCCAGTTCCGCATACGCCGTGGCGTGCCGGGGATCCGCATCACGCCACTGCTCAAAGCGCAGGCGGGTGATGGGGTTGCGCACCGTCTCATCGCGCAGGGCGAACCAGTCGGTCGCCTGCTTACGTATGGCATCGGGGGTGTCGGCGCGATCAATCATGGTCGGTCGTTTGCTTGACGCAGGCAGTGAGGGCTTGGCGCAGATCTTTTTCCACCGTGCTCAACGACACCTGCAGGCGTTGGGCGATTTCGCTTTGGGACAGGTCATGCAATCGATGCAATACCAGGATTTGTTGCTGGCGTTTGGGCAAGGTAGCGAGCACCTGTTGAAACTGCAGCAGTTGTTGTTGGCCCTGGGCCTGGCTCTCCGGACCGGGTGCCGTGGTGGGCACCTCGACAACCAGGCTTTCGGCCAGATGGCACTCATAGCGCCTTTTACTGCGCACACTGCGCAGATGATCAAAAGCCAGGTACTGCGCAGTTTGATAAAGAAACGGCTTCAAGTGTTCGATAGGGCGAGCGTACAGCGCTTTCGCCACCTTCAGGTAGGTTTCCTGGGCCAGGTCCTCCGCCTGGCTCGAACAGCCGACGACGCGCGACAGCATACGGATTAACGCACTGCGCTGCCCGATAAAAACGGCGCTGAGTTTTTCCTGATCCCCTGGCGTCCCTGTCTCCATGGCCCCGATACCCTGATGCGGCGTTGCGCGAATAGTAGGCATATTAATGAGAAGCGGTCTCATTTGATAGGGCGGCGGGTGATTTGTTTGGAGAGCAGTCCTGCCGGGCGTGTCATGGGTTCGACCGGCGCGTCAGCCCAGCCGCAACACCATAGCTCCACTGGCAATGATGCACGCAGCCATGATGCGGCGGCGGGTCAGTTGCTCTTTGAGCACCAGTGCCGAGATCACCACGCCAAACAGGATCGACGTCTCCCTGAGCGCCGAAACCGTGGCGATCGGTGCCGCCGTCATTGCCCAAAGCGCCAGGCCGTAGGACACGACGGTGCCGAAGCCACCGATAACACCTGGGCGCCAGTGGCGCGCCAGATAGCGGCAGAATTCGCGCCGCCTGACGGCAAATGCCCATACGGCAAGCGCGATGCCGGTGAGCAGGAATATCCACAGCGTATAGGCCGCCGGGGCGCCGGACTTGCGCACACCCACACCGTCGATAAGGGTGTAGCCGGCGATGACTGCCGCGTTGACCAGCGCCAGGAGCATGCCTTTTCGCTGACCGATGCTGGGGGCGGCAGCCATGCTCAAAATGCCGATGCAGATGATGGCAATGCCGAGCCAGGCAAATGAGGACAAGGATTCGGACAACAGTCCCACGCTCGCTGTCGCCACCAGCAACGGCGCGGTGCCGCGCATGATCGGGTAGGTCTGGCTCATGTCGGCAATGCGGTAAGTCGAGGCGACCAGCACGAAATACACCACCTGCAAAATCACTGACGCGCCGATGAAGGGCCAACTTTCCTTGGCCGGCAGTTCCAGAAACGGAATGACCGTCGCTGCGATCAGCGATGCAATGGACGCGATCATGCAGGTGGTCAGCAGCTTGTTGTCACCGCCCTTGACCACGGCATTCCAAGTAGCGTGCAACGCAGCGCCCAGCATGATGATTGCGAACACATCAAGGCTCATGAAGGGACATCCTATTGGCTCAGTTCTGTATCCAGGAGGGGGGGCTGCGAGTATGCCCCAGGCACTTTCTTCAAGGCATAAAAAAACGCGCTACCTTTCGGTAAGCCGTTATCAGTAGAGGGCTACGCGTCAATTGAGGGCAAATGCTGTTCGATTACGCCTGGTCGCCCCATGCCCGGATATGTTTCAACGCCAGGCGTTATCGAGTAGCCCTGAATGAGATTTTTGCTCAGAACACCTGCAACAGTCGAACGTTGATGCGGGCGCTTTCCTTGAAGCCATTTTCCACCTCAAGGTCGCGCCCGAGCGCCACCAGCACCTGCGTCTTCGGGCGGATGAAGTAACTGCCACCCACGCTGATTTTTCGTTGCCGAGCTTCGTCGTCGCTGTCAACGCCATTGACTCGGGTCTCACCGCCCCAGGTCTGCGACAGGCCGACGAAAGCGTTGGCTCCGGGGGTGAACTGGTAACGCAAATATCCCTGCCCCTGGTAGAGCTGTTTCTGCTTGAGCGTGTCGCCGGCAGCGCCGTAGTTGTCGTTCTTGCCGTGGAACATGACGTCGCCGGTCAAATCGACATACCAATTGTCGGTCAGCCCTTTGACGAAACCTACCTGTAAATCAAATTTCCAGCGGTTCTCACCCAGATTGAGCGGGCGGTCGTGGCTATAGCTACCCGTTGGAAGGTACAGATAGGGCGCTATGGCTAGATAGGTGCGAGACGCTGAGTCGTTGATCAACCAGATTGGTGCGGCCAGGATAATGTCACCTACCCCGCTGGTCTTGCCCAGTGCACTCGTGTCGCGCCCGGCATCCAGCCGGCCAAACGGTACCAGGATCTGGGGGCCTACCGTCAGCCCGCCAATCGTGGTGTAGTGCACCAGCCTCCCGATACCGACATCCGAGACCAGCCGAGGATCCCGCGCCGTCTGCCGTCCCTGGGCATAGAGTTTGTTGCGCTCGGCATGCTGCAGGTACAGCAACCCCGCCGTCGTACCCTCCGGCGCCGGGACGAAATCACCGATGTCCACATCGATGGCGCGCGCGGTCATCGGCACCATCGTGACCATCGGTAGACAGGCCAAGGCCAATACCTTGTTCATGCAGCTCAGGGGCGAGTGGGTACCGGCCTTTGACACGTGGCCGGTCCTGCGGGCGACGCTGGAGAATGCTTGGGTCATTACGGAAGTCCTCTCTCGAGTAGTCATCTGTCATTGATCGGTCGGCGAAGTGCGGCGACACAGGACAACGCGGCAGTGCGCATGACAAAGATAGGGGGGACGTGCCCCAAGTCGCTTTGTTGGGGCGGTCATTCGTTGTGCTGGGAAGGACAGTTGCTCGGCGCTTACGCCTCGTGGCCTGGGGGCCGTTTCAATTGCGTGCCTCTGCGCCGGCCATGGCGTCGTAGGCCGGCGAGCGCAGCAGCGCATGGAGTTGCCGGCGGCGGACCCCCACGTTGCCGCCGTCGTACAGGGGAAAACACAGCGCGTCCTGCATCAGGCCGGCCAACGGGTAGAGGTCGGTATAGGCATCGACACCGACAACGCGCATGGCATCGTAGACAGCCTGAACGCACAGTTCCGAACAGTGAACCTTGGTGATGATGGCCAGTTCGCGGCTGCGTCCCTGGGTGATATCGAGCTGGTGACAGGCTTTCCAGGTCAGGTAGCGCGCGGCCTCGATGCGCATCTTGATATCGGCCAGCATGAAGCCAACGTTCTGGTGCTCAATCACAGGCACCGTGCCGGAGCGCTTGTCGGTGCGGGCAAACTTCAAGGCGACGTCGAAGGCCGCGCGCATCACACCTACGCAGGCCGCGCCGATGAGCGCCGCAGTCCAGGAGAAGGCATCTTCCACCATGGCAATGCCATCGCCCGGCTTGCCCACAATATTGGCCGCCGGCACGCGCACATTGTTGAAATGGATGCGCGGCGAGATCGTCGCGCGATGGCCGACGGTATCGAGAAAGCCCGCGATCTCGATGCCCTGGGCGCTGCCGGGCACCATGATGACCGCCAGCGATTGCTGCGGCGGCAGGGCCGCATCGGTGCGGCATATGACGCTGTACAGGTGCGCGCCCTTGCCGTCCCAACCGGTGCCGTTGGTGGTGTAGTGCTTTGCGCCGTTGATGACCCATTCGTCGCCTTCGAGGCGGGCGAATGTCTGCACGCCGGCGGAGGGGTCGGGGCTGTCGTAGTTAGCGCCGCCGGTGACCTCAGTGAAGGCCAGGGCGGCCAGGCGCGAGCCATCTTCGACGAAGTCCGGCAGGAAGCGGCGCTTCTGCTCCTCGGTGCCGTGGTGCAGCACCGCGTGCAAACCCAGACCGGTGCCCAGCAAGGCCGAAGGCAAGTTGACGTCGGCGGCGGCGAGTTCTTCGGCAGCCAAGGCAAAATCCAGCGTGGTCAGGGCGCTGCCGCCGAACGAGGTTGGCAGCAACGCCTTGATGAAGCCGGCGTCGACCATTGCATCGTAGAACGGCCGCGTGGCGTAGAACCGGTCTTCCGGTCGCGCGATTGGGGCGATGGTGGGGGCGACCTTGCTGAGGACTTCGGCGGCGAAGGTTCGCGCGCTTGCCTGTAAAGCCTTCTGTGATTCGGTGAGCTGGAAATCGATAGCCATGGGAAGCGACCTTTCTTGCGGTGGGTTAGGTAACGGACAACCCATCGTAGGCAGCCGGACTGCCTCGGTCTCGCTGGAGCGTGCAAGCCCAATTGACGATTTGCGCAAGGGCACAGGGCTTTTCCACTGAGGTCGTGCCTTCTGCAGAAAGAGCCTGTAGCGGGTGAATGCCCCCTTGGTTCTGGCGCGGACTTTGCGTCTTTCTGCCGCGGGTCACATGGGTTCAGTCCTGCGCCTGTTTATCCGGCGAAAACTGCACCGGCATGACGCATTCGCATTCCCGCCGTGCACAGCGCAGGCACAACCGAAAATGCCGTGCCAGGGTGCCTGCAAGCCCATCAACCGACGACTTGCCTTTGCGTGCAAGACCAGTTGACGATCTGTGCAACAGGAGGCACACATGACACGTCTGAGCGGCCCGCCCTACCGTGACATTGGCTCAGAAATCAGTCGCTGGCTTGCGCTCGCGATGATTGTCTTTTGCGCCACTGAGGGGTGACCGCAGGATGCAAATCTGGACTACCGAAGCGTGCGTGCAGCGCGAAAGATTCAGCTACTGGCGTGAGGTCCTCTGCGAAGCCTTCGTCTCGCTCAATCCCATCCTCAAGCAAGAGCCTGCAGGATCGGACTTCACGGGCGAGGTGAGCTCCCGGCCCCTTTCCATGAGCGCGCAGACCCGCGTGTTTTCCCGTGCGCAGTTCGTCCAACGACGTTGGGATGAAATCCGCCGCAACCCGGTCGAGTTCTGCTTCGCGAACTTCCAGTTGGAAGGGTCATGCGTGGTACGTCAGGATGGGCAGGAGACACTGGTGATGCCCGGTGACTTCTCCGTCGTGGACTCCACGCGTCCCTACTTTCTCGATTTCAGGGAAGATTGGCGCGTGCTGTCATTCCGTATACCCAGGGAGCAACTGGTGTCCAGGCTCGCGGCACCGCGCCAGGCGACAGCACGCTGCGTCAGTGGCCTGATCCGGGAGCTGCGCTTGCGGCACAGCGCGCGCGATCTCTGCAGTTCCGGCCATCCTGGCGTGCTCGCCGTAGCGCTGCGCTGGGGATTTAACGATGCCTCGCATTTCTCCCGGTTGTTCAAGCAACGGTTCGGGATCTCCCCACGCGGACTCGCAGCCAGCGTCGAAGGTGAAGCCAAACCAGGAACGAACAGTTGTGGATCGGTCCAGAGATCTTCTGATCAGGTGAAGACAAGGTTCAGGAACTACAAAGGCGATCAAGGTGCGAGGTGCCGGGATGCGACGCGGCGCAGGGTGACCTGCGGTCATCTGTTGGTAGTCCCCGTTCATCACGGCGCGTTTCGCCATGAATATGGAGCCAGCGGTACTCCCCGGACTGACTTGCGGGGGCTATTTCTGAAACGCATCAACTACCTCCAGTTTTGCTCACGAGGTGTTGAGGTCGTTCTCGCTCTTGATGCCCCGAGCATTGCGGTCTTCGATGCCCGGGGACAGTCTGGATTGGACTGGCGTCTGTCGACTCAGGCGGTCTGGTACAGACGGCGCTCGACCAGCCTGCTGTTACGCAGGCGATGCGTTGCCTTGGCACCGGCCAGCACGGCCAGGTCCAACAGCGGTTCGAGGATGACGACGGTCATGTAGGCACTGCCGAAGGTCAGGACTGACAGTGCGTTCTCTGCCGTGAAGCCCTTCCCGTAGAAGGCCCAGAAGGCAACCCAGGCGACGATGCCTGACTGGAAGGCCGTCGACAGGCCCAGTGCCTGGCGATAGCCCAGATCAACATAGGGCGTGTTTGGCGCGATGATACGCCGCGCCAGGGCAGCAACTGCCAACAGCGGTACCAAAAGGGTGGTGACGTTCATGCCGTACTGCGGCAGGTCGAATGGGGCGAAGAACAGACCCTGGATTAACAGCCCCAAAGCGAGACCTACTGCTGCAGGTGCTGCACCGAACAACAGGAACAGCGTCGAGCCGAGTATGAGATGCACCTCCGAGACGCCAACCGGATGATGCGGTAGCAGTTCAAAGAAGCCAAACACCAGCGCCGTGGCGGCGGCGGCGCGAACTACCAGCGAGACGGCACCTCGTTCGCCAATGGCGTCCGCAACGAGTTTGACGGTGTAGGTGCCGACGCTTGCGGCGGTAACATAGCTCAGCCAGAGTTTTCCGACTTCCACGAGGCCAGGTTCGATATGCATGACGATGACTCCTTGGCCGCCTCTGCGGCTTGCTAGGTAAAAAAGGACAACAAAAAACTGCTCCGCCCTCAGTTAGAGGCTCGGCTGATCGCCACGGGCTCGCGATGCGGCAGATGCTCACCGGTGTGCCCGTGGGCCGGTGGACAACTTGCATTGAGCAAAACCACCGGTTGTCCATGGGGAGTATTCAGGTAGGCCTGCCTCCATTCCTCGCCCCGCTGGACGATGTCCTCCATCCCGGTCAGGCCAAGGGTGGTGACCATTCTTTCCATGGCCGTGATCCATTGCCGGTAATAGGCGTCATTGACGCCTTCTCCGGGTTGCGCCAGGGCGGCCTTGATCTCTTCGCTGAATACCTGCACCCAGTCCGTCCAGGGGAACACGCCGGCTTGGTGCAAGTGCACCAGCAGGGAAAAAGCCTGAGCCTGCCAAGGCTTGTCGAACACCGGGCCTTCATCGTCGAGAGGGAGGCCGACGGCCTTGTAGTCGTGGTGCATGCTCGTGTTCATACGGCCTCCAGGTAGTTGTCCCATAGGTCGATGCACACACTGTCCGGTCGCCGTACTCCCCACAATTCTTCGGCACTGAAGCGTACGGCATAGACCTGCTGCGGCTGTTCGCCCAAACCATGGGCCATCGTGTCCGGGGTAGCGAACGCGCCATGTGCAATCACGATTGTGCCGACCTTACCGCGCGCGTAGCGTGGCAGCCGGGTGTGATTGGTTGGGTTGAGGCACTTCGTTCGCACCCGGTCACCGACTCGGAATTGGCCGGGGACATCTTCTTTTGCCCGCGACGAGGCGCCGCCGAGCACTACGGCGTCGACGATGTCCGGTGTTAACACCGTGACGGGCTGTGTCGGTGGGGTTGGTTTGGCCGTACCCTGCAGTTCGGCGGCGCTGATGACGCCCTTTTCTGTCAGCAGGGTCTCGAAGGCGTGCAGCCAGTGCTCGTAGTAGCTCGACTGCAGGTATTCGGCCGGCTTCATGCGTTCGATGGCGTGGCGGAATTCGTCCACGTTGAAGTACCCGCCGACGAAGAGCGAGGCGAAGAGCGGAAAAACCCTGCGCTCCCAATCATGATGGAAGATGGGTTCGTGCTCTTCCATGAGCACTGGGCCGAAGCCATGCATGCCGCCCAGGTCGTGTATACCATTCATGGGTTTTCTCCTTTTCAGGTTCAGGCTACTTGATCCGGATTCTTAGGCAGTCCGGTGCCGATCATGGCGTCGCGAGTCACGAGTTCGACCAGTTGTTCCTCGTTCCAGCCATCAGTACCCGCCGGACGTTCCGGCAATACCAGATAGCGCAGCTCAGCGCTGCTGTCCCAGACGCGAACTTCCTTGTCATCAGGAATCGTCAGACCGAACTCCGCCAGCACGCCGCGCGGGTCAATGACTATCCTCGAGCGATAAGGTGCGGACTTGTACCAGACCGGTGGCAGGCCCAGGGTCGGCCATGGGTAGCAGGAGCACAGTGTGCATACCGTCACGTTGTGCACGGTCTGGCTGTTCTCCACGACCACCATGTCTTCACCCTGAACACCAGAAAAGCCCAACTCGGCGATGGCTGCGGTGCCATCTTCCAGCAGCCTGTGTTTGTACAGAGGGTCGAACCAGGCTTTCGCTATGACCTGGGCGCCGTTTCTCGGGCCGACCTTGTGTTGGTAGGTGTCCACCAAAGCATCCATGGCTACGGGATCGACCAGGCCCTTTTCCGTCAGCAGGGACTCGAGCGCTTTGACGCGTAGCGCTATGGCCTCCGGTGGCTCAGTGTGGTCGTGATCGTGATGATGTTCGTGCGTATGACTCATGTCTTTGCCCCCTCTGAAGTTGGTGAAATCGCTCCCTGCATTACTCGACGAATGCAGCAATACCAATATCCGGCGCCAGCTTTTTCACAGGTTACTTCCCTCGTTTCGGCCAAATTACCCCAACGCTTTTCATTCCTTTGGCGGGGTCCATTTCGGGGTGTGCGAGTACTACGTCGCGGTAGGAGGGGCTACCAATCACGGCGGGTTTAAACTTGATCAGAAAGTCATTGACCTCTTTGCGCAGATCCGGTGCCAGATCGTAGTCGTTGTAGCATTCCTCAAGACAATCGAGCACGGCTTGCCAGTGCACCTCGGTAAGACCCATTCCGCGATGCGCGGTGACCATGTCCCTACCTCGGTATTTGGCGCTGCCACCCCAATGTTCAGAAAGGAAATCGACAAAGTTGATGTGTTCCTTCTGGAATGTTGATTCGGACATGTGGGCCCAGATATGGCCGATAGCGGGATGTCCCATGGTCTTCCTCAAAACTGCACCTGCGAACTGATAAATGACGTCGTAGCCCCCAAGACGCGCATAGAGGGAGGGCTGTTGTTCCACGGATGGTTGCTGGTCGGTCATGATGCGGTTTCTCCGTTTCGGCTGGGGACGATCTCATTCGCTCAATGTCGCGTTCCGCACGGTTGATAAAGGGTGCGAGAACTTGCGACGAATCCAAATTAGAGCTGCTGTCGAGCGCACGCTTTGCTGGCAAGGACAATCGTTTGGTCTAGACGGACAACGGCTTAGGAAAACCGTGCTTGCAGCAGACGCAAAATGCTGACATCGGAACTGGTCCTGCGGCCATGGGGGTAGATATGATCCGTGACTGGGGTTCCTCTATTTCTGCCTTGACCGGACGGTTCGCTGTTCTAGATCGCTGTGGACGTTGGTGTTTTACGATTGGTCCCATTCCATCGGCGTTGCAGCACCAAGGTCCCGAGTTGCAGCAGGTAAGTGGCAAACTCTTCGGGTGCCATGTCCCATCTCTGTAAAAACCAGGATGAATCGGATAGTCGCTGCTGTTCTCGTAGATGCATGAGACACCTCGTCATTTGTGTTTTTAGGGACACGGCGTGGAGTGAACATTATCTAGGGGAGATGAAGTGTGCTTGGCTCGAATGGACAACCGTTTGGTTAAAAAGGACAGGTATAGATGTCCGGCATGCCAGTGGGCAGCGATGGTGCAGGGTGGGGAGGGATAGACAGGGATAAACGGCCAGACACAAGAAAGCCCGCACTAGGCGGGCTTCTTGAGGTGATTCATAGACTGCTGTAGACATCTATGGATCGGTACTTGGTGGCTACACAGGGACTTGAACCCCGGACCCCAGCATTATGAATGCTATGCTCTAACCAACTGAGCTATGTAGCCAAGTGGCGCGCATTATTCGCGTAGAACGGGAATGCGTCAAGCATTTATTTTGAATTTTTATCTACGCTTTCAATTGTTTATCGGAAATGAGCGAGTTGGGCGACGAGTGGCTGCTGATTCGCTTCTCCCGTGAAGAGACACCCATGGCGCCGAGCAATCCTCGACCGCCGCGCAAACCTGCCCGCCGCTCCTGCTGGCAGCTGGACTGATCGCCCGAGAGCCGTGGGGCTGATGTTCGGTGTTGGTGGGATCGGTGCGGTACTGTCAGGAGGCTGGGCGATCTGCCTGGCACGTATGAAAGAGGTCTGGTTCGGTTGGGCAGATATCCTTGTCGCCCAACGCTTTGCCAGTCAGCCGGATTTACGATTGAAACGGATTCTGGGTGGCGCGCTTGAGTTGTTCGCGTGCGCGCGACAGTCGCGAGCGAACGGTGCCGATGGGGATGTCCAATACGTCGGCTGTGTCCTGATAGCTGCCGTCGGTTTCCAGGGAGGCGTACATCGTCTTGCGCATTTCAGCCGGCAAGTGATCAATGGCGCTCAAGGTGTTCTCCAGGCGGCGGTTGATCTCAAACTCCCAATCCAGATTGTTGTTTTCTTCCTGTCCATGCCACAACGATTCATCAAATTCGCAATGCACGGGTTTGGCATACATGCGCCTGAAGTGGTTGCGAATCAGGTTTTGCGCGATGCCGCACATCCAGGTGCTGAGCGAGGCGTTACCGCAGAAGCGCTCGCGGTTGCGCCAGGCCTCCAGGTACGTCAGTTGCAGAAGATCATCCGCATCTTCGGGGTTGAGTACGCGCTTGTGAATGAAGCGCCTGAGTTTTTTCTGCTGGTCGTCTGTCAGGTGATGCATGAATTGAGGCGAGCTGCCAACGAGGTGAGCTAAAGCTTCAATGGGGAGATTCATGTTTTTTTTCCTTAGGGTAGACGCAGTCGAGCGGGTGTCGACAGGTCCCCTTAGCACTCCCTGTGCCAATCGAAAAAAATACATAACTATATGATTTGTATATATAAATATTTTTAGCTGGTGGGTTTTTATGCAGTGATTTGCATGGGGCGCCGAAGGCTTTTGCAAGTTTTTTCAAATTCCCAGTGAGCACGGATTTTGATGGAACTGCATGGGGAGACGTTGCCACACAGGGAAACACTCTTCCTGTACTGGCGTGTCCATGGAACAAGTATCCCGTAAAACAACTGACCCTCGTAACGATGTGCGCACCCACCCCTCTGAGGGTGAAGCGGTTGTCAGCCATGCCTCAGCGCAAGTGCACACATCCGCGAAGGGCATCGATGAGCTTGCACATCTGTTTGGTCAGGAGGTGGAGCTCAACAGCCGGGCGCTGAACGAACGAAAGATGGCGGTACGCGTGCTCCCGGCCGAGCAGCTTGCGCAACTTTATGATCAGTTGGGCCATCCGGCCAAGAAAACGCTGGCTTTCCTCTCACTGCTCTTCAGGCAGCAATTGCAGGACAGACCTACTGTCGAAAAATTGCTGAAGCTTGCGGACGGGGACCCGGCGCGCGCGTTCGTGGTGCTCAAGCATGTGGTGGCCAAGGCAGGCAGCGAGGGCCGCCCGTCCGACACTACGTTGGCGCGCGATGCAATTGCCAAGCTTGAGGCTCGTTTCAAAGGGGAGATCCAGGCCGGCCTGAACATTGCCTTGGCATTGCAGTCGGCCGGGGTCGACCCGCAGGAGCGCCAGGCACTGCGTGCGCTCTACTATGCCAGTGTGGTCACGCGCCAGTCCCTGCCGACGATGATGCAGGCTTTGCTGGGTGTATACGGTGGTGAGCAGTTCCACGTCGGGCTCAAGGTGATGCGTAAGGCTTTGGCGGATGACATTGCGGCCGCGGTGTCGTCAATGCCCACACCCCTGTTGCGCACTTTGCTGATGGGCCTGCGGGACTGCGGGCAACTGAGCAGCGTATTGGGCGGTTGTCACAAGCTGATCCAGCGCTTGAGTATCGAGCATAACGCCGTGAGCTTGTTGCAACGCCTGCTGGGGTATGCCGGCGCCGGTATCGCTGTCGATGAATTGCTGCGCTTGGGGGACGAACTGGGAGGCGGTCCGCTTGACCGTCAACTGATGTCCCTCAATGCCCTTTACCCTCTTTTTCAGCAATTTCCCCTGGCATTGTGGTCCGAAAAGCGAATACGTCTGGAAACCCTGCAGATCCTGCTGACGGTGATCGATGAACTGGACCGCGCCTTGCGTGGACCCAAACGGTATGCCGGTGAACCGAGGCTGATGACGTGACCGCACTGTCGGCCATCAACCGTGGGTTGCTCAAAGTGGCACAACGCGCCGAGGTGCTGGGCGCTGTGGTGGTCATGGCCATCGTATTCATCTTTATCGTGCCGTTACCCACCTGGCTGGTGGATATTCTGATCGCCCTCAATATTTGCATTTCATGCCTGTTGATCGTGCTTGCGCTTTACCTGCCGGGCCCCCTGGCGTTTTCTTCGTTCCCCTCGATCCTGCTGTTGACCACCATGTTTCGACTGGCCCTGTCGATTGCAACCACGCGTCTGATCCTGCTGGAGCAAGACGCCGGCGATATCGTCGAGGCCTTCGGTAATTTCGTGGTGGGGGGCAACCTGGCGGTGGGGATGGTGATTTTCCTGATCCTGACCCTGGTTAACTTCCTGGTGATCACCAAGGGCTCGGAACGGGTTGCCGAGGTCGCGGCGCGGTTCAGCCTGGACGCCATGCCGGGCAAGCAGATGTCCATCGACAGTGACTTGCGTGCCGGCCTGATTGACGGCACGCAAGCGCGGGACAAGCGCGAGCAGTTGTCCCGTGAGAGCCAGTTGTTCGGTGCGATGGATGGGGCCATGAAGTTCGTCAAGGGCGACGCTATCGCGGGGTTGATCATCGTCGTGGTCAACCTGCTGGGTGGCTTCTCTACGGGCATGTTCCAGCACGGCTTGAGCGCCGCTGATTCAATGGCGTTGTATTCGGTGCTGACTATCGGCGATGGCCTGATTGCACAGATTCCGGCGCTGCTGATCTCCCTGACCGCCGGCATGATCATCACCCGGGTGGCGCCGGAGGGGCGCAAGGGCATCAGTAACATGGGGGCCGAAATTGCCCGGCAAATGACCAGCGAGCCCAAGAGCTGGATAATCGCTTCGGTGGGCATGCTCGCCTTTGCGATAGTGCCCGGTATGCCGACCGGGGTATTTATCCTTATTTCGCTGATAACCGGCACATTGGGGTATTACCTGATGCGCCAGCGTCAGCGAGAGGCAGCGCCCGCGGCCGAAGCCTCCGAAGCCGTGCGTCCCGAAGAGAACGGAAAAGAGGACTTGCGCGGGTTCGATCCGTCGCGCCCCTACCTGCTGCAGTTTCCCCCGGTTTTGCGTGGGACGCCTGAGGTGACGGAGCTTATTCATGGGATTCGCCAGTCCCGAAATGCACTGGTTGCCAATATCGGCCTGACCCTGCCGCCATTCGAGGTCGAGCTCGATGACTCGCTGGCCGCCGACGAAATGCGTTTCTGTGTGCATGAAGTGCCGATGGTCAAGGCCTCGGTTGTCAACTATCTGGCCGTTGAACGTAACGCCTTGACGGTCGAGCCCGAGCATGGAATACCCGGGCTGGCCGAGCGTGATGAACAGGACTGGGTCTGGCTGGCACCGGATGATCCACTGCTCGACGATCCGCAACTGGAGCGCTTCACCGCGACGAGTCTGATCATCGAACGCATGAAGCAGGCCATGATGCTCAGCGGCCCGCAGTTCCTGGGGATCCAGGAGAGCAAGTCGATCCTCAGCTGGCTGGAGCACAACCAGCCGGAGCTGGTGCAGGAACTGCAGCGAATCATGCCGCTGTCGCGCTTTTCGTCGGTGTTGCAACGCCTGGCCAGCGAAGGGGTGCCGCTGCGGGCCGTACGGCTGATTGTCGAATCGTTGATCGAGTATGGCCAGCATGAGCGTGAACCGGAAGCATTGGCCGACTACGCGCGTATTGCGCTCAAGGCGCAGATTTTCCACCAGTACAGCGAGGCCGACGGCCTGCATGCCTGGCTGCTTTCACCGCATACGGAAAACATCCTGCGCGAGGCATTGCGACAGACCCAGACCGGGGTGTTTTTCGCGCTTGACGATGAGCACAGCGCTGCGTTGATCAGCCTGCTCAACCAGGCCTTTACCTTAAGGGCCAAGAGTAAAAGTGTGCTGTTGGTGGCGCAGGACCTGCGAAGCCCCTTGCGTACCTTGCTGCTGGAAGAGTTCAACCATGTCCCGGTGCTGTCGTTTGCCGAGTTGGGGAGTTCCTCCAAGGTCAAGGTGCTGGGGCGCATTGACCTGGGCCAGGACGAGCTGATGCGTGGTGCGGTGGCATGAGTATTCGGCCATGGCCAGCGTGGAGGTTGCGATAATGTTTGAGTTAAGGGTGCTTGATGGGCTGCGCCAGGGCGCTGCGTTGCCGTTATTTGGGGAGCGATGGAGTATTGGTGCGCACGCGGACGCTGACCTGATGCTGAACGATCCGGGAGTCGTCGAGCAGCATGCGTGCCTGCGGTTTATCGACGCCAACTGGTTGGTGCAGGCCGAAGCCGGACTGTTGCGAGACCCCGAAGGCCAGGTACTGGCGCAGATCGCCAAACTGGAACTGAACGTGCCGTTTACAGTGGGGGGGGTGCGGCTGTGCGTGACCTTGGCCGAGCAACCCTGGCCTCAACCCGCAGCCCCTGCGCCGGTAGCGCCGGTAGTGCCGCTAGCGGCCAATGTGCCTGCGCAGGCGATGACGTTATCGTCAATCTCGCCCTCCCAGCAAAGGCGGCTGATCAGCCTGGTGCTGGTGGTGACGGTAATCATTGTGGCAGTGGGCATGGTCTCCACTGGGGAGCGTGAGGCGCAGGCTTCGCTGATGCCGCCCGTGGTGCAGAAACAGGAATTGGCTTCGTCTTTTGAAGTCCGCCAGCAGTTGTTGAAGATGCTCAGCGAGCGTGAGTTGAGTCAGCGGGTCACCTTGCAAGTGATCAATGACCAGGTGGCGCTCAACGGAGAAGTCTCACAGGACGAGGTGGAGCTGGTCGCGCGCATGCTCAGCCGTTTTGGCGAGCAATTCGACAGCTCGGTGCCGGTGATCAGCCGTGTGCGTGTGCGCGACGGCACACTGCCATTCAGGATTGTGCAAATCGTCGGCGGGCCGAACGGTCACGTGGTCCTGGAAGAAGGCAGCCGACTGTTTGTGGGCGACGAAGTGGAAGGGCTGCGGCTGGTGCTGATCGACAACGGCAAAGTGGTTTTTGATGGTGCGCAGCGTTACGAGGTGCGCTGGTGAGTGCGGAACTGCAAGCTCGTCTGGACGCCTGGCAACAGCGTCAGGCCCAGTCACTGAGCACCTTTGCACCGGTGACGATGCGTGGCCGAATCCAGCGCGTCAACGGCATGCTGCTGCAGTGCCGGCTACCCCAGGCGCGTATCGGCGACTTGTGCCAGGTGGAAAAAAGTCCGGGCGACTACATGCTCGCCGAGATCATCGGCTTCGATCAGCAGGACGCGGTGCTCAGCGCCTTGGGTAATTTGGAAGGCGTGCGGGTAGGCGCTGGAGTGGAGCGCCTTGGGGTATCGCATCGAGTCCAGGTCAGCGAGGCCCTGTTGGGCCAGGTGCTGGATGGTTTCGGCCGGCCGATTACAGGGCAGGGCGTGAGTGCGTTTGTCGAGGCTGACTTACCGGATACCAGTGCGGTGTTGTGTGAAGCGCCGTTGCCCACCGAACGGCCGAGGATTAACCGTGCGCTGGCCACCGGCGTGCGTTCGATCGATGGCCTGATGACGATTGGCGAGGGGCAGCGTGTAGGCCTGTTCGCCGGGGCCGGTTGTGGCAAGACCACCCTGCTGGCCGAGATCGCGCGTAACGTCGAGTGCGATGTCATCGTGTTCGGCCTGATCGGCGAGCGGGGGCGGGAGCTGCGTGAATTTCTCGACCATGAGCTCGATGATCAGCTGCGCGCCAAGGCGGTACTGGTGTGCGCCACCTCCGATCGCTCCAGCATGGAGCGCGCCCGCGCCGCGTTCACGGCCACGGCATTGGCCGAAGGTTTTCGGCGCAAGGGGCAGCGGGTATTGCTGCTGATTGACTCCTTGACCCGTTTCGCCCGGGCCCAGCGTGAGATCGGCCTGGCTGCCGGCGAACCCCTGGGGCGCGGAGGTTTGCCTCCTTCGGTATACAGCCTGCTGCCACGGCTGGTGGAGCGTGCCGGGTTGACGCGTGACGGTGTGATCACCGCGATCTATACGGTGCTGATTGAGCAGGACTCCATGAACGATCCGGTGGCCGACGAAGTTCGCTCGCTGCTTGATGGGCATATCGTGTTGTCCCGCAAGCTTGCCGAGCGTGGGCACTACCCGGCGGTGGATGTGTTGGCAAGCCTTTCACGGATCTTGAGCAACGTCGCGGAGCCGGAGGACATCCAGGCGGGTACGGCATTGCGACGGTTGTTATCGGCGTACCAACAGATCGAGCTGATGCTCAAGCTGGGAGAGTATCAACCCGGCAGCGATGCCCTGACCGATCTGGCGGTGGACAGCCGTCAGGCGGTCGACGGGTTCCTGCGCCAGGACTTGCGTGTGCCTACGCCGATGGTGGCGACGCTGGAGCAACTTAAGGAGCTGACCGCCCATGTCCCATTCTGATGTGCTTCTCGGTGAAGTGGAGACGTTGCGGCGCCTGCGCAGGCACAGGGCTGACCGCGCTGAGCGCGCCCTGCGTGAGGCCAGGCGCGCCCAGCAGGCCCTGCTCGCACATATCCAGCAGGCTAAGGATGCGCTTGAGCAGACTCGGCAGGAGGAGGCCCGGCAAAGTGCTGAATTGCTCAGTCAGCATCAGGGTCAAGTGTTGAGCCTCAAGGCCTTGAAATCCTGGGGCGCGCAGGAGCGCTCCCTATCTGCCAGTACTCAGCGGGAGATAGGCCAGTTGGAGGCATTGCGGGGCCAGCAGGGGGAAAGCGAAAGTCGGGTTGGCAGCGCCCAGAAACACGTCACGGAGTGCCTGCGGCAGGTGGAAAAACTTCAGGAGTTATCCCTCTTACTGGCTCGGGAGCCGACATGACCCAGGTTTCAAATAAACCCACTGAGCGTCCGCGCCAGCGCGAGCCGCGGGAGGAGCGTGAGCCGGGGGCCACGACAGCCGTGTCCATGGAACTCGGGCGATTATTCACTCAATTTTTTACTGGAGACGATGGCGGCGCTGGTGCGGGGACTGCCTTATCGGGCAAACAGGCGTCCGCCGGTATAGCCCTGATCGAGGCGCTTGCCGAGCAACTGGCGCCTCGTGTGCAGGCTGCGTCGCAGTGGCCGTTGCAGGCGGTGCTGTACTTGCCTCGCCTGGGGCGGATCAACGCCAGCGTGCGCCGCGAGCAGGGCGCCTGGACGATTGAGCTGGAGGCAGAGCAGGACGCTACGGCGCGCTGGCTTTGCGGTGTACGCCAACAGTGCGAGGGTCGATTCGCGGGAGCGCTGGGGCTGCCGGTGAACTTGCTGATGCCCAGCGTCGGTTGCGCATGCTGATGCCGACGCTGACCTTTCCCTTGATTAATAGCGATACGGTTGCCGCGCGCCGTCGATTGGGGCGCGGCCTGCGCCTGCCGTTCACGGTGGCCGGGCAGGCCGGCGAGTTGCTGATTGAGCCCGGGCGTGCCCCAGCTGGCGGCAAGGCTTTGTGCTTTGAGACGGTGTGTGGCGTGCTGGCGCTTGTAGAAGCAGGGCCGTTGCTCAGTTTGATGGGTGAGTGCCCGGTGACCCTGTCCCAGGTTGGCAACGATCCGGACTCCTGGTTCTGGGCCTTGTACCAGTACCACATGAGTCCCCAGGTGCGGGCGCTGCTGGGTTATGTGCGCTTGCTGGAAACGGATCGACCCAAGGGGTTTGGCTGCCGGCTCAGTGTGACCCAGGGGGCGTCCCGGGTTGAAGGCTACCTATGGTTGACCCCCCAAAGTTTCCTGGCCTTGTGTGAGGCAGGGCCTTGGCGCGCCACTGCGACAGCTTTGCCGACGCCGTTTCAACTGGCAATCGCCGTGACCCTGGGCCGCGTGCAGTTACCGATTGCGCAGGTGCGCGGCCTGCGTACCGGTGATGTGCTGGTGCTCGGCCCGTATTTTTTTTCCGCCCAAGGCAGCGGCTACGTGCAGGTTGGCAGGCAACGTTTGCATGGCCGCATTGACGATGACACCGGGCCGTTGTGCCTGACGCTTACTTCTATCGAGGACTCGTCTGTGGACGAACATTTTGCAGCGCCCCATTACTCGGAGCATGAGGATGATGAACCGGTCGTGGATGTATTTGGCCACGAACCATTCGATGAGTTGAGCATGGCGCTGAATGTGCGCTGTGGAACGCTGAACCTTACTTTGGGCGAACTGCGCAACCTCGCGCCCGGTTCAGTGTTGGGCATTAGCGGTTACGCTCCCGGCATGGCCGGCCTGTATTACGGCGATCGGCCGATTGGCCAGGGGCAGTTGGTGGAAGTCGATGGGCGCCTGGGGTTGCAGTTGTCTCGCGTGATGTTCGGCCGATGAGTTTGCAGGGGATAGACCCCCTCATTCTGGCGGTATTCCTGGGGGCATTAACGCTGATGCCCATGCTGTTGATCGTCTGCACATCGTTCTTGAAGATCGTCATCGTGCTGATGATCACCCGCAATGCCATCGGTGTGCAGCAGGTACCGCCCAGCATGGCCATCAATGGCATCGCGTTGGCGGCCACGCTGTTCATCATGGCACCAGTGGGTTATGAGATCGCCGAGAGCGTCAAGGCATCGCCCCTGGACATGAGTAACGTGCAAACGTTTCTGCAGACGGGCAATGAGGCCATCACACCGTTACGCGCATTCATGTTGCGCAATGTGGACCCGGATATATTGACGCACCTGCTGGAAAACACCACGCGCCTCTGGCCTCCACAAATGGCGCAGGAGGTGCAACGCGAAGATCTGATCCTGGTGATTCCGGCTTTCGTGTTGTCCCAGCTGCAGGCAGGGTTCGAGATCGGCTTCTTGATCTATATCCCCTTCATCGTGATCGACCTGATTGTTTCCAACCTGCTGCTGGCGCTGGGCATGCAGATGGTCTCGCCGATGACCATTTCCCTGCCGCTCAAATTGCTGTTGTTCGTATTGGTGTCGGGTTGGTCACGGTTGCTCGACAGCTTGTTCCTTTCCTATCTCTGAGTGGCGTATGGACCCGATTGTGCTGTTCAAGCAGGGCATGTTGCTGGTGGTGGTGCTGTCGGCACCGCCATTGATTGTGGCGGTGGTGGTGGGGGTGATGGTGTCTCTGGTACAAGCATTGATGCAGATACAGGACCAGACGCTGCCTTTTGGCATCAAGCTGGTGGCGGTAGGGGTTACGTTGATCCTGACGGGGCGCTGGATTGGCGTGGAGTTGATCCAACTGATCAACTTGACCTTCGAAATGATTGGCCGCTCGGCCCGGAACTGAGGCCTCGCCCGTGTTGGCTTATCTTGATTTCCTTCCCAGTCTGATGATCGGCATGGCGCGAATCTACCCGTGCGGAATACTCGTGGCGGCGTTCTGTTTCCAGCATATACGCGGCATGCTCCGGCACATCCTTGTGATGGTCATGGCGCTGATGCCCGCGCCGGGTATTCATGCTGCGTTGACGGAGCAGGATTACTCAGCGTTTGTGCTCGCTGCATTGGCGCTCAAGGAGTTGGCGCTGGGATTGTTGCTGGGGATGTTGCTTGCGATGCCGTTCTGGCTGTTCGAGTCGGTGGGGGCTTTGCTCGATAACCAGCGCGGAGCCTTGGCCGGTGGTCAGCTCAATCCTTCACTGGGGCCGGATGCGACGCCGATAGGGCATTTGTTCAAGCAATTGGCGATTTTTCTATTGATGGTCACCCTGGGGTTAGGCGCGTTGACTCAGGTGATCTGGGACAGTTACCTGATTTGGCCACCCACCGTATGGTTCCCACTCCCGGCGCCTGACGGCATGAGCGTATTTGTCGGCCTGCTGGGCGATACCTTCACCCATATGATGCTCTACGCTGCTCCCTTTATCGCGGTGCTGCTGTTGCTGGAGTTCGGCATCGCACTGCTGGGGGTCTACAGTCAGCAGCTACAGGTGAGTACGCTGGCGCCACCGGTCAAGTGCCTGGCGGGGATCGGTATTCTGCTGTTGTATTTTGCGCTGCTGCAGGACTTGATCGTGGGGAGTATGAGCCAGCTGAGTGACCTGAAGCACTCGCTGGGCCTTTTATTCAAGGCTCCGATGCCATGAGTGACTCGGGGGAAAAAAAGCACCCGGCGTCAGCCAAGAAGCTGCGTGACCAGCGCCAGAAAGGCCAGGTCGCTCAAAGTCAGGATGTGGCCAAGTTGATGGTGCTGGCGGCCATCAGCGAGATCGCCTTGTTCACCGCCGATACCAGCTTGCAACGTTTCCAGCAATTGATGGTGTTGCCGATCTCACGCCTGGACCAGCCCTTTGTACGGGCGTTGGAAGAAGTGCTGATTGAAGGCCTGGTGGTGTTCTTCTCATTCGGCCTGCTGATGGCCGGTGTGGCGATTGCTATGAAGCTGATCGCCAGTTGGATGCAGTTCGGATTGCTGTTTGCACCCGAGGCTCTGAAGCTCGATTTCAATCGCCTCAACCCGATCAGCCAATTTAAACAATTCTTTTCTGCCCAGTCGCTGATGAATCTGTTGATGAGCATCGCCAAGGCGTTTCTTTTGGGGCTGATCGTATTCCTGGTGGTCTGGCCCTCTCTTGGGACGTTGATCAACCTGGCCAACAGCGATCTGCAAAGTTACCTCCTGGCATTGATCGCCCTGTTCCGTTATCTGCTGCATGCCTGTCTTGCATTGTTACTGGTACTGGCGGTTATCGATTTCACCTTGCAGAAGTACTTCTTCGCCAAGCGCATGCGCATGACCCAGGTCGAGGTCGTCAAAGAGTACAAGGATATGGAAGGCGACCCGCATGTGAAGGGCCAGCGCCGTGCGCTGGCGCAGCAATTGGCCCAGGAGGAACCGAAGGTCAAGCTGCCAAAGCTGGAGGAAGCCGACATGCTGGTGGTCAACCCGACCCACTTTGCTGTCGCCCTGTATTACCGCCCGGGCAAGACGCCGCTTCCGCTGCTGGTCAGCAAAGGTACGGATGCCGTCGCCCGCCAGTTGATTGCGCAGGCGAAGGCCGCCGAGGTGCCGGTCATCCAATGCGTATGGCTGGCGCGCTTGCTCTATACCAAAGCGTTGGGAGCAAGCATTCCCCGCGAATCCTTGCAGGCTGTGGCACTGATCTATCGCACCTTGCGTGAGCTTGATGATGAAGCCAAGCGCGAAACGCTGGAATTGCCTGAGTTGGAACGTCGCTGATCAGCAGGTGGAGCGTGTGTCCAGGGCTTGGAGATTGGCCAGGGAAAGCATCCGGCTGAGGAGTCCGTCGAGCGCATCGTTTGCAGCCGGCAGCGCGTGCCAGATTACCAAGGCATCCTGCGCGTCCAGGTAGATAAAACAACCATCGAACACCACGGCAAGCTCAAAGCGCCGCTCCAATACCTGCTGCAACTGCCCTGCCTGTAATGCTGAACGAGCGACGTGCAAGGCCATGCCCGGGCGTTTGCCGGCGTGCAGTGCACATGCTTTGATACCGGGAGCGAGCATCAGGTGAGCGGCAGCGCCACTCACCAGATTGTCCAGAAATACCTGGCGTTGATTGTCGGGCATTTCCTGGCGGCTCATCGTTCCAGCGAGATAGTCTGGTAATCCGCACGTTCCCCGGCGGGACCAGGCTCGGCACGCATCTGCGGTGGCCACCAGATCACCATCTTGTCCTTGCTCGATTGTGGGCGTGAGCAGGAGTCGCCCTTGCAGGTGGGCGTGCAGCCGGCGACAAGCAGTGCCGTTGCGATCAGGGTGACGCACAATAAGCGGTGTTTCATGGCGTGGCCTTCTGAGCAGGAGTAATCAAGGAGGGGCGGGGCACGCTGAGGTGTTCGTCCTTCACCACCGGGCGCATGGCGATAAACACCTCGGCTTCTTCACCCGGCTTGAGCCAGGCGCGCGGCCACACGCTGACGGCCAGGGTCTGCGAGTTGCTGCATTCCTTTTCGTCGATACGCACGTGGCGTTTGACCTGGTTGCGCAGGACCACTACCGCCACGTTGTAGTCCGGTCCCGCATACCATTGGCTGCGTTCGGTGTTCAGCGCGAGCAAGTCGCGGGTGCTGCACAAACTGTCCAGCCCCAGGGGCATTGGTGCCGCCTTGAAGGCCTTGGGCACTTTCCCGCTGACCATGTGCGCCAGGGTACTGATGATGTCGCTGCGCTTGATTACCGGCTGGTGAGGGCTGTAGCGCCGCGCCAACGGTGCGAGGGCTGCCTGCAATTCGACCTGGTCGGCCTGGGGCAGGTAGCGCGACGGATCGGCCTGGTCACCGATGACGCGCGGGGTGAGGATGAACAGGCGTTCACGTCGATTGTTCTGCCGTTCTGTCGAGGAAAACAGCGCCTTGCCCAGTAGCGGGATATCACCCAATAGGGGGACTTTGTTGCGCTTGTCGCTGCTTTCGGTGACGTGGAAACCACCGACCACCAGTGAGCGTTTTTCCGCCATGACGGCCTGGGTGCTGACCTTGCCTCGGCGTACATCGAGGTTGCCGGGAGTGGGGTTGGTTTCGTTGAAATTGCCATCTTCGATATCCACCGCCAAATGGATCTGGTGGCTGCCACGGCTGGTGATGATACGGGGGACCACCTGGAAGCTGGTGCCCACGGTGACCGGTAAAATGGTTGCATTCTCCCGGCCGGGGGTCAGGTACTGGGTGCGGTTGAAGTCGATGACCGCCGGTTGGTTTTCCAGGGTGAGCACCGAGGGGTTGGAGACCATGCTTGCCAGCCCCTTGGCTTCCAGCGCGCGTATATCTGCGTAGAAGCGCTCACGGTTCTCAATCGACACCTGCGAAGAGGTGCCCGGTGCCATATTGACGCCGCCACGGAATCGGCTGTTCTGAAACCCCCAGTTCACCCCGAACTCTCGCAATTGGGTGCGCTCGATATCGAGAATGATCGCGTCGATTTCCACCAGTTTGCGTGCGACATCGAGTTGAGTGATCAACTCTCGGTACATGCCCTGCCGCTCAGGCAGGTCATAGATCAGCACAGCGTTATTGCGTACATCGGCTTCGACGCGAATCCTGCTGGGTGAGACCGGGGCTCGCGAGGTGAGTGTCGGGAGCGGATCCACCTGCCCGGTGTTAACGTTTGTACCCAGCATCTGCCCCAGTAAAGGGTTGTTCAATCGGGGAATGTTCGGTACGAGCGGCGCTGGCTGTGACGGGGAGGGTTGGTTCAGCCTGTTGAGGGTCGAATTGGAGCGCGGCTCCAGCAATCCACGCAGAATGCTGGCCACTCCCGGAATAGTGAGCTTCTCGCCGCGGTAATCCACTTGACGATCCGTCGCATTGGCGAATTTAAGCGGGAAACTCAGCACACTCTGCTTTTCATCCGGAGAGCGGCGCTGGGTACTGAACTGTTTGATCTGCTCGATATAGCGTCGAGGGCCCGAAACCAGTACCACGCCGTCTTCGGGCAACTCGCCCCAACCGAAACGGCTATCGAGCAGGCCAATATCGGTGAGCGCTTGCTTAAGGTCGGCAATGGTCTCGGAAGAAACCTCCAGGCGCGCCGAGTCTTGCTGGTCCAGCGTGCTGATATAGAGGGTGTTGTTGTACAGGTACCACTGGAAACGGTGTTCTACCCCCAGACGGTCGAGCATCGACTGCGGGGTATTGGCGCGAATCTTGCCATTTACGTTGCCTTCCAGCAGGCCCTCGACATGTAGTTGTGTCCCAAAGGTCTGGGCGAAATCCTCCAGCACTTCCCGGAGTGGCTTATGTTCAGCTTCATAAGCGTAGGCGGTGTTTTTCCACTCGGGGGGTATGGCCGCCAGTGTGTTCCCTGCTGGGATCAGCAGCCAGGGAAGCAGGATCATGTTGCGCCAATGGAATCTTTTAAGGGAATCGGCAGGCGAGTCTGGACGCAAGCGACTGCGCTTGTGAGGCTTGTTAGACATTCACAGTTCTCTGTTCAGTAGGATAGTGAGCGTAGCGAAGTGGGTCTGAGGTTTCGGGCCGGCTGAGCGAGACGTGTCACCGTTGAGCGCCATGTGTCACGTTGGTTAAGCAGGGCTTCGAGACAGCCGAGCACAGCCCTCTTTTCCTGCCCGCTGCGCAGACTTTGAACCAGCCATAGCGCGCCGCTTTCAGTTTTGAGGGCCAGTGCGCCTTGGAAATGATTCAGGCTGGCGGCGCCCAGTCGCATCCAATTCTGCAGGATTGCATTATCGGGACGAACTGAAGTTAGTTGAGCACCCAGTAATAGCACTTCCCCTTGACGTTTAAGAATGATTTCATCGTCGCCTTCGAACAAACTGATCTGTTCGTTATGGCTGTTTAACCATTCATTGATCAACTCGTGCATATCAGGTGAAACTCTCAAACGTCGATTTGTACATAAGATGGGTCACCCGCTTGTGCTCGTGATAAGCCATATCGCTCGCAGAGCGTCTTAGCGCGAGGTTGTAGAATAGTTCGGCAGACTCTTCATCCTCTTCTTCCATCTCCACTAAAGCCCTAAGACGTTTATCGCTGACAGCGTTATTCTTCAAAAGTTGGCGTGACAACTTATCGAAAAAGTCCATATGGTTTTCCTTATTGTGGAGAGGACTCGTTTGTGTAACTGCCGTTGAAAAAAGCTTCGATCATCGAATTCCAACTGATGCGAAAATCGCCCTCGTCTGTTTTCAGTACCAGTGTCTGCAGGGGGGTTGTGTCATCAGCCTGAAGTTTCCAGCGTGTGGAGGTGTGACGAACAAAAAACTGTTTCACCTCCTCCAGGTCATGGGGGTGACAGAGTAGTGTGGCGTTGACCTCTTGAATCTGGTTCGCCATCAAATGCTTGAGAAGGGCTCCAAGCCTTTGTTGGGCTACCGTCTCGTCAAGCAGGCAGCGAATTGCCTGGTTGGTGATCGATGTTGCGTAGTGCTCCAGGCTGTCGTACATCTCTTGACGGTCGTGCTCCCATCGCTTGAATTGGGCATCCGCGCGCTGCCAGACCTCCAGGGATACTTTTTCCAGCAAGGCTTCGCATTTTTCCTCTGCCAGGCTTATCAGCTCATCGGCCTGTGCATTGGCCCGGTTCAAGAGTTGGTCGGCCTGCTTCCAGTTGGCAAGCTCTTCCCGCAGGATCAGGCTGCTCTGTACGTGCGTAGCGTCCTTGAGCAACTCAATGGTGTATCGACATAACATCGTTGATTTCCTTACCCCTTCGAGTCAGGGGGGCGTGGGATCACTTGCCAAATTCGTCACGCGCCAGACCACGGCTTGCCACAGTGTGTTCAGGCGGCTGCTGGCGTTCTCGAATGAGATATTTCTTTTTTCGACATCCCCTACACGCTCACGTGGGAAGCGCAACCGAAGGCGTTGCCAAGTCGCCGGTTCCACCCAGCTATGGAGCAATTGCAATGGATCAGCGTCGCGAGGCAGCATGGCCGGGGGCAGCGCCTTGGACAGACGCATGCACCACAGGTGATGGCTGTTGCTCAAGGGGGCTGCTGCCTCAGGATTAAAGGTGTCGTGAATCAGTGTCATCGCCAGGTCGAGTTGCTCAGTTGAGGCGAGGGCCAGGCGAAGCACGGTAGGGTGAGGGGCAGCAGGCAAGCAGGTTGCAACCCCCGTGAGGTTGCCCGGCGCCAACCGTCCAAGGTGATATAGCGTGCTGATCGCTGGGTATTTTTCGCCTCTCCAGTCCTCGTGGGCATACTTCCATGGGAATGCCCACCATTGAGCCCAGGCCAGATGTTCGCTCATTGGATTGACGGGTCTAGGCGTCATGGGAGAGGCCAGTCGATTCGCCTGCCACGGACGCACCTTTTACAAGACGCTGACGCCGATTGCGTAGGAATAGTCCGGTGCTCACGACGGCAACCATGGCTAGCAGAGTGAAGACTGTGCTGTTGCGCCAAAACCCCAGGTCATCGCTGGGTACCAGGAAAGGGCCAAAATACACGAGGCGCTGCTGTTCCTGGTAAGCGGTGGCAGGTACAAATACCACGGTCAGTTTTTGCGGATTTTCCACTGCTGTGGTCATGCCAGGGATGCTGCTTGCCACCATTCTGCGAATGCGTGCTTGGATGTTATCGGGATCCAGGCGCGGATCATGCTTGATGAATACTGACGCGGATGCGGGTTGGACAGGTTCCCCAGGTGCGATGCGTTCGGGCAACACTACGTGTACCCGCGCAACGATAACGCCGTCGATGTTAGAGAAGGTCGCCTCAAGCTCTTGGGACAAGGCATAGATGTAACGTGCGCGCTCCTCCAATGGCGTGGAAATAACGCCTTCCTTGCGAAAGGTATCGCCCAATGTTGCCCGGGCCATTCTCGGTAGACCGGCGGCTTCCAAGGTACGTACGGCGCGTCCGATATCGATTGCGTTAACCGCCACGACGACACCATCTTTGGCCGGGATTTTTAAGGCTCGAATATGTTTATCTGCCAATTCTGCTATGACCTCATTGGCCTCTTGCTCAGAGAGCTGACGATGAAGTTCAACGCGGTCACCGCAACCGCTTAATATCAACGTAATAAAAAAGATCAGCGCGACGGATAACAATCTATTCATGTTCACTATTGCATATTGCAAATCTTGTCGATGCCTTGAGTTGTCTTGCCAAGGGTCTTTACCAGTAGTTGAGATGTGAGAACCGCACCGGAAAGCTCGCCCGGAAATTTTTTAAGCTCTTGGATGTTCATCTGCTTGTTTGTGGATTTCAGTGCTCGCGCAAGACGGGCTCTTGTGATATTGAGCGGCTCAATCGCTTCTATCAGCGCCGTCGGCAGGCCTCTTTTTCCTGAGGCGGAGGTAGCCGGGAATGAGTGTTCGAGCATTGAGCTGAAAAAGTTGACATCCGTATCCAGCGCCAAAAATTCAGACGTCTTGTCGTTCCTCTCGACAGTCTCGTCAGATACTGAAGACTCAATATTTTCTATCCACATGTGAAGTCTACTGTGTGGGGGGCGATAGTTTTTTTTCGCTGACGTTAACGATTGAATCATTCAAGCAGTACAAGCACCTCTCCAATCATCAGCTCGGAGAGGTGCTTTTATTATTGGACTGCTTTAGCGGCCGATGTGACGTTGTTAAACGCTTTCATATCAAGCATTTTCATCGCACCGTCCCTGCCCACAGCTTTTGCTTGGGCTATCAGATCATCGTCGCCTCCGCCCATTGCTCCGGACAAATCCGATGACTTTGGTGAAGCGTAATTGTTTGTGGCGTAGCCAGAAGAAACAGGGCTTGAAGCGGAAATTGCGCTCATAATAACTTCCTATCTTAAGGTATTTAAGTGGTACTAAGCGTCAGGAGAGCAAATTGTATTGAGTCTGTGACATGTTTCTCTACAACTTGAATCTGACGATGAGTGTGTGGTTGCTAGAAGGAAATGGTTCCGAATATTGCTCGGTATAGATGTTCCTAAATGTGTTTTTTTAGATGCACTGGTGTCTAGTTAGGCGAGGCACTTAGCTGAAACGGTTTTTCTATATTAATGATATATTTAATTGTTTCATTCTGTAGTACAGCGTGCGCTTGGCAACACCCAGTTCAACCGCGACGGTTTCTACACAGTGGTGATGCCTGCGCAACGACTCCTCAATAAACGCTTTTTCAACGTGTTGTAGGCGTGCCTTCAGGCCCATCTGGATTTTCTGTTGGTCGCTCACCGAGGTTGAAAACGGTGGCAGGCCGAGCACGAACCTCTTGGCCGTAGAACGTAACTCCCGAACATTACCCTGCCAGGTGTGGCACAGCAGTTGTTGCAGCAGCCCGTCGGTGGGCGGCGGGGCAGTGCGTTTGAACCGGTGGGCTTCCTGCTGAATCATCTCCAGGAACAGCGGGATGATGTGCTCTCGCCGATCACGCAAGGCTGGAAGCTGGATGTTGACGACATTCAGACGGAAGTACAGGTCGCGCCTGAAGGTTCCGAGTTCGACCATCTGGTGGAGCGATTGTTGGGCAGACGCGATCACACGCATGTCCACCGGGATGAAGCGGGTTGAGCCCAGGCGCTCCACCCCCCGCGACTCCAGCGCGCGCAGCAGTTTGGCTTGCAGGTTCAACGGCATGCTATCGATCTCATCGAGGTACAGGGTGCCGAGATGGGCTGCCTCGATAAAACCGGCACGGGACTGGATTGCGCCGGTATAGGCACCGCTGTTGACGCCGAACAATTGGCTTTCGGCGAGGCTATCAGGAATAGCCGCACAATTGACCGCGACAAAATTGCCCCGCCGTGTCGATAGGCGGTGAACCCGCTGCGCCAGGGTATCTTTGCCAGTGCCGGTTTCTCCCAGCAACAGTATGTCTATATTGAGGGGGGCCGTGCTGCTCAGTGTGTTTTCAATATCCGTGTCTTCGAAGAGTGAAGTATCTTTTTCATTTTCTCCAAGGGTGGAGACCGACATCGAAGAGTTCTCCATTATCGCTCGACTTCAGTGTTGAGAGGACAGTCTATGCTCGTCAATCAGGAATGAGGGTATAGAACTTATACTGGGATATTGACGTAAGTGTGGGCCGGAATAATGTAGGAAAACCCCGGCATTATTGAGGTTAAATTGTGCAACTGCCTGGCTGCATTAAAGGCGGAGGGGGTAAGTAGGGGAAGTCTGGTAGTGAAGTGTGAACGATGCTTGTCCTATGTTAGGAAGTTTCACCTACAAAAAAGCCGATGCAGTGCATCGGCTTTTTTATTTGTCGTAGACTTCGCAGGTAGCGTTTACACGTTAAAGCGGAAGTGCATCACATCGCCATCTTTAACAATGTATTCCTTACCTTCCAAACGCCATTTACCCGCTTCCTTGGCACCGGCCTCACCCTTGAACTGGATAAAGTCGTTGTAGGCGATCACTTCCGCGCGGATAAAGCCTTTTTCAAAGTCGGTGTGGATCACACCGGCAGCCTGTGGCGCAGTGGCGCCGACTTTTACGGTCCAGGCACGCACTTCTTCGACCCCGGCGGTGAAGTAGGTCTGCAGGTTGAGCATTTCGTAACCGGCGCGGATCACACGGTTCAGGCCAGGCTCTTCCAGGCCCAGGGCCTCAAGGAACATGTCTTTTTCTTCGCCGTCATCCAGCTCGGCGATTTCCGCTTCAATCTTGTTGCACACCGGCACCACGATGGCGCCTTCTTCGTCGGCGATGGCCTTGACCACGTCGAGCAGAGGGTTGTTCTCGAAGCCGTCTTCAGCGACGTTGGCGATGTACATCACTGGCTTGGTGGTCAGCAGGTGGAAACCCTTGACCACGGCCTTCTCGTCAGCGCCCATGGTCTTCATTAGGCTGCGTGCCGGCTTGCCCAGGGTGAAGTGCGCGATCAACTGTTCCAGCAGGCCTTTCTGGACCACTGCGTCCTTGTCGCCGCCTTTGGCGTTGCGTGCGACTTTCTGCAGTTGCTTCTCGCAGCTGTCGAGGTCGGCGAAGATCAGTTCCAGGTCGATGATCTCGATGTCGCGTTTCGGGTCGACGCTGTTGGAGACGTGAATCACGTTCTCGTCTTCAAAGCAGCGGACCACGTGGGCGATGGCATCGGTTTCACGGATGTTGGCCAGGAACTTGTTGCCCAGGCCTTCACCTTTCGACGCGCCGGCTACCAGGCCTGCGATGTCGACGAACTCCATGGTGGTCGGCAGGATGCGCTTGGGATTGACGATGGCCGCCAGTGCTTCCAGGCGCGGATCGGGCATCGGCACGATGCCGCTGTTGGGTTCGATGGTGCAGAAGGGGAAGTTCTCCGCCGCAATACCGGACTTGGTCAAAGCGTTGAACAAGGTGGATTTGCCGACGTTGGGCAGGCCGACGATGCCGCAATTGAATCCCATGGTGTTTCCCCTCGGAAAAAAGTCAGGCCTTCTGGCTGTGCAGGTTTTTCATCGCGCGGTTCCATTCACCGGCGAAGATATCCGGCAGCACGCCGAGGGCAAAGTCGATGCTGGCATCGAGTTTTTCCTGTTCGGCGCGTGGCGCACGACCCAGGACGAAATTTGAAACCATACTGGCGACGCCTGGGTGGCCAATGCCGAGCCGCAGGCGGTAAAAAGTATTCTGATTGCCCAACTGCGCGATGATGTCGCGCAGGCCATTGTGCCCGCCATGCCCGCCGCCTTGCTTGAGCTTGGCAACGCCGGGTGGCAGGTCCAGTTCGTCGTGGGCCACCAGGATTTCCTCGGGTTTGATCCGGAAGAAGCCCGCAAGCGCCGCGACAGCCTGGCCGCTGCGGTTCATGTAGGTGGTGGGAATCAACAGACGAACATCCTGACCCTGATGCGAGAAGCGTCCGGTCAGACCAAAATATTTGCGATCGGCCACCAGGTTTACACCTTGTGCGTGGGCGATGCGCTCAACAAAAAGGGCCCCCGCGTTATGCCGGGTCTGTTCGTATTCGGCGCCTGGATTTCCCAGGCCAACGATCAGTTTAATGGCAGTCACGACAGGGGCCCTTCCTTTGGAGTTGTGGATAACATCGCCTGACCTGAGTGCGGCGAAAGTGGACGACAGGAGCTAACTTATCCAGAGATAAACTTCGCGTTATCGCCCGCTTTCTCGCTACGTTTCGGTCCGCGATGTTTCCTCAAGCTCCGGCAATACAGAGTGAATTACTCTGCAGCGCCTTCTTCAGCTTCTGGAGCAACGCGTGGAGCGTGTACGTTTGCAACAGCTTTGTCATCACCGTGAGCCAGTGCAACGAACTCAACGCCTTTAGGGGCCTTGAGGTCGGACAGGTGAACGATGTCGCCGATTTCCAGAGCCGACAGGTCGACTTCGATGAACTCAGGCAGGTCTTTCGGCAGGCAGGTCACTTCGATTTCAGCAACAACGTGCGAGACTTCGCCGCCTTTCTTGACCGGAGCTTCTTCACCCACGAAGTGCACAGGTACGATAGCGGTCAGTTTCTGACCTGCTACGACGCGTACAAAGTCAGCGTGCAGCACGTGGCCTTTAGCTGGGTGACGTTGCAGGGCCTTGATGATGACGTTCTGCTTTTTGCCACCAACGTTCAGCTCGATGATATGGCTGTAGGCCGCATCGTTTTCGAGCAGTTTGGCAACTTCTTTAGCCAGCATGCTGATGGATTCAGGGGCTTTGTCGCCACCGTAAACTACAGCTGGAACCAGGCTTGCGAGACGACGCAGGCGGCGGCTCGCACCTTTCCCCAGGTCGGAACGCACTTCAGCATTCAGAGTAAAATCGTTCATGTTGTATCTCCAAAATAACCACATTCGCCCCAGCGTTTGCGACCAGCGCTAAAGGCGATATGGGCAAAAAAGCCCCGCCCCAACAATATGCTGGGGCGGGGCGCTTTTCGTCAGTGAGGTGTTCCGAAGGTTTGACCCTTAGCGGAACATCGCGCTGATCGATTCTTCATTGCTGATGCGGCGAACCGCTTCGGCAACTACCGGTGCGATATCCAGTTGACGGATACGCGCACAGGCTTGAGCAGCGGCGGACAACGGGATGGTGTTGGTCACCACCAGTTCGTCCAGCACGGAGTTCTCGATGTTCTCGATCGCTCGGCCCGACAGCACAGGGTGTGTGCAGTAGGCGAAGACTTTAGCTGCACCGTGCTCTTTCAAGGCTTTGGCCGCGTGGCACAGGGTGCCGGCGGTGTCGACCATGTCATCAACCAGAATACAGGTACGCCCTTCGACATCACCGATGATATGCATCACTTCAGAGTGATTGGCTTTCTCGCGGCGTTTGTCGATGATCCCGAGGTCCACACCCAGGGATTTGGCAACAGCCCGTGCACGCACGACGCCACCAATGTCCGGGGATACGATCATCAGATTTTCAAAGCGCTGGTCTTCGATGTCATCCACCAATACGGGGGAGCCGTAGATGTTATCTACCGGAATATCGAAGAACCCCTGGATTTGGTCAGCGTGCAGGTCAACCGTGAGCACACGGTCGATACCTACCACGGTCAGCATGTCAGCAACGACTTTCGCGCTGATAGCCACACGTGCGGAACGCGGACGGCGATCCTGGCGGGCATAACCAAAGTAAGGGATTACAGCTGTGATTCGAGTCGCTGAGGAGCGGCGGAAGGCATCAGCCATCACGACGAGTTCCATCAGGTTATCGTTGGTCGGAGCGCAGGTCGGCTGGATAATGAAGACGTCTTTACCGCGGACGTTTTCATTGATCTCGGCTGTAATTTCGCCGTCGGAGAATTTACCGACAGAGATGTCACCGAGAGGGATATGCAGCTGACGTACGACACGTCGAGCCAGATCGGGGTTGGCGTTCCCCGTAAAGACCATCATCTTGGACACGCGCAGTACCTAGAGGCTGAGGGTAACCTGGATGAGTATTAGAAAATGGCAGGGGCGGCTGGATTCGAACCAACGCATGGCAGGATCAAAACCTGCTGCCTTACCGCTTGGCGACGCCCCTGTATCTGTTGCAACGAGTACCCAGTACTCGATTCCTTTTAGAGCAGGCTTTGCAGCTTGCGATGCAACATCGAAACGTTGCTTCCTTTTGCTACAAACCCTGTAAGGGTCTCTGTAAGAAGGGCCGAGACTTTATCAGCTTCAGCTTTGCTTGGGAAGCCCCCAAACACACAACTTCCAGTTCCGGTTAATTTTGCTTCGGTAAATTTACCTAACAAATTCAAAGCGTTACGTACCTCTGGATAACGCCTTGCTACAACCGGTAAGCAGTCATTTCGACTGTTTCCCTTGGGAACGGGGCGCACTTTAATGGGAGGAGAGTTACGTGTCAACAGCGGATCTGAAAAAATTTCTGCTGTACTTACAGATACTTGCGGGACAAGCACGACATACCACGGCTCTTCGGGGTATTCCGGGGTGAGTTTTTCCCCCACGCCCTCAGCAAAAGCGGCGTGTCCACGCACGAAAACCGGGACGTCGGCGCCCAGCGTGAGGCCCAGCGCAGCCAGGCGATCATGGTCCCAGCCCAGTTGCCACAAATGGTTCAGACCCAGCAGTGTGGTCGCTGCATTCGAGCTGCCACCACCGATTCCGCCACCCATGGGCAGAATCTTATCGATCCATATATCGATGCCCTGGGAACAGCTGGACTGCTCCTGGAGTTTTTTGGCGGCCCTCACGATCAGGTTGCTGTCGTGGGGCACGCCTTCGAATTCAGTGTGCAGCTGGATCACGCCATCGTCGCGCAGGGCGAAGGTGAGCTCATCGCCGTAGTCGAGAAATTGAAACAGCGTCTGCAACTCGTGGTAGCCGTCTTCACGGCGACCGAGAATGTGCAGCATCAGATTGAGTTTGGCAGGAGAGGGCAGGGTCAGTTTTTGTACGGCCACGTTATTGCCCCAGCTTGCGCGGTTGCCAGTCCTTGATCACCAGCGTGACGTCAAGGTCGGTGCCATGCAGCTTGATGCGCTCTGGCAGCCAATAACCGCCCTGTTCCACGTAGCTGAGGTACTCGACCTGCCAGCCATCCTGTTCCAGGGTGGCCAGGCGGCTATCACCGTTGAGGCTCAGGCGGCTCTTGCTGTCCGGCGCGGGCAAGCCGCGGACCCACCACACCAGGTGCGAGACAGGCAGTTTCCAGCCAATCTGCTCTTCCAGCAGCGCTTCGGGCGAGGTGGCCTCGTAGCGACCCTGGTTGGCGACTTCGAGGCTGACTTGTCCCGGGCGGCCGGTCAGGCGCGCGGCGCCGCGCCCCAGGGGGCCGGACAAGCGAATGTCGTAGTAATCCTGGCGTTGCAGCCAGAACAAGGTGCCGCTGCCGGAATCTTTCGGTGCGCGAACCCCGACTTTGCCTTCGATCTGCCAGCCGTCGATGCTGCCGAGCTGATCCTTGTGCTGCTTCCATTGCGCCGGGTTGCCCTGGCCCTCAACGGATTCGCGGGCACCGAAGCCCGCGCAACCGGCGAGCAGGGCGATGAAGCTGAAAACGATAACGTGGCGCAAGAACATAAGCTTAAAGGGTCTCGGATCCGGTCAGGCGCTTGATGGTGCCGCGCAGGATGGGGCTTTCGGGTTGTTCCTTGAGGAATTTTTCCCAGATCTGGCGGGCTTCGCGCTGCTTGCCATTGGCCCACAGCACCTCGCCCAGGTGTGCAGCGACTTCCTGGTCGGGGAAGCGCTCCAGGGCCTGGCGCAGCAAGCGTTCGGCTTCGTCGAGGTTACCCAGGCGATAGTTCACCCAGCCCAGGCTGTCGAGTACGGCCGGGTCTTCCGGGTTGAGCTTGTGCGCCTGTTCGATCAACGCCTTGGCTTCGTCGTAGCGCGTGGTGCGGTCGGACAAGGTGTAGCCCAGGGCATTCAGGGCCATGGCGTTGTCCGGGTCGCGCTTGATGATCAGGCGCAGGTCTTTTTCCATCTGCGCCAGGTCATTGCGTTTTTCCGCCTGCATGGCGCGGGTGTACAGCAGGTTCAAATCGTCGGGGAATTGCAACAAGGCCTGTTGCAGCACCTTCCAGGCGCGCTCGCCCTGATTATTGGCTGACAAGGTCTCGGCCTGGATCAGGTAAAGCTGGATCGCGTAGTCCGGTTCGGCATCCCGTGCAGCGGCCAGGCGTTTTTCTGCCTCATCGGTACGCCCGTTGCTCATCAGGATGTCGGCCTGGCGCAGTTGGGCCGGCAGGTAGTCGTTGCCTGGGCCGACCTGTGCGTATTCGAGCAGTGCGGCCTGCGGGTCGCTGCGCTCTTCAGCGATGCGGCCCAGGTTCAGGTGCGCCGAGTCGACATGGCTTTCGCGCTCGATCAGCTCTTCCAGGTAACCCTTGGCCTCGTCCCAGGCCTTGGCTTCCAGGCACACCAGCGCCAGGGAGTAACGCAGTTCATCGTCATCGGGGTATTGCTGGAGCAGGTTGGCGAACTGCACTTTGGCGTCCTCCATGCGGTCCTGCTCCACCAGCGTGCGCGCGTAAGTCAGGCGCAGGCGCTTGTCGTCCGGGTATTTCTTGATGCTTTTTTCCAGCAGTGGAATCGCTTCCTTGCCGCGGTTGAGGTTCTGCAGCAGGCGCGCGCGCAGCAGAATCGGCGCGATCTCGCCGTCTTCCGGCGGGTTCTGTTCCAGCAGCTTCAGTGCGGCTTCGGCTTCATCATCCTGTTGCAGCAGCAGGGCCTTGCCGAACACCAGTTGACTGTTCTTCGGGTGTTTTTGCAGCAGGCGGTCAAAACTCTTCATCAGGCCATTGCGGGTGTCCTGGTCGGTGTCGGCAGCCGACAGCGCAAGGAAGTCGAAATGGGTGTCGCCCTTGCCTTGCAGGACTTTCTCCATATAGACCATGGAGTCGTCATAGCGCCCGGCCCGCGCCAATTGAATGGCGGCTGCCCGCTGGGCTTCCAGATCGTCCGGCGCGTTCTTTGCCCAGATCAGCGAAGTATCCAGCGCGGCCTGATCGGCCCCGAGGTACTCGGCGATGCGGAACGCCCGCTCGGAAATTCCCGGATCCTGGGTGTTGATGGCCTGGGTCACGTAGTTATCCAGCGCAATATCGAAGCGATTGCGCTGGCCGGCCAGTTCCGCACTGAGCAGGCTGAACACCGTTTCTTCACTGAACGAGGAATAAACCTTGGGCTTTTCAGGGGCGGGTGTGCTGTCTTCCACCGGCGGTGTACCGTCCGGCGACACGGGTGCCATGGCCTGGCAGCCGCTGAGGAAGACAAAAGCAAGGAGCAACGCGGAAGATCTATTCATATAGGAAGAGGACGACTAACCTGCGGTCGGATCATCATGACACAAGCCTTCGGCCAAACATAACCGTGTAGGAGCGAGCTTGCTCGCGAAAAGCCTGAGGACAACGCGTTTTGTCAGGAGGCCGTGTCATGGTTCACGACCATCGCGAGCAGGCTTGCGCCTACAGATGGCCTTTTTATAGGCATAAGCTACTAGGACAATAGACGACGGTGGTTGTTCTGAATCTTTCGAAGTAGGACAATTGTCGGCTTCCCGACATCATCAGCGATATTGAATGGCCTTCCTCGCACTCGGTATTAACCACAAGACTGCTTCCGTAGACGTGCGCGAGCGCGTGGCGTTTACGCCAGAGCAGTTGGTTGAGGCCTTGCAGCAGCTCTGCCGTCTCACCGACAGCCGCGAAGCTGCGATCCTTTCGACCTGCAATCGCAGTGAGCTTTATATAGAGCAGGAACATCTCTCGGCGGATGTGGTACTGCGCTGGCTGGCCGATTATCACCATTTGAGCCTCGAAGACCTGCGCGCGAGCGCCTATGTGCACGAAGACGATGCGGCAGTTCGTCACATGATGCGCGTGGCATCCGGCCTCGATTCGCTGGTGTTGGGCGAGCCGCAGATCCTGGGCCAGATGAAATCCGCCTACGCCGTGGCGCGCGAGGCCGGCACCGTCGGTCCGCTGCTGGGCCGTCTGTTCCAGGCCACCTTCAATTCCGCCAAGCAGGTGCGCACCGACACCGCCATCGGTGAAAACCCGGTGTCCGTGGCGTTTGCCGCCGTCAGCCTGGCCAAGCAGATTTTCAGCGACCTGCAGCGTAGCCAGGCGCTGTTGATCGGCGCCGGCGAGACCATCACCCTGGTTGCCCGCCACCTGCATGACCTGGGCGTAAAGCGCATCGTGGTCGCCAACCGTACCCTGGAGCGCGCCAGCATCCTCGCCGAACAGTTCGGCGCCCATGCGGTGCTGCTGTCGGACATCCCCGCCGAACTGGTGCGCAGCGATATCGTCATTAGCTCCACCGCCAGCCAACTGCCGATCCTCGGCAAGGGCGCGGTGGAAAGCGCGCTGAAACTGCGCAAGCACAAGCCGATCTTCATGGTCGACATTGCCGTTCCCCGGGATATCGAGCCCGAAGTCGGCGAGTTGGACGACGTTTACCTCTACAGCGTCGACGATCTCCATGAAGTGGTCGCCGAAAACCTCAAGAGTCGCCAGGGCGCTGCCCAGGCGGCTGAAGAGATGGTCAGCGTCGGTGCCGAAGAGTTCATGGTGCGCCTGCGTGAGCTGGCGGCGGTGGACGTGCTCAAGGCGTATCGTCAGCAGGGCGAACGCCTGCGTGATGAAGAGTTGATCAAGGCCCAGCGCCTGCTCGCCAACGGCAGCAGTGCCGAGGAAGTGCTGATGCAACTGGCCCGCGGCCTGACCAACAAGTTGCTGCATGCGCCCAGCGTACAATTAAAAAAACTGACTGCCGAAGGCCGCCTCGATGCGCTGGCCATGGCCCAGGAACTCTTTGCCCTCGGTGAGGGCGCGCCCAGCTCTTCGGATAAAAAATCGCAATGAAAGCGTCACTGCTCAATAAACTGGACGTGCTCCAGGACCGTTTCGAAGAACTGACCGCCTTGCTCGGCGACGGCGAAGTCATTTCCGATCAAACCAAGTTCCGCGCCTATTCCAAGGAATACGCCGAAGTTGAGCCCATTGTGGCCACGTACAAAAATCTCACCAAAGTGCAGGCCGACCTCGAAGGCGCCCAGGCGCTGCTCAAGGACAGCGACCCGGACATGCGTGAAATGGCCGTGGAAGAAGTCCGCGAGGCCAAGGAAAAGTTGGCCGAGCTGGAAGGTGACCTGCAGCGCATGCTGCTGCCCAAGGACCCCAACGACGGGCGCAATGTGTTCCTTGAAATCCGTGCCGGCACCGGCGGTGATGAAGCGGCGATTTTCTCCGGCGACCTGTTCCGCATGTATTCACGTTATGCCGAGCGTCGCGGTTGGCGGGTCGAGATCCTGTCCGAGAACGAAGGTGAGCATGGCGGCTATAAAGAAGTCATCGCGCGGGTCGAAGGCGACAACGTCTATGGCAAGCTGAAGTTCGAGTCCGGTGCCCACCGTGTGCAGCGGGTTCCCGCGACGGAATCCCAAGGTCGCATCCACACCTCGGCCTGCACGGTGGCCGTGTTGCCCGAGCCGGACGAGCAGGAAGCCATCGAGATCAACCCGGCCGACCTGCGGGTCGACACCTACCGCTCGTCGGGCGCCGGTGGCCAGCACGTCAACAAGACGGACTCGGCGATTCGTATCACTCACTTGCCGTCGGGCATCGTGGTGGAGTGCCAGGAAGAACGTTCCCAGCACAAGAACCGTGCACGGGCCATGTCCTGGCTCTCGGCCAAGCTCAATGACCAACAGACCAGCGCCGCCGCCAACGCGATTGCCAGCGAGCGCAAATTGCTGGTGGGCTCGGGCGACCGCTCCGAGCGCATCCGTACCTACAACTTTGCCCAGGGCCGGGTCACCGACCACCGGGTCAACCTCACCCTTTACTCCCTGGACGAGATTCTCGCGGGTGGCGTGGATGCGGTGATCGAGCCATTGCTCGCCGAATACCAGGCCGATCAGCTGGCGGCGATAGGTGAATAAATGACCATTATCGCCAGCCTGTTGCGCGCCGCCGACCTGCCCGACTCGCCCACGGCGCGCCTGGATGCCGAATTATTGCTGGCGGCGGCCTTGGGCAAGTCCCGCAGCTACCTGCACACCTGGCCGGAAAAAATCGTCAGCAGCGAACACGCCCTGGTGTTTGCCGGCTACCTGCAACGCCGCCGCGCCGGCGAGCCGGTGGCCTATATCCTCGGTCAGCAAGGTTTCTGGAAGCTGGACCTGGAGGTCGCGCCCCACACGCTGATCCCGCGTCCGGACACCGAGCTGCTGGTGGAAGCGGCCCTGGAATTGTTACCGGCCACACCGGTCAAGGTCCTCGATCTCGGTACTGGCAGCGGCGCCATCGCCCTGGCCCTGGCCAGCGAGCGTCCGGCCTGGCACGTCACGGCCGTCGACCGCGTGCTGGAAGCCGTGGCGCTGGCCGAACGCAATCGCCAGCGCCTGCACCTCCATAACGCCACGGTGCTCAACAGCCATTGGTTCAGCGCCCTGGCAGGCCACGCCTACGACCTGATCATCAGCAACCCGCCCTACATCGCCGCCAACGATCCGCACCTGGTGGCGGGCGATGTGCGTTTCGAGCCGGCCAGCGCCCTGGTGGCGGGCCATGATGGCCTGGACGACCTGCGGTTGATCATCGCCCAGGCCCCGGCCCACCTGAACGTCGCGGGTTGGCTGCTGCTGGAGCACGGTTACGACCAGGCTGGCGCGGTGCGCGACCTGTTGCTGAGCCAAGGCTTCGAGCAGGTGCACAGCCGCATCGACCTTGGCGGTCACGAACGCATCTCCCTGGGACGCTGGCCGTGCTGACCGATCAGGAGCTGTTGCGCTACAGCCGACAGATTCTGTTGCAGCATGTCGACATCGACGGCCAATTGCGCCTGAAAAACGGCCGTGCGTTGATCGTCGGCCTCGGTGGCCTGGGTGCCCCGGTGGCGATGTACCTGGCTGCCGCGGGTGTCGGTGAATTGCACCTGGCGGATTTCGACACCGTCGACCTCACCAACCTGCAACGCCAGATCATCCATGACACCGACAGTGTCGGGCAGGCCAAGGTCGATTCGGCCATGCGCCGCCTGAGTGCCCTCAACCCCGAAATCACCTTGGTCGCCCATCCCATCGCGCTGGATGCCGATACCTTGGCGGCGGCGGTGGCGGGTGTGGACGTAGTGCTCGATTGCAGCGACAACTTCTCCACCCGCGAGGCCGTCAATGCCGCCTGCGTGGCGGCGGCCAGGCCATTGATCAGCGGCGCGGCGATTCGGCTTGAAGGGCAACTGTCGGTGTTCGATCCACGTCGTGCCGAAAGCCCGTGCTATCACTGTTTATACGGGCACGGCAGCGACACTGAACTGACCTGCAGCGAAGCGGGTGTGGTCGGCCCACTGGTGGGCCTGGTCGGTAGCCTGCAAGCCCTGGAGGCCCTGAAACTGCTGGCGGGTTTCGGCGAGCCGTTGGTGGGACGCTTGCTGCTGATCGATGCGTTGACCACACGTTTTCGCGAATTGCGGGTCAAGCGTGATCCCGCTTGCAGTGTCTGCGGGACGCAACATGGGTAAGGACGCGCCAATCGGTGTGTTCGATTCCGGTGTCGGCGGCTTGTCGGTGCTGGATGAGATTCAGCAATTGCTGCCCCATGAGTCCCTGTTGTACGTGGCCGATTGCGGACATATCCCCTACGGCGAGAAAACCCCCGCGTTCATTCTTGAGCGCTCCCGGTCTGTCGCCGGGTTTTTCCGCGAGCAGGGCGCCAAGGCTTTTGTGATTGCCTGCAACACCGCAACCGTGGCGGCCGTCGCGGATTTGCGCCAGGACTACCCCGATTGGCCCCTGGTGGGCATGGAGCCCGCGGTCAAACCCGCCGCGGCGGCCACGCGCAGTGGCGTGGTCGGGGTGCTCGCCACTACCGGCACCCTGCAAAGCGCCAAGTTCGCCGCGTTGCTCGATCGGTTTGCCACCGATGTGCGGGTGATCACCCAGCCGTGTCCGGGCCTGGTGGAGCTGATTGAAACCGGTGATCTGGACAGCCCGGCCCTGCGTCAGTTGTTGCAGGGCTATATCGACCCGCTGCTCAGCGCCGGCTGCGACACCATCATCCTCGGCTGTACCCACTATCCCTTCCTCAAGCCGCTTCTGGCGCAGATGCTGCCTGCCAGCATCATCCTCATCGACACCGGCGCTGCCGTCGCACGTCAGCTCAAGCGTTTGCTGGGCGAACGCGACCTGCTGGCCCTCGGCGATCCTGAGCCTGCACAGTTCTGGACCAGTGGCGATGTGTATCACCTAAGAAATATCCTACCGACACTATGGAAACATTCTGCAGTTGTGCGAAGCTTCGGGTCGTGAAAATTTCGTGAAATGTCGCTGAACTTCTGAGTGTGCGTCAGCTTCTATAGCGAGATGGCCTGTAAAAAATCATACAACTTTGTTTTCAAAGGACTGTTTCTTATGAAGCGCTTGTTCTGTTTGGCCGCGATTGCGGCCGTAGTGGTGGGACACTCTGTTTCGGCCCAGGCCGCAGGCCTGGAGTTTGGGGTGGGCAGCACCAGCGATTCGACGTTGACCTATCGACTGGGCCTGACCTCGGATTGGGACAAAAGCTGGATGCAGAGCGACGTCGGTCGTCTGACCGGCTATTGGAGCGGCGCCTATACCTATTGGGAGGGGGATGACCGTGCAGGTGCCAGCAGCCTGTCGTTCTCGCCGGTATTTGTGTATGAATTCGCCGGCCAGTCGGTCAAGCCTTACATAGAAGCCGGGATTGGCGTGGCAGTGTTTTCCCGTACCAAGCTGGAAGACAACAACATCGGCCAGGCTTTCCAGTTCGAAGACCGCCTGGGCTTTGGCCTGCGCTTCACCGGTGGGCATGAAGTCGGCATTCGCGCCACGCACTACTCCAATGCCGGGATCAGCAGCAATAACGATGGTGTAGAAAGCTACTCGCTGCACTACACCATGCCGCTGTAATTCCCAGGAACGCTGCAAGACAGTGTGGGCGGGGGCAAGCCCTCCCACACTTTTTGATCGTCATCAGTCTTCAGATCAGCGGTAGGCCGTGGCGATGCCTTCGCGTTCGGTCAGGCACTCCGGTGCGCCCATCTCGAACTCCCGGCAGATCAGCGGCCGACGTTCGTAAATCGTGCACATCATCGTGTCCCGATCCAGCGCCGCGCACCAGCCGTCATCCAGGCGCAGCATCACTTCACCGCCCCAATCGTCAGTGTCGATATAGCGCTCCGGCACGCCGGTGTCGGTGATCAGCATCACTTCCAACTGGCAGCAGCAGGCCGCGCAGGTCGAGCAGGTGACGGCGGGTTCGGTGATCTGGATGTGGGGGATGTTGGTCATAGGCGCGCAGTGTAAGGCAAGCGGGTGACGCAGGTGTGAAAGGTCTGACAGGCGTCAGCGCGCCAGCCGATGCAGTCCGACGAACACCGCCGCCCAAAGCAGCGCCAGCCCCGCCATGGTGGGTAGCAGTGGGTAGCCAAAATGCACGCCCGCCAACTGGCTGCCGGCGTAATACGACAACGGCCCGCCGATCGCCCCCAATGCGGCCGCACGCCACCAGGGCCGTGCACTCCAGGCCAGGCAATGGCGCAGGGTGGTGGCCAGTACCGCCCACAGCAGGATCAGCCAAAAGGGAATCAGCGGTCCGGGCTCGCTGAAGTGAAACACCCCCAGGCTGCGCAGCAACGTATCCAGTACCGTGCCCAGCAGCGTCACGCGGATAATCAGCGCGCCGTCGGTGGCCCACGAACTTATCCACAGCAGGTGGATTGCCAGCACCGCCAGCCCTACCAGCAACCAAGGGCTATCGCCACCGAGTACGCAGGCAAACCACCCGCACTGGAACAGCACGGCATTGGCCAGTGGTTTAAGCACTGAAGCGCCCGAGCAACGGAGGGTTGATGGCCGACGGTTTGGCCAATAGCAATTGCGCGGTGCCAATGGTGCGCTCCATAAAGCCGCCCTCGCAGTAGCACAGGTAGAACTCCCACAACCGCAGGAAATATTCGTCGTAGCCCAGCTCCGTCAGGCGGCCGTGGGCGTGGCGAAAGTTCTCGTGCCACAGGCGCAGGGTTCGCGCGTAGTGCAGGCCGAAGTCCTCCATGTGCAGCAGGTTCATATCGGTGTCGCGGCTGACGATGTGCAGCATGTTCTGCACACTGGGCAGGGCACCGCCGGGGAAGATATAGCGCTGGATAAAGTCGACGCTGTTTTTCGCCTGCTCGAAGCGTTGCTCACGGATGGTGATGGCTTGCAGCAACATCAGGCCATCACGCTTGAGCAGGTGCGCGCACTGCTTGAAGTAGGTCGGCAGGAAGCGATGGCCCACCGCTTCGATCATCTCGATGGACACCAATTTGTCGTACTCGCCGGTCAGGTCGCGGTAGTCCTGCAGCAATAACGTGACCTGGTCTTGCAAGCCCAGGGCTGCGATGCGTTTTTCGGTGTAGGCGAACTGCTCTTTGGACAAGGTCGTGGTGGTGACCTTGCAGCCGTACTGCTGCGCCGCATACAGTGCCATGCTGCCCCAGCCGGTGCCGATTTCCAGCAGATGATCGGTGGGTTTGAGTGCGAGCTTCTGGCAGATGCGTTGCAGTTTGTTCAGTTGCGCCTGTTCCAGGCTGTCGTCGGGCGTCAGGAACTGCGCGGCCGAATACATCATGGTCGGGTCGAGGAATTCTTCGAACAGCTCATTGCCGAGGTCGTAGTGGGCGGCGATGTTTTTTTGCGAGCCCTTGCGCGTGTTGCGGTTGAGCCAGTGCAGGCCTAGGGTGAACGGCCGTGCCAATCTCGCCAGGCCACCCTCCATCGCGTCGAGCACATCCAGGTTACTCACCATAACCCGCACCACCGCCGTCAGGTCCGGGCTGGTCCAATAGCCGTGGATAAAGGCCTCGCCCGCACCGATGGAGCCGTTGGCCGCCACCAGGCCCCAGACCGCCGAATCGACAATCTGGATTTCCCCCAGCAGGTGCGCTTCCCGTGCGCCGAATACCTGGCGCTCGCCGTCCTCGATCACCACCAACTGGCCATGGCGCAGTTGGCTGAGTTGGCGCAGCACGCCCTTGCGCAGCAGCGCACTGGTCATGCCGTTGATGTTCAGGCGGTGGGTCTTGACCGATAAGCTAGGGGATTTCATGGCGGCGATCCTTGGTGTACCCGACTGCTGTGCGAGAGGCGCCGTCGGCGGCCTGATGGGAAAAAATCGGTGTGCGCTTGAGCAACAGGCGCAGGGCCTGCCAGTAAATGGCCAGACAGGTCTTGGCGGTCATCCACGGATAGCGCCACAGGTAACGGTGCAGGCTGGCGCGGTTCAGCGTTTCTTTGTGCAGGCTCAAGGTGGCGTCGAAGACTTTCACCTCGCCCTGCCAATCGGCCATGTGCACGCCGAGCTTGGTGGCGGGCGGGCTGAAGCTCATGCGGTATTCCAGGTCGCGCGGCAAAAACGGCGACACGTGAAACGCCTTGGCCACGGCGAAGTGTTGGTGCTGATCCGCGCTGAGGGCCTGGGCCGGCAGCACGTAGTGATAGCGTTCGCGCCATGGGGTGTTGGTCACTTCGCACAGGATCGCGGCCAGTTGCCCATCGGCCTCGAAGCAGTAGAAGAAACTCACCGGGTTAAAAGCCAGGCCCCAACTGCGGGCCTGGGTCAGCAGGCAGATAACGCCCAGGGGTGTATGCCCCAGGGCCTTGCCGACTTCCTGGCGCACAGCATCGGTCAAGCTCATGCCGTGGCGCGTGAATTCACGCAGGTAGTCCTGCTGGCGAAAACCGAAGGGCGCCAGGCGACTCGCGCCGGCCAGGGGCGACAGCCCGAGTACTTGGTCTTGTTCGCTGAGGTCCAGGTACAGCAGGCCGATGCGGTAGCGAAAGGCGTGGGCTTTGGGTGCAAACCGCCGATGGGCGATCCAGCCGCTGTACAGGGCGCTGTTCACAGGCTTTCCCCAAAGGCTTCGGCCACGCGCAAGGCGCTGACGACGCCGTCTTCATGGAAGCCGTTGGCCCAGTAGGCGCCGCAATACCAGGTATGTCGGGTGCCGTTCAGTTCTCCCCAGCGTGCTTGCGCGGCCACGGCGGCCAGGCTGTATTGCGGGTGGGCGTAGGTATAGCGCGCGAGGATCTTCAGCGGGTTGATCATCGACGTCTGGTTGAGGCTGACGCAAAAGGTGGTGGCGCTGTCGATGCCTTGCAGGATGTTCATGTCATAGGTGACAGCGGCCTGGGTCTGCACGTCGCCGCTCAGCCGGTAGTTCCAGCTGGCCCAGGCGAGTTTGCGGTCGGGCAGCAGGCGCGTGTCGGTATGCAGCACCACGTCATTGTCGGCGTAGGGCAGGGCGCCGAGGATCTCCTGCTCGGCCTGGCTCGGGTCGCCGAGCAAAGCGAGTGCCTGGTCGCTGTGGCAGGCGAACACCACCTTGTCGAAAGCTTCGGTGCCGGCGGCGCTGTGGATAATCACCCCCTCAGCGTCACGCTCGACCAAGTGCACGGGGCAGTTGAGGCGCACGTGTTCACGAAAGCTGCGGGTCAGCGGTTCGATATAACGACTGGAACCGCCCTCGATCACGCACCACTGTGGACGGTTGTTCACCGAGAGCAAGCCGTGGTTCTTGAAGAAGCGCACAAAGAACTGCAGCGGAAAGTTCAGCATGTCCGCCAGGGACATCGACCAGATCGCCGCGCCCATCGGTACGATGTAATGCCGTATAAATCGCGGCCCGTAACCCCCAGCCTCGAGGTAGTCACCCAAGGTCATCTCGGCGCTGATGCGCTGCTCTTGCAGGTCCAGCGGCGCCTGGCGATTGAAGCGCAGGATGTCACGCAGCATGCCCCAGAAGCCCGGCGACAGAATATTGCGGCGCTGGGCAAACAAGCTGTTGAGGTTGTTGCCGTTGTACTCGAAGCCGCTGCTCTGGTCGCACACCGAAAAGCTCATTTCGGTAGGCTTGAAGGTGACGCCGATCTGCCCCAGCAAGCGGATGAAGTTGGGGTAGGTCCAGTCGTTGAACACGATGAAGCCGGTATCCACCGCATAGGGTTTGCCCTCGACGGTGACGTTGACCGTGTGGGTATGCCCGCCGATACGGTCGCCCGCCTCGAACAGCGTGATGTCGTGACGGCGGCTGAGCAGGTAGGCGCTGGTCAGCCCGGCGATGCCGCTGCCGATAATGGCGATCTTCACAGGTCGTCCTTTTTCGGTGGCGGGCTGCGCAACATGCGTTTGCCGATGATCAATTGCGCGCGGTTCGGCAGTTTCGACAGCGGCCACAGCGTGGCGATAAACAGTGCGGGGAAGGCGATCTCCAGCGGGCGTTTTTCCAGCTTGGCGAAGATATGCCGCGCGGCCTTGTCGGCTGGCCAGCTCAGGGGCATCGGGAAGTCATTGCGCTCGGTGAGTGGGGTGTCGACGAAGCCCGGGCTGATCACCGTGACATCAATGTTTTCGGGCGACAGGCTGATGCGCAGGGATTCGAACAGGTAGCGCAGCCCGGCCTTGGACGCGCCATACGCTTCGGCCCGTGGCATCGGCAGGTAGGTCACGGCGCTGGCGACGCCCACCAGGTGTGGTGTGCGCCCGGCGCGCAACAACGGCAGCGCCGCTTCAATGCAGTAACTGCTCGCCAGCAGATTGGTGCGCACCACGTGTTCGATAATCGAGGCATCGAATTGCCTGGCGTCGACATATTCACAGGTGCCGGCGTTGAGGATCACGCTGTCGACCGAACCCCAGGCCGCGCCGATGTGTTCACCGATCTCGCGCACGGTCTGGCTGTTGGTCAGGTCGCCGGCCACCACGAGCACCTGGCCGGGGTACCGTTGGGCGAGCGCTTCCAGCGGGCCTTTGGTGCGTGAACTGAGGGCCACGTGGGCGCCGCTGTTGAGCAACTCCACGGCCAGCGCGGCGCCGATGCCACTGCTGGCACCGGTCAGCCAATAACGACGGGGCGGCAGTGCGTTCATCCCACTCTCCTTTTCAACCAACTGACGACCCCACCCAACACGGGAAGGTGTTCGTACAACAGGGCGCCGGCGTCGAAGTAATCGCGGTGGCGGTACACCTTGTCACGCCACATCAAATGCGAGCAGCCCTCCACGCGGATGATCTTGCCTTTGCCCAGGCGCGGGTGGCAGAAACTCATGTTCCAGCGCAGGTAACCTTCGCCTTCGGCCACCTGGTCGAAACCATGGAAGTCGAAGCGCAGCTGGCTGACGTTGCTGTACAGCTCGGCGAAATACGTGTGCAGTGCAGTCAGGCCATGGATTTCATGCAGCGGGTCGGTGAAGGCGATGTCCTTGCTGTAGAGGCTGTCGAGCAGCTGCAGATTGTGCTTGTCCAGCGAGGCAAAGGCCTGGGCGAAGCGGGGCAGGAAGTCACTCATGTTCAGCGACCTCCTGGCGTGAAGGCAGGTTGCGAAAGGCTGCCAGGGCGCGTTCGCGAGATTTTTTCAGGTCGACAATCGAGCGCGGATAATCCGCCACGCCAAACAAGCCGCCGGCGGTTTCCGGGTTGTGTACTTCCTTCTTGTTCAGCGTGGCCAGCTCCGGCAGCCAGTGCTTGATAAACACGCCTTCGCTGTCGAATTTTTCCGACTGGCTCAGCGGGCTGAAAATCCGGAAATACGGCGCCGAATCGGTGCCGGTGGATGAACTCCATTGCCAGCCGCCGTTGTTGGCGGCCAGGTCGCCGTCGATCAGGTGGCGCATGAAGAAGCGCTCGCCTTCGCGCCAGTCGATCAACAGGTTCTTGGTCAGGAACATCGCCACCACCATGCGCAGGCGGTTATGCATCCAGCCGGTTTCCAGCAACTGGCGCATGGCGGCATCGATGATCGGCAGGCCGGTGCGCGCCTGTTGCCAGGCGGCGAGGTCCTCGGGCGCATCGCGCCAGGCCAGGGCTTCGGTCTCGGGACGGAAAGCGCGATGACGGGAGACCCGTGGGTAGCCGACCAGAATGTGCTTGTAGAACTCACGCCATAGCAGCTCGTTGATCCAGGTGATGGCGCCGATGTCGCCGCTTTCGAACTCGCCCTGGTTGGTTTGCAGGGCGGCGTGCAGGCATTGGCGCGGCGAAACCACGCCGGCGGCCAGGTAGGCGGAGAGCTGGCTGGTGCCGGGCTTGGCCGGAAAATCCCGTTCGTCTTTGTAGTAGCTGATCTGCTGGTCGGCAAAGGCGTCGAGGCGGCGACGGGCTTCGTCTTCGCCGGCGGGCCAGAGGGCGCGCAAGGTGTCGCTGGGCGGTTCGAAGCCGTCGACCTGTTCGGGAATCGGATCGCTCTTGAGCGTGAGCACGGCTTGGGCCTTGGGCGTTGCGACCCGACGCGGCAGGGCGCTGTGCAGGCGCGCGTAGCAGACCTTGCGGAACTGGCTGAACACCTGGAAGTAGGTGCCGGTCTTGGTCAGCACGCTGCCCGGTTGGAAAAGCAGTTGGTCCAGGTAGCTGTGGAACGTCACGCCGCCGGCTTCCAGCGCCTCAGCGACAGCTGCATCGCGACGGCTTTCATGGATGCCGTATTCCTCGTTGACGTGCACCGACTCTACGGCCAGTTCCCGGCACAGTTGACTCAACACGGCGGGAACCTGATCCCAGTCAGCGGCATGGCGGATCAGCAAGGGAATGTTCAGGGTGCCCAGGGCCTGACTCAAGTGCTGCAGGTTGCGCAGCCAGAAATCCACTTTGCAGGGGGCATCGTCATGGGCCAGCCATTGCTCGGGCGTGACCAGGTACACGGCCGCCACCGGGCCTCGCTGGCAGGCCGCGGCCAGGGCGGTGTTGTCGTGAAGGCGCAAGTCGGTGCGCAGCCAGATCAAGTGCATTTAGATAAGTCCACGCTGGATCAGGAGCTGATGGGCCGACAACGGGTCTTCGGCCACGAACAATTGCGCAATGTCTTGGGTTAATACGGCCAGCTCGCCCTGGTGGATGCAGACCGTGGGGCCGACGAGCAGTTTTGCGCAATTGACGCCAGCCAGCAGCTTGGTCAATGCCGGCAATTGCAGGGCCTTGCTCGAGTACAGGAGCACGGCGCGCGGTTGCAGGTGTTCCGCCGCAAGGGCCAACTCGCCGGTGGGCAACGGCCAGTCGAAGACTTCCACCGGGCAATCGGCGCTGCTGGCCAGCCAGGCGCTGAGCCACAGGTGCGGCTCCAGGGGCAGGTCGGAGTGGTTGACCAGCAGCAACGGCGCGCCGTGCAACTGCCGGTTGTTGTGGTAGATGCGTGCACCAAACTTGCTGCGCAGCCAGGACAGGAAAAACACCCGCTCCATCTGAGCGCCAAACTGGCCTTGCCAGCGCTGTTCCAGCTCCTGCAGCAGCGGCAGCAGCAATTGCTCGCACAGGGTGCGCGGCGGGTACAGCGCCATGGCCTGGTTAAACACATCGTCCACCCGGCGTTCGGCCAGTTCGCTGACGGCCTGCACCAGGTTCTGGCGCAAGGCGTGCCACTCGTTCTCGACGGCATCGGGAAGGGCCTGGGCGGAATCGATCAGGCCTTTGACCTGGCTGACCGGCACGCCGCGATTGAGCCAGGTGAGGATGGTGTGGATGCGTTGGACATGGTCCGCATTGAACAGCCGATGGCCCTTGGGGGTGCGCTGGGGCACGATCAGGCCATAACGGCGTTCCCAGGCGCGCAGGGTCACGGCGTTGACGCCGGTCTGGCGCGCCACTTCGCGGATCGGCAGCCAGCCGTCTTCGAGGGCTTGGGCGATGTCTGCGCCGGGTTCGTCTTGCAAGATAGCGGTCATGACGCTTTTCATGGTTTAGATCGCATTCCGCAGGCTGAGATTTTCCGGGTGTGGCTGCAAGTAGGCCTGCTGCGCGATGTAGCGGTCCGGGTGTTGGCGAAAGTGATGCTTGAGCAGGGTCAACGGCACCACCAGCGGCACGATGCCCTGGTGATACTGGCTGATGACTGTCTGCATTTCCTGTTTGTCATCGGCGCTGATGGCCTGCTTGAGGTAGCCGCTGATGTGTTGCAGCACGTTGGCGTGGGTGCCGCGGGTGGCGCACTTTTTCAGGCCGGTCATCAGGTCGCTGAAATAGCAGGCGGCCACCTCGTCGAGGTTGACGTCCCTGGCCATGCTGCCGAGGCGGTGGCCCAGGCTCTTGTAGTGCATCAGGCTGTGGGCCATCAGCAAATACTTGTAGCGCGCGTGAAACGCCAGCAGGCGGTGGCGGGTCAGGCCCTCGGCCAGCAGTTGCTGCCAACTGGCGTAGACGAAGACGCGGGTCAGGAAGTTTTCCCGCAGTACCGGGTCATTCAGGCGGCCGTCTTCTTCCACAGGCAGGTTCGGGTGGCGCGCGCAGAACGCCTGGGCGTAGATGCCACGCCCGCCACCCTCCACCGGCGCTCCGTTTTCACGGTAGACCTTGACGCGTTCCAGGCCGCAGGACGGCGACTTCTGCATGAAGATGTAGCCGCACAGGTCGGTGTGTTCGGCGGCCATTTTGCGGCCGTATGCGTCCAGCGGCGCGGTGACATTCAGCTCGCGGTGTACGGTGCCGACGGCCTGGGGCTGTTCGGCATCGCCCACCAGGCGAATGGTTTCACGGGGGATACCCAGGCCGATCGCCACTTCCGGGCACAGCGGCACGAAGTCGAAATACTCGGCGAGGACCTCGCTGCATAGCTGGGATTGCTTGTGACCGCCATTGAAACGCACATTTTCGCCCAGCAGGCAGGCGCTGATGCCAATCTTCGGCTTGATGGACGGTGTGCTGGGCATGGCCAAACCTCTGCAAGATTCCTGTACAAGATCTGAAATCTGTACAACTAAATCTCATCATAGGTTTGATGCTGTACAAGTCAAATATTTTGTACAAGTATTTGCGCGGGGCTATTTCCAGCCGATTTGCCAAGCCTCGGCATTTTGCAGGGTTTGCCAGGCCAGGCGCTGGGCGCGCAGGGTCATCACGGCTTGCAACTCGATTTCCAGCACTGTGCCGTCTTCGTCACGAAACAGTTCGGTCACCAGAAAGTGTTTTTCCTTGTTGCGGGGCCGGGCTGCCGTCCACTTCGACAGCAGCAATTTGGCCGGGTTGATGCGGTTCATTGCAGGTGCTCGATCAACCGTCGCGCGGCTTCCTGGCCACTGAGCCACGCCCCTTCCACGCGGCCCGAGAGGCACCAGTCGCCACACACGTACAGGCCCAGGTCGGCGTCGGCCAGCACCCCGAACTCATGGGCGGCTGACGGCCGTGCGTAGAGCCAGCGGTGGGCCAGGCTGAAGGACGGTGCGGGCATGGCGCTGTGCAGCAATTCGGCGAAGGCGCCGTGCAGGTGTTCGATCACCGCGTCCTTGGACAGGTCCAGGTGGGCCTTGCTCCAGGTGCTGGTGGCATGCAGCACCCAGGTGTCGAGGGTCGTATCGCGCCCGGGCTTGCTGCGGTTGCGCGCCAGCCAGTCCAGCGGGCTGTCTTGCACGAAGCAGCCTTCCATAGGGGTATCCAGGGGCTTGTCGAAGGCCAGGGCAATGGCCCAGGTCGGGTCCATCTTCACGCCGGCGGCGGCACTCGCCAATTTGGGCGCTGCCGCCAGCAGGGCCGTGGCCTGGGGCGCAGGCGTGGCGATGATCACATGGCTGAACGGGCCGTGGTTTTCGCCGTCGGCATCCAGCAGGTTCCAGTGTTGCTTGCCTTGGAACACTTCGGTGATCCGGCAACCGAACTCCACCGGCAGGTCATCGAGCAGGGCGCGGGTAATGGCGCTCATGCGCGGCTTGCCGACCCAGCGGATCTGTTCATCGGGGGAGGGCGTGAGTTGGCCGGACTTGAAGTTGTACAGCTGGGGCTTCCACTGCTCGGCCCAGCCGTTGCTTTGCCAGCGCTGCACTTCGTTGACGAAGCGTCGGTCGCGGGCGGTGAAGTATTGGGCGCCCATGTCCAATGCGCCGGCGTCGCTGCGCTTGCTGGACATGCGGCCGCCGCTGCCGCGGCTTTTATCGAAGAGTTGTACAACGTGCCCGGCGTCTTGTAACGCTCGGGCGGCGGAGAGACCGGCGATGCCGGTGCCGATGATCGCGATGGGGACAGTCATGGGAGGCCTCGTTTTACCGTTGGGTACAGGCTACGCCGACACCAATAGCTGTACAATATTATTTTTTGGTATAAGTTTTGGCGTACCTGATCGCTTGGCGTGACCTATGGTTAAGCATGAGGCTTAAACAAAAGTCACGCTCGATTACAAATTGATCCCTGCTTATAAAATAGACTAGTGATCGGCGGCGAACGTTACATGAGGAGCGTCCCATGCATATTTTGCTGACCGGCGGTACCGGCCTGATCGGTCGCCAACTCTGCCAACACTGGATTGCCCAAGGTCATCGCCTGACGGTGTGGAGCCGCCATCCTGAAGACGTCGCCCGGTTATGCGGTGCAACGGTGCTCGGGGTGGCTCGTCTGGAGGAGGTGATTGGCGCGGTGGACGCGGTGGTCAACCTGGCGGGTGCGCCGATTGCTGACCGTCCCTGGACCCACAAACGCAAGGCGCTGCTCTGGAGCAGCCGCATCGGCTTGACCGAAACCCTGCTGGCCTGGCTCGAAAGCCAGGCGCAGAAACCGGCGGTGCTGGTTTCCGGTTCGGCGGTGGGCTGGTACGGCGACGGTGGCGAGCGCGAACTGACCGAGGCCAGCGGCCCGGTACAGGACGATTTCCCCAGCCAACTCTGCATCGCCTGGGAAGAAACCGCCCAACGTGCCGAAGCGATGGGCATCCGCGTGGTGCTGGTGCGCACCGGCCTGGTACTGGCGGCCGAGGGCGGCTTTTTGTCGCGCCTGTTGCTGCCGTTCAAACTCGGGCTGGGCGGGCCTATCGGCAACGGGCGGCAGTGGATGCCGTGGGTTCATATCAAGGATCAAATCGCCCTGATTGATTTTCTTCTGCACAAGGATGACGCCAGCGGTCCTTATAATGCCTGCGCGCCGCACCCAGTGCGTAACCGCGAGTTCGCCAAGACATTAGGCCAGGCGCTGCACCGCCCGGCGTTCATGCCGATGCCGGCCTTTGCATTGAAGGTGGGTTTGGGCGAGTTATCGGGGCTGTTGCTGGGCGGGCAGAAGGCGATCCCCGAACGCTTGATGGCCGCCGGTTTCATTTTCCAGTTCACTGAGTTGCATGCGGCTTTGGATGACTTGTCCAGCCGCCTCTAAGAGATAGGATGTTGCATGACGGATCACGCGTTGTTACTGGTCAACTTGGGTTCACCGGCCTCCACTTCGGTGGCCGATGTGCGCAGCTACCTCAATCAGTTCCTGATGGACCCTTATGTCATCGACCTGCCGTGGCCGGTGCGGCGCTTGCTGGTGTCGTTGATCCTGATCAAGCGCCCTGAGCAATCTGCGCATGCCTACGCCTCTATATGGTGGGACGAGGGTTCGCCGCTGGTGGTGCTCAGTCGTCGCCTGCAACAGCAGATGACCGCGCAGTGGACCCAGGGGCCCGTGGAGTTGGCGATGCGTTATGGCGAGCCTTCCCTGGAAACGACGCTCACGCGGTTGGCCGCCCAAGGTATTCAGAAAGTGACTCTGGCGCCTCTGTACCCGCAGTTTGCCGACAGCACCGTGACCACGGTGATTGAAGAAGCCAAGCGGGTAGTGCGCGAGAAAAAGCTCAACGTACAGTTCTCGATCCTGCAGCCATTCTACGATCAGGCGGAATACCTCGACGCGTTGGCCGCCAGCGCCCGACCTTATATAGACGCGCATTACGACCACTTGCTGCTGAGCTTCCACGGCTTGCCCGAGCGCCATCTGAAAAAGCTCGACCCGACCGGCCAGCATTGTTTCAAGGATGCGGACTGCTGCAGGAACGCCTCGCCTGAGGTGCTCGCGACCTGCTACCGCGCACAATGCTTCAGCGTTGCCCGCGACTTCGCCGCGCGCCTGGGCTTGCCTGACGACAAATGGTCAGTGGCGTTCCAGTCGCGCCTGGGCCGTGCGAAGTGGATCGAACCCTACACCGAGGCACGCCTGGAAGCGCTGGCCCGTCAAGGGGTGAAAAAGCTGCTGGTGATGTGCCCCGCGTTTGTTGCCGACTGCATCGAGACCCTGGAAGAGATCGGTGATCGTGGTCGGGAGCAATTCCGCGAGGCGGGCGGTGAGGAGTTGGTGCTGGTGCCGTGTTTGAATGACGATCCGCAGTGGGCGGCAGCGCTCAATACCTTGTGTGAAAGAGCCCCGCTTTCGCTGTAATCACGTCATCTAAATGTGAGGGGCTTAACCCCTCTCACGTTTTTGATTGTGTTACAGGTTGAGGGTCAGGCTGACGGTGAGATTGCGCGGCTCGCCGGGATTGACCCAGTAATTGCTGTAGGACCGCTCGTAGTACTTTTCATCGAACAAGTTGTTGAGGTTCAGGCCCACGGTGACGTTCTGCGTGGCCTTGTAATGGGCCAGCAAATCGACGGTGTGGTAAGCGGGCAGTTCAAAGCGGCTGCCGGCTTCACCCGAGCGATCCCCCACATAGGTGAACGCCGCGCCCAGGTCTGAACCGCGCAGCGCGCCGTCCTGGAATTCATACACCCCCAACAGGCTGCCGCTGCGCTTGGCTACGCCGAGGATGCGGCTGCCCGCAGGAATGGCTTTATCACCCTTGGTCACTTCGGCATCTATGTAGGCAAAGGCGCCGATCACCCGTACGGCATCGGTCAGTTGTCCTGTCAGTTGCAGGTCGAAGCCCTGGCTGCGTGCCTTGCCCATGGCGCGGTTGGTATTGGTGGTCGGGTCCAGGGCCAGCACGTTTTCCTTTTCGATATGGAAAGCGGCGAGGGTGGCGCTGAGGCGGTCGTCGAACAGCTCGCTCTTGATCCCTACCTCATAGCCTACGCCGTCTTCGGGCTTGAAGGTCTTACCGCTGGCGTCCAGGCCGCTGTTGGGCTTGAACGAGGTGGAAGCGTTGGCGAATACGCCGGCCTCTGGCGTCAGTTGATACAGCAGACCGGCGCGCTGGGTAAGTGCGTCGTGGGTTTGCCGACTCTTGGCGTGGTTGCGGGTGAAGTCGTCGGTGCTTTGTTCGAAATGCTCGAAGCGCGCGCCGACCATGCCGCGCAGGCGGTCAGTGAAGATGATCTGGTCTTGCAGGTTCAGCGCCTGGCTTTTGGTCTGTTCGAAGAAGTCGGTGCCGGAGCGTGCGCCATTGGGTTTGGGCTGGCCGTAGACCGGGTTGTAGAGGTCGATGGCGTAGGGGCTGCCGGCTATGGCGGTGACGCGCTCCTTCTTGCGGTAGTCCTCGTATTCGGTGCCGACCAGCAATTCGTGCTGCCAACTGCCAAGGTCGAACAGGCCGCGCAGTTCCAGCTGGGTGATGCTGTCGTGCCAGCCCGTGGAGCGTTCGCGGTAACGGCGGTTAAGGGTATGGCCGTCGGTGTTCAGTGCGCGGTTTTCCGAGGCGTCGCCCCACAGGCTGCCTTGCTTGTAGTGGCTGGCCAGGCGCAGTTTCCAGGCGTCGTTGAGATGATGCTCGAGGGTCGCCTGGATGCGGTTGTTGTGGTTGTCGATATCGCCGTCGTTGGGTTCGCCGAGGAAGGTGGAGCGTGATACGCCTGGGGCATCGACGATGCCCCGGTCGAAGGTGGAGCTGTGGCGTACGAATTCGCTTTCCACCAGCAGGTGGGTGTCCGGGTCCAACTGCCAACTGAATGAGGGCGCGACGAATACGCGCTTGCTCTCGACGTGATCACGGAAGCTGTTGTTGTCCTCCACCGCCAGGTTGACCCGCGACAGCAGGTTGCCCTCTCTGTCCAGCGGCGTATTGATGTCGACGGCAGTGCGATAACGGTCCCAACTGCCCGCGCTGGTTTGCACGGTTGTGAAGGCTTCGGGCTGGGGCTTTTTGGTAACGATATTCACGGTGCCGCCGGGATCACCACGGCCATACAGGCTGGCGGCCGGGCCCTTGAGCACTTCGATGCGCTCGATATTGGCCGCGTCCGGCGTGCTCGGGTAGCCGCGGTTGGCGCTGAAACCATCCTGGTAGAACTCCGACGTGGTGAAGCCGCGCACGCTGTATTCGTAGAGCGTGAGGCCGCCAAAGTTGTTCTGCTTGGACACCCCGCCGGCAAACTCCAGGGCGCGTTCCACGTTGGTGCTGCCCAGGTCCGTGAGTACCGAGGCGGGAATCACGCTGATGGACTGTGGGATATCGCGAAGGGCGGTGTCAGTTTTGGTCGCGCTGGCAGAGCGGGTGGCGCGGTAGCCGTTGACCGGGCCGGTGGCGGATTCATAGGCGTCGGTAGTGACGCTGATGGTCTCCAGCTCAACGCTGTTGTCTTCGGCAAAGGCGGGATCCAGCAGCAAACCCAAGGCCAGGCCAGCCAGGGGGGCAAACGTTCGAGACGGCATGATAGAGCGTTCCAATAGCGATATTGAAACAATATAACATGACTGATGAGAATGGATTCGTTTTGAAATATGAGCTTACAGGTACCCGCTAACGGGTACCTGGCGAGGTGATTTATTCCTCTTCCTTGACCGGGGCAGGGGGTGGACGCAGGCCGATCTCCGCCAGCAGCTTGATCTCTTTACCGTTGCGCATAACTTGGATCGCCACCTTGTCGGTCGGCTTGATCCGCGCCACCTGGTTCATCGACTTACGGCCATCGCCGGCCGGTTCGCCGTTGATACTGAGGATCACGTCCCCGAGTTGCAGGCCGGCTTTCTGCGCCGGGCCATCGCGGAAGATCCCGGCGACAACGATGCCGGGACGCCCGGTCAGGCCAAACGACTCGGCCAGTTCCTTGGTCAACGGCTGTACTTCAATCCCCAGCCAGCCGCGAATTACCTGGCCGTGCTCGATGATCGACTTCATCACTTCCATCGCCAGCTTTACCGGGATCGCAAAGCCGATGCCCTGGGAGCCGCCGGACTTGGAGAAAATCGCCGTGTTGATGCCAGTCAGGTTGCCATTGGCATCCACCAGTGCGCCGCCGGAGTTGCCCGGGTTGATCGCCGCGTCGGTCTGGATGAAATCTTCGTAGCTGTTAAGCCCCAGTTGGTTACGCCCGGTGGCGCTGATGATGCCCATGGTCACCGTCTGGCCCACCCCGAACGGGTTGCCGATGGCCAGTGCCACATCACCCACCCGCAGCCCATCGGAGCGGCCTAGGGTGATGGACGGCAGGTTTTTCAAATCGATCTTCAGGACCGCGAGGTCGGTTTCCGGGTCGCTGCCCACCACACGGGCCAGGGTTTCGCGGCCGTCACGCAGGGCCACCACAATCTGGTCGGCGCCGGTGGTCACATGGTTATTGGTGAGGATGTAGCCTTCGGGGCTCATGATCACCCCCGAACCCAGGCTGGACTCCATGCGGCGCTGTTTGGGCCCGTTGTCACCGAAGTAGCGGCGGAACTGCGGGTCTTCAAACAGCGGATGGGCCGGCTTGTTGATGACCTTGGTGGTGTACAGGTTGACCACTGCGGGAGCGGCGATGACCACCGCGTCCGCGTAAGTCACCGGGCCTTGCACCACCGCGCTGGTCTGCGGTGCCTGTTGCAGGTTGACATCAAGGCTGGGTAAGCCCACCCACTGGGGATAACGCTGAATAATCAGCATCGCGATCAGCACGCCAGCCAGCAATGGCCATCCAAAAAAACGCAGTGCCTTGAGCATCAAGTAAGTCCTGACAGGTTGCAGGGGGCGGGAGAGCGCCCATAATGTCGCGCATTATACGAGGCTGCGAGCGCCTCGGAACGGGATATTTAGGAGTCTTTTATGGCCGTCCCCCTTACCACCCTCGTCGAGGAAGCGGACCGCTACCTTGGCAGCGCAAAAATTGCCGATTACTGCCCCAATGGCCTGCAGGTCGAGGGGCGGCCGCAAGTGATGCGCATCGTCAGCGGCGTTACCGCAAGCCTTGCCCTGCTGGACGCGGCCGTCGAAGCCCAGGCCGATTTGATCCTGGTGCACCACGGTTATTTCTGGAAAGGCGAAAACCCCTGCATCACCGGCATGAAGCAACGCCGCCTGAAAACCCTGCTCAAGCACGACATCAGCCTGCTGGCCTACCACCTGCCGCTGGACCTGCACCCCGACGTTGGCAATAACGTGCAACTCGCCCGCCAGTTGGACATCACCGTCGAAGGCCTACTGGACCCGAGCAACCCCAGGATCGTCGGCCTGGTCGGCTCGCTCGCCGAACCGCTGTCGCCCCGCGACTTCGCCCGGCGTGTGCAGGATGTGATGGGCCGCGAGCCGCTGCTGATCGAAGGCAGCCAGATGATCCGCCGCATCGGCTGGTGCACCGGCGGTGGCCAGGGTTACATCGACAACGCCATCGCCGCGGGCGTCGACCTGTTCCTGAGCGGCGAAGCTTCCGAGCAAACCTTTCACAGCGCGCGCGAAAACGACATCAGCTTTATCGCCGCCGGACACCACGCCACTGAGCGTTACGGTGTACAGGCGCTGGGCGATTACCTGGCGCGGCGCTTTGCCTTGGAGCATCTGTTCATCGATTGCCCCAACCCGATTTGACTGCCAAACCTTGGGGCATATTGATATACCGTTTCGATCTAGCTGGTGCCCTGAATAGAAGAAGGTGCTGTGCTAGCATGCCCCGCTCGAACACGGCCCGCTGGCCGTCCATAAGATCGTTTTTCCGTGAGTAACCATGGTCGACAAACTGACGCATCTGAAACAGCTGGAGGCGGAAAGCATCCACATCATCCGCGAGGTCGCCGCCGAGTTCGATAACCCGGTGATGCTCTACTCGATCGGTAAAGACTCCGCCGTGATGCTGCACCTGGCGCGCAAGGCCTTCTTCCCGGGCAAGCTGCCGTTCCCGGTGATGCACGTCGACACCCGCTGGAAATTCCAGGAGATGTACAAGTTCCGCGACAAAATGGTCGAGGAGCTGGGCCTGGACCTGATCACCCACGTCAACCCGGATGGCGTGGCGCAGGGCATCAACCCGTTCACCCACGGCAGCGCCAAGCACACCGACATCATGAAGACCGAAGGTCTCAAGCAGGCCTTGGACAAGCATGGTTTCGACGCCGCCTTCGGCGGTGCCCGTCGCGATGAAGAGAAATCCCGTGCCAAAGAGCGCGTGTACTCGTTCCGCGACAGCAAGCACCGCTGGGACCCGAAGAACCAGCGCCCGGAGCTGTGGAACGTCTACAACGGCAACGTCAACAAGGGTGAGTCGATCCGTGTGTTCCCGCTGTCCAACTGGACCGAGCTGGACATCTGGCAGTACATCTACCTGGAAGGCATCCCGATCGTGCCGCTGTACTTCGCCGCCGAACGCGATGTCATCGAGAAGAACGGCACGTTGATCATGATCGACGACGACCGCATCCTCGAGCACTTGTCCGACGAAGACAAAGCCCGAATCGTCAAAAAGAAAGTACGTTTCCGTACCCTTGGCTGCTACCCGTTGACGGGCGCGGTGGAGTCCGAAGCCGAGACGCTGACGGACATCATTCAGGAAATGCTCCTGACGCGAACTTCCGAGCGCCAGGGCCGTGTCATCGACCACGATGGTGCCGGCTCGATGGAAGATAAAAAACGTCAAGGCTATTTCTAAGGGGCTGTCATGTCGCATCAATCTGATTTGATCAGCGAGGACATCCTCGCCTACCTGGGCCAGCACGAGCGCAAGGAAATGTTGCGCTTCCTGACCTGTGGCAACGTCGACGACGGCAAGAGCACCCTGATCGGGCGCCTGCTGCACGACTCCAAGATGATCTACGAAGATCACCTGGAAGCCATCACCCGTGACTCGAAAAAGTCCGGCACCACCGGTGACGACATCGACCTGGCGTTGCTGGTCGACGGCCTGCAGGCCGAGCGTGAGCAGGGCATCACCATCGATGTCGCCTACCGCTACTTTTCCACCGCCAAGCGCAAATTCATCATCGCTGACACCCCCGGCCATGAGCAGTACACCCGCAACATGGCCACCGGTGCATCCACCTGTGACCTGGCGATCATCCTGATCGACGCGCGCTACGGCGTGCAGACCCAGACCCGTCGCCACAGCTATATCGCCTCGTTGCTGGGCATCAAGCACATCGTGATCGCCGTCAACAAGATGGACATCAATGGCTTTGACCAAAGTGTGTTCGAGTCGATCAAGGCCGATTACCTGAAGTTCGCCGAGGGCATCGCCTTCAAGCCGAGCACCATGGCATTCGTGCCGATGTCGGCACTCAAGGGCGACAACGTGGTGAACAAGAGCGAGCACTCGCCCTGGTACACCGGCCAGTCGCTGATGGAGATCCTCGAGACTGTCGAGATCGCCAACGACCGCAACTACACCGACCTGCGTTTCCCGGTGCAGTACGTCAACCGTCCGAACCTGAACTTCCGTGGGTTTGCCGGCACCCTGGCCAGCGGCATCGTGCATAAGGGCGACGAAGTCGTGGTGCTGCCGTCAGGCAAGAGCAGCCGCGTCAAATCCATCGTCACCTTCGAAGGTGAGCTGGAACACGCCGGCCCAGGCCAGGCCGTGACCCTGACCATGGAAGACGAGATCGACATCTCCCGTGGCGACCTGCTGGTGCATGCCGACAACGTGCCGCAAGTGACCGACGCCTTCGACGCCATGCTGGTGTGGATGGCCGAAGAGCCGATGCTGCCGGGCAAGAAATACGACATCAAGCGCGCCACCAGCTACGTGCCGGGTTCCATCACCAGCATCGTGCACCGTGTGGACGTGAACACCCTGGCCGAAGGCCCGGCGAGTTCGCTGCAACTGAACGAAATCGGCCGGGTCAAGGTCAGCCTCGACGCCGCCATCGCGTTGGATGGCTATGACAGCAACCGCACCACCGGTGCATTTATCGTCATCGACCGCTTGACCAACGGCACCGTGGGCGCCGGCATGATCATCGCACCGCCGGTCACCCACGGCAGTGCGGCGCATCACGGCAAGTTGGCCCATGTCGCCACCGAGGAGCGCGCCCAGCGTTTCGGCCAGCAACCGGCCACCGTGTTGTTCAGCGGCCTGTCGGGCGCGGGCAAGAGCACCTTGGCCTATGCGGTCGAGCGCAAGCTGTTCGACATGGGGCGTGCGGTGTTCGTGCTGGATGGCCAGAACCTGCGTCACGACCTGAACAAGGGCTTGCCCCAGGACCGTGCCGGGCGTACCGAAAACTGGCGCCGTGCCGCTCACGTGGCGCGTCAGTTCAACGAGGCCGGCCTGCTGACCCTGGCCGCATTCGTCGCCCCGGATGCCGAAGGCCGTGAACAGGCCAAGGCGCTGATTGGCAGCGACCGCCTGCTGACCGTGTACGTGCAGGCGTCGCCGCAGGTGTGTGCCGAGCGTGATCCGCAGGGCTTGTACGCGGCGGGTGGGGATAACATCCCTGGCGAATCCTTCCCGTACGACGTGCCGTTGAATGCCGACCTGGTAATCGATACCCAGGCCCTGTCACTGGAAGACAGCGTCAAGCAAGTGCTGGAACTGTTGCGCCAGCGCGGGGCGATCTAAGCCTCGCGGCCACAAAAAAGCCCGCCACCGAGTGATCGGTGGCGGGCTTTTTCACATCTTCAAGACCGGGCGCGGTCAAATGTGGGAGGGGGCAAGCCCTAATGCCAGTCAGTTAAGCTTACATCGCCTCCTGTAGGAGCGAGCTTGCTCGCGAAAAACGTCAACGATAACGCGTGCTTCCTGAATGAGCGCGGCGCCTGTGAGTTTTTCGCGAGCAAGCTCGCTCCTACAAAAAGCCTTAACTGACTGGCATTTGGGCAAGCCCCCTCCCACAGGTTGATCATCGCTTGCTTGGGAATTCGGTGTGAAGCTGATCCAGCAACGCATCCTTGGTTTCCCACAGCTGGTTGATCCACCCCTGGAACGCCAGTCGATACTCCCCATCCTGCTCATAATTCCTGCCGATAAACTCTGCCGGAATCTGCACCTCTTCAAACTGCACCACCACGTCCTGCACCTTCCCGCACAGCAGGTCCCAATACCCAGGACGTCCGCCAGGGTAGTGAATGGTCACATTGACCAGTGATTTCAGCTGTTCCCCCATGGCATCCAGCACAAACGCGATACCACCCGCCTTGGGCTTGAGCAGGTAGCGAAACGGCGACTTCTGCTGCGCATGCTTGCCCGGTGTAAAACGCGTGCCTTCGGCAAAGTTGAAAATACCCACGGGGTTGTCGCGAAACTTCGCACAGGTCTTGCGAGTGGTTTCCAGGTCCTTGCCTTTCTTCTCCGGGTGTTTTTCCAGGTAGGCCTTGGTGTAGCGCTTCATGAAGGGAAAACCCAGTGCCCACCACGCCAGGCCAATCACCGGCACCCAGATCAACTCCTGCTTGAGGAAGAATTTCAGCGGGCGAATCCGACGATTGAGCACGTATTGCAGGACCATGATGTCGACCCAGCTCTGGTGATTGCTGGTCACCAGGTACGAGTGCTGGTAGTCCAGGCCTTCAAGGCCTTTAAGGTGCCAACGGGTATGGCGCACCAGGTTCATCCAGCCCTTGTTGTTGGTGACCCAGGCTTCGTGGGTGTGGTTCATCAGCCATTCGCTGAAGCGCTTGGCGAAGGGCAGCGCCTTGAACAGCGCCACGATAAACAGGAACGAACACAGCAGGATCGTATTCAGCGCCAACAGCAGCGAAGCGATCACCCCGCGTACGGCGGCAGGTAGAAAATCCAGCATTTAGATATCCATAGGTCGGTTGGCGGCTTGGATCGCAGTCAGCGCGATGGTGTACACGATGTCGTCGACCTGGGCACCCCGTGGCAGGTCGTTGACCGGTTTGCGCAGGCCTTGGAGCATCGGCCCCAGGCTGACGCAATCGGCGCTGCGTTGCACGGCCTTGTGCGTGGTGTTGCCGGTGTTCAGGTCCGGGAACACGAACACGGTGGCTTTGCCGGCGACCAGGCTGTCGGGGGCCAGTTGGCGGGCGACGGTTTCGTTGGCGGCGGCGTCGTATTGCAGCGGGCCGTCGATCAGCAGTGAGCTTTGCTGTTCATGGGCGAGCAGGGTGGCTTCGCGGACTTTCTCCACTTCCTCACCGCTGGCCGAGTCGCCGCTGGAGTAGCTGATCATCGCCACACGCGGGGTGATACCGAAGGCGGCGGCCGAGTCGGCGCTTTGCAAGGCGATTTCCGCCAGCTCGGCGGCACTGGGGTGCGGGTTCATCACGCAGTCGCCGTAGACCAGCACCTGCTCGGGGAACAGCATGAAGAACACCGACGACACCAGGGTGCAGCCCGGTGCGGTCTTGATCAACTGCAGGGCCGGGCGAATGGTGTTGGCGGTGGAGTGGATAACACCGGAAACCAAGCCGTCCACTTCATCCAGTGCGAGCATCATGGTGGCGATCACCACGGTGTCTTCCAGTTGCTGCTCGGCCATCGGTGCATTCAGGCTCTTGCTCTTGCGCAGGGCAACCATGGGCTCCACGTAGCGCTGGCGAATCAGGTCCGGGTCGAGAATCTCCAGGCCTTCGGGCAATTCGATGCCCTGGGCGCGCGCGACCGCTTCTACGTCAGCCGGCTTGGCCAGCAGTACGCAGCGCGCGATGCCCCTTGCCTGGCAGATAGCGGCGGCTTGCACGGTCAGCGGCTCGCTGCCCTCGGGCAGCACAATGCGTTTGTTGGCCGCCTGGGCGCGCTGGATCAACTGGTAGCGGAACACCGCCGGCGACAGGCGCATCTCCCGTGGCGTGCCGCAGCGCTGGTGCAGCCAGCGCGCATCGAGGTGGCTGGCGACGAAATCGGTGATGATCTCCGCGCGCTCGCGGTCATCGATGGGGATTTCCTTGTTGAGGTTGTTGAGCAGGTTGGCGGTCTCGTAGGAACCGGTACTCACCGACAAAACCGGCAGCCCAGCCTGGAACGCGCCGCGGCACAGATCCATGATGCGCGGGTCGGGCAGGGTGTCGCTGGTCAGCAGCAGGCCGGCCAGGGGCACACCGTTGATCGCGGCCAGGCTGACGGCGAGGATGATGTCGTCACGGTCGCCGGGGGTCACCACCAGCACGCCGGGCTTGAGCAGCTCCACGGTGTTACGCATGGTGCGGGCGCAGATGATGATCTTGGTCATGCGCCGGGTTTCGTAGTCGCCGGCGTTGAGGATCTGCGCGCCCATCAGGTCGGCCACGTCGCGGGTGCGCGGCGCGTTGAGTTCCGGCTGGTAAGGAATGCAGCCGAGCAGGCGGAAATCACCGCTGCGCAGCAAGGGCGAATGCTCCTTGAGGCGCGCCGAGAAGGCTTCCATGCTTTCGTCGGTGCGCACCTTGTTCAGGATCACGCCGAGCACTTTCGGGTCTTTCGGGCCGCCGAACAGCTGGGCCTGCAGTTCCACGCGGCCGGAGAGTTCGGTGAGCACTTCGTTTTCCGGGGCCGAGACCAGGATCACTTCCGCATCCAGGCTCTTGGCCAGGTGCAGGTTGACCCGGGCCGCATAGCTGGCGCTGCGGGTCGGTACCATACCTTCGACGATCAGCACGTCCTTGCCCACGGCGGCCTGCTGATAAAGGGTGATGATTTCTTCGAGCAGCTCGTCGAGCTGGCCGTCGCCGAGCATGCGTTCCACGTGAGCCAGGCCTAGCGGTTGTGGCGGCTTGAGGCCATGGGTGCGAGCCACCAGCTCGGTGGAGCGTTCGGGGCCGGTATCGCCGGGATGTGGCTGGGCAATCGGCTTGAAAAAACCGACTTTCAGGCCGGCTCGCTCAAGGGTACGCACCAGCCCAAGGCTGATGGAGGTCAGACCCACACCAAAATCGGTGGGCGCGATAAAAAAAGTCTGCATGCGAATTCTCTGGAGGTGCATGGCTTCGGTGGCGCCCTATGGTTGAGTGCCTACCGGGAATCAGGCGCCAAGGTTATCGTTATTCGGGCGCTTGCGCACACCAGCCGCAGGCAAAGGGCTGGCCTATTTTTCCCAGGCGCTGTGTGGCGTCGAGTACCCAGGCGCGAGACTGCCATGGCGGCTGGTGGCGCAGGTGCTGGGTGTGGCCGCAGGACAGCTCGGCAACCCAGTGACCCTCCTCGTCCTGGTGGAAGCCGATGATCAAGGATGCCGTTGATCGGCCCCGTCCGTCCGGGTTCTGTTCGCTTTCGGGCAAATCCTTGTTTAGACTTGTCCGTTCTTCATTCTTATGCAAAAGGTCTCGCCCCATGACGATCGCCGCTAACAAGGCTGTCTCCATCGACTATACCCTGACCAACGACGCTGGTGAGGTCATCGACAGCTCAGCCGGCGGCGCGCCGCTGGTCTACCTGCAAGGCGCAGGTAACATCATCCCAGGCCTGGAAAAGGCTCTGGAAGGCAAGAGCGTTGGTGATGAGCTGACCGTTGCCGTAGAACCTGAAGATGCCTACGGCGAATACTCCGCCGAACTGGTCAGCACCCTGAGCCGCAGCATGTTCGAAGGTGTTGATGAGTTGGAAGTGGGCATGCAGTTCCACGCCTCCGCGCCGGACGGTCAAATGCAGATCGTCACCATTCGTGATCTGGACGGCGACGACGTCACCGTCGACGGCAACCACCCTCTGGCTGGCCAGCGCCTGAACTTCCAAGTGAAGATCGTTGCCATCCGCGACGCTTCCCAGGAAGAAGTGGCCCACGGTCACGTCCACGGTGAAGGCGGTCATCACCATTGATTGATGTTTTGATCAAGTGGTAGCAAAAACGCCCCGACTGGTTCGGGGCGTTTTTTGTGCGCTTGAAAATCTCTACCGGATCCCCCCGCCACATTTTGATCGTGGTGTATTTTCAGGCACAAACAAAAATGCCCCAGACCTTTCGGTACGGGGCATTTCTTAACTGTTTCGCAACCTGGGCTGCGTGGCAGTTGTTACCACTTAGGCAGCAGCAGGAACGCTCAGAGCCTTGATGTGGCCATTCAGGCGGCTCTTATGACGAGCGGCCTTGTTCTTGTGGATGATGCCTTTATCGGCCATACGGTCGATGACTGGCACAGCCAGAACGTAAGCTGCTTGAGCTTTTTCAGCGTCTTTGGTGTCGATGGCTTTAACTACATTCTTGATGTAGGTACGAACCATGGAACGCAGGCTGGCGTTGTGGCTGCGACGCTTCTCAGCCTGTTTTGCACGTTTTTTGGCGGAAGGTGTGTTGGCCACCGTCGAGCTCCTCGAAAGACTTTTTAGGAAATAGCAAACAAAATAGGCCGCGAATCATGCCGATGACTTGATGTGTTGTCAAGGCCGGCTGATGCGAACTGCTGAGTGGTCGATCTGAAGAGGCGGGTGATTTATTTCCGGCGCTTGACCTGTAAACTCGCGAGCTTTGGCGCTGTGCTGTTGCAGGCGCGCAGTATCGCATAAGTAGGCGCTTAGTTCGCCTGCTCTTTATCTATAGGCGCAAACTCTTTCAATGAATCTGCTCAAATCGTTGGCCGCCGTCAGCTCTATCACGATGATCTCCCGGGTTTTGGGGTTCGTGCGTGACACCCTGCTGGCGCGTATTTTTGGCGCCAGCATGGCCACGGATGCGTTCTTTATTGCGTTCAAACTGCCCAACCTGCTGCGGCGGATCTTTGCCGAGGGCGCGTTTTCCCAGGCGTTCGTGCCGATTCTGGCCGAGTACAAGACCCAGCAGGGGGAGGAGGCGACCCGTACCTTCATTGCCTATGTCTCGGGCCTGCTCACCCTGGTGTTGATGCTGGTGACCATCGTCGGCATGCTCGCCGCGCCCTGGGTGATCTGGGCCACGGCGCCGGGTTTTGCCAATACGCCGGAAAAATTCGCGCTGACCACTGACCTGTTGCGGGTGACCTTTCCTTATATATTGCTGATCTCACTGTCATCCCTGGCCGGTGCGATCCTCAACACCTGGAACCGTTTCTCGGTGCCGGCGTTCGTGCCGACGCTGCTTAACGTCAGCATGATTATTTTTGCGCTGTTCCTGACACCTTACTTCGATCCGCCGGTCATGGCCCTTGGCTGGGCCGTGCTGGCCGGTGGCCTGGCGCAGTTGCTCTACCAACTGCCGCACCTGAAAAAGATCGGCATGCTCGTATTGCCGCGCCTGAACCTCAAGGACACCGGCGTCTGGCGCGTGATGCGCAATATGTTGCCGGCGATCCTTGGGGTGTCGGTGAGCCAGATTTCCCTGATCATCAACACCGCGTTCGCCTCGCTGCTGGTATCCGGCTCGGTGTCATGGATGTATTACGCCGACCGCCTCATGGAACTGCCGTCTGGCGTGCTGGGCGTAGCCCTCGGCACCATTTTGCTGCCGACGCTGGCACGCACCTTTGCCAGCAAGGATCGCCAGGAATACTCGCGCATCCTCGATTGGGGACTGCGCCTGTGTTTCGTGCTGGTGCTGCCGTGCGCACTGGCGTTGGGGATCCTGGCCGAGCCGCTGACAGTGTCGCTGTTCCAATACGGGCAATTCGATGCCCATGACGCGTTGATGACCCAGCATGCGCTGGTGGCTTATTCCGTCGGCCTGCTCGGCATCATCGTGATCAAGGTGCTGGCGCCTGGCTTCTATGCCCAGCAGAACATCCGCACGCCGGTAAAGATCGCGATCTTCACCCTGATCGTCACGCAACTGCTCAACCTGGTGTTTATTGGTCCGCTGGCCCACGCCGGCCTGGCCCTGGCCATCAGTGCCGGTGCGTGCATCAATGCCGGCCTGCTGTTTTATCAGCTGCGCAAACAACAGATGTTCCAGCCTCAGCCTGGCTGGGGCATGTTCGCCCTCAAGTTGCTGGTGGCGGTTGCGATGATGTCGGCGGTATTGCTCGGCCTGATGCACTTCATGCCGGCCTGGGATGAGGGGCATATGCTGGAGCGCTTCATGCGCCTGGGCGTGCTGGTCGTGGCCGGCGTGGTGGTGTACTTCGGGATGTTGCTGCTGCAAGGCTTCCGCCTGCGGGATTTCAATCGCAAGTCGTTGAGCTAGAGAGTTTGCCGCGATAAAACGGTTGTTTTATCGATTCGATCCATTTGCCCTGCGCTGTTGCCTGTCGTCCGGGGCCGGGTGTGGTTATAATCGACCACTTTATGAGCAAGAAGCGCGTTATGCAGCTGGTTCGAGGTCTCCACAACCTGCGCCCTGAGCATCGGGGCTGCGTCGCCACTATTGGCAACTTTGACGGTGTTCACCGTGGCCACCAGGCTATCCTGGCCCGGCTGCGCGAGCGTGCGGTCGAGTTGGGCGTACCCAGCTGCGTGGTGATTTTCGAGCCGCAGCCGCGGGAATATTTCACCCCGGAAACGGCACCGGCACGTCTGGCCCGTCTGCGGGACAAGCTGCAACTGCTGGCCGAAGAAGGCGTGGACCGCGTCCTCTGCCTGGCTTTCAACCAGCGTTTGCAAAGTCTCAGCGCTGCCGAGTTCGTCGACCGCATACTGGTAGATGGCCTGGGCGTACAGCATTTGGAGGTCGGCGACGACTTCCGTTTTGGCTGCGACCGGGTCGGGGATTTCGAGTTCCTGCAACACGCCGGTATCACCCAGGGCTTTACCGTCGAAGCCGCGCAAACCGTCGAACTGGACGGCCTGCGCGTGAGCAGCACCCAGGTGCGTAACGCCCTGGCCGCTGCCGACTTCGCCTTGGCCGAGCGTTTGCTCGGTCGCCCGTTCCGCATTGCCGGGCGGGTACTGCACGGCCAGAAGCTGGCGCGCCAACTGGGCACGCCAACCGCCAACGTGCAACTCAAGCGCCGCCGTGTGCCGCTGACCGGGGTTTACCTGGTGAGCGTCGACATCGACGGCCAATCGTGGCCGGGAGTCGCCAACATAGGCGTCAGGCCCACGGTTGCAGGTGATGGCAAGGCCCACCTGGAAGTTCATCTGTTGGATTTTGCCGGTGATCTGTATGACCGGCGTTTGACGGTGGTTTTCCACCAGAAGCTGCGTGAAGAGCAGCGTTTCGCCTCGCTTGAGGCGTTGAAAACGGCGATCAATGCGGATGTCGCCGCCGCCCGTGCACTAGCCGCACCTAGCGCCCATCGCTAACCGAAGAGCCTTAAATGACCGACTATAAAGCCACGCTAAACCTTCCGGACACCGCCTTCCCAATGAAGGCCGGCCTGCCACAGCGCGAACCGCAGATCCTGCAGCGCTGGGACAGTATTGGCCTGTACGGAAAGTTGCGCGAAATTGGCAAGGATCGTCCGAAATTCGTCCTGCACGACGGCCCTCCTTATGCCAACGGCACGATTCACATCGGTCATGCGCTGAACAAAATTCTCAAGGACATGATCCTGCGCTCGAAAACCCTTTCGGGCTTCGACGCGCCTTATGTCCCGGGTTGGGACTGTCACGGCCTGCCGATCGAACACAAGGTCGAAGTGACCTACGGCAAGAACCTGGGTGCCGATAAAACCCGCGAACTGTGCCGTGCCTACGCTGCCGAGCAGATCGAAGGGCAGAAGTCCGAGTTCATCCGCCTGGGTGTGCTGGGCGAGTGGGACAACCCGTACAAAACCATGAACTTCAAGAACGAGGCCGGTGAAATCCGTGCCTTGGCCGAAATCGTCAAGGGCGGTTTCGTGTTCAAGGGCCTCAAGCCCGTGAACTGGTGCTTCGATTGCGGCTCGGCCCTGGCTGAAGCGGAAGTCGAATACGAAGACAAGAAGTCCTCGACCATCGACGTGGCCTTCCCGATCGCCGACGACGCCAAGCTGGCCGAGGCCTTTGGCCTGGCAAGCCTGAGCAAACCGGCTGCCATCGTGATCTGGACCACCACCCCGTGGACCATTCCCGCCAACCAGGCGCTGAACGTGCACCCGGAATTCACCTATGCCCTGGTGGACGTCGGTGATCGCCTGCTGGTGCTTGCCGAGGAAATGGTCGAAGCGTGCCTGGCTCGCTACGAGCTGCAAGGTTCGGTAATTGCCACCACTACCGGTTCCGCGCTGGAGCTGATCAACTTCCGTCATCCGTTCTATGACCGTCTGTCGCCGGTGTACCTGGCTGACTACGTCGAGTTGGGTTCGGGTACAGGTGTGGTTCACTGCTCGCCGGCCTATGGCGTGGACGACTTCGTGATCTGCAAGAAGTACGGCATGGTCAACGATGAGATCATCAACCCGGTGCAAAGCAACGGTGTTTATGTGCCGTCGCTGGAGTTCTTCGGCGGCCAGTTCATCTTCAAGGCCGACCAGCCGATCATCGACAAGCTGCGTGAAGTCGGTGCGCTGATGCAAACCGACACCATCAAGCACAGCTACATGCACTGCTGGCGCCACAAGACCCCGCTGATCTACCGCGCCACCGCGCAATGGTTTATCGGCATGGACAAAGAACCGGCCAGCGGCGACACCCTGCGTGTGCGCTCGCTCAAGGCCATCGAAGACACCAAGTTCGTCCCGGCCTGGGGCCAGGCGCGCCTGCATTCGATGATCGCCAACCGTCCGGACTGGTGCATCTCCCGTCAACGCAACTGGGGTGTGCCGATCCCGTTCTTCCTCAACAAGGAAAGCGGTGAGCTGCACCCACGCACCGTCGAACTGATGGAAGTGGTGGCCCAGCGTGTCGAACAGGAAGGCATCGAAGCCTGGTTCAAGCTGGACGCCGCCGAGTTGCTGGGTGACGAAGCGCCGCTGTACGACAAGATCAGCGACACCCTCGACGTATGGTTCGACTCCGGTACCACCCACTGGCACGTGCTGCGCGGCTCGCACCCGATGGGTCACGAAACCGGCCCGCGTGCCGACCTGTACCTGGAGGGCTCCGACCAACACCGGGGCTGGTTCCACTCGTCGCTGCTGACCGGTTGCGCCATCGACAACCACGCGCCATACCGCGAGCTGCTGACCCACGGGTTCACCGTCGACGAGACGGGCCGCAAGATGTCCAAGTCGCTGAAGAACGTGATCGAGCCGAAAAAGATCAACGACACCTTGGGCGCCGACATCATGCGCCTGTGGGTGGCGTCGACCGATTACTCCGGCGAGATCGCCGTGTCGGACCAGATCCTGGCCCGTAGCGCCGATGCCTACCGCCGTATCCGTAATACCGCGCGCTTCCTGCTGTCGAACCTGACCGGTTTCAACCCGGCCACCGACATCCTGCCGGCCGAGGACATGCTCGCCCTGGACCGTTGGGCCGTGGACCGTACCCTGTTGCTGCAGCGCGAGTTGCAGGAGCACTACGGCGAATACCGTTTCTGGAACGTGTACTCGAAGATCCACAACTTCTGTGTGCAGGAGTTGGGTGGTTTCTACCTCGACATCATCAAGGACCGCCAGTACACCACCGGTGCCAACAGCAAGGCCCGCCGTTCGGCGCAGACCGCGCTGTACCACATCTCCGAAGCGCTGGTGCGCTGGATCGCACCGATCCTGGCCTTCACCGCCGATGAGCTGTGGGAATACCTGCCGGGCGAGCGTAACGAGTCCGTCATGCTCAATACCTGGTACGAAGGCTTGACCGAACTGCCGGCCGACTTCGAACTGGGCCGCGAGTACTGGGAAGGCGTAATGGCCGTCAAGGTTGCGGTGAACAAGGAACTGGAGGTTCAGCGTGCGGCCAAGGCCGTCGGTGGCAACCTCCAGGCCGAAGTTACCCTGTTTGCCGAGGAAGGCCTGACTGCCGACCTGACCAAGCTGAGCAATGAGCTGCGCTTCGTGTTGATCACTTCCACTGCGAGCCTGGCACCGTTCGCCCAGGCACCGGCGGATGCCGTAGCCACCGAAGTGCCGGGCCTCAAGCTCAAGGTGGTCAAGTCGGCCTTCCCTAAGTGCGCCCGTTGCTGGCACTGCCGTGAAGACGTCGGGGTGAACCCTGAGCATCCGGAAATCTGCGGTCGTTGCGTCGACAACATCTCGGGTGAAGGCGAGGTTCGCCACTATGCCTAATGCAGCCAGTCGTTTCGGACGCCTGGGCTGGCTCGTACTGAGCGTGCTGGTCCTGGTCATTGACCAGGTCAGCAAGGCTCATTTCGAGGGCTCCCTGGAAATGTTCCAGCAAATCGTGGTGATCCCGGATTACTTCAGCTGGACCCTGGCCTACAACACCGGCGCCGCCTTCAGCTTCCTGGCTGACGGCGGCGGCTGGCAGCGCTGGCTGTTCGCCCTGATCGCAGTGGTGGTCAGTGCGGTGCTCGTGGTCTGGCTCAAGCGCCTGGGCCGCGATGACACCTGGCTGGCCATCGCCTTGGCCCTGGTGTTGGGCGGTGCCCTGGGCAACCTGTACGACCGTATTGCCCTGGGCCATGTGATCGACTTTATCCTGGTGCATTGGCAGAACCGCCATTACTTCCCGGCGTTCAATTTTGCCGACAGCGCCATCACCGTCGGTGCAATCATGCTGGCGCTGGACATGTTCAAAAGTAAGAAAACCGGAGAGACCGTCAATGACTGATCAGGTATTGGCTGAGCAACGCATCGGCCAGAACACGGAGGTCACCTTGCATTTCGCACTGCGCCTGGAGAATGGCGACACGGTCGACAGCACGTTCGACAAAGCCCCGGCGACTTTCAAGGTCGGCGACGGCAACTTGCTGCCGGGTTTTGAAGCGGCACTGTTCGGTTTCAAGGCTGGCGACAAGCGCACCCTGCAGATCCTGCCGGAAAACGCCTTTGGCCAGCCCAACCCGCAAAACGTGCAGATCATCCCGCGTTCGCAGTTCCAGGACATGGACCTGTCGGAAGGCCTGCTGGTGATCTTCAACGATGCGGCGAATACCGAACTGCCCGGTGTGGTCAAAGCCTTCGATGACGCGCAGGTAACCATCGACTTCAACCACCCGTTGGCCGGTAAAACCTTGACGTTCGACGTTGAAATCATCGACGTTAAAGCTCTTTGATCAACGCCCCGATCTAAAGTGTGGGAGGGGGCAAGCCCGCTCCCGCCCTTGGTCGCCATTGTCAGTTCAGTAGCATCAACTCTGGCCCAAGCGCCAGACACGAGGCACAGCATGCAAATCAAACTCGCCAACCCCCGTGGCTTCTGCGCCGGCGTGGACCGGGCGATCGAAATCGTCAACCGCGCCCTGGAAGTCTTCGGGCCGCCGATCTATGTGCGCCATGAGGTCGTCCATAACAAGTTCGTGGTCGAAGACCTGCGCGCACGTGGCGCCATCTTTGTCGAAGAACTGGAGCAGGTGCCGGACGACGTTATTGTTATCTTCAGCGCCCACGGTGTTTCCCAGGCCGTACGTACCGAAGCGGCTGGCCGTGGCCTGAAAGTATTCGACGCCACCTGTCCGCTGGTCACCAAGGTACATATCGAAGTCGCGCGCTACAGCCGTGATGGTCGCGAATGCATCCTGATTGGCCATGCCGGTCACCCGGAAGTCGAAGGCACCATGGGCCAATACGACGGCAGCAATGGTGGCGCCATCTACCTTGTGGAAGACGAAAAAGACGTCGCCAGCTTGCAGGTTCACAACCCGGAGCGTTTGGCGTTCGTGACCCAGACCACCTTGTCCATGGACGACACCAGCCGCGTCATCGACGCGCTGCGCAGCCGCTTCCCGGCCATTGGTGGGCCACGCAAGGACGACATCTGCTACGCCACCCAAAACCGCCAGGATGCAGTCAAACAGTTGGCCGATGAATGCGATGTAGTGCTGGTGGTCGGCAGCCCTAACAGCTCCAATTCCAACCGCCTGCGCGAATTGGCCGAACGCATGGCGACACCGGCGTACCTGATCGACGGTGCTGAAGATATGCAGCGCAGCTGGTTCGATGGTGTCGAGCGTATTGGCATCACGGCTGGCGCTTCGGCCCCGGAAGTCCTGGTGCGCGGCGTCATCCAGCAGTTGCATGCCTGGGGGGCTACGGGCGCCGATGAGTTGGCCGGTCGTGAAGAGAACATCACTTTCTCCATGCCCAAGGAGCTGCGGGTTCGCTCCCTCCTCTGAATGCCAGGGTGCCGGAGTAACTTCGGCACAACGCCTGTTCGGCTCTATCGCTGCGCAGGCTGATGCGCCCACTGGGCGCCAGCACCACCTGGTACAGGCTCTGTACCGAGTCCGTGGCGCATATATGTACAGTGCCGGCACGAAAACCTCCCCCAGCAAATACCGGCTCGCCCAATCCGCTGAAGCGTACCTGGCTTTTGACCGGTCCATTCCCGACGATCGGCACCCGTCCGCTGCCCTGGCGCTCCAGTAACACCGGGTTGTCGTCGTCCAGATGGCCACGCCCGCTTACATCCAGCACGACCCGCCAACCCCGGCTCCAGTCATCGTTCAGTGCGTGGATGACCACCGCGCGGTTACGCGTGATGGCTTCAGTGCGTGCGAAGCGAAATCCGTTTGTCAGTGATTGCGCCGCGCTTTGTCGCTGCTGTGATTCCAGCAGGCCGGTGAAACTGGGCGTAGCCAGATGCGCCAGGATGCCGCTCACGATCAGTCCGAGCAGCAGTTCGATCAGGGTGAAACCTCGTTGCTCCATAGGCCGTCCCTCCGTGGGCGTGTGTACATACAGGGTTGAAACATAGGTATAGCGTCCGGCTCGGAGTGTCGAATGATGGCCTTTATGTCCAAAGTATTTCCCTTTGTTCCGTAACCGGCGCCGGCGAAAAACCGACGCTAGTCTTGGGTCTCACAGCAGGGTTTTCCTGCTTTTTTCGGCCCTCGACACGGATGACGACGGTAATGCCTGCCTGCCTGAAAACCTGTTTCTTCCCGACTTTTCCTCGGTACCAAATCGGCATGACATTGATTGAAGTGCTGGTGGCGGTGCTGATTCTCGCGGTCGGGCTGTTAGGTGCAGTGATGCTCCAGCTCAACGCCCTCAAGTACACCGACAGTTCGAGGATGACCAGCCAGGCCAGTTTCATCGCCTACGATATGCTCGACCGAATCCGTGCCAATTCCGGTGCCGACTACTCGTTGCGTCGTGGCGCTCGAGCGCCGGCCCGTACCGCGACCACCAGCGTGCGTGACGTGGACCTGCATGATTTTGAAGCCAATATTCGCGGTTTTGCCGGGGAGAGCGGCAAAGGCTCTGTGGCGGTCAGTGCAGATGAAGTGACTGTCAGTATCAGTTGGGATGACAGCCGGGGTGCAAACACGCCTGGCGCGCGGGAAACCTTCACCCTGACCAGTCGCATCGATAATGAGCCGGGGGTGATGCAATGAGGCATCGGGTTAGAGGTTTCAGCCTGGTGGAATTGTTGCTGGCCCTGGCCGTCGGTTTGGTGCTGGTGCTTGGCGGGAGCCAGGTGCTGATCAATTCCCGAGCGACCCACGCCAGCCAGCAGGCAGCCATGTTGCTGCAGGATGATGCGCGGTTTGTGCTGGGCAAGATGATCCGGGATATTCGCCAGGCGGGTATGTTTGGCTGTTTGGCCCCGGCCTTTATCGAGAATGCCCCGCCAGCCTTTGAAAGGCCGGTCAGCTGGAATGCCGGGGGCAGTTCAAAGTCGCTGACGCTGGTCACTGCCGATGTCGGTGGCGGCAGGCCTGACTGGACGGTGCTCTCCGACTGCACTGCTGGCGCCCAAGCCTATTCAGGCAGCTCACCTGCACCTGCTCCCGGGCAGATTCGATTTGCGATTCGGCAACTGACCTACACCTTCGAGGCGGGCCAGTTGAAGGTCAGCACGCTTGCGTCGCCGGCCCGGGCTGTGTTGGTGGATAACGTACGGGCTTTCGATGTCAGTTTCGGCGTGGCTGCCAGCCCGGTATCCGTTCGGGTTGTGCGTTATGACGCTATCCCGACCGATGAGTCCTTGATCCGCAGTGTGCGCATCCGCATGACGTTGCAAGACCCGACGGGGCGGGTAAAAGATCAAACCTACAGCGTCGTGGCGGCGCTGCGAAACCGCTTGGGCTAGGGCGACCATGGTGCTTGCTGGGGGTGTTTCTTCGCGGCAGGGGGGGATGGTCCTGCTGATAAGCCTGGTGTTTTTGCTGCTGTTGTCGTTGATCGGCCTGTCTTCGATACAGGGGGCGGTCACCCAGCAAAAGATCACCGGTAGCCTGTGGCACCGCAACCAGTCGCTGCAAGCCGCAGAAAGTGGCTTGAGGCTGGGAGAGCAAGGTGTGAGGCGAAAGGGCGCGGCCTTGCCGCAGTGCCAGTCGATCGCTGCCTGCGGGCCACCGGATGAAGCGTTTTCGGTGGTGGGTGCCGGGCCCCATCCTGTGTCATCGGTTAACTGGGTTGCCATCAAGGGTGGTCTCTACGGTATTCAGTCCCTGGGGCCTGGCGCAGGGCTGCCGCATGTGCCGCCGCAAGCCCTGGCGACGTTGTACCGGGTAACAGCGGTCGGGCTCAGTGGTCAATCGCGCACGGTATTGGAGAGCGTATATGCGCGGGTGGAGGAGGAGAGTGGCTCGCGGTTTCGGCGGGTTTCGTGGCGGCAACTTCAATAAGGAGCAATGGAATGGGCATGGACAGCCAGGGTTTTACCCTGATCGAGCTATTGATCACCGTGGCGATCATCGCGTTTCTGGCCGGAATCGCTTACCCCGGGTACACCGGCCATGTGAAAAAGGTCTATCGCACGGAAATTGTCGCGCTGTTGACCGAGCAGGCTCAGCGCCTGGAGCGGTTTCATATGAGGAACGGCACTTTTATTGACGCAAGCGGCGTCAGTACGGGCAATGATCGCTATAGAATCACCGCAGCGTTGAACCCTCAGGATTTCTACCTGGTTGCTACACCGGGCGCCGATTCGTTGATGGCCGGCGACCCTTGCGGTGACTTCAGCCTGGACAGCAGCGGTGCGCGTGGCAATCCGGGGGCGGCACCTGAAATGTCGCGCCAGACATGCTGGGGGCAATGATGAGGGTGCTGGATGATTGGGCGCCGGGGGCGTTTATTCCTATTTATCGACTGGATCAAATGATGGCTAAGCAACAGCAAGTGGTGATTGTCGGTGGCGGAGTCATCGGCTTGTTGACGGCGTTCAATCTGGCAACCCAGGGGCAGGCTGTGATCTTGCTGGAGCGTGCCGGTGTGGGGCAGGAGTCGTCATGGGCGGGCGGAGGCATTGTTTCGCCACTGTATCCGTGGCGCTATAGCCCGGCGGTCACAGCGTTGGCCCATTGGTCCCAGGATTTTTATCCGCAACTGGCTGAGCGGCTGTTTGCCGCTACCGGTGTCGACCCGGAGGTCCATACCACGGGGTTGTACTGGCTGGACCTGGACGATGAAACCGAGGCGCTGGACTGGGCTGCTCGTGAAGGGCGGCCTTTGAGCAAGGTCGATGTGTCTGCCGCCCATGACGCGGTTCCTGTCTTGGGTGGCGGGTATGCCCAGGCGATCTATATGGCCAACGTGGCCAACGTGCGCAACCCGCGCCTGGTCAAATCCCTGAAGGCCGCGCTATTGGCCCTGCCTGCCGTGACCGTTCACGAACAGTGCGCAGTGACCGGTTTTGTTCTGGATGGCGGCAACGTAGTGGGCGTGGATACGGCAGAGGGGCCGATTCTAGGGGATCAGGTGGTGCTTGCAGCGGGGGCGTGGAGCGGCGAGTTGCTCGGCACACTGGGCTTGGCGCTGCCGGTAGAGCCGGTCAAGGGGCAGATGATTTTGTACAAATGCGCGTCGGACTTCCTGTCGAGCATGGTCCTGGCCAAAGGGCGTTATGCGATCCCTCGGCGCGATGGGCACATCCTCATTGGCAGCACTCTGGAACATGAGGGGTTCGACAAGACGCCAACCGACACCGCGCTGGAAAGCCTCAAGGCTTCGGCTGTGGAACTGATTCCCGCCCTGGCCGACGCCGAAGTGGTGGGGCATTGGGCCGGCTTGCGGCCCGGCTCGCCGGAGGGCATCCCCTATATCGGTCGGGTACCCGGCTTCAGCGGGCTGTGGCTCAACTGCGGGCATTACCGCAACGGGTTGGTCCTGGCGCCGGCATCGTGCCAGTTATTTGTCGATTTGCTGCTGGAGCGTGCGCCGATCATCGATCCGGCACCCTATGCCCCCGAAGGTCGGATCAACGCTGGATAGACTTCGGTCCTTGCTCCAGATGCGCCTGGGTGCAATACCACTCCTGGCGCGAACTCAGGGCGCGATCCTGCGGCAAGTGCACACCGCAATGTGCGCAGCGCACCATCAACGCAGCGCCGGGCTCGCTGGTGCGTTGCTGCCTGGCGGTCGGGCTTTTGAATTTGCGCCAGAACCATACCGCGGCAGCAATAACGGCAATCCAGAACAGAAGACGAAGCATGATGGGCGGTTTCTCGATAAGGAATGCGCCAGTTTAGCCAAGGACGTGGCAGGCGCACAGCGCAATAATCCTTGCCCATAAAAAAGGAGCCCCGAAAGGCTCCTTTTTGCGTTGCGTCGACAGGCTCAGTCGAACACACCGAAGGTCATGTAGCTGAACCACGAGCGGTCCTGGTTGTTGCCCAGGGCCTGCGGCTCTTCTTCTTCGATCACGTCGCCGTTCTCGTCGTGCGGCTTGAGGTCCGAAGGAATGGCTTCCTTGGCATCCTGGAACTGCTTGATCACGTCCTGGTTGGCGCGAGTTTCGCCCGGCGGCAACGGCGGCCGCGACTCGATCAAGCCCAGGGTGTACTTGCTCAGCCACGAGCGGTTGTCTGCTTCGGCAACCTGAGGCACGAACTGGCCGTCTTTCAGGCTCGGGTGATCAGGGTAGTTGAGCTTCAGGGTTTCCAGGCTGGTGCTGGCCAAGTCGTCCAGGTGCAGACGTTGGTAAGCCTCGGTCATCACCGCCAGGCCGTCACCCACGGAAGGGGTTTCCTGGAAGTTTTCCACCACATAACGACCACGGTTGGCGGCAGCTACATACGCCTGGCGGGTCAGGTAGTAGTGGGCCACGTGGATTTCGTAGGAAGCCAGCAGGTTACGCAGGTAGATCATGCGCTGCTTGGCGTCCGGCGCGTAGCGGCTGTTTGGGTAGCGGCTGGTCAACTGGGCGAACTCGTTGTAGGAGTCGCGAGCGGCGCCTGGGTCTCGCTTGGTCATGTCCAGCGGCAGGAAGCGCGCCAGCAGGCCAACATCCTGGTCGAACGAGGTCAGGCCCTTCATGTAGTAGGCGTAGTCCACGTTCGGGTGTTGCGGGTGCAGGCGGATGAAGCGCTCGGCGGCGGACTTGGCAGCCTCCGGCTCGGCGTTCTTGTAGTTGGCGTAGATCAGCTCAAGCTGGGCCTGGTCGGCGTAGCGCCCGAACGGATAGCGCGACTCCAGGGCCTTCAGCTTCGCTGTGGCGCTGGTGTAGCTATTATTGTCCAAGTCTTTCTGTGCCAGTTGGTACAGCTCGACTTCGCTCAGGTTTTCGTCGACGACTTCCTTTGTTGACGAGCAAGCAGCAGTCATGGCGAGGATGGCGATCAGCAGCAGGTGTTTCACTTGCATGGCGGCTTGCGTCCCTATGACGGCCGCTGTCTTGGGCGGGGCCGTCCTGTTATGATGAGCGCCCCGTTGAAAGCCTCGGGGCAAAAGACGCCGTATTTAACCACAAGCGCGCAGCCGAAACCAAAGGCTGTGCCACGCCTAGTCTGAGCATGTCCGATAAAATTGAACTTCGCGCAGAGGTGCCGTCCGAATTGGGCGGCCAACGCCTCGATCAAGTCGCCGCACAATTATTCGCTGAGCACTCGCGCTCGCGCCTTTCCGCCTGGATCAAAGACGGCCGCCTGACTGTGGATGGAGCGGTTATCCGCCCGCGAGACATAGTCCATGGCGGTGCGATTCTTGAGCTGACTGCCGAGCAGGAAGCCCAGGGAGAATGGGTCGCCCAGGACATCGAGCTGGACATCGTCTATGAAGACGACGACATCCTGGTCATCAACAAACCCGCAGGCCTGGTGGTTCACCCGGCGGCCGGGCACGCTGATGGCACCTTGCTCAATGCCCTGTTGCACCACATCCCCGACATCGTCAACGTGCCGCGTTGCGGCATCGTGCACCGTCTGGACAAGGACACCACCGGCTTGATGGTGGTGGCCAAGACCATTCAGGCGCAGACGCAACTGGTTACGCAATTGCAGAGCCGTAGCGTCAGCCGTATCTACGAGTGCATCGTGATCGGTGTGGTCGTGGCTGGCGGCAAGATCAATGCCCCAATCGGTCGCCACGGCCAGCAGCGCCAGCGTATGGCGGTGATGGAAGGCGGCAAGCAGGCGGTGAGCCACTACCGCGTGCTCGAGCGTTTCCGTTCCCACACCCATGTGCGGGTCAAGCTGGAAACCGGTCGTACCCACCAGATTCGCGTGCATATGGCCCACATCAACTTCCCGTTGGTGGGCGATCCGGCCTATGGCGGCCGCTTCCGCATTCCGCCTGCGGCGAGCCAGACCATGGTCGAATCGCTCAAGACGTTCCCGCGCCAGGCCTTGCATGCACGTTTCCTGGAGCTGGACCATCCGACGAGCGGTAAGCGCATGAGCTGGGAATCGCCACTTCCAGACGATTTTGTCTGGTTGCTGTCGCTGCTCAAGCAGGATCGCGAGGCGTTTGTCGGATGAATGACTGGCTGATTCCTGACTGGCCCGCGCCTGTCGGGGTGAAAGCCTGTGTGACTACCCGTACGGGCGGCGTCAGCCAGGCGCCGTTCGACAGCCTTAACCTGGGCGATCACGTTGAGGACAGCCTTGAGGCCGTCCTTGAGAATCGTCGTCGCCTTACCGAAGCCTTTGATATTCAGCCGGCCTGGCTGCGCCAGGTTCATGGCGTGGATGTGGTCGAGGCCGACCCTGGCCGCACCGCCGAAGCCGACGGTAGCTGGAGCAGCACCCCCGGCATCGCCTGCACCGCGATGACCGCCGATTGCCTGCCTGCGTTGTTCTGCAACCGTGCCGGCACTCGTGTGGCTGCGGCCCATGCCGGTTGGCGTGGGCTGGCGGCGGGCGTGCTGGAGGCGGCCTTCGAAAGCCTCGACGCAGAGCCTTCGGACGTCTTGGTATGGCTGGGCCCGGCGATTGGCCCACAAGCTTTTGAGGTTGGCCCTGAAGTGCGTGAAGCCTTCATGCAGCACCTGCCGACAACTGCCGAAGCCTTTGTACCAAGCCTCAATCCCGGCAAATTCATGGCCGACATCTATCAGTTGGCCCGCCTGCGCCTTGCTGCGCGGGGCATCACCGCTGTTTATGGTGGTGGCTTCTGCACCGTGACCGACCCGCGCTTCTTTTCGTACCGGCGCAGCCCCCGCACCGGACGTTTTGCCTCCCTTATCTGGCTTGAACGCTAGACTCTGCTGATCTGGGTCAACGCTGATCCATATCAACCGCCGCTCGCTTGAATCTTCCAGAATCCACCCCATCTATAAGGGTATCTGGCAGGTTTCTTCATTCAGGATGTTTTATAGCTCCGGCCTGCTCAAAAGGAAGGTGACTAATGCGTATTGATCGTTTAACCAGCAAGTTGCAGTTGGCCTTATCGGACTCCCAATCCTTGGCGGTGGGGCTTGACCACCCGGCCATCGAGCCTGCGCACTTGATGCAGGCACTCCTGGAACAGCAAGGTGGTTCTATCAAGCCCTTGCTGATGCAGGTGGGCTTTGATGTCAATAGCCTGCGCAAGGAGTTGAGCAAAGAGCTCGACCAACTGCCGAAAATCCAAAACCCTACCGGCGACGTGAATATGTCGCAGGATCTGGCGCGCCTGCTTAACCAGGCCGACCGTCTGGCCCAGCAGAAGGGTGACCAGTTCATCTCCAGCGAACTGGTGCTGCTCGCCGCCATGGACGAGAACAGCAAGCTTGGTAAGTTGTTGCTCGGCCAAGGCGTGAGCAAGAAGGCCCTGGAAAACGCCATCAACAACCTGCGGGGCGGTGATGCGGTTAACGACCCGAACCACGAAGAGTCGCGCCAGGCCCTGGACAAGTACACCGTCGACCTGACCAAGCGTGCCGAAGAGGGCAAGCTTGACCCGGTGATCGGCCGTGACGATGAAATTCGTCGCACCATCCAGGTTCTGCAGCGTCGCACCAAGAACAACCCGGTGTTGATCGGTGAACCTGGCGTGGGTAAAACCGCGATTGCCGAAGGCCTGGCCCAGCGCATCATCAATGGTGAAGTGCCGGACGGCCTTAAAGGCAAACGCCTGCTGTCCCTGGATATGGGGTCGTTGATCGCCGGTGCAAAGTTCCGCGGTGAATTCGAAGAGCGCCTGAAATCCCTGCTTAATGAACTGTCGAAGCAGGAAGGGCAGATCATTCTGTTTATCGACGAGCTGCACACCATGGTCGGCGCCGGCAAAGGCGAGGGCTCAATGGATGCTGGCAACATGCTTAAGCCCGCCTTGGCGCGAGGTGAGCTGCATTGTGTCGGTGCTACCACGCTTAACGAATATCGCCAGTACATTGAGAAAGATGCGGCCCTTGAGCGTCGTTTCCAGAAAGTCCTGGTGGAAGAACCGAGCGAAGAGGACACCATCGCGATCCTGCGGGGCCTGAAAGAGCGCTACGAGGTCCACCATAAAGTGGCGATCACCGACGGCGCGATCATTGCGGCGGCCAAATTGAGCCATCGCTACATTACCGACCGTCAATTGCCGGACAAGGCCATCGACTTGATCGACGAAGCGGCCAGCCGCATTCGCATGGAGATCGACTCCAAGCCGGAAGTGCTCGACCGCCTGGATCGTCGCCTGATTCAGCTGAAAGTCGAATCCCAGGCCCTCAAGAAAGAAGAGGACGACGCGGCCAAGAAACGCCTGGAAAAACTCCAGGAGGAAATCGTCCGCCTGGAGCGCGAGTATTCGGATCTCGAAGAAATCTGGACCTCGGAAAAAGCCGAAGTACAGGGCTCTGCGCAGATCCAGCAAAAGATCGAGCAGTCGCGCCAGGAGCTGGAAGCCGCACGTCGTAAAGGTGACCTGAACCGCATGGCCGAGTTGCAGTACGGGGTGATCCCGGACCTGGAACGCAGCCTGCAAATGGTCGACCAGCACGGTAAGGCTGAAAATCAGCTGTTGCGCAGCAAGGTGACCGAGGAAGAAATCGCCGAAGTCGTTTCCAAGTGGACCGGCATCCCGGTGTCGAAAATGCTTGAAGGCGAGCGTGACAAGCTGCTGAAGATGGAGCACCTGTTGCACCAGCGCGTGATCGGCCAGGAAGAGGCGGTCGTGGCGGTGTCCAACGCGGTACGGCGTTCCCGCGCCGGCTTGTCCGACCCGAACCGTCCGAGCGGCTCGTTCATGTTCCTCGGCCCGACCGGCGTGGGTAAGACCGAGCTGTGCAAGGCCCTGGCCGAGTTCCTCTTTGATACTGAAGAGGCCATGGTACGGATCGACATGTCCGAATTCATGGAGAAACATTCGGTGGCTCGCCTGATCGGGGCTCCACCAGGCTATGTGGGCTACGAGGAGGGCGGTTACCTGACCGAGGCCGTGCGGCGTAAGCCTTACTCGGTGATCCTGCTGGATGAGGTCGAGAAGGCTCACCCGGACGTGTTCAACATCTTGCTGCAAGTGCTGGAAGATGGACGACTCACGGACAGCCACGGGCGCACTGTGGACTTCCGCAACACGGTGATCGTCATGACCTCCAACCTGGGCTCGGCGCAGATCCAGGAACTGGTAGGTGATCGTGAGGCCCAGCGCGCTGCTGTAATGGATGCATTGACCACGCACTTCCGTCCGGAATTCATCAACCGGGTCGACGAAGTGGTGATCTTCGAGCCATTGGCGCGGGATCAGATCGCGGGCATCACCGAGATCCAGCTGGGGCGTCTGCGCGGTCGCCTGGCGGAACGCGAGTTGTCGCTGGAGCTGAGCCGCGAGGCGTTGGACAAGCTGATCGCGGTTGGTTACGACCCGGTGTATGGTGCACGGCCTTTGAAACGTGCGATCCAGCGCTGGATCGAGAACCCGCTGGCGCAGTTGATCCTGTCGGGCAGCTTTATGCCGGGCACCAGCGTCGAGGCGACTGTGGAGAACGACGAAATCGTCTTCCACTGAGCCCTGATTGCACTGCAATAAGAGAAGGCCCTGCATCCCAGGGCCTTTTTTTTCGATAGGGCGTTGAACTGTAAGGCAAAGGCTTGTAAAGTGCGCCCCGCAGCAACGTCAGCCCACGGGTTTCTTCTCCCCAAGAAGAAATCAGAAAGAAGCGCAAATCATTGTCTTAAAAGCAATTTAAAGGGTTGACAGGGGTTTTTAAGATTGTAGAATAGCGCGCCTCAGAGACGCTAACGTAGCGATACGGACAGGGTCGAAGAGAAGGTTACACAGCAGTAAAAGTTGTACTTTGAAATATGTAGTTCCGTGATAGCTCAGTCGGTAGAGCAAATGACTGTTAATCATTGGGTCCCAGGTTCGAGTCCTGGTCACGGAGCCAATTTCAAACCGGGGTATAGCGCAGTCCGGTAGCGCGCCTGCTTTGGGAGCAGGATGTCGGGAGTTCGAATCCCCCTACCCCGACCATATTTGGGTCGTTAGCTCAGTTGGTAGAGCAGTTGGCTTTTAACCAATTGGTCGTAGGTTCGAATCCCACACGACCCACCATTTTTGAGACCAGTTAGCGCTGGAATCAAATCTTAGGATCAGAGGTTGAAGCTCTGATCAAGGCGGTTTTACGGTTTTGGAAAGTGTTACAGCACTTAGATATCGCCGTAGACATGCAGCCGTCTGAGGCGAACATTAGTTTCGCTTCGTAATGATGTCAATGTGCATCGGTTTTCCGCTGCACATTCCGGGGTATAGCGCAGTCCGGTAGCGCGCCTGCTTTGGGAGCAGGATGTCAGGAGTTCGAATCCCCTTACCCCGACCATTATTCAAGAAAAAAGGCGCCTTTATGGCGCCTTTTTTCGTTTGTGGATCAGATAGATACCTCGAATCTGCTAACTCGGTTGATTTTGTCCGCTAATTATTTGACAGGCACGCGAAAGCCTCTGGTTATCCAGAGCTCGCTACTGCGGTGCGGCTTGACCTAGGTGTCGTGCTACGGAGACGCCCGGGAGAACGATGTGCTTCCCATCGATCGCTCAGATTGGGTGCGTTTCCGGAATGTGCCGACGCCTAGCCCGCTTGCCATTAGCGTTAACAACAGATTCTGATCTATCTGATCTGATGGCGAATCTGTGGCAGATTCCATTGAGCCGCTATGTAGTTGTGCCGATGCGAACTCAAGAGCCTTCCTAAGCGCACTTGGGCCACTCGATCTGCTAGGTCTATCAATTATGACCTCTTCGATAGCCGCCTGTTGTTGTGGAGGCTGCAACGTTGTGGGCTTTGGATCGGCATTTTTTCGCGATGGCAATCTTATTTGAGCGAAAGGGGCTGTAATGGCTGAAGTCGGTGGTGTACCGCTTGAATCAACCCTTCTAACTCGGCTTAAAGCACCCTGAGCCAGACTTCTCTCGTGCAGAACAGCACGCATGTGGTCGTAGTCGACTTCGATGTAGTTCATCGTCGTTGCAATATTTGAGTGGTTCAGCAGACTTTTGGTGAGATGAATGTTCCGCTCTGGTTGTTTCATCAAGTCCGTGGCGAGGGTGTGCCTAAAGCGGTGAGGGGTCATCCGCACGCCGATTTTATCGGTGAGCTTGCGGTAGATCGACTCAACCTGATCGATGTTCATTTCCTTACCGTGATAGTGCCTCGAAAATCGGTTGACGTTAAACAGCTGATCGTCCGGTGAAAAACCTATCTTCTCCGCTTCTCCCAGGATTCTGCAAAGGTGTGGAGCAAGTCCCTCCATGATGGGTAGGAAAAACTCGCGATGGGTTTTCTCTGTTTCACCGCGAACTAGGATCATCTTGTTGTCCCAGTCGATATCCTTGTAGCGAAGGCATAGCAGGGCATTTAATCGAATACCGGTGTAATAAAACATCTCGAAAACGGTTAGCCAGAACCAAGCTGGTGTTATCTGGGTACGCTCTTGAGTACAGCGCTCTTGCCCAACAAGAGATGTGAGCCAGTTGCGAGCTCGTTGTATTGCTTCTCCATTGATTGTCTTACTGGCTCGCTTGGGTGGAATAACGCTTGTTTTTCTGAATGGATTGATCGTGGTGTGGGTCATCAGGCCGTGCTCAATTGCATAGCCCCAAACAGTACGCAGATGATTCGAATAGGTGTTCCAGCTTCGTTTGGATAATCCATTCTCAAGAATCTTCTTTCTCCATGCCAGTACCGCGCGATGATCAATCTCCTCAATCGGAGTTGTTCGGAAATGTTTAAGTAATGCTTTGGTCGATGCACGATAGATCTTCGCACTAGCATCGCGAAGGTCGTGAGCAAATATGTACTCCTCCGTTAACTTTAAAGGCGTGGTCATTCTGGCGATTCCAACATGTCTAATTTCAGAGACAAGCTTAAGTTGTCGAAGGGGACTTCAGAGAAAATCGTAAGCGGGTCAATAAGTAAGTACCCCTTGAGCTGCTTGGATTTTCGAGGCCCAACAACATTGCATGTCCAGATATTCAGGTGTTTTTCAGTTTTTTTATGGAGTTTCAGCTTCTCAAAACTCCGCTGAACCATCTGCCAAGCATTTACCTGCTGTGCTTTCGCCTGCAGTTCAATGTGAGGGAACTCCAGGACATAACGCTTGAATATTCCAGGCGTTACCAGCATGGCAGTCCCCGCCACCGTATGAACCTGTGCTTTGGCGTCATTTATGATGATGCTTCGGGATGCGATGCCTTTTTTAAGCCATTCAACAAATCCCTTACCGAAATCGGTGTTATTCCTTGGCATCGATGTTACTTCTATTGGAGTTGCGAGTGGCGAGACCCATTCATTGGTGCTGATGCAAGGCTGAGAATCATCCAATTGAAGGGGGGCGGTGTGTGCCGCTGAGACATTATGGTTATCATTGTTTGCTGGTGGCTCTTTGATATTACCAAGGAGGGCCAGTAGTTCGTCAAATTCAGCTGGATCGCTGGGAGAAGGCTGCGGGAGGTCAAATGGTATTGTTTCTGCCGGTGCTGAATCTGTATGCGCCCCGTTAAATTCATTGTCCTGGGGCAAGGTCTCTGGTCGCTTAGAGATGCTGCTTTCTGCCGAAGACTCTTCTACCGAATTGCCCGCTTCTACCTCAAGGGTGCCCGCGTATGCAGTTGGCCGATCGGTGGGGTCATTCCAGATCAGTGCCGGCGAAAGCTTCAACAGAGTGAAGGTGTTTCGCCAGCCGCGACCATTGTCGATCGTGGCCCTCCAGATCGCCTTGTCCTGGGTATTGGTCTGGATAACCCCCTGATCCTGCAGCATGTTGAAGAAGGGCGCATTCGAGCTGGGCACGCCCTCAACGCCCTGAGTCAGCAAGTAGGCCCGCAATTGATCTGCAATAGGTTTGCTAACCAGCCAAAGAGCATCCTGTGTCAGCCATCCATCTGACGGACCATCGGGTTGATTCAATTTGAATGTATCCCGGACCAAGTAGCGCAACCCTTCTGCCAATTGCCGCTGCAAAGACTGCTTGGGCGCGGACAATGCGCGGGATGGGTTTCCGCCCAGTTCCTGGGCTACGGACGCCTGGTCGGCCTTGACTACTATCTCTCCCAGAATTCCTGCGTGTTCGTATTGACCGGCCAATACAAAGACTAACTGCGACCACACTTCTGGGAAGTCACTGAGCCAGTCCAGAATCTCCGGGGAGAGGATCTGGGCGTAGATCAGTGCAGCTGCGGCCCCATGTAGTTGGTAGCTGCGTCCTTTCACGTAACGAAAGCGGTAAGGACGGTTGATTGGACCATGCCATGGGTGCCAGGTCTTACCTCCCTCCAGTTCGATATGCACGTCGACGGCAATCTTTCCAAGGTCATGTATCAGAGCGCCATAAGCTGCTGCGGCAGTCCACGCTTCAGCCTGTGCTGATTGAGATTCCGGTGGTGCGCCTATAGGGAGTAGATATGTCTGTCGGATCTTCAATGCATAGGCGACGATTTCAAGCCCGTGATCCAGCATGCCGCCAGGGTGTGCATGGTGGTGGTTTTGCGAAGCAGGGAGCTGCTGGACCAACTCCGCGTAGCGCTCAAGTGGAAGCCGATAGAGTTCTGCAAACTGAGAGCGGGATAACGATGCGCGTTGCCAAATGTTCTCCAGAAGTTTTTGTCGGCGCGGAGTTGCGAGCAAGTCCTGTGCCTGGGCTGGTTTCAGGTAGCCTTTCGGAGAAGAGGCGGCAGCAGGTAGCTTTTTGCTGCGGCGGAAGATTGAGAACATCGTCGGCTCCATTAATGAATCATGGGGCAGGCTTTTCTCCTATCAACGGGGGGGCGAGCAAGAGGAAAGGTTTACTGGTGGTCTCAGGTATTTCTTTTGGCGAAAAGCCATCTTTCTATGGTGGTGACGGAGAAAGGAATGCAAAATAATCGTCGTTTCGGTTTAAGGGCACGGTGCCGCAGATCGACCCGGTGAGGAAAAAATGATGGTTTCACTTCGCTACGCTACGAAATCAACCTCAGATAATGTTTGGGCACTTTGTGATTTGATACGTGACAATAAGTGTGATGAGATCATTCTTTTTGCGAGCGTAGAAAATGATCTTGACGACGATGAAGCAAGGTATAATAACAACCTTCCTCTGGTTGTCGCTTTAGCTAAATATATTATTCCTCACGTTGATAGCGTGTTTGTCGTTTTCGATGGGGTATTTTTAACCGCCGCGCGTTACCCTCGTTACGGCGAAGTACGTGACTTACTGGATGTTGCCGTTGCGTCAGACAAGGTTTATTACTCCGGGCGGAGAGCTCCACTTACTAGCGAAATGACGCCTGACGAGGCGGTTTCAACTCTTATTGGGCTAGGTCCTATCCAACCTTTGACGGTTGATTCCAGAGCTAATTACTTTTCTTTGCTCAGCAGTTTTACAGAAGAAGAGTTAGTTGAAATTTATATCCCGCGAGAGATTCCTTAAGATTGGTCCTTTTACCCGCTAAAAGCGGCCCTTTCGGGTAGGGCTTTTACCCTTGTGAACCATTCCATTCGCTTCTACAAAACCTTTTACCCTTTGGGCCATTTTTGCAGTGAAAACGGGCGGGCGTTTGGTGCCGAGTGTAACGGCCGTTTGTCTCCTGATCTTGCGGCAGAGAAAAATCGGTATTATAAGTAATGTCAAATCGCCTCTAGAATGGGCATGAAGGAGACGCGCCATGACCACACAGACATCCCAGGGAGTAGCAAGTCGTTTGGGCTATGGCCTGGGCCAGGTTGTGCGCCTCGTTTGGTGCAGTCATAACCGCACAATGCGCTGGGTTAAGCGTCTGGCTCTGATCGCATTGGCCGTGTTTTTTTGGACATGGCTGGCTAACGCCTTCATTGCAGTCTTGACTATTGGTATTATTTTTCTGGCCCTGATGAAGGGTGCAATTTCCCCACGTCATGAGGGAGGTCGGAAAGAGGGATTTGCAGTCGGCTGGCGAGATGGTCCCGATGGGTGGGGTTATTATGACATGTACGGAAATTGCCATACGTTTGGGGATGCCGATGAGTAGCGCCCTGACGTAGGCACTACTCATCCTTTCAAAGCACATTCCTCAGTTCTTTGCTGCCTTGTGATCCTGCTTGTTTAACATCTTTTGTTCCGCTGCTAAGACCTTCCAGCGCATTCCCCGCACTAACCCCTGCCCATCCCAGCGCGCCTATCCAAAATACCGGCAGGATGATGAACATCGATCCCATCACGAAGTTCAAGATTGCGTCCTGGGTAGCAGTGTTCAAACCCATCACAGGATCAAATGATAAATGCGGGGAGCCGGCTCCATATAAAGCGTCCAGTATCGTGGTATCGACCCATCTTGCCAGTTGAAACCAGAAGTCCACGAAGATCAGAGCAAAAAACACGACGGACATAGTCATGGCCACTTTAAGTTGGTAAGCACCGACAATCAGCACCAACGGAATGCAAATTACCATCGCCATTTTTAAGAACGCCATGACCATCGGTAGCGCCTGGCGAACCATGTCCATAGCTGGGAAATAGGCCATAGATCCTAATGCAACTCCGAAAGTCCCCGCTGCCCGGGCTGCTCCATTCCAAACGGTTCCGTTGATTTGCCCCCCGTAGTCCGTATAAACATCCCCTTTCACCTGATTCGACGGCGAGACCAGTTGCCTAATAAGTGAGTCGGTCACTTCGTCCTGGGACATCCACTTCGCCCAACCAAGCATTTTGGTCATGAGATCTGGTGATACTTGATCCTTGATGCGATCCCGTAAGCCCACACCGCTATCGGACCACCATTGTTTGCAAGTCGGATACCCACCGCCTCCACTCACTTGTGGCAAGCCTACGTCGCGGGTAGCGCTGTAGGGCCAAGAACTCCTGGGTGTTTTAGAGTAATCCGTATCGTAATAGCCCGAAGTGTTCAGAAGAAAGTGGGAGCCGATCCAGCTGAGATCCTCCAAAAACTTTGGATCATTCGCCTTAGTTCCCAAGTCGGGTTGACGCATAAATAATCTAGCTCGGGAAGGACCATAACAGTCGTGCGTAAAATCTCCTATTTCCTGAGCCAGCAATGGGTTGTTTATTTTGGTGTTATCCACTTCCATCCGCATTTGCCGGAGATCAGTTCCGCAGGGTATGGCCGCGACAGCGCCGCTGGTCAATCCCTTTGATAACGCATGCATAAAGGCCCACCACATGGGCATTTCCGCACTCTTGCCTGCCAGAGTACTGAATGTTGTGTTCCAACCAGTGTCCGCGGGTTTAGGTAAGTTGTACTGACACTGCTGAGATCTACTTTGATCAAATGCCAACGTGTCAAAACTAACATTTACTGCTGGGACGCCGCAAAGCGCCACGACGACGTAACCGACGTAGATGTTGGTTTCGATTCGGGCTAGTGAGAGGACGCCTTTGTTACCCTCATCAGCACCTTCTCCACGAACTTTCAGCCACTCTTTGATGACAATGATGCAGAATGGCAGTGCAAATAATCCGGTATCTGAAATCATCGACCAAATACCGTTGTTGATAATCCATCCGGCCAGTGTTAGGTAGTACTCCAAATAATCATTGGTATAGAGCGTCATTGGACGCCTCCTGCTAGGAATACAGCTTTGCTCAGTTCAATCATTAACACCAGTATCATCAGCATTACTTCAATCTTTAAGATGCTTCTGCGATGCTTAGTGCGATCTGATTGTGGCAGTCGATACTTGAGCTTCAGCCAGGCGTAGGTAATTGCCATATAAAGCATCAATCGCCAACAGAGAAGCAGCCAGTAATTGTCAGTGCGCCAGGCTTGCCATTGCTCGGCGCTGTCGAACACGCTCATCAATACGCTGCTGATGAAGACCGCGACTGCGGTATTGGCGAGCAACACGGCAAGCGCGATTAGGATGCCCCTGCCCGCTCGACGAACCACCGAGGGGTTGGAGGCATTGCTAGGCCTTCGTTTATCGGTCATGGCCTACTCCTCACTGTTTGTTCTTGGCGGGCGACTGCAACTGCTCCAATCGATCCGTTTCAGGTGCCCCCTGAAACACGCCCCGAGAGTCTTCGGCCCGCGCTTTACCGCGCTCAATGATTGTGAGGGGCGAGTTTTTCGCGAGCTGCTGACGCATATCCAGTTCCATTTTCAGATTGCCAATTTCCTGCTGCAGCGAGGAACTCTGCTGACCGACTGCCTGGAGGGCGAGGTCATTAGCCGCGACGTTCGGCTCGCGACTGCCCGCCATCAACGTGCGCTGCAGGGTTAAGGCTTTCTCCAAAACGTCAGAAAGCGCGACTTCTGAGGCAAGCCTGCGAGCAAGTACGTCCTGATCACGCTCGTCCTTGAGCGCTGCTACAACGCCCCGGGTAATGGGCAGAGAGTTGCTACTCGCGGCTTCCAGGTTTTCGATGGAGAGGGTTTTTCCCCCGTTCAGCAGTTCCTGCAAGGCTTTCAGCTTGGTGTCGTAGGTTTCCTGGATCAGCGGCGTCAGACCGACGCCAGCAGCTGTAACCGTTTTAGGACAACTGTCACAGGTCTGCTGTTGTTGTTCCCCCAGCACACGATTGGCGAAGGTCGTGGCCTCTTGGGGTGATGACCAAACGTTGCACACCATGCCATTGTTGCAGTTGTCTTTACTAATCGATGAGGTGTCGCTTGCGGCTCGCTTGTTCAGCAGGTTGTAGCCCGCTTTGGTGACGTCACCTACGATGCGAATAGGCTTCTGACCGGAACCTCCTGCTCGATCACCCCCAACCCAAGTGACGCCGTCGTTGCCACCTTTTTTTTCGACTTGCTCCACCGCAGATACCGCGTCCGTGTTGGATGTCAGCGCCTGGCTCATGGCCTGACCCTCAGCGAGCTTGCCCCAGCCCATCTGGTTGCCGGCGATATCGGCCATTTTTTCTCCAATGGCGCGGCAAGTGCCTTTGGATCGATCAAAGTCGAGTCGGGCCTGCAGGATGCCGTTGGTGATGAGGTTGTATAGCGCCGGGTTCGCACGTTGAAGAATCAATGCCGGCAACGAAGCCACGGCGCTAGTGGCGTTCTGTACCACCGAGGTCATGATGTTCTGGAATCCAGAAGTGGCCCCGTTCAACTGATTTTGTAATGTGTTACTAAGGCTCATGTTTCCGCAGATCAGATTGTTGTTCCAACCGCCACCTACGGAAATACTGTCCATGTTGCCAGCGCTGCCCATGGCCACTGCGCTCCCCCCGCCGATGTTGTAGAGCACGTCGTCACCAATGACACTGCCGGAGGATGAGATGTTGATTGGGTCAGCAGAGAACGCTATTGCGCTGCTGAGGCAGCAGGCGAGCCCTATCGCCAAGGTGGTGAATTTCATGTTGTGCTCCGATCGCTGTGTCATAGGAAGTCCGTACTGCCGAGGAAGGTCTGACCACGACGTTGGCAGCAGGAATATGGGCGCCAGAGCGCCCAGGCGTAGCCGCCATCCTGCGCATCGATGTTGGGGCCGATAGTGGGAAAGGTTGCGCAAGTCGGGTTGAGGACTGGGGTCAGCTCTTGCCACTTGCCTGTGGAGGCGTCACCTTCGCGTAGTGGCCCCGCAGGCCAGTATCCGGCGTAGGGAAGGGCGAGCATTGGCAGATAGACATGTACTTGGCCTGGGCGGGTGACTACGTCACCGGCGCGCTGTGCAATGACGGCGCCGGTCTTATAGTCATCGGTCTGGTTGAGAAAGCCACTACGTGGATAGACATTCCCCCAAATACTGGCTGTGAATAGGCTGCCGACTTCGCGCATCCCCGGAATCAGTGCTTCGGGGTAGACGGACTCGGGTACGCCGTATCGCCAGGCAATCGGATCGAGGGTGCTCAGGAAGTAGGGTACGAGCGGTAATGTCGCGCCTTTGCAGATATAGCCAGAAGCGCTGGCAAATTGACTGAAAGTCGCACCGCCAGGGTGGCCTATGACATCGGCTTCCTTGAACTTGATGATGTTGTTTTCAGCGACGTGATTGGTGGTGCCGTCGTTTCCTGCTTGGGCCATGGGATTCGGTGCTCCCATAGGAGACATCTCTATCCAGGGGTTCATCCCCGTATTCGAATATGCTGACACCACCGCGTCTGGCACATAGTGACGAACCTTTGTCGAGGTTTTGATTTTGCAGCCGAAAGGCGTGCAGAGCAGCCAATAGCAGATACCTACAACCTTGTATTCCAAGCACGTCGGCGACAGCGTTGACGCAATGATGGATGCAGAGGTGATCGCAGCTGATGCGCTGAAGGACATGCTGAAAGTGATGGCCAGCGACAATGACTTGATCTGAAAACCTAATCGCCTCATCTAGAAAGGCTCCGTGCTCGATCAATCAGCGTGACGGCTTTAGCCACATCCGGCTCGCCGTACACTACGTAGCGACGGTCAACGACTACGGCCGGGAGCTTTTCGATTCCCAGGCTCCAGGCGTCTGTGACCCCCTGCTGCGCCTGAGCCAGGTCGCTTTGGAGACGTTTGCCGGCAGGGCTGGCTAAGTAGCGTTGGACCGTTGCTTCAGCCTGGCGCGGATCGGCAGGCAGTATCTGGGACAGTTGCTCCTCAAGACGTTGCTGATCATCCAGAAGAATGATGCGAGTGCCAGAGGGCGCCGATACCGGATGGGTCTGATTGGTAACGACCCAGGTTTCTGCTTGGGCAGCAGCGGGCGAGAGCAGTAGCAGTGGGAGCAGCCAGTGCCGCGGTTCGCTAAGGTGGGTAAGGATCTGGAGCATGGCACCGTACCTGATATGAGTTCAGGTACAGAAAACCGGATGGAGGTCTTGAGCGCAGCAAGAAATATAAACTTGGGTGCTTTGGGTATTTGGGAATGCAGAATGTTGAAGATTACTGTTCGAGGAGCGCAGGTCATGAGAGGTCGCGCACCGTCACGAAGTCAATGCTTCCTAGCTTCGAAAGGCGATTGCGGCATATCAGGCGCTTGGTGCTGCAGGCCTCTTGAATCTTCGGACGACGAAGCTCGTACGCGTGATGAAATGAGTGGCCCGAAAGCCAAACTGACAAAGCTTTCGATTGTCTATAAAATGAGCGTATACCCCCGCCTATGCCTCAAGGAGGTCGACATGATTGCAAAGGCCAAAAAGGTCAGCAAGACTGACAACCCGCATATCGAAGCTGCTGAGCGCTTTCGTCAGTTGGCTTTGATTCTTGCTGGGGATCCCGCTGAAGCCAAGGCTTTTCGCGTAAAAACTGGCGTTTATAACGTCAAAGGCCATCTCAAAGCCGCATATCGCTGATGTATCAACAGCTCCCTTCATTTGTTCTGGGCTTTCACGGATGTGATCGCAAAATCGGGGAAGCTGTTCTCGCTGGTGAGCATGTAGCGCACAGCGTTAATGATTATGATTGGTTGGGCGAAGGTGCGTATTTCTGGGAAAACAGCCCAGAGCGTGCGTTGAGCTATGCCGAACATATCAGAAAGCATTCCAAGCGCGGAAAGGGAGCGATAAAAGATCCATTTGTCGTAGGTGCTGTAATAGATTTGGGCTTATGCCTAAATCTGACAGATGAAGGTGCACTCGAGGAACTGCGAGGCGCTTACGACATCCTGGTCGCTTCCTCCGAGGAAATACCGACGAACGTCCCCGGGTTTCATGGTGATCATGACAACCTTAGGCGTCATCTCGATTGCGCAGTGTTCCAGACCCTTCATCAAGCTCGAGATGCTGTAGGGCTGCCAGATTATGACTCGATCCGCTCTCCCTTCTTGGAGGGGCCAGAGCTATACCCAGGCACTTTCTTCCGCAAGCAGACACATGTGCAACTCTGCATACGTCGTATGTCTTGCATCAAGGGCTATTTCCTTCCTAGAAACGCTGATGGCTCGCTTTTCCAGGTTTAGGCTTATATTCAGCGCCTATTTGTGAATCGGGCGCGCAGCAATAACTGCTTTGCCCGGTTAAATCTTACCCCTCTTCCCACTGTACGTATGGGACAGTACTGCCGTCCTCTGCGCGACATGGCTCATTGATAGGATTTCTGTCGGCGGCTAGCGCAAGGCTGCTTGATTCAACGGTCGACTTTTCAGGGGAGCTGTTGCTCCTTGTTTTGAGCTAACCAATCAATGGCCGAGAGTAAAGTCACACTATCGGCGGGGCCTTCAAGTTTTATTGTTCTACCCGTCATGTTGTCTTTAATTATCAAAGTGGGAGTTGCGGTGATTCCAGCTCTGCTTGCATCTTTTGCTTGTTGGATAATGTTCATGGCGATCTGTTTGTCATTCACCGCACAGGCCATCAGGCCTAGGTGATCAATTCCGTCGACATCCAGATGATCAGTGAACCCCTGACCGTTGCTGCCGGTGCGTTCAAAGATCTGGTCGATGGTTTGCCAGAAGGCAGTTGCACCACCTAGCTTTCCGGCGCATTCAGAGAGCCTTGCCTCATTTACCGCTGCCGCACCGTGGAAAGCCAGTGGCAGATGGTGCCACTGTAGGTTTACGTCCTTTCGTTGCAAGACCCATGCCTTCAGTCTCGGCGTATATGTCTTGCAGTAGGGGCATTCCAGGTCGGCAAACTCTGTCACAGTCCAACGCGCATCGGGTGAGCCGTATAGCCAAGGCCCTGTGTGTATAGGTGTTTTTATCTCGTTTAGAACAAGGGTAAGACTGGCCAGCGAGAGGCCTGCAAAAAAACAACCTAGAATAATCCAGCGTTTGCGCAGGCGTGTCATGCCCGAGCCTCCGCTGACTTCGATGAGAGAAGCGCTTGTTTTCGCAAGGCCTCAAGAAGCGCGCTCTCAGCGCTCTTGGGTTGCGGGTGCTTCCTAAGCCAGTCGGCTAGCACCGTTTGAAGCTGGGACTCGACGTCACGACGATCCACCGCTCGTATCACGACCTGTTGAAGTTGCTCTATCAATACTGGGGCGCACACTTCAAGGGTGTGAAGGGTTTCCTCTCCCGGCTGTTCAAGTAGGTGGATCAGACTTTCAATCAGGTTCTGGGTCAGGGAATCTAATGCTCTCATGCTTGGCGCTCCAAGGCCGTGGCTTGCTCGGGGAAATTGATGATTTTCGGTTCGATACCGCGATGACGGTCCAGCGCCGCTGCGACCTCAATGGCGGCATCAAGTTCGTTGCAGCCTTTGGCTTGCATGATGTCGAAGCGTTGTTTTTTCTCCTCTGGCTCTGTCATGGCCAGGGCCAGGTATAAACTGGGGGGCACCGCCCGGAACAACATTTCCATGCTTTTGGATAGCACCACGCCTTCGGTGAATTTCCCGCTTTCTTTGCGCGCTGACAGCATCATCGACTTCTGTGCTGGGGTCAGTTCACGAAAACGGGCGATCTTTTCCACTTCATCCGGCGGCATGTTCAAGCACATCCACCACTCGATCATATTCAGCAAAGCCGATGCCTCGGGTGGAACATCGTCGACGTTCTGGGTCGCCATCCAAAACCAGGCGCCGAGCTTTCGCCACATCTTGGTGATCTTGACGGAGTAGGGCGACAGCAGTGGCACCTTCAACTGAATGTGGCCTTCGTCGGTGAAGAAGATCAGGGGGCGGCCTTTGAATTGATCCCGCTCTGCGATGTTGTTGACGCTGTTTAGCAATGAGATATAGGCGATGGCCATCTGTGCGCTGTAGCCTTCTCGGGCATACGTGGCCAGGTCCACAATGGTGATGTCAGCTTCAGGCCATGGCGTACCAGGGCGGTTGAACATCTCGCCTTCAGTACCCATGCAGAACATTGACAATGCTTCCGCCATTTCCTGGAAACGTGAGCTTCGAGCAGCTGGGATACCCGGCTCTTGCCCCATCTCTCGCAGTGCCTCACGGATGTCTTCGGGAAGCACAATGCGTTGTTCCGCTACACATTTCTGTGCTGCATTGAGAATGCATTGGCGGATGGCGCTTCGATCTGCTCGGGTAAGGCGCGCATCTTCTTTTTCTTCCCCGCCAGTGATCATCAGCCTGGCTGTAATCTCCATTTCACCCAGGATGTCGCGTTGTTCATCCTCGGTCTGGCTGGCCAGGTGTTGATCAGAGGCTTCAAGATCATCAGCCTGCAGAACTTTCACGTTTTGGTCTGGTTCGATAAGTTTCACTGCATCCGCGAAGGGCGCCAGGCTGACGCCTGAGCCGGGGGCCAGCCGAACGCGGTTAACTGTCAGATCCAGCTTCCTGGCGAAATCACCGAGCAAGCCAAAGCTATTGCCGGCTTCCACGATGAACAGGCGAGGCCGATAGATGGCAATTACCTGACTGAGGATGTTCGTCGCGGTCGCCGATTTTCCCGACCCTGTCGGACCGAAGATGAAAAGGTGCGCGTTCATCTGACGGTCCAGCTTGTTCAGTGGATCGAAGGTAATTGGTGCTCCCCCACGGTTAAACAGTGTGATACCTGGATGTCCGGTTCCGGTCGACCTTCCCCAGACAGGGGCCAGGTTCGCAATATGCTGAGCGAACATCAGTTGCGCGTACCATTCCAATGCCCTTCGCGCGTTGGGGTCGAAGTTGCCAGGCAGCCATCTTAGGTATGAGTTGAGCGGTGCAACTTCATCCCGAGGTTCCACGGGCTCCATGCCAGCGCCTAGTAATGCACTGCTGAGTTGCAAACTGCGTTCCTGTAACTGCGCGTCGTCTTTCCCTCGCAAGTAAAACGCTACGCTACCTCGGTAAAGCTTGTGCTTACGGCCAAGCAATTGGCGGGCTGTGGCGACATCCTCGCGCGTCAGGATCGACGCTTGGGTATCTCCGACGGCCTTGCGTGAGAGCTGTTCCAGATGCCCTTCGAGGATGTCCTGCGGTGTGATGACGAGGGTGATACAGAGAGTGGTGTCCTCTGGCATTTTGTCGAACAGCGCATTAAGTGCATCGCCGCCCTTGCGGGTTTCGCCTGTTAGATGTCCAGTCTTTGGAGCTTCGCGCAGACGATCGAGCATCACCACGCGGTGGGGAAGACCGTCGAAATACCACAGGCCTTTTTCGATGTCCGACAGCGGTTCGCGGTAACACAGGTTTTGCGAAAAGTCTGTACCGCTGGCTAGCGGTAAATCACCTTCCTCCGAGGAAGGGGCCTGTTTGCATACCAGTTCATAGAAGCGTCGAATATCAGCATCGGCTGGGCCAAGATGATCTGGGCGTGGGTTGAACCAATGAATTAACCAGTGGCGGATGGCGTGGCCATCCATACGATGGGTTTTTATGCCTGCGTTCGCCAAGCCCCCCACCAAGCGATCGCAGATGATTTTCAGGTAAGGGCCAGGGGCTTGACCGCGAACGTCCGCCTGCGCGCCCTGGGTGCGTCGGTACACCACTAGACGGACTCGCCGTTGCTGGCCCCTCCAAGGCAATTGGCTGACCTTGGTATCTTCAAACAGCCCGCCAGGCTTGGAAATAGCTTCCAGGTGCTGCTTCATCAACTGCAAATAAAGCTCGGTGAAGGCACTCTCCTGCGCGCGAGGCTGAATGTAATCGTGCAACTGCTGCAGGTAGTCATCCCAACTGGTTTCATCCTGGGCGTACAACTGAACGACCCATGGGGAGGTTTCAAGTTCGTCAAACGAATCCTGCAGCGCGTTTTCCAGAGCATCCCGGGCTTTGCGCAACCATTCGGGATCTCGACCTTCAGTGCCAATTGGAATCAGCTCGAAAAAAGCAGCGCGAGAGACTCCGTCTTCCAGCAGCATCGCTTTTTCCCCCGGCAGGTAGTCTACCCAGGGCAGAAGGTCCACGAACGACGGGTTGACGTCATACAAGCGGTCGACGTCAGCAGTTGTAGCTGGCTTTTTCTGGGGATTACGCCAATCGCTCGGTGATGGAATGCCCATGGCTGCGAGGCGCTCGTGATAACGCTCAGTCGCAGCCTCAAAAGTCACGCTTGCTGATGGCTGCGCGTCGATAGACTCGGTCCCACTGGCTGAGAGGTCAGGTTCGACGCGGTCGGATGTCCGCCGTGCTTTGAGTCGTTCAAAAAGGCCCATCAATATGCCTCCGTGCGTTCACCGGGCATGGCGTACTGAACGCGCTGATACAGCGGAAATACCGTGGTGTAGCCTGGGATTGGAGCTGGATCAGAGCCCGCCAGGTGAGGAAACACGTACATCACCAGGTCCGGATTGGGCAGGCGCTTAAACTGGCTGTAGATCTCGTTTTGAGCAGTGCGCGTAAATTTTGCATTTTCGTCCAGTTCCGCCTGATTTGTTTGCAACGGTCTACGCAGGTCTTGGCGGGCATCGAGCAATTGGCGGCTACTTGCGCTGCTTGAACCACTGGATCCCTGATTCCACACGTCCATCATATTGCTGTCGCCGTGGGGGAGCAGTTCGTCCTTGCTGGTGGCGCAGCCAGACCCGAGCAGTGCGATCACCAGGTAGGTGCCAATTTTCAAGGCGTGGTTAGTCAAGCGCAGTCGATGCATGACGGGCTCCTGAGCGATAGTCGACCTTTCGGCCATTGAGTTCGTAGTCGATGGTCAGCTGTTGGTCCAGGTGTACGGCGATCTTGGCGCCTGGCTGCACGTACACCGCAGCGAAGGCTTGCCCGTAGAGTTTGTTTACCCAACTGGAGACATCATTGACGCCCTGGCCAATGATTTTGCCCATGGCCTCACTGCCTGAACCGCCGACAGAACCGATGGTTCCGGACTGCGGGTTTATAAACGAGCTGCTGTTGCCATCTGATTTAATCAGGGAGGCCGCACCGGCGCCGGCCGCAGTGATGAGTACCTGGGATCCGATGTATTGCGAGGCGTTGCTTTTACGATCACCACTGATGCAGGGAATGCCATAGGCATCGCTTATCCAGCCCAGTCCACCCTGGATAGTTGTCTGGTTGCCACTGTTCTGGTTGTTACTGTTTTGATTGCCGTTCGCTTCTTCCTGCGGCTGTGGCAACGTGCGAACAGTGCCATCATTGAAAACAAAGGTCAGACTTTTGATCTGTCCGCGTACGCAGGATAGGGTCCAATCACCTGATGCTGTTCCACTGGCCACCGCGCCGGCGACGTCGGGCAGGTCGATCCCGTTAGCCGTGAGATTGTCTGGTCCGATTAGGACCTTGAACGGGTAGGGGTCATTGACCGTGCCGTCTATAGGAACCCGGCCTATCAGCGCGGACATGGCCACTGAGCCCATCAATGTCGAGTTCTGCGGCAGTGTGTAGACTTTGCGCACTTGTTTGCGCGCCTCCTGCGGCGAAATTTCGTTGGTGACGGTTTGGGCACCCGTGCGAAGTGCATTTTGACCCCGGTCCATGGACTCGCCAAAGGAAGTCGGGAAGTTGAACCCACTGGCTGTTTGATTTGAGCCGGCAGCGATAGGTTTGCCGTTGATGTCGACGGGAGTCGCATCCTGCGGCTCTATCCATACAACGTCCGGCCCGGGGGCGTCTTTGAACGTTTGACCATCCCCTGGCTGAACGCCGAAGCCGATTGGCAAATCAGATCCAGACTGATTGCCACTGCCTGATTTGCTGCTCAGGGTGTTGTATTGCTGCTGCAGCGTGTCCAGGATTGTTTGGCTCTGTTGTTGAGACTCTTGCTTCAACGTTTGCTGAACGCTTTGCAGTTTGCTGTCGACGTTGAGGTCGATGGACTGCAGGCGCTTTTGCAGCTCTATGTTCTGTTGTTTGAGCTCATCATTGGTCTTCAGTGCATTGGAGACCTGGTCCTTGAGCTGTCGGCTTTCCGCAACAATAGTGCGCAATGTGTCGCTGGGTGTATCTCCGTCAACCCCAAGCTTTTTAGCCTCTTCCGTGCTAAGTACAACCGTGTCCGGTGCATGAACCTGTTGATCGGTACTTCCGCGATTGAATGATTTGACCACTACGTATATCGCCAGGATCGCGAACGGTATGATCAGGTATTTAACAAGTGGATTACTCTTCACGACGACCTCCCTTCGGATCGATCTGGCTGACGGCCGCCGGTAACAACGATTCGGCTAAACCATGGCCAAGGGTCACCAGATAGACCGTTGTGGTATCGCTGGCATCACCCTTGGCGCCCAGGTACGGATGCTGGAAGGTAGCGCTTACAAAATCGCCCATCAGATCCCGAGGGTCCAAGCTAAGGTGCTGAGCGCTCGTGTTGCGCAGCTTCACCGCTGTCACCCAGTAATCGTCCAGTCGCCACGATCCCAGAGCAGACGCTTCGACCGTTAACGTCGGCAGGAGCGTGGTGAGGTCTACACCTCGCTTGAAATTCACCTGGGCAATGCCTTCCACCGGTTCCACAGTGCGCAGAGGGGCGTACAACATCTGGGCGGCATATCGTGTGAGGACCACTGGCAATGGCGTTTCTCGGCGCGCCGCCGGTGTGGCTTCCTCTACTTCCTGTGTGGTGGCTTGTACCGTGGGAGCCCAAGCGTGGCTGCTCGTAGGTTTGGAGTTGTCCTGCCCGTATCGTGTTGAAGGGCTCTCGCCAGCAACAATTTTTGCCGGCTCGAATGCATCCTGATTTGGTTGCCCGGTGGTTGCGATGATATCCACGAGCATAATCTCGCCGGAGCTCATGTTCTGCAGCTGCAAGCGGCTTGGTTCAATGGGCTCTTTAGCCAACAAATAGAGGGCGCCGCCGGTGCTCTGTACGCGCAGCTTGTCGACCAGGTTACGAGGCACACCCACTCGAACATTCTGGTCGACAAAGACAATGCGTTCCTGGCCGACGATCAAGGGAAGTGCCAACGGAATTCGGTCCCAACGAAGGATTTCAACCGCGTTGGCCATCCCGAAGTGGTTGAGTGTGAGCAATCCGATAATCAGCAAGTAGCGCCGCATCATTTGCCTCCTGCCTTATTTTGCTCGACAGAGACTTCAATGCGTTGAGGGTTTCCGCTGTAGCAGTCCCAAGCCAGGCCGAAGGGGTTCTTTTCGGGATCGATATCCGAGCGAATGATGTGCAGGGGGTAGCGGGCCAGTGCTCTTTTCACTCGCTCGCCACCGTAATGCTCATCGGCAGTGATATCCAGGTTGACGGTCCAGTCGTTGATGCTGTTCTGCTCGATATGTTGCTCTGACTTATCGTCGATACCTCTTCCCGGAATCTCAAAAACACCACGTTCACGTTTACGCAGCTCGCCGCTGTTGCGACGTAGCTCGAAATCCTTCTGCAGATAAGCTTTGCAGCTAGGCGTCAGGTAACCACCCAGACGGGTGATGTTGTCCTGGTAGTCGACTTCACCGTCCACAGGCCAGCGGTTCATCTGCTGGAATATGTACAGTCCGAATGCATACACAGACTCTGGAGGAATATCCCACCACTGACGTGTACTACCCGAACGAAGGTCTGGCGGCACATGGATGGTCAAGTCGCGCGGTGCGCTCTGCCAGCCATAGGCCATGTAGATCCCCAGGATGATTAGCAGACCTATCACCAGGCGCAGGCTGTTGATATGTGCTAGTTGTGCATCAACTTTTTTACGATAAGTCATTGAACCCCCGTTCTTCGGCAGGTCCATGCACCAGTACGTGTGATTAGGTGGACTTTGTTCCAGGTCGGAAAATATCGTGCGATGCTCAACTGCATCTGGCGGTACAGCCATGTGTCAGGTCGACCGCGCTTCCAGCGGCGCAAGAAACGGCTGGCAAGCGTGAGCCCGAGAACCGCACAAAGCATGGCTGCGGCGATGATCAGCGCCCATATCTGGGTAAGTATCGCCACCGCAATGCCGAGGATCAGCCCGGCTGCGATACTGATCCCCAGTGTTGCCCACATCTCATCAGCGGTTAGACCGCCCATGATGACAGGCTGATTGTTCAGCCGCACTGGAAGGAATATCAGGGTTCCATCGTCAGAGAGTTCTGTCATGGCCTAGGCTCGTTAAAGAATATTGGTAGCCTTGGTGACCAGGAAAATGGCGACACCCAGGATGGCGACACCCACAGCGGCTGTTGCACCGAGGTCCATCCATTTCTTTTTGCCGTGCTGGATTTCGTGGTAGGTGCCAAAGGCGTGCCAGGCGACCCCAATGAAAATGACGGCGCAGACAATGAGACCGAGCAGAGAAAATCCGTCGAAGGCGTAGTTCTGCATCGTCTGCATCAAGTTGGAGCCTTCACCGCGAGTGGGGGGTTGAGACTGGGGCAGTGCCGCCATGGCCAACTGTGGAAGCGTAAGAATGCCGATCAGCAAGCGGCGTGGCCGTAGGCGCGAGGTCATGATGAATCTCCGATAAAGTCAACTGAGAACAAACGTGGTCAAAATCATGCAAAGCAGCAAGATGCGAACAACCGAGGTGGAAGCGATCGTGCGGTCAAGGTTTCCGGTGGCCCATCCTCGGTAGCAGCTCCAGAGAGCCCACGCCCCCCACAAAAAGATGATGGCCACCGCAAAGCCCACGAAGAACAGGTTGCTTGACGAAGCAGGGAACCCTGCAGCCGCCTGGAAGGCAGACGCTTGAGCGCCGCTCATGCTCATGGCTTGCGTCCTTGCTTTGTGTATTGGCCCGACAACTCCACTGTGTCCCGAGGCTGGGCTCGGCTTGGAGTGAGGTAATCCTCCAGTCCGTGTCGGATACGAGCGATATCGCCCGCCAGACGCTGGTAGTCGAAGAAGAAGCGCTTGCCCGGTTCGTCGCCCACTTGAGCGCTCCGGCGTGCAGTGTCCTCAAGGGCATTCAACTGACGGATCATCACATCCAGATTGGCCTGTTCGGATGCGGAGGCAGCTGCTGCACTGGAGACATGCAGGCAGCATCCAAAAAGTCCGATGAGGGCTGGCAAAGCAAATCGGTGAGTGAGTGCAGTGCTGCGCGGGAACTGGATCACGGCTGGGCTCTGGTAATTCCTGGTGCCATCAGCTTGCCGTTTTCATCAAGGCGCGCGCCGCAAGAAAACCATATTCAGGTCTTGATTGATTTCTTCAGACAGCCATCTTCCAGCTATCCGCTTTGGATCTGGCGCTTAAAGAACAGGAGGTAACCAGTAGGCAATGCAATGCCATAGGCCCAGCTTTGAGCGTTGTGATTGCCGATCTTTATCTCACCTCTGAACACCGGCTGGACGTTGATCAGTTCCCAGCCTTCGCTGCCTAATAGAGCGAGGCGGTGCTGACGCTCCGGATCATTTAGAAAGCTCTGAATGTCGGGTTCAGCCGTGGGCTCTACCGACTTGAACATCAAGAGGTTTTTGGTCAGAACGATGTACTGAAGCGGGGAGAACTCGGTGTGATACTCAAACGTCTGACGAATCATGGCGACCTCCTCAAGATATTGCGATTCCAGCCGCGGGGCTCAATTAGTTCTTTCGCTCGAACTCTTTAAAGATGACCGCGCATCCACATACTGCTGCATGATGGACAACACCATTGAGTTCAGCGCCAAGATCTTCATTGCTCGCGTAACCGCCACGTAGAGCAAATTTAACTCGTCATCTCGACGTCCCTGATCAATATCGGGCGAGAGCGGGTCAGCGCTGAAATCGTCATACAGGCTGACGAAGTCCCATTCCAGCCCCTTGGCCTTATGCCCTGTGGTTAGTGTGATTGTGGCATCCAATTCGTTATCGACTGATCGAGCGCGCAGTGTATGGATCCGCTGAGGCAGATCTGGGTAGGCCGCAATAATTTTGATCGAGCGCAGCATCTCGTTGTCCTGGCTTACCTCGGCAATTTCCACGAACTGTGAAAAGTCCCGATAGTCCCGCAAAAGCTTACGGTTCTGCACCTCCTGATTGCGGTTACGGCTGAACAGGTACAAATCTTCCAGGTCGCGTAGCGAGTAGCTGTCGATACCGCCAACCCAGAAGATTTTAGGGTTGCTCGCTACCAAAAATAGAGCGTTCTCAATAACGCCGGTCACGGTGCGATGGATAAAAGTCCGGTGCGGTAGATCTTCTGGCAACGCCCGTTTAACAAGAGTGTTGGAACCCAACCCCTGCAGTTTTCGGGTCTCCCCCTTGTAGAAGAGAATAATGTTGGCCACATGTGCGACCGCTGGACCGAAGCGAAAGCTCTGGGTTAGGTAATGACATTCAGCACCGACCATCCATTCGCTGTTGAGCGCATCCTCTGCACCGCGGAAGCGATAGATCTGCTGATGTGGATCGCCGACCGTCACTTTTCGGATCTTTTGAATTTTTACTAGGTCGGCAATAACCGGGTTAACGTCCTGTCCCTCATCTAGAAGGATGGCGTTAAACCGTTCGCTAAGGTCGGGCTTGCTTAGCTGATACAGCTTCAGGTAACCGTCGTGTGTAATCGAAATGCCAGTGTCTTGTAGATCTATCATCCGATTCCAGATGGATTTGGCTACGCCCAGGGCATTGTTGAGAAATCGTTCCTGTGCGCTCGTGAGCATTCGTTGACCTTGGAACCTGGGGAAATGCCAATGGGCTAGCTCGTCATCGGCGCTGGCCATGAAGTTGTTCAGCGTAGTGAGGACGTCCCGAACCAGCTCCCAGTCTTGGGTGTTGATGGCCCTGGCGATGTCAGTCAGGCGTAAGTTATTGGTCTGCTTGGCTGCGTACTGGCTCCCATAAACCGCATAAGCAAGCCCATGTGCTGTTTTGCAAACCACATTGCGAGGGAAGCGTCCCCTAGCTGCGAGCTCGACGGATTTGTTGTAGCAGAGGTACAGCATTTTCACCGAGGCATGATGAGTGGCGTAGCCGACCAGCGTTGTAGTTTTGCCGGTACCGGCGAATGCCTGGACCAGTAGCTTGTCAGCCGTTGAATGGATGATTGGCTGCTGTTCTTGAGTCCACTGCATGGACAGCTCCTAGAGGTATTTTTTGAAGCTTGAGACAGTGATGTTGACGGACACGCCCAACAGCACAGCGCAAGGCAGCAGGATCAAAAGTGGACTGATACTGACGGGGATGGCCAGGTAGATCGTCCAAGGCACGATAGTCAGCGGAATGATCGTCCCTCGAGCTTTGTGATACAGGTAACTTGACTCGCGACCGGAGCCGAATTTTCGTAGGTCACGTCGCACCAGGCCATCGACGAGTCCTGTGAATGCTGCCAGTACGAACAATGGAATCGTCAACGTCAGAATGACCATTCGGACGCAGAACGTCAGCACGGTGTACATCGCAGCTAAGCCGTAGTCTTGGAAGTGGATCATCACCCGACCGAGCTCATAGCGCAGATTGAAAGTGCCAGCTTGCTGCTGCGATGTGGAGCGCGTGTACTGTGTCAGCTCGTTTATGTTCTCCTGCAGACCGCTTTTCACCATCAGCCAGTCGTAAACCGTCTGTGCCAGCCAGGTCGCCGTACGCCCGGGTTCTTTGATGACCACGCTATGCAGCAGATCCTGTGACAGCCAACTCAACTCGTGCTCGAACATGTTTTGAGCGTGTTTCCAGCCGGCATCTGGCCAAAACACGTACATACACAGCCATTCAACGATAATGGCGCCTAGCAGGGAGCCAAACATCACCCCTAAAAAATGAAAAGGGGCCGAGAACAGCATGCCCAGAAAGGTTTTTGGGCCTTCTTGCTGCTGTTGGGCTTTTTCCGCGATATCGGCCATAGCCATGCTCCTCCAGGCTTATGCGACTTTCTCGTCTGCGGCCAATTTGCGGAAATCGTCTAATAGGTCATCTGGTAGCGATTCGCCCAATGATTGATACCCCGGCGCCTGCCACCAGCCATTATTTTCTCCTGCACCTTTCCGCATTTCCTCGGCCAGGGCCTGCAGGTCTTTGGGCATGACTTCATCAGGATCGTTTGCCGGCAGGGGCATACGAATCTTCCAAAGGTTGCCGCCTTCAATCAGGGCGAAGCATTGTCCCTTGGGTAGTGCAACCACGTGCGCCGGTTCGATCATCGGCACACTGACGCTTTGGATCTGGTCGTGGGTGTTGGAGGTGAAGGCGGCTTTGCCATTGATGGCATCGTTAGCACTGCTTGCCGGCGTGCTGGTGAACACCTGAACCTTAGGCAACTGGTTGGTCAACAGCTCTGCAGTTGCGGTTTCACGGACACGCAACATGAACAGATTGTTGAAGTTACCGATGACTTGGCCAGCTTTCGCGCGGTTACCAATCTTGGCCTCGATATCGCTCAAGGTCTGGGTGTAGGCCGTAACCTGCATGCCAGCGCCGCCGCCTTTGTTGATCATCGGAATGAATTCATCGCCCATTAATTCGTTGAATTCGTCCGCGTGTACGTTGATCGCGACCTTACCGGCGGTGGCTCCGGGCAAGCCGTCATCGATGCCGAACTTGTAGATGTGGCCCGCAACTGACACCAGGTCGCTGAACATCGAGTTGCCCACCGCTGCAGCCACCTCTGTATCGGACAAGGCATCCAGACCGACATAGACCACCGCCCGTTTGCGGATGACCTGCATCCAGTCAAAGATTGGTCGTGGGTCCTCAAGGTCCATGTAGTCTGGAGACAGCAGCTCTGCAATGCGCCCCGTGGTCAGTTTTTCCAGCAGTGGTAGCAGGCTGGCCACAATCTTGTCGAAATAGGTTTTGTCATAACGTACCGCTGATCGCAGGCCCTCCATCACAGGATCGGAGATGCGTTGCTGAGTGAGGTACATGTCCAGGGCCACCACGCGCAGCGGTCGGTCCTTCATAGCAAAACTGAGGTTTTTACGATCGATCTTGCCTTCCAATTCAACGATGGTTTGCCAGGCCTTGGGATCATGCTCAGCAAAGTACTTCTGTGCGTACTCGATGAAGAGCGCATCGATGTTGGTCACATGCTTGAGGATCTGCTCATAGTCTGGCCTGCGTCCGAGGGCGACCAAGGCGCGTGCGATAATGTTGACGAAACGCCAGGCGAACTCACGGAATGCGGCCGAGTTTCCTTCTCCTGATAGTTGACCGGCAATCCGGGTCGCCACCTCTGAGATCCGACCAAATCGTCCAACGGCGTTGTAACGAGCGGAGTGGTCGGGCCAGCCCAAATGGAACACGTAAAACTCATCCAGTCGGCCGGCACGCTTGCACTCTATGTACATGCGTTTCAGGAGGTCGGCATCGCCTTTGGGGTCGAAGACAATAACCACCTCGCGATCAAGGTTCATCTCATCAGTTTTATCGACGCTGCGCTGGCTCCGATGAACAGGCTGAACACGGCGACCCATCTGAACGCGCCGGCGGGGCCGCCTGCGGGTGCGCCTGATGTCTTGGGTGATAAACAGTTCGGCCAGGCGGGTTTTGCCCACTCGTGTAGTACCCAACACCAGGGAGTGCCCAACCCGCTCACCCAATGGCAAGCTGACGTCAGCCTCGTTCGGTTCTATGCCGTGTAAGCGCGGTAGGCCACCTACGGGTGGCAGCGGACGTGCTGGATTAAGCGCGACATCCCAAGAGGTGGCCTTGGCCAGAAGCTTGAGTGGGAAGGGGGCGAATTCCAATCGTTCCTCAAGCCGCCTTGCCCAGTTGTAGGTCGAGGTCGGCTCGACGTACTCGGCATATTTGGGGAGGTAAGTGTCCATCAAGCGCTGGGTATGTTTTTGAGTCCAGCGAAAGCCTTTGCCTATAAAAAGCCGCTCGTTGCTGACCGGAATTTCTTTGCTGGTCATGGTGTAGTGGGGGAGGCGCCGGATATTCCGTCGGTAGCGCAATACCATCAGGGCCTGCTTCAGGCGAACAAACCCAAGACCTAAAAAGCCAGTAGCGGCAACCACTCCAAATAAAGGCGTCAGTGCAAATGCCCAGGGCGCGAAAATACAAAGCAGCGCTGCAGCAGCACAAACCCAGACCGTGTAAAGCTCGACGGCAGGACGAAGCAATGACTCGATAGTAAAGGGGCTGGCCATGGTGCGTGCCTTTAAAGCTTATTGAGTTTTAAGGGGAACTGCTCGTCCAGCTCCTGTTTCACCAGTGCTAGCTCATGTTCCGGTATTCGGTCGGCTAGCTTCTCGCGCATAGCGATGGCGTCACCCTGTTCTGTGGACGTCACGCGGCCGCCATAAAGCCAAACCACGTAGGTCACTTGCTCCAAAATCAGCTGGCAAGTTCGCGGATCTTCCGGTTGTCTGATCACCACGGTGAGTGACTGAGGCGGTGGCATCCCTGTCTCCTACTGCTGAATGGCTGTTGCAGTAATGAGCAGTGGGTAGTGTTTGATTCCAAGGCGCTGCGCCAGGTCATTTGACGGCGCTGGGACCATCTGCAGGTCGCCTGCCCATCGTTGTACCTCTGCAAATCGTTCGGCACTGGCCACGTTCACTACCAGGCCTACCGCTTGCAACTGCTGCAGTTGCTCACGGCGTTGAGTCAGCCAGGCTCTGGACATTTCATCGTCACCCACCAGGAAAAGAGGTTGTAGGCCTGGCGCGTTTATAACCCGGCCCTGCTCTTGGCCGGGGACAAGCTGGTCTGAGTGCACGGGAAAAGACCCATGGCCACGTACCCCCATAGTTTCGATTGGTGCGGATTGCGCGGTAGGTTCAGGCGCTAAGTCTTGGTAGTAGGGCAGGGCTGAAACGCCGCCCCGGTCTTCAACTACAATCAACGAGCTTGCGTTCACCATAATTGGGGTGGCCAAGCACAGCAAAAGCACGAAACTCAACAGTCCATTCATGGGTTGTTCGCCATTAGGTTGATGCCGGTGACCCGGCTAAGATGTTTGGCAAATGCGCGGCGGTAGCGGGCAGCGGGTTCGCCGCCGGCCGGGCGGTGGTATCGGCCAGCGGCCGTGATCCAATCTCCGCCTTTGGCTTTTTGCTCGGCCAGGATCTGAGCCGTAACCGAAAGGTTTTTGTAAGGATCCAGTCCTTCGCAGGGGTAGCTGTAACGATGGCCATTGGCACCGATATTGGTTTGCCCTAGACCGACGTCGACCCGATTGGGGCCAGCGGTCTGAATCGCAAGCATCAGTGCCCTGCATGCATCGCTACGGGTCGCAAAGCGGTAGCCGGCACCGGCGACATTTAATGTCCATGGCCAGGGCACGATCTGGCCACGCAGTCGCGTACCGCTCTCCTGCAGTGCGACCGAATAGAGCACCTCGGATGGAACGCCGGCAGGCAACGCAATCAATTGATAGGCCGGTGGTGGGACCTCGGCACTGTTAGCCATTGCCGCGCCAATTAGAAGAAAGCCAGCCAGCGCTGCGCGTACTACTGACGCTGCCATTGCCCATTCACCTCGCGCACCAAAGCTGGTAGCTCGCCGCCGAGTCCAAGGCCGAGCCAGCGGCCGGCGTCGTGATTCAGTGTGATTTGGCGGTTGCGCACGTTGGTTGGCTCGATGCCAGCCAGGATGGCCCAACGGCGAATGGTCTCGTCGTCACCTTGGCTACCCACGAAGTACAGATCAAAGGGTTGTTTCTGAGTCTGAAGGTCTTTCACTCGAGCGATACAGGCGGTGCAACTGTCTTGAACAAAAACAGCTAATCGCCCTGTGCCTTTCAGAGCAGTGGCGGTGCCAGAGCCCGCCGCAGATGTTGGGCCAGACGATATTTGGATGACTTTTTCATTGGGATAGAGGCGAGCAAAGGCCTGGTCATAAGCTCTTTGGTAGGCAAGCTCTTTATCGATACGCTGTCGCTCGGCCTGCACCTGCAGTTCTGCGTAGCGTCTACGCTCTTCAGCCGATTTGGCTTCGATGCCAAGTGCGGTCAACGGATCCAGTCCTGGTGAATAGATGCCGCGTGGTCCCTCCATAACCGTTCGATAACGGGTCCACTCTTGGGGGGTTAACCCCCACTCGCGGGCGAGTTCTGTCTGGCTGGCACCTTGGGAAGGATTCTGGATGCCGAGCTCGTTGATTTGAGTGTTTGTAGTTGACGTAGCGTGTTCCGGAGCAGCATGGCAGCCATAGGCAAAGGCAAGGATAGCCAAGCCTGTAGTGAGCCGCGAGGTGCCCGTGGATCTCTGCTTTTTTGAGATGGCCGTTGGGAAATACATAAAAGAGGTCCTATTGCGCGACGGTTACAGTTTGCGGTGTTCCAGCCACGTCAAAGCGTGCTGACCTGCCGTCCAGTGTGTTGAGGCGCCACTCAGTACCCGCCACGGCGTCACCAGGACGAATTAGATAGATCTGGCTTAACTGTGTGCTGCCTGGCGGTGCTACGGACAAAAAGCGTTCCCCTCCCCGATACTCGATGCCGATAACGGTGAAGGGGGGCGTTTTCGGTGTAACGACGCTGGTACTGGGCTTCTGAGCGGGAGGTGGTTTACGGGTAATGGCTTTCGGTTTGGAGGGAGCCGCAGCAGCCTGCTTGATCTGGGATTGGCTTAGTTCGTGAATACGGCTATCGAGCGTTTCGACGCTGGCCTTGAGCACTACTAGCTCCCCTGCAGACGCGGCATTTAGCGAGAGTTCCTTGGCTGTTTCGGTAGCTTGCTTAGCGTAGGCCTGAGCTGCGTCGATCCGGTTCGACAAGGCCTGCTGACCGGAGCGGAAGTCCTCATTGGACACCAGGTGCTTGCCGTCTACCGTGTCCAGCCGCTCATCTACTTTGCCCAGCCGAGTCAGCAGTGCATCCAGCGACTCTTTGTCTGCAGTCGCAGCTAAGCTATTGCTGAGCTGGGAAAGTTGATGATGCTCATAGCCCAATATGCCCGCCATAATGACTAGGCAGACACTGAGAATTGCAGTGGTTCGAGTAGGGCGTGGTAGGTTCATGGGCATCCTCGCGCGAAAACGAGGCAACCCTCTCAAACGGGCTCATTTGGCGCAGCAGAAAATAGGTTTCCCAATGAATATGTTTTTCAAAGCTTGCTTGCCAGACTGCAAAAACTCTCCTTAAAAAATGTGACGATAAAATAGGTTATCACCCTAATCAGCCCTGGAAGGCTCACCATGACGTTTTACATCTCTCCGTCTTACGATTCGTACTATTCCTGCCCAAATGGTCATAACAACAACAGTGGCGCGACCCATCTTGATAACCAGACGTGGACATGCACTGAATGTGGCCAATTGATCAATATCACCATGACCGACTATTCCGGCGTCATGCATATCGTCCAGCGTCATCCTGCAAACACCATCCGCATTGGAAACTACATCGTGTGGGATAGAGGCAATAAGCTCCTGAACATTGGTGAGGTCTACGGCTCCAATGCCCCCACTGGTAAAAAGCAGGCCACGCACTGGAATTTGGTTGTAGAAGGTTACGGCCTTGGAACGGTTCCGGCTAACCAGTACATCAACCGGATCTGACACCCGCCCCCCGCGAGGATAGGCCCATGCTCCTATTTGACCCGCTACGCGACTTCTTCCAGCGCCGTCAGATCGTACGCCTCGATGCGTTAGCCGGCGGCGTACAGCTGGTGAACCTGCGCAGCGAATCCCCCCGGGGCAGCTTCGTGTTTCCCGGTACCGACTACCAGGACAACATCGAGGTCGGTGGCCACCCGGTTGGCCACGTCGATTACGGCATCAGTCCGCTGGGCGATCGCGTGTACATCAACATGATCGAAATCGAACGGGCGCAGCGGAGGCAGGGCATCGGCCTGGCAGTGCTATGGCAGCTGTGGCGCACACACCAGGTGCCGATTGTGCCGCTGGATCAGTGCACCTCATCCGATGGTTTCTGGTACCGGGCTCGCCGGCGATTCGCAGCGGCCGACGCCGTGCTCGGTGAGGAGCTGCGCGGCGACGAGCGACAAGACCTGGAAAAGCAACGCTGGCAGCACCTGGTGCCGGAATCTGTAAACGACCGCTCCCACCGTAAATACTGGGAATGGGTCGCCAGTGAGCACGCGGCAGGTCGGCCTGCAGGCCCGGGCATACGATGAAAGAACTCACTCCCCCCAGTCCACCGCCGTGCTGTTGCCGATCGGCGAATGCCCTCTAAGCGCCGGTGAATTCCAGCATTTGGCCAGCGTGCCGGCGGCGGTGGAATGGTGCGCCAATATCGACAACCCACGCCCCCGACGCGCTTATCAACACGACCTGGAAGACTTCTGCGGGTTTGTCGGGCTCACCGGCGCCGATGAGTTCTGCAGTCACCCGCGCGCGTGCTGGCCTGGCGCGCTCAACTGGAAACCTGAGGCCTGGCCGGCGCCACGATCCGGTGCAAACTGGCGGCGTTGGCCAGCCTGTTTGATCATCAAAGGCCGCCTGGAGCATCTGCGAGTCTTGGAGCAGCAATCCAAGAAGTCGTTAATGCCCCATTCGCTCGCGCAGGTAGGCGATTATGGTCTGTTCGTCGGTCGACCGTTTCGGTTTGGGCAGGTGTTTCGGCCAGCGACCATATTCCGCGCCGAAAAATCTTTTCTGTTGGCCTTCGTCCCAACGCAAAATCTCCCGGGAGGCTGATTCCCACCATTCATGACGGCACACTTCGAAGTACGGATGGTTAGGTGCGGCGCTTCCGTAAAGTAGATCACGGCAGACTTTTTTCATGCCTTTGCGTGTATTACGCAGTTTCCACTTGATCCGCAGGCGCTGCCAGGGTGACGGCACAGGTTTGCAGCGCGGCACTTCAGTGCAGAGGGCGGGCAGTTCAGGGTGAAACTGTTCACCATGTCGACTGAAAAAGTGCTTTTGCATAGCATGGAAGAAGCGCTTTTCGGCGAAGTAGTGATAAACGTAGTTTTTCGCTTCCTGAATTGGCTTGTTGCGCATCGCGAATGATAGGGCGATTTGCTCGATAGTATGGATATCGAATGATCCTTGAGTCCACTCGTCGATCAGTCGAATCGACTCTTCGAGCAGCGGCGTATCACTGTCATTGAGACCACACAGACCACTGTTGTACAGCTTGAAACTATTGCTGGCCGAGATACCGTATGCTTCTAGCCGCTGACCGAGCTTTACATAGTCTGGACGTTCGCAGACATAGCTCCAGTCGTATTCGAAGCGGTCCATCACATACCGTCCCGGTTCAATCCGTTCGAAAACACGATGAGGGGATTCCAGAAACAGCGTGTCAGTGTCAACGAACAAGGTTTTTTCGGCCAGTTTTAGCCCTTGCGCAATAGCGCAGGCCTTGCGTCGATGGTGGTAGCCGTTTTTACCTTGCCATTGGATCATGGTCTGATCACTCAGAGCGATGGTGTCAACGGGCCAACCGGCGTAATCCTCCGGGCGATCAGTCATTACCCGAATGCATAGCGACTCGCCTTGTTTGATATGGGTGAGTGCAGTGAGCATGCTGAATTTGGCCTCGAGCCGATAAACAGCCTGATTGCCATAGACGAGATAAAGCAACTGGTGCGATGTTTTTTTCAAGAGGGTAGGCGCAACGCGCATAAGTAGCTCCAGGCAGCAGAGGAAGCAGTTGTCCGTATTACCGTGCTTATAGAGGCTCAGCCCGCACGGCGGCAGGCTTGTGGGTGCAGCTATCTATCTCCTACCTATTCAGGCTCTTGACCCGTACCTGGCGGCTGACGCTTTTTAGGCCAGAACGTGATTAGAAAGAAAATGCAAACAAGCACTATACAAAGGATAAAGACCTTTCCGGTTGCAGGCATCTGCTGAACGTTTTTCCATAAACCTATTAGATAATCCATGTGCTTTTTCCTAGATCAATTCATCATCAGCCGAGGGGGAAGCTCTACCAGTGCGTCCATCGCATGGATGAGACATGCTCCGTGGATAAAATGGATAAGCCCAGCGTCTTGTCCAGCTCTGATAACTACACCGGCAAACAAGTGAGGGTCGCCTGATATGAAAACGGGTGATCCGCTCAAACCATCAATATCATCCACATGACCAAAATCAGTACGCATCGTAATTACCGCGTCAGTAAGCTCCCCTACCAACGGTCCACTGAACGCTGCCAAGTCAGCCACAAATCGCTTTGTATCGTAGTGAAATTCTCTTCGACATTGCGGGTATCCGACAGCCAGAAACACTGAACCATCTTTGAAATCTTCGGCCGGAACCACGAAGGAATTCAAATCAAACGCTCTCATCAGGGCTGGGGGGTTGCTGGCCATTATCTGGCTATCGACTCGCAGCACCTTTAGATCACTGCGCTCTTCGGGACCAAAAATGGCTTCATAATCGAACGGCAGCGCCCAATCATACCCAGGGATAAATATGCGAAAATTCTCAATCGTAATCCCCATATTTTCCCAAGTGTGACGGGCACAAATAACGAAAACCTGCCCTCTATACTGGCAGATAAAGGCTGTGCCACTGCCAATGAACTGGTAATAGTCGTCGTCGCAAGCAATTGTTATCGGCCTTATGAAAGCCTTCATAGCTGAATCAAAGTTCATCGCTTACGGCTCCTTCTTTTCCGTTGCCCATCGTGGCGCCCCTACTTCATGCAGTCGCGGCGAGATTCCGGGCTTACCTCGCAAATTTCCTTGCCGTCTTTGCTCAGTTTTAGGAAGTACTCGACCCGTCCCTCTCCTTCGACGATCTTGGTACGTGAGACGACCACGTCGCCAGGACCGCTCCAGTTCGTCCCGAAGTAATGGCCATCGACGTAAACCACTCGACCGTATCCGAAAAACTTTGCCCTCGGCGTCTCGCCCTGTAGAAGGGCCACCATATCGAAAGTAAAGATCGAGGACGAGTTGGCGCCGGTATGCGCCTCTATGTACGCGAGATTGCGCAGCTCGTCGTATCCGCCGATATGGAAGTCCTCGACCTTAAGCTCAGGGTCCATCGCAGTCGATACCAGGACGACCCTTTGGATAGCGTCTCCTTCTGCCTGGATCAGTACAATCGCAGCTTCTGTATCTCCGTCGTCAGGGCGCAGCTTGTTTGCGGCGATCAGCGCGACGTTGCTCAGGGGATGAATGCCGGATGTCATCGTCAAGCCTTGGCCGGCGGCCGCTTGGGACACGTCTTCTCCCAGGTAGCAGAGTCGGTCCCGGTATGTATTCAGGATGTCAGCGCCAGGTCCGTGGAGCGGCATGTTGAGGCCAAGGCGACCCATGCGATCCAAGTGCTCATAGATAGAGGCACAATCCTGCGTCACCTTATCCGTCGAAGCCAAAACTGGTCCAGCTGCTAGGACGGCGGCGGGGAGAAGGCAACAGGCGAGTGCTTTGAGCATGACTTTCCGTTGTTTGTGCAGCTGGTGGTGGACGGGGTGACGTGTCGCCCTGGACGAAAGCAGCCAGCAAGCCCATGGGCGCGGTAGCCGTTCTTTCGTATTTCAGTCTAATAGACCTTGCTGGGTCGCAAGCTCTTTTGCATCGCTGAATACACTCTGCAACACATCCGCCCGCGGCCCATCATCTACTGGCCAGCAGCGGAAGTCATTAACACCACTTCCATGGCGCGCTATCACTTCTGGAACAGGATGCCCATGAGGGTCAAAATACAAGTCGAACCTCCCCTTGGTGCCAAGAAATTTGCAATCACCTGGGTGTTCTGCATGTTTAGGTCGAGACATGTGGATTTTTCCGTCAATTAGTATTTTTCGAGGCTTCGCTTTGCTGAGCTGACGCAATCGCCGTATCTGCTAGCGTCCTCGCTGTCAGCGTAAACTTCATCGCAGATCTGCTTCGCTTGCTGCGTCGAGGATGCTGTATGTGCCGGTGGATTGCAGGCTGAAGTATTCGCAGCAATTATGGCGGCGATAATCAAACCCAAAGCTATCAGCGTATGACGGGGCTCCATGCTTCGCTTTCCTATGCCGATCTGCGTTTGCCGATGCCCTTGCGAGCCTCACAGTCGTACCGAAGGTATTTGGGTATTTCGCAGAGTCACAACGACTACTGCGTTCGTGATCTCGCCTGAGCTCTTCGATGACGTTTACGCTCAGCTTTTTCCAAGCGAGCTATGTCGCTCATAGTCATTGGGACAACCGAAGCGTGGCGCTGCATATCAGCCGTGGTGTGGGAGTGCTTTTCAACAAATGGGCTCACCATTATCCATTCGTTAATGATCGCTATGTGGCCATAGCTTTTAAAGTACTCGTGCCACTGCATGAAGAAATCATTTTTAGTACCTGGGGCCTTGGCCAGATACGCAGTCTCGCAAGCTATTGCGACGTTGAGTAACGAGTCCCCGCGATTAGCCGTAGCTGGTAGTTTTACATCTAGATCCAAGACGTCGCCTGGCATGGCCTGCATGGTGGTCAGCTTGAGCAGGATCTGAAAGAAACGCTCAGAGAATGATGGATGGACTCCTGCCCCGTCATTCGTGTTCGGAAATGTTCTTATGATCCAGAACAGCGCGTAAGTGACATAGCAACGAATATCGATGTCCTGGATGCCTGGGAGCCATTGCTGAACAGCGCGGTATACTGCTGCCGCAGCGCATAGGTCAGCATCATGTTCGAAAGCACGTAGCACATGGTCATGGGATCCAAGTTCGATTTGGACCTGATGATGTGCGCGGAACAAATGAGCGTATTCGTGCGCCAAGACCCATGTGAGGCCTATTTGAGGAAACAAATCTGGCAAGCCATCCAGATAGTCCTCATTCCCTGCTTTGACCTTCGATGATGGTATGGCCGTATCAAAGCAGTGCTTAATCATGCCTTGGCTGACCACAATAAGGCCAAGCGGATTGGCCTGAGCCTTGATTTGATCTGTTGTGAGCACAAAAAATTCTGGGACCGGTACGTCCACAGAAAACCTTACGCGCATTAGTTCCAATGCTGACCGCGCTTGCTCAAATACAGAGGCTATAGTCGCACGCCGCAAAGGATCTGTGACGCTTTCGAGATACTCACTTACAGGTATCGTCCGGGCATCGCTAATCTCCATGAAGTTTTCCATCAGCTTTTCCTATGACAAGTTAGCCGCGATGTATCGCTCTCCGCGTGGGGTGTATTCGCCTTCAGGGGTCACGGTGACTTTCAGCATCCGCACAGGTGCGGGAACATCGCCCTCGACGCTGTTCTCAATGGCTAAAAGAGTTTGAAGTACGCAGCGTTTTTTCATCTTGCACGCAAGGGCTTTGGCTTGGGATGCAATGCTCGCCAAACTCTTTTGCACCTTGCCATCTTCGCCCCTGGCTGGCAGGTAGATACCAATCGCGCCCGACTCTCTCTTGAACAGCTCTTTGAGAGCCACGGATTCCAGCTCGATGAAACGACTGCTCGATTGCTGCATTTGCGTTATTTCCCTAATCCCTGAACTGGTGAGGTTGCCCGGCGAACCGGGCTTCCGATCAATTGTCAGCGGGGCTGACGAATCCCACAGCCACAATAGTGCGCTCTTGATTGCAAGCCACTACGCGGGCCAGTCGCTCGCTGTGGTGTTCCTTGAGGCCGCTCTGAACGTCCACAAAATCAACGTCAAACCCGCAGATGGAACGAGCCTCAAAATCGACATTACCCATTGCAGCAGCGGCGATATATTCCACCGCGACTGACTTTGAAATGTGGTCTGAAACCGAGATATCGCGCATGCTTCTGTCTTCCTCATTGAATCGTTTCAATGAGTGAAATGTACGCCTCTATAGGCGTACACGCAAACACATTTCTACCTTTTTTTAACGTCGAAAACTTCGCAAATTTCCCGGTACGCATCCCGATATCGCGCTACGGCGTCACCTACCGTTGAGCGCGTTGCGCCCGTTTCACGCATTGCATCAGCCTGAGCTATACCGTCAACCAAAACGCGCTTTGCAGCACGGTTTGCGGCACTCTCTGGATTACCGCGCATGAGCTTCACCAGCACGTCGTACTGGCTCCCCTTCATCACCATTAAATAATTCTCCGAACTATGTCACCCAAGCTGGCTGGATCGCCCACACAGAGCTTCTTGACCGCTTCCAAACTCTCGATGCCCAGTATCTCGCTGATATGCCGCAAGTTGATGCCCCGACGCTTGAGCTTGACCGCGAGTGTCCGACGCCCTGACTGCGCGCTGGCCCCCTCGATCCCAGCAAGACCGAACAACCGCGTATAGAGTCGGCTGAGTTGGTTAGCGCTGTAGTACGTTTTACCATCGCGCCGTTGAGCGCTGATCTTCAACCCTTCGCCAGTGCGACCGTATACGAACAACGGCGAGTCAGGATCAAGGCCACGAAAAGCCATTACCCTGGTTGAAACACCGTGACCGCGTACAAGGCTTTTGGCAAGGTGCGCGTCTATGGCATTGGTCAATTTCTTGCTGGTCCAGCACAACGGCCTAGAACGATTGTTGTAGGCGATTTCTGCACGCACCTGGGAGTCGATCAGCACAGTGCCTGATTCGGTGAGGTAGTCGCTCACGCGCAGGCGGCAAATCTCTGTCACGGTCATGCCGGTGCCAAGGCATGTAAGCAGCAACGCCGCATCACGACCGCCGTTCTCGGGGCTGCTTACTTTGGCGACGCTCACAGCGTGTTCTAGCTGCTCATCCTCAATAACAATCGCCTTGGGCATACATCACTCTAAATGCTTATTTGACATCAATCCTGACATATTTCGTCAACAGAAAGGCCGGAGATAGCCCCGGCCTGCTCGGTGTACTTGGTGTTCACGGAAAATTAAACTTTGGCCTGCAGTTCTTTTTCAATCTCGGCCAAGTCCTGAGCAAAGGCTTGATCCAGCAGGCTGGGTTTCTTTTTCCAAGGTCGTGTTTCCGGTTCCGGCTCTGCCGCATAAAGCGTCACAGCATCGGGATTCGTCTGAAGATGCTGCTCAAATTGCTGCTGCAGCTGTTGTCGCAGTTCATCTTTGGTCATTCAACCACTCTCATTTATATCAGGTCGGGTCATGTGGTGGGTTGCACCCAGGACTACATGGCGACGGCCATGCGGTCGGCCGGGTACTGGCTCATAAACTCCATGCTATCCACGGCTGGGGCTTTCAACCAATCGGTGTACAGCCCTTTAGGCAAAATCACCACCATGCGCTTTTCATCCTGAGGCTTATGGTAGTTACGCATAAAGGGGTGGTCGTCCGCATTGATGGTCAACATAGTGTAACTGTGCAGGATCTTCCCGGTACCGGGATCGCGCCATTGCTCCCATAGCCCCGCGATGCCCAATAATTCGCCGTCCGCGCGGGTGATACGCGTTGAAATTGACTTCCCCGATCGCCAATCAGGCTCATAAATAGCTTCTGCAGGGATGATGCAATGTTGGGCCTTACGCCAAGCCGTGCGAAACGATGGTTTTTGACTGGCCGTTTCCGATCGGCAATTGTAGGTGTGCCGAGCGATTTTAGTGTCCTTGCTCCAGGACGGAATCAGTCCAAACGAGCCTGCCAGCCCTTCCAACGGCGCCGGCGAATCCGCCTCGAGGTCGACGTGCTCCACCTGGCGAATGAAGGGGCCGGTGTAGCCTGGGTACAGTTCCAACTTGCCCTGCTCGAAAGGCTCGATGCCGAATGTCTCGGCCACTCGCTGGGGCGCCGGTGCTTCGTAATGGCTGCACATACACAAATTCCTCCGGATCCTGACGCCTCAATTGGCATTTACCGTCCATAACTGGTCGAGCCTGGTCGTGTAACTCGGGCTTTTCAATTCCCGACGCATTGCCCAGGCCGGCGCCGCTGGCACAGCCGCGGCGCGCAGCGTGCCGCGTCCCCATCGGTTGTTGATTTCGTCCAGGACGCTCATCACCTTGTCGGCCGCAGCCGGCTGGGTATGCGCAAATAGATCATCGGTAAATTCACCTGGTTGACGCAGATCCATCAGCAACACCTCAGCCTTGCTGTATCGGAACCCTGGGCGGAAAAGACGTTCCACGGCCTGCGTGGCGGCCTTGGTGATCAAGCGCACGTCGTTGGTAGGGTAAGGCAGCTCCACCAGCACGCCGTTAGCGTAGCGGGCTTCGTCGGGGTTAAACATGCCGGTGCGGATGCCGACGCGGATCTTCTTGCACAGCGAATGCTGGGCCCTGAGCTTTTCCGACGCACGCTGCGCATAGGTGGCCACCGCCTCTTTGATCGGCTCAATCTTCTCCAGGCGCACGCCGAACATTCTGCTGCAGCAGATCTCCTGCTTGGCCGGCGCCGCTTCCTCCAGCGCCAGGCACGACGTGCCGGCCAGCTCACGCACGGTTTTTTCCAGGACAACGCTGAATTTGCGGCCGAGCAAGACAGGATCCGCCTTGGCCAGGTCCATGGCCGTGTGAATGCCCAGGGCCTGCATGTGCGCCGTCATGCGTCGACCTATGCCCCATACCTCCTCAACAGCGGTGTTGCGCAACACCCAGTCGCGTTTGAAAGGGTCGCACAGATCCACAACGCCCCCAGTTTGCGCCTGCAGCCGTTTCGCGGTGTGGTTGGCCAGTTTCGCCAGGGTTTTGGTGTGGGCAATGCCCACACCCACGGGGATCCCGGTGTGTTTTAGGACTTTGGCACGGATCTTTCGGCCGAATTCCGTGAGGTCGCCAGGCATGCCTGTCAGGTCGCAGAAAATCTCATCAATTGAATAGACCTCACTGCCACACACCATGGCTTCGATCAGCGTCATCACGCGTTCTGAAAGCTGACCATACAACGCATAATTGCTGCTGAACGCCACGATCCCGTGCCGCCGCAACGTGTCCTTGATTTGAAAATACGGTGCGCCCATTTTAACGAAGGGCTTGGCGTCGTAGCTGCGCGCAATGACGCAACCATCGTTGTTGCTCAGAACGACGATGGGCGTGCTTGACAGGTCTGGCCGGAAAACACGCTCGCAGCTGGCATAGAAACTGTTGCAGTCCACGAGCGCGAAAACCGGCAAGGTAGGATCGAGGGCGCTCATGATGAATGCTCATGGTCGCGCACGCTGTAGCTGACCACGCCCCATATCACCAACTCGTCCCCTTCCATCACGTGTCTGGGCGGGAATCTTGGGTTTTCGGCCATCAACACTACCTGGCCGTCACGCATGTGAAGGCGCTTGCAAACGGACTCGGTGTTGAGGGCTGCAATTACGATATCGCCATGGCGAGCCGTTTTGCTTCGATCGACGATCACCAGGTCACCGTTGAAAATGCCGGCTCCCTGCATGCTGTCGCCCGAAATCTTCGCCAAGTACACGTGCGGCGCTCGGATCTCAAAAAGCTCATCCAGCGATATTAATTTTTCTAGGTGGTCGGCCGCCGGCGATGGAAAGCCGGCCGAGACCTGGCTGGAATACATCGGTAGAGAATGGCCACCTGTGGAAATGGGACCAAGAAGGGTCGCGCTCATAACCTGGCCTGAATTTAACTGTATGGATAGCCAGTTAACTGTTTGCTTGATGCCACGTCAATTCGATCCGACCGAATGCCGGTTCTGGGTCAGTGACAGTGATGGCATAAAAATGGCCACCCCGAAGGTGGCCTTGTGGTCATACAGCAATTAATTGTCTAGCAAGTGCCATTTCTACGGAGTCGCCATCCTGATTTAGAGAGTCGAGACCAGACTCCGGTACGTCTCCCGACGTGCTCTGAGCCACCGCGATCTTTTTGGCCATCAACTGCAAGCAGGTAATCTGCGAGCTTTGCGCATAGCCAAAAAACACCACCCGCACCGGGTGTTTCTGCCCGATCCTCCATGACCGCCGTGCTGCCTGCTGAAGGGTATAGACGTTATACCCGGTCTGCATGAACGCAATGGTCGGGAAGTCGAGCAGATCCAGTCCAGTTTTTACCAGCTCCGGGTTGGTGATCAGCACGTCGACGCCGCGATCAACCTGATCCAGGATCCAGTCCTCGCGCCTGGACGTGTCGACCGAGGCTCTAAGGACTGCCACTTTTAAGCCTGCTTGTTCCAACAACCGCTTGAGTCTGCTGGTGGTGTCTCTCGTCCCGGTGTACACGGAGTAAGCCAAAACCTTCCGATTCTTTGCTTTCTCCGATAGGCACAGGTCCAACAGCGCCTTCTCCTTCGGCATCAGTTCATCGTCTGCGAAAATCGAAGGAACAAATGCCAGTGTTTCCTTGGAGCGGGGGTGTTTCACCACCTCCGGCCGGAAACAGCAGTCAGGCCATGCCAGCAGCACGTTGAGTACCACACCCAAAAGTGTGGTATCCCGGCGAGCAAGTGCCTGGCGAAGTTCAACAGCCAATGTTCCGGCTAGCTTCTGGTAAGCCGATCCCTGATCCAATGCCATGGGTACGTCGACCAGTTCCTCCTGATAATCGGGCAAGATGTTTCCACCGATGTCTTTGAGCTTCAAAAAGACGGTGAACGGCAATACGAAACGGTGAATACCTTTCGGGCCGAAACCCGGAGCTTTCACTGTACGCACTGAGAGTTTTTTACCCTTGGCGGTTTTGTGCGACTGATTGTCCCGCTCGCTGTAAATATCCTTCAGCACGCCATGATCACGCATGAACGACATGGCTGCAGGTGCCATGCTGCCGCGTGAGTTTGGTCGGTAACCGTCCTCGATCATGCGGCAGGTAAGGATACGAAACAGAAGGTAGAACAGATCGTCGGCATAGCCCCCCATGAGCGTGCCCGTCAGCAGCACGGTTTTACGTGCTTTTGCTGCCAGCACTCCCATGGCTTGGCCCTGGGCAGAGCCGCTGTTCTTGTACTCATGCCCTTCGTCCACCACCAGCAGGTCAAAATATCCATCAGGCAAGTAGCGTTTGATGAATTCCGTAGGTTGATAGCCGCCTTCACCAAAGCCAAACTCAATGTTGGCCATGGCACGCTCCATGCGTTTGGCCTGCCGGTCGCTGAAGATGAAGTTGCCCTTGGCGTCCATTAGATTGATGAATTCGCTGACGTTATCGATCAGCATCGAGGCGAGAAAATCCTCCCCGAAGTCATTCAGCAATCTGTCTGCACGTATTGGGCCGATGGTCGGAATTCGGCACATCGACTTCAGTATGGTTGCTCGACGTGTTCCGTTTTCGGCCTTGCCTGGACGCATCAGCGTCCAGAGTTGGCCATGACAGTGAGGGCAGCTTTGACGGCGTTCCTCTCGGTGAAACTCTTCGACAGTGATCCTGTTGCCTTCTAGATCCTCCAGAAGACGGCCGCAATCTGGGCAGCCTGCAAAGCGGTGTCCGCCGGCTGAGCGACGTGACCAGCACGCGGGACGCCAGTGAAACCCCATCCGCATGCGCACGCGCCCTAGGATGAAGAACTCTTGCCGACCATCGTAGGGATCTCCCAGTTGATCACGCAGCTTGAGCAGTTTGACTAGGGTATCGGGGCCGTTGAGCACCCAAACCCGAGCATCTGGGATGGTTTCAAGAATCTCTCGCCGCCATTTATAGACCAGGTGAGGAGGTGATACGACCAGGGTGCGGCGGTAGCCAGCGCCGTGCATCACGGCCGCAACAGCAATGGCCATCATGGTTTTACCTGTGCCCATTTCGGCGTTGATGACAGCGGCCTGCTCGTTGTGGTCCAGCAGCAGTGCGGTTACGGCCTGGACAACCTCGGCTTGCGCCGGGAACGGTTGGCGTTTGAGCGTGTTCATGATCCGTTGCCGGATTTCGTTGATGTTGCCAGCGTAAACCGGTGGGTTAGAGCGGTTGAGTGAATCCAGCAACTCATCACCGAACTCGTCGATGAATTCGGTCAAACTGATGGTCAAAGGTGGGCATGCGGTGTGTGATAGGTCGTTCATGTTTGTTTCTCCGTAAGGAATGAAACAGGGCATGCACGACACCCCGACGGGTATGGTGAATACCCTGGGGTCTGTTAAGGAAATACCTTATAAGTGTCAGTAGTCCGATGGCAGCAACACGGTCGTGCTGCTCCGGTCCGCTTCCGTGATGATCCACAACCGTGTTTCATCGCCGGCATCGACGTTGTAGCTGGAAAACAATCGCTCCCCGGTAGTCAGTGCGCGCTGATTGCTGGTCCAGTCTTCATCGGGCAGTTCTCCCCAGTCACCCGAGAAATGGCGTCGTAAGTAAAGGCTAGGGTCGAGATGTCCTTGCTCTACTAGGTATTGCACCGAGTGGGTCATCACTAAGCGTCCGGGTTCAAATATCATCCGCGGTGCTTGGTTAGGAGTGGGAGTAGCTTCTGGTTCTTCAGGCCCAGTCTGTGGATCCGCCGATGAACTGATGGTGATCACCTTGCCGAAGTTGGTGGAGCCTGGCGTCATGTCCCATGCCCGAATAATGGGTACGAAACGATCTGTCAGGATCCTTACCTCTGAGACGTTGCCGTCCTGGTCTTCGGTGAACTCGGTCTTGCGGACCTTATCTTTGTAGGTGTCGCCCTTGAGTGCCAATACGCGACCGGTTTTGGATGTCACCACGCCGGATATCGCGCCGGCAGCCAAGGCCAACGCCAAGTGCCAACGCGAGAGTTCCCTTACGGGAGGTCGTGGCTGAGCGCCGCTTTGACCAAAATGCAGTGTGAAGTCCGGCCACATGCCACGAAGGCGTTTGACCTCATCGCTGAGCTGTTCAGGTTCAAGGCTGATACGGTAGAAGTGTTCCAGCTCAGTGGATGTCGGGAGAACCCTGTAGGGCTCCCATGGCCAACTCGTTGGTAACGCTTCCGCACTCAATGTGCCGGCGCCAATTGCCTGGAGGCGTGCGCGTACGTATTTGACCTCTTGCGGTCGAGCCAGGTCCTGGCGGCGAATACGAACACCGTAGATCACCACCTGTTTGAAGGTTGGATCAGCGGCATTGTAGATCCGCAGTTCAGTGAAGTGGTTGCACAACCATCCGCATAGCTCATCGTCCAGCACGTAGTGCGGAACAATCAGCACCATGACCCCACCGTACTGCAGCAGTGGAAGCGCCCGTTGATAGAACATCTTCTCCAGGCGCCGACGGCCGTTACCTTGGTACTGTGACGCACCTGCATGGTCAGCGACCAAGTCACCGTAGGGCGGGTTGAGCCAGAGCAGGCCAAAGGCTTGGCGGCTGATCATGGTGTCCATCAGATCGCTATGCAGCACGCGATCCAGCAGTTTCTTGCAGTGATTGGCACGTTCCTGGTCGTACTCGACTGCGTAAGTCTCTACGCGGTCACGTCCGAGCGCATGAGCCGTTTCAGCCAGCGCAACACCCTCACCAGCACAGGGATCAAAGATCCGCATCTTGCCAGTGGGAGAGGGTGCCAACGCCTGCAGGGTCCGTTCCAGCGTTATTTCGTCAGTGGGGTAGTAGCCATTGCGAGCGAAGTTGCGCGCCAAGCGTGGGAACATCAAGGCCATGATGAGGCTCCTGAATCAAGGCTCAAAACTGAGCGTGGGTTGAGAGTTGCCCTTGGCGAATGAGATCGCCTAAAGCAGGTTCGAGGACGTCGAGTTGCAACGACAAACGCCATGCCGCGACAGCGCCGGATGTTCCGGGCAAGAGCTGCAACATGTCGTGTTGGGTGAGCCAGTCCATCACCGGCTTCTGCCAATGTGGCAGCAGTGGTAAAGGGCAGGTGTCCTGGATCAACGGCCAAAGCCTTTGATGAGGTGACTGCCCGTTCTCAAGAAGGGCGTAGGCGAAGTGGTTGGCTCGATCCGGCTGCACGCAGCGTCGGTCGAACAACCAGAGGTGAATCAAGCTGCCGAACAAAGTCCCGCGCATTTGACGCGTGGTGCGTTTTTCCAGCAGATCGATGTTGGGAAAGACGGGGAGACTTCGACCGTCCACAACAAGGTGAAACTGACTCAGACCATCCTCGGCAGCGCCGAGGGTCAGCCTGGCCATGAACTCCTGCAGTGCCGTGTCACGGCCCCATGCAGAGAGAAACACCAAGTTGCGTTGCTCGTCACACGCGCAAGCGTCGACGAATAGGTCATTGCACTCCTCGATTGGGAAGAGCGGGGTAGGGCTGGGCATGGGAACCTCCATTATGAAGAGGGAACCCGCCCGGAGGGGCGGTGAGCCCCTCGGGGGTGTTATCAGTGAGTGTTATTGCTTGGGAAACAGCTCTCCGTCCGATTTGAACGTTTTATCGTTCGGGTCGAACGAAACCGTGTCGTTATGAAACAGAGGGCTGTGCCCAGTCAGAAAGATTTTTCCCAGGTACTGGGAGCGGAGTGCCACGGCGGCATCAGCTTGTTCAGCCGTCATGTCGAGCTCTTCTATGAAGAAATCCCACAGTTCCTCATCCGTCGATACTTCGTTGTTGGCAAGTTGATCGTCGATATTGTTCAGAACTGCAGCGGTCAGGTTGCTGAAAATTGGGTTCATATAGTGCTCCGTAAATGCGAAGGAGCGCCCATGAGGGAGCCCCTCAAGGGTGGGTGTTGAAACAATCAGAAATTGGAGATCGTCCAGACTTGTAGTTTGAAATCCAGCACGTAGCCGAGCTCGCCCAAGCGAGTGCATTGCTGACGTAAGCGGTGACGATCAACGGTGGTGTCAAGCTTGACGGTATCGCCCAGAGGCCAGATTGTGCCGAACAGGTCCGCATCTTGTTCTGCGCTGCTGGTCATGTTCGGCAGAGGCATCCCAAAGGGGGCATTCTCTGCTGCAGATGGTTCGACAGCGCCGTTTGCTCCCTTGGGCGACGCCAGCTTTTTACGTTGTTGGAGAGGCCTTGGCGGCGCTGAAGAGGTCTCTTCATCAATGGGGTCGGGCTCACTCGCAGAGAGCGTGGCAGCGTCTTCCGCTGTCAACTTATCCACATCGTCCAAGCTCATGCTTTCGAGTTTTGCACGAATCTCGACGACTAGCCGACCCGATGTCGAGTAGTACGAAGGGCGAATTTCTGTGATCAGGAAATCGCCTCGGTATTTACCCTCATTGTACTGATCGAGGAGCGCGTCTTTGATGACGAACTCACCGATTGAAGTTGAAAGTCGTCCTACGTTGAAGTCGCCGTTACGGCCGCTGATGGTACGGATGGCCAGTTGGCCTGGGATGTTGATCATGTGCAGCTCCACACTGCTATGAATGAAAAAAGCCCGACAAATGTCGGGCTTGGGGGAGTGCTGTGAATGCCGAAGCGGTTATGGGCAAGAAGTGTGCATTTCTTCTTTGAGTGAGATGTAGAGGTAGAAAACGCCAGGTGGCGATTCAATTCGGTCAAGTTTCAAGTCCAACCAGACTCGATCTGAGCTGTTGCCGTCAGGCAGCAGGCGATAGAGGCCGAAATGGATCAGGTCGCTGTCAGGTTGCAAATGCAGCTCTCGGTAGGCCTCCAGGACAACATCGCCCAGTCGCTGACTGATAACAGAGGCATCCTGTTGGTTTTCAATATGTACCGCTTCTTGCCAGGCCCTAGGGGTCAACACGACCGGTAGCTTGAGCAAATCAGGCGATACTAGGTGAGAAAGTTTTTTCATGGTCGACTCCAGGTGTGAAAACCACCTGGCCCATACGGGAGGTGGTTTCCCGTTGGGTGTGTATAGGGTATTAAGACGGTGATTTAGGCTTTGTATCCTGTCAGTACTCGTCGTCACATGGGCAAGAAATGTGTATCTCTTGGACTCGGAAGTCGAGGGAGAAAACGCCAGGTGACGATTCATTTCGGTCAAGTCTCACGTCCAACAAGACTTGATCTGAACTGCCGTCAGGCAGCATTCGACACTCCTCGTCAGGCCCAAGCGCGAGTAGCTGCACTTCTTCTGCTATCAGGAACCCTTCTTCTTCAGTCAAGCGTGAACAAACTCTGCCATTAATGGCCGCGTGTACTCCCTTATCCCAAGCTCGATTGAGCGAGGGAACGGTCTTGAACAACTCGGGTACGTTGGGCAGGCCGGCGCGGTATGCGTCGGCGCCTAGGATATGAGCCTCGATCACATAGATAATCTGATCAATCTTATTTTCAAAGATCACTGCTTTTGCATAAGCAACGCGTATGTCAAGAGCTTGTGTAAATAACGTGTTCATCATGGTGAGTCTCCAATGTATGAGAATCACCGTACCCAGAAGGGCGGTGTTCCCTTCGGATGATGAAAGGCACCCGAAGGGTGCCTTGCAACAGAGTGAATCAAGATGCCTTACGCTGCCGTTTAGCAGGCGTTGGCTCCGGTTGTTCCTCCGCAACTGGCTCGATTGCTTCTTCGCTTTCGAGTGGTGCTTCAGATTGCGCTTCGCCTTGTTCAGCAACTGTTTCAACTTCACGAGGCTTGGCTTCATAAACGGTTTGCCCGTCTACCTTGATCCAGCCGATAAACAAAAGTCGTCCTTTGAGGCTTGCTCCAGGTTGACCCTTTTTATCGCCTTTCTCATAGGTAAAAGCATCGGTCCAGATATCGCCGATACGGAAGCTCACAAGGACCTTCTTTCCTGCTTCAACGGCCGCTTGGCTGCGACGAATCAGCTTTTCAGCTTCGGCGCCGACAATGTTGCAGTCGATGTAGGAGTACTCGGCTTCATCTGTAGAACCGCGCAGCGCCGCAACGGTGACAGCCATGAATGGCTTACCTTTGCCGCGAGGTTTCACTTCACGGATACGGTTGAGGTAACCGATACCAGTGGTGTGAAGGTCGAAGAATTTGGCTTCGTTGGTTTGAGTAGTGCTCATGATGATTCTCCAATTTCGAAATAACAGAAAGCGGAGAAACACTTCGCCCTTGGGGGAAAGTATTCCCCGCGAGGGTGGTAGAGCTAAGGAGTTTGCTTAGTGCAAGAGTTTCATGGCAGCAATCAGCACACCAGTGGTGGCTGACAACATGACACCCATGCGAATGGTGAGTCTTACTTCGAGCTGAGCGATTTCAGCACGAATAGCAGTGATATCAGCTTTAGTGGCGAGTAGCGTGAGCATGTCGGTCTCCAAAGCCTCAATGACAGCATTAGCTTTCTGTTCCGATACGTTGATCGAGATCAGCGCTTGGTAGAGAGCCAGTTCGGTTTTCATCAGACCTCCAAAAAATTGAGAGGCCTGCCCTGACGGGGTAGGCCCGTCATGGGTGGGGGAAGGTGCTTCCATCGACTTAGTCGACTGACCGCGCTGCCGGAAGCTATGGCGATCTTGGGAATGGATCAATGCGGTAAACCGCATCGTAGTCTCTCGGATCCAGACTACTTGGGCATGTTGCTGACAACGTCAGCGATACATGTGCAGATCATGAAAATACGAATGCCGCTTGTCAAGCCCCTCCCGTAAAAACTCCAATGAAGCCTTCCCAACGGGAAGGCTTCCTACGGGGAGAGGATAAGCGGCTTAGCAAGTTGCAGATGTCAGTGATCGCGCAATGGGTTTCTTACGAGACCGGCGAGCGGGTTTTTCGACCACTCGTGTATTTGCCGCGTACCAATGGTTCAGATCAACACCTTTACGAGCTAATGCTGGCAGGTGATCCATTTCACGCACCAGGCGATCGGGTACGCAAGGTGGAGGAAGCAATGGACCTGCTTTGGCATGGATAGCGGTAGGGGCAGCGCTAGGTTTTCTCATGGCGCGCAGGAAACTACGCGTGACAGTGCCGATCGCGAAACCCAAGCTGTAAGCGAGTTTGGACATGGTGATTCTCCTGCAGGTTAAGTGCGGAGAACACACTGGCCCTGTTGGGGAAGTGATTCCCCGCGAGGTGAGTTGCTTAAGGTGCTTCTATCGACAGTTGCCGACCGACCGCGCTACCAGAAGCTCAGCGGTCTTGGGCGGATCAGACACGAAAATCGTATCGCAGTCTTCAAGATCCTGACTGCCTGGGCATGATGCTGACAACGTCAGCAAAACACGCTCATATCATCGAAGGGGGGAAGTGATGTGTCAAGCGGGAAGGAAAATTCGGGGGAAGGCAAAAGCAGATTTAACTGAACAGGAGAAGCTACCGAGAGTAGCTGGGTCAACAGTCACCCTCGGTTGTAGTTAAGACACGTCTTTCAGAAAAAAATACCACCTGTGAGAGATTGAGAAGTCATCGATCCCTGGGCTGTGATCTAAACGTCTCACTTCCTACACCTGGCCGATTATCGTGGCTGAGGCCAGCAAACATAAGGCACGCATCCGCGCACAAAAGGAGCCCTGCGTTTCGCCGGCGGGCCACCGGCAGGGAAAAGCGGCTACCAATGGGTAGCCTGATCATCCTTTGCAAGACGATCAGGCTACCCATTGTGTGAGCTTTAAAAAGTATGGGCCACAACACCAGTGTGGCCCTTAGACTACGGTGCTTCGAACCTCAACAAAGCCCTATGTGCCTATGAACTCGCAATTCACGAGTTAGACGGCTGCGTGTCTGGCTTGGACAGGGAGACACAGGGAGAGCCTTGAATCAGGTCCGCACGCCCTTCCCGGAGCTATGCGTGCTTTAGGGTTGATGATGAGGCACGCCGCATCACCGGGCGCTACTGATGACCGCCAGTAGCCAGCGGGGTGGAAACTTTGTCGCGTTCATTATGTTGAGAGCCCGAGGTATATGCAACCTCGCACCGGATACAAAGACGCTAATCAAGTCAGTTGACTGCCACGGCTGCGCCTTCAGGAATGACGTTGGGGAGAATGATGTCTGTTTTTCCCGACCTGGGCGAAATCAACACTCCTGCTCGGTTCACTCCTACTGTGATCGACTGGGTTCGCTCCACCAAAGCTGCAGGTAATCCTGGAGGTGCCGTACCCGCAAAGTAGGTATAGCTTTGTCCCGCAGATATGTAGGTCATAACCCCTGGAGGTTTTGAAAACCATGCTGGCAGGTTGAGTGCTTCATCAGCCGGCGTCCCTGTATACCCGGCGTTTGCCTTCGCATACTCAGCTGCTGCGGATCTATAGACGAGCAAATTGCGACTCAGAGAGTCGAGGGTCGCATAGTCTGTGATTTGTTCGGATTGCTTTTGCTGTTGATTGAACAAACCCACAGCGATCAGCAGGATTGTGAGAACTGCCCAATTTAGCGACATGACTGAGCCTCAAGAGTGTCAGACGTAATTGTCACCGAAGCTCAACCAGATCGTCTTGGGAAAATACGAGGTCGGGCTACAACAGATTTTGCTGCTTCGGACTCTAGTCGGCTGACGATAATAGTCAGGCCCTCAGAGTTCGAAAGCTAAGCTCGTATTTGCCGAGCTAAAAGTAAAGAGTAATATAATATAATGCAGGTGGTTACAATTATTGCTGTAAGTTTTAAAGGGCGTCGATCTGCAAAGGAAGTGGTCTTTCTTACTTTGTGGGCTGCTGAAATAATATCAGAGGTTTTTACGCATATAACTCTATATCGTCCTGATCCTAATGGGGTAAGGCGATAGGTGTGATCTCCTACCTCGAAGGCTTCTAAGCCCTTAAGGGCCGGAGCCCATAATGCGCTTGAGCAAATCCGGCTTCTAGAATTTAGCCATGCTTGCAGCTGATGATCATTATATTCAGTGCCATTCTCAAGGTGGTCCATCAAGCAAGTACCTGTCAGCAGCATAGGAAAATTGGTTTTACGACCAGATCTCATCGCATATGAATGAATATCAACAAACAAAACGCAAAAGTATTCGTGCAAACACTATTTTAGGCACTGCCAATAAAATACCCCAGCCCAACCAGCTCTGACCGCGTAAAGAAACCAGTTCCCAGCTCCGTCCCGATACACTTGACCGGACTCGTCTTGACCCACGGCCGCAGCACCAGAGAGAGTACATATAGTCCAAGTTGAGTCAGCAATAGCACAAACGTTTGGATTCCATCCGCCGTAACCCTGGCAGGCGCCGGAGATGTAGTTTTTGAATTTTGCCCCGGTGATAGTCCACACCCCGGATTGGCACGAAAGTGGGATGCCCGCCGCATTTTTTGCCATGAGCCTGTTGTCATTGCACGCTGCTCCCTCTGTCGCTTGGCCACCGATCGATAGAAATTCATTGGTCGAGAGACGGCCGTTGGCACTAATGGTGCCGGTCGAGGTGACCTGTCCAGCAGCAACTGTCCCACCTGTAGAGAGCCCTTTGTTGTTATAGACACGCACCCAGTCAGAATCGGACTGGTAGATGCCTCCACCCCATTTCTCGCTGTACCAGCCAGTATCACCTCGAGTTCTGAACCAGCCCCCTGTGTAGGTCTCGCCAGTGACGTTCGCAGTTGCTGCGGATACAGTGTTCGTCGCTGTCACATTTCGAGCATTGACGTCAGCGCCTGTGGTCACATTGCCGGTAGCCGTAATTGCAGCCGCATTGTTGATATTGTGGCCGCCTAAACTGAGGTCGGTGTTCATGGTGTTGAGCTCGGGATGTCCCGGCACCGCGTTGCGATATAGGTAGTCATTGGCGAGTTGTCCATCCATCAGGAACAATGCGCTAGCGGTATGACCTGGACCAGGGTTGATAGAGTAATTACTTAGCGCTACCTGCCATCCCCCGCGTACACCCTGAACGATGTTAGGGTTGGTTGAAGAAATGAAACCACCAGGTCCGCCTAGATTTTCAGCGATGACACGAATGCCCATTTCTGGGATTGTTTGCCCACCTGTGGTGACGACGATCACCTCCAGTTGGTTGGGATTAGGCTTCCGGGCCAGGCCGAGAATGGTCTGCCCGAAGGTATTGGTGGAGCTAAAACCTGCAGGAAGATAGCTGGTGTTGATCAGCATCGGAACGGTAATTTGCGCTGGTACGGTCGCTGTAGCGTTGTTCAATAAGGCATTGAAATTGTCCTTCATGTATTTTGCCACTGCTTCAGAGATGGTTCTCTGTTGATCTGCGGCAATGCGGTAATCCTGACCGTCCATTTGCCTGATTTGCCATATTGTCGCCAAGGTGACGACGACGGAAAACACGATCAATCCGATTGCCATATCCAGGCTCAAGAACCCCCGCTGTTTGTTTTTACTGGTCATTCCAGAGGCTCCTAGAGGATTGGTGAGCGATGTCTTGTTCGAGTAGGGTGATCTTCCCTGCATGGACTTTTTCTCGAATGCCCGGTCCGTCAGGGTCAGTGAAAAGCAGACTCTGCAACGTAAGTCGACGGCTCCCATCAGTCCCCATAGACAGAGACTGGTGAATGACCGCTACTAGGCCTTTGGAAAGCAACTCTCGGGCGTTATTCAGCAAGGGCTGGGCCAAGGCCGAGATTCTTTCAATGCCTTGAGTGACGCTGCCAGCATGGCCTGTACAAATAATAAGATGACCATTTATTGATGCCTGGATGACTTGAGCCGCGGTCGAGCTGTCGCGAATTTCCCCGACAAACAGCAAGTCAGCTCTCGTGCGCAGCGCCAAGATCAACGCCTCCTCGTAGCCTCCCATACGGCGAGAAACTGGAACTTGAATACAGCGCCCTTCACCGTGTCGACCATTCAGATAGGGTTCTGGGGGATCCTCTACAGCCACACAAATTCCACCCCAGGCCTCAAGGCGAGCCTTTACAAGGGAGGCCGCGCTTGAAGTCTTTCCTGTGCCCATTTCTCCGCAGATGAAGATCAGGCCGCGTACAGAGTCGCTCATCAATGCATCCTGCAGATAATCTGGCAGGCCTAGCATGTCCAATGGTCGGATCTGAACCGATGACTTGCTCAGGACGAATACTGGTTTACCGTTCAAATCCAGTAGTTGGGTTACGCGTAGGACTACGCCATCTTCAATCAAAGCGAATTCAGGATCCTGAGTAGCAGCGTGCTTTTCCTGACACTGCAGCCGCAAGCGCTCGAGGTCCGCACGCCATTCGACTGGTGCTTCAACTCTTCGCGCATGCCCAGGAAGACCTTTGGCATCGGCAAATCCCTCGCCTAGGTACAGGTCGACGAATTCAGCATCGGAGATCACGCTCACACAGGGCTCCTTAATACGAAGTCCAGGCAATGGTATTGGCGTCCGATGAGCAACTTGTAGCCGCTGCCACTGCAGTGATTTCTCCAGCAATGGCAGTACCACCGTTGATTGCCGTCGTCGTCTGTTTGTCCTTGGCCATATTTGAGGCGAGGGTGATACAGGCATTTTTCGGGAGGTTGGATTCGGTGATCGTAAAGGTCATGCCGTTGCTCACTACGGTCACAGCACCGTTCCAGCGGTTGGACAGGGCATTGCCGTTGATGCTCATGCCGCCGGTAGCTTCGAGGTTGATTAAGGAGGGCGCCAGGTTGGTGCCGGCAGTGGCGTAACCCGTAGTACTTTTCAGTCTTTTGGTATTGCTGAGCAACGTACCGAGGTTGCTCTGTTCGATGGTGACGTCCGAGCTGCCGAACGTTCTGTACCCCATAAAGACGATGAAGCCGAGCGCCACCGCAATCAGCATCAGCCAGAACATTCCGTCCAGGGAAAGGAAACCTCTTTGGTTTTGGCGAATATTTTTTGGCATTTTCAGTACCTCATTTGAGTTTGGGTTAAAGCGTTTCAGTCACAGTGCCGGCCAGCTGGAAGATCCCGATCACCACCAGAATCATCATGACCCCCATGGCCATGGAGGACACTCCGATGAGAGACTTGGCGATAGCCTCGACTCGCTGGAGGGTTTGCTCCAGCCAGCGGTTGGAAAACCGTTCCATCGACTCGGCGAAACCTTTGCGTATGGCAAGTACTTCCAGAAAGTGCATGGCCATGGGGTCTGGAAATTGATGACCCGCAAGCTTCAGCGCAGTACCGAAGTTTTTGCCGGCGCTGACGCCGTAATGAATGGCCGTCAGCCGCTCCTTCAGCCAGGGAGAAGCATTGCGCTGAAGAGAGGTGAGTGCATCGAGCTGGTTGATGCCGGAGCGCAACATCACGGCCATGTTGAGCAAAAAGATGGAACCGTGAAGTGCCTTGTAGACCGACCAAGGGGGAAGGCGCTCTGCTCGGACTCTCAAGACCTGGAGCAACTTGTTCAACTGCAGCTTCCATGACGGGCTGGCGGCCGTGATCTGAAGCCCGCAAAACACCGGAAGGGTGATGATCGATACGAAGATGAAGATGACGACCGCGATCAAGGTCACCAGACCGTAGTGGGTCACGAAATTCGATAGGGCGTAGAGGAACGCCGGTACACCCGTCCAAGCTTCGGGGTTAGACCGACGTGTCATGGAGGGCACCATCCACACGGCGATCACATATAGCAGCGCCGCCATGACGCTCCACACAACGGATGGGAACACGGTGGCCGAGGCTACGAGTTTGCTGATCCGTTGGCGTACTTCAATGATCCTCACGCAGTCACGACAAGCCTGCACCAGGTTGCCCGTGTCTTCACCGGAGGCGATCAGTGAGTTCTCGTCGTACGGAACCCAGCCTTCGCAGGATATGCTAAGGGATTTCCCATCTTTTACAGATTGCGCGATGTCTCTGCAGGCTAGAGATACGGGGTGCAATTTCTGACCGTTATCGCTGAAAGCTCTGGCGACCGTGTGCAGCGCGTCCTCAAGTGACACACCATCCTCAAGGATGCCCATCAGGCTCTCATAGAATTGGATTCGCTCGTTTTTGCCGAACTGCTTGGCATAGAAGACTTCTGCCCAACGATTCAGCATCCCCCTGACGTCACTTATCATGAGAGAGCTCCAAGGTTTGTCGATCAAAGTCCAGTGGGCCTACCATCATTTCCGCGTGGCGCGGATCTACCAGGCCTTGCTTGAGTTTCATGATGGTGTGGGCGGTTTTGGTGATGCCGCCCATTTCCTTGACCCAGTGGCGACGTGCTGCACTCGCACCTTGCTTATTGAAAACCTGCATAAATTTGAGGTCGGTAAGGAGTGTTTCAGCAACTGCGGTGCGGCTAACGACGCCTAAGCCTTTGCAGTGTGGGCACCCGGGGCCTTTCAGGTAAATCAGCTCGATCGCCTGCAGGTCGTGCAAGCGCCGCGTCAGCGCAGCGCTGAGCTGGTCCAGATGTGCAGATGCAGGTATGCGGCAGTGGTGGCATAGCTCAGGCAGCAAAGACTGATTCACGACGCTGGTCATCAAGGCCGGGTCAGTGACCAGGTAGCGATCCACCCCCATGTCGATCAGACGCTGCAGGCCGGCTACGGCATTGTTGGTGTGCAGTGTCGAAAGTACCAAGTGACCGGTCATTCCGCCACGGAACGCCGCTTGGGCTGATTCAAGATCCCGGATTTCCCCGTACATCAGAATGTCGGGGTCCAGCCGCATGGTGTTGGTGATACCTGCGTTCCAGGTTTCACCAGGGCCCAATGGCGACTGGTTGGCCATGATTGGATATTCAGGCGGATCTTCCATGGTCAAAATGTGTTTGGTGCCACCACATTCTTCATGCAGTAGGTTGAGGTTGACTTGTTGGGACTTGGACTTCCCGGAACCTGTGGGGCCAGTAATCAGGTTCACCCCATAAGGCAAACTTCGGATGCGGCTGAATGCCTCGATCTGCTGGGGAAGAAAACCGAGCTCCTCAAATGTCATTTTGGTTTTGTCGTCGTACAGCAGACGCAGAACCATCAGGGGGCCGTCAACCAGCGGCCGGGTGGCAACCCGGGCGCCGAACAGACCAAGCTGTTCGACATAGGCTCGTTTCACCCTGGCGTCCTGGCTCACCTGCGGCTGATAGTGGTCCTTAGCTACATCGCACATGCTGTTGTAGAGGGATGAGCAGAGCTCCATGCCCACCTGGCTCTGATGCTGCTCTGCCTCCCACAAAAGTCCGTGTATGCGAAAAAAAACTCGAGTGATGTCGTGGCCAACGACAAAATGAACGTCGCTCGCATTGCGCCGGTGGGCCTCTCCCAGCAGTTGTACTACCTGGGCTTGGCGTTTTGTATCGGTGGACAGGGTTTTACCATTTACATCCTCATTCGCTTGGTACAGAGCCTTGATCGTGCTCATGGAGCAGACCTTGACTTCGAAAGGATGATTTTCGTGTTCCAACTGATCCTCGAATGCCATGACATAGGCATCCGTTTGATGTTGGGCAGACACAAACAGAATCCCATCGCTGGTCAGCGCACACAGTTGACGCAACTCGGGTTTCAGTTCAAACGGTCCTCCAGTAGCGGTCAGCAACTTTTTGTGCGAAATCAGAATTTCCACAGCAGGCTCGTCGGAGCCTACTTCCGTTGCCTGGGGATTTTCGGTCGGGATCGTCATAGCATTGGTCTCTCAGCGTTGGCCAGGGATTAAGCCAGGCAGCACAGGGGCCGACGCGGTGTTGCTGACTGCGGGGTTATTGGCGTTGCCTGGGACGACTGGAGGAGTATTGGAAAAACCGAGGGGATAGCGCTTACCGCTTCGCTCAAGCGTCACGTTGTCGAAGGTGAGGATTGCCACTCGGTAACCCCCAGGCAATTCCCTGGAGGAGGTATCAGCGTCAATCTCAACCCCACCGCTGTAGAGAAGGGTGGCGCGTAGACGCTTTGCTGAGCCGAAGACGGCTTTTACAACAGGCAACTCAGGCTGTGAGTCAGCGCTGCGGGCCGAGGCAGAAGTCGGAGGCGTGAGGTAGCCTTGAGAAAAAATCATTGGCGAAGGCTGCGCCGTCGCAGTTTGGTCTTCGCCGTTGATGGATCTTTCGGCTTTGGCCTTCTCGGCCTTTGCGTTCAACAGAATCGTCTGGCTTTGAATGATGGCCAACTCGCCGACGTTTACCCCGGATGGCGTGTTTTCGCTCGCCCAACAAATGGGGGCTCCGAAGGCAAGGATTGAACACCACAAGCGCAACGTCTTATTTCGCATAGAGGTCACCTATTACTGACCAGACAAGGTGGCCAGCCTGATATTGGGTTTTGATTTCACGCAGGCGTAGGCCTTGACTGGGCGCACCGGATAAAGAGTCCAGTGGGGTAAGCCCGGAGGTGTAACGCAGTTCGAATAGCTTCCATTGAGGAGGTGGCGGCGGCGGTGGTGCAGGCTGACCAGGAATGGCTGGTTTAACGGGCACAACAACCGGCATCTCTTTCAGGGTGGGGGTCTGCATGAAGCTATGCAGCCAAGACGATAGGTTTGCCAGCATTACGATCGCTTCTTCAAGCGGTTCATCACCAGCGGCAGGTAAGGAAATGTCGAGCTTCAACGTGGCCGAATTACCCTCGTCAAAGAACGCCGGCCTATCAGAATAGTGGCCTTGAGTGGCCTGTATCAGTTCGTCGGCCGTGCTATTGCCCGAGCGTGTGTAAGAGGACAGGACCTGTGCGCCATCGCACACGGCACTCGTGAACATCCATCCCTTAATGGATAGTGGCGATTGATAAATACCGCTGCTACAACCACCTAAGAAATCTTTAACAGAGGGACGTTTGGCCCAGGGATGTTCAAGCGCTTGGGGAGGTTGCTCCACACCCGATTCTTTTTGCAGCCTGGCCAACTCGGCTAGACGTTGTTGTTCAGCCTGGAACGCTGCCTCCTTGGCTATTTGCTCCTGATGGCTCTGCCATTGCGCCCAGCCAATGACGCCGACTGCGATCAGCGCTGCAAGAATCGAGAGCTGCACCAGCTCGGTCTTGGAGAGCCCAAATACGAGCGGTCGAAGTCGATATTCACGTTTGAGTTTCTCGGGCTGGAGCAGATCCTCGACGTCCAGAGGATGCCCGCCCATCTCAAACTCTGGAGGGAGGTACTCATGGCTGAATTGAATGCCGCGACTGCGTTGTTGCACGACCCTGCGCCGCACTTCGGCGCCTGTACCGATCATGTCACAGCCTGAAATCACACCACCTTGGTACACTGCAACCAAAGCGTACTGGTCAAGATCCGGGGCCGTCTGCCAGGCCGCAATCCACGAATCACCCAACTGTCCAGCCAGAGTCGCAGCAAGCGAATACATGCCCTTGGTGACGCTGTCGCTGTGCGCCACAAAACCTGCCTGAATGATTGCAGGTGTTCTGCGAATCGCGACAATGTCCAGTTGGTGTTCGCGGCCATACTGACGTGCTTCCTTCATGTGACCTGTGACGCTGCCCAGCGGATGCCAGCGCAGGCCTGTGACGAAAGATTTTCCTCTGTGCTGCAGTACCTGGACGCGAGCAGAGCGCGGGCTTTTAGACACTTCCGAGACCATGACTTACCCCTTAAAACCTGCGCAATGCAGTACTGGGCTAGGGCAAGAACCCCATGGGGCATTGGCAGCCGGTAAATTCAGGGTGCTAGGGTTTGCGGAGTCGTTATCGACAACAGGAGTAATCAGCACGACTAGCACGTTATGGTCTGTGCTGCGAATTCGACTGCCACCTAAACCGAAGAAACCTGGGTCACCTACACCAGACTTGGTTGCGTTTTCGCTGTTCTCCTCGAAACCAGTCAACACCAGTGTTTGACCGCTGCGTAGTCGAACTTTGGGAGAGAGGTTCCTGGTGTCGTAATCGACTGTCTGAACGCTGGAGCCGTTGCTGGTGAAGGGGGTGAAGGTGGGTCTGCTGCTCATGCTCAAAGTGATCATCAGCAGCAGGTTGTCCTGGTCGATAATTCGAGGTAGTAACATCATGTTGAACCCGCTGGTGATAGTCGCGGGAGTCAGTGATGTAGACGATCCGACGGAGGCCGTTGTGGTTGTGGAACTCGATGCAATATAGCTTTGCACGTTCCCGACCTGGATAGGGGCAGGCTGTAAATTCAAAGTTGTGACCGAGGGCGACCGGACATTTGAGACGCGGTACTGTTCGGAAAGGGCTTTAATAATCAGATTGGAACCAGCCCAGGGAGAGTTTGAAGTATCTAAAACATTGAACGAGCTCGAGACCGCATTGGTGCTAACTCCAGTGGTGGCATTTTTTAGGGAAAAGCCCCACTTGCTGCTCAGATTGGTGTAAACCGCCGACCAATCCAGGCCTGTTTGATCCTTGTCAGAGAGGGTCACCTCAAAGACTTTGACGTTGAACAGAACCTGGCGGGTGATGCTGCGGTTGATCGAGTTCAAGTATTTCGAAACGTTGGAAAGAACCTCTGGACGATCACTCACCGTCAAGGTGCCAGTGGATCGAGAAAGGAACATCCGACCTGGTGGTTGCTGGCTTAGCATTGCCTTGACGTTCTTTTCGATATCCCCGATCAGTGATGTTTTGATTGAGACAGTGGTGCTTTGGTTACTGCCGGACTCACCCGACGCACCTGATGACGAAGATCCTCCACCACCACCTGAGCTCCCACTGCCAGATGAGGTCAGCAAGCCCGACTTCACCGTGCTTTCAATGACCTGGTCATCGCCAAACGCCCAAACATCGAACGTCTTGGTGTCGAAGTAAGTGATATGCACGCTGCGGTCGTCGGAGGAATAGCTCCACGCTAAGCCTAACTGAGCGGTCGATTGATTAAGCAGTCCTGACAGCTTGCCGCTGTACTTGATAGGGAATGTGCTGGGAGCAATTTGTCCGACCATATTCATGGAGCGTGCATTGCCCGGCACGTTGCCAATAACACCAGCAGGCATGAAGTTGGACAGGTTGTCGGGTTGATTCATACTCGGGGGAGCGGTTGGGCCTGGGTTCCCTTGTGTTGCACTGGTAAGGACGCTTGGATCGATGGCATCAGGCGCTACGATGACGGGAACGCCGCACTCGCTGGTGATGTAACGCGCAATCTCTGCGATTCCAACGTTATAAGCAGGGCGATAGGTGATGTCGCAATCCATGGTCAGCGGTAACCCACGCTTGGTAACCATCGGTTGTTTTGAGACCCAGGGTTTGTCGCTGAACACCACCGTAGCGCGCGCGGGCTCTTGCTGCTGATTTCTCAGAAACCGGCTGTATTGCGAGGCGGTCGCCGCATCATTTTCTGCGCGACTGGCTGACTCATTCACTCGCTGAACAGAGCAGGAACACACTAGAGCCACAATGAGCGATATTGCTGTGCCTCGGATCCAGAGACGCGCAGTCATCATTTTTTCCTCTCTGCAATGTAAATCAGCATCTGTGATGAACTGCCGTCGACCACAAAGGACCGTGGGGCCGAGTCATAAAGCGGGAAAATTTCTCTTATGGCCTCTTCGAAGCTGCCCTCGAATCGAAGTGGTGCGTCAATTGGGTAATCAAGATCATCGGTCTGCCAGATCAGTCGCCAGTGCGCTTTTTCAGCCCAGCCTTCTACGGTTTGACGAAGTGATGATCCAGTTGAAGCCGTCCATATCTGGGCCAGCGGCTTGGCCGCGGCGGTGGCTGCAATAGCTGGAGTAACCGTAATGGGTGCAGCGATGGCTGGAGTCGCGGGAGTCGACGCTGCAGCGGACTTGGTACTCGAACTACTGGACTTGCTCGAGGCAGAACTGGGCGCCGGCAAGGCAGGCGTTTGTTTCGTTGCGCCCTCCTTGGGGATCACAGCAGGAGAGGGCATCGGTTTGGAGGAGGATGTATTGGTTACAGATGCAGAGACCGTCGTGTTCTTTGTGAATGGCGTTGTTTGCGGTACAGCGGCGATTACTACTTGGCCGGCTGAATCATTGCTGACTGTGGTTGCGGCAACGGTTTGAGCTGTGGAGTGGGCATTGAGTTGAGCAACCTGCGTCGATGCAGGCCGTGAAGAGTCAGGGAGCTGATAACCAGGGCGTAGCACGTAGCAAACCTGACGGTTGACCTCGTCGACCTTCACCTGCCAGGCCGGACCCGCGAGCACTTGTAGGGTGTTGCGCAGTGTCATTGGGCCGAGTTTGTACTGAGCTGCTGGCAGTGGCCGGGTGTAAAGGATGTTGACGTGCCCAGTGTCTGCCGAGCAAAGCGTATAACCTGATCGATCCACCACGTATTGCATTGCATCGTGCACATTTGGGTGCATGTTGGCAGGGATGCTGATGTCGATAATTTGGGCCATCAGGTCACGTTGGCCAGAATCTGGCAAGGTACTGACCAGGGTGTAGCGGCCATAGCGCACTACCGGTTCTTTTTCAGGTACGGCGCCGCTAGGGTAGAGGTCTGGCGCCAACATGTCCGGATTGCGACTGCTGTCGAAAGCGGGCTTGGGTGTCTGTGCCGTTTGGGTCGTGCAACTTGCGATTAACGCGAGCAGCGAGAGCGTGGTGACGTGCCTGATCATGTGCCGAGAGGCCCCCTTTGATGATGGAGGGCACGGTGGCAGGCAGCTAGCTAGGATGCAGCAGTAAATAGATTATTCGGCTTGGGAGGATTTATTGATGTTGATTCTGATAGCACATCAGTAATTTTTGCCAGCGATCTAAAGTAACAAAAAGCCCACTCATTTGAGTGGGCTTGATAAGGAGGAAACTCACTTCTGTCGTGATTTAGGCTGAGTCTTTTCAGCCTCGACACGCGAGACTTTAACGATTAAGCCGCCTCTCAAGCGAGCTGATGCAAATGTATAATCTTTTAATACCTGCATAGCAACGCGCTCAAAAACAGAGGCGTCAAGAAACTCGAGTGAACGAAATTTGAAGTCTTTCGAATCCAGCTTGAGCGCACCCTTGGTTTTCTGTTTTTCTCCACCGCCACCCTGAATTACGCTTAAAGATGCCTTCACCTTCTGGCGATGCTGTTCTGATTGGTACGTTTTCATCTCATCAGCATCTTCAAAGCTGATACTTTCGCAAGCGTCTACTGACTCGCCACGGTCAAGCTGGTGAGCAAGCGAATTCATACGGGCGAAAAAATCCGTTTGGGATTCGTGCCTGATGATTTTCTTCATTTGCTTTTCCTCTTGGCCAGATGTTGGTGCCATTGGTCTTCGAACAGCTTCATGGTTTTTGCAAAAGACTCAAACTCGACGGGGATATATTGGCCCATGACATGTTTATGATGCTCGCCATGTGCATTGTCAAATCCGATGACTCGGCCATTATCCACGGAGCAGATTGAGTCATTGATGTAGGCCATGCTGTAAGTGACAACCTCACCAGTGGCCTCATTGATCAGGTATTCGATTCGCAGCTGACCATTACCTTTTTTTTGAGGAATGATATCCGTATGCGAAATTTTCTTGAGGATAGGTTCCTTCCTCTTGACGCCTTTCTTAGCTGCCATTATAGACCTAATAGCCTCTTCAATGAAGTCAGGACTGCGATTCGGTAGGTGTGCCATCATATAGCAATTACAGATGTGCCGAAAGCTCCGCCCTGTTAGCTGTAGCAAGGTCCGGTTCAATCAAATCCTGAGTTAACTGACGCTTATCGAGCAGCATTTGCCAGAGCATCTGGTCGATGGTGTTGTCCACAAGCGGGATTTTCACCACGACCATGCGCAACTGACCGTTTCGATAGGCTCTGTCCTCTGCCTGGTCTTGCAATCCTGGTGTCCATGGCAGCCCCAAAAACATGACGTAGTTGGCGGCTGTGAGGTTGTTGCCGGTGCCAGCAGCAGACGTCGTAGCGGCAAATACACGGGTGTCAGGATCGCTTTGGAATTTGTCGATCGCTTTCTGCCGCTTGCCTACCGAGTCACTGCCGACAACCGTAACGCACCCGTACTCTGCTTGCTCGCACCGAGAGCGCAATGTTCCTACCGTGTCCTTGAACTCACAGAACAAGATAACTTTGTCCTCCGCGTCCAGTTCGCACAGCAGATCCATAACGACGCGAACCTTCACCTGCTCAAGTAATTGACGCAGTGACCCCAGCCTGGCGAGGCTAGGTCTATCTTCTAGGCGAATCTGATCGTATTGCTTGCGTTCTTCAATGGTGAGTTCAACGGGTAACGTTTGGCGCTGTTTGCCTTTAAGTCCTGGTAAAACATCCTTGCGTCGACGCAGCATCCAATCGCCAATCGCATCGCGAAGGTTCTTGCGAAAATCCTGACTGCCGGCGAACTGTTCGCAGAACTCTTTAAGGGGCAACTGACCGACAGGATGACCGGACAGGCGCAGCAGCGTATGAAGTTCTGATTCTCGATTGAGTACCGGGGTACCAGTCAGCAGGTACCGATTCGGCACCTTGGCGGCAATGTCGAAGCCATGACGTGTCCACGCAGCGGTAGGCTCTTTCAGGCGGTGAGCTTCATCGATGATCATTACCTCAAAGTGGCCTGCATGCAGGACAAAATCGCCCAGGCGTTCGTAGTTGGTGATAATCCACTGAGAAGATGGATCATAGACCTGCTGACCGATTGTGGCGTCGGGATACACCATCTGGATCTCGCGTTGCCAGTTGATGATCAACGTCGACAAGGTGATGACCAAGATAGGTCTATCAGAGGCTCTGACAGCAGCTGCAATGATTGCCTGGCGGGTTTTGCCAAGCCCCATATCATCCGCGAGTAAGGCGCTGGTTCTCTGTAGCAGGTGCCGAATGCCCGCCGGTTGATGGTCCAGTAAAGAATATCCAGCCAAGGCCTGATTGATTTGATCGATGGTGAACTCGGTGCGCTCGATGGAGGGCACGGCCGCGAGATACACATCGGTTGAGGTGCTGTCATCAGTCGCTTGTGCTGAACGTTCTTGGGGAGGTCCTCCAAGACTGATCCGCGTGATTTCATCAGCAGGAACAATGGATCCATCAGTCAGCAGTTCCTGCACGGTGTCCAGGATCTCGAACTGATCCTCTGACACACCAAGTTCTAGAATCAGGTTGCTTCGCACCAACTCCGCACCGGCATCGATGCGCCATGATTTGGAGTGCCCGAGGAACACGCCGTGCATACGCCGAGCAACTGCAACTAAGCCTGGGTGGTAGTCACCCGATAGTAGGATCCCCCCTTGAACCAGCGGAGCGATTCGAAAGGTCAGCCCCCAAGTGAATGCCTGCCGATCTGGGACTTTCTGTGCGGCTGTGATTTTATGTGAAAACGTCTCCCAGCTTTCGTTGAAGCGGTTCTCGCACAACTCGATTAAACGGTGAAAGAGCACATCCAGGTCATCCAGCAACTTGCCTTTAGGTAAGCGCCAATAGCGATGCTGGGGATGCTCGGCACGTCGGATGTAGAAACCATCACGTTCGAGAAACAGCCGATTGGCTCCGTCGACGTACTGCAACAAAATGCCGAAGTCATAGCCGTCAAAAATGACCTTTTCGACTAGGTCCTGCCGGCGATTCATGAGGCGCGGACGGCTCATGTTTTGCTCAGGCGCAGGTTGATCCATTTCGCGCACGCTTGAGCATGCATTTTTTTCCGGTTTCGATTTGTATAGCGAGACATGGATAGCGTCTGGTCTGGCCATTCCAGGTTGATGGCGAGTTCACCCGATTTGATCTTTGCCCAAAACCATTGATAGGCCCGGTCAACCTTGGATCCAGACTTAGGTGTACGATTTTTATGGCCTCTCAGTTGTATCGTCACCAGGTGTTTGGGAGTCAATTTTGCTAGCGTTTCGCCCCAGGCGCTCTCATCCATTTGGATTTCGGCAGAGGCCAACGATTTCCCGTTTTCGCGAACCGACATAAGACGGCAGTTGCCCCGATAAGCGCTGTAGTCGTAACCATCAATGCAGTGCCCCAGCGCTCGATGTTCCGCATAAAGATCGGCTGGGCATTTCAGCTCGACAATTTGCAGCCCATTCGGGCTTACGAGAAGTGTGTCGTTTGAATTAAGCAGCGTCCTCCAGGGTGTTAAAGAGTCTGTTTTGGTTTGGGGATCTGCGGCATCAAGAGCTTCACGTATGTCTATCATTGCGAGGTGAAAGCCATCCACCAAGCTGGCGATCTGGTGATAGGTGGCAGTACCAATGAAGCTTTTGAGTTTTTGCAGTGCTTCACAGGCATCAGGTCCGTAGCTCTCATCTATGTTGTTGAAGAGCTCGTTCAGGTCTCGCAAGTCGTCGGCTATTTTGGACCAACTGGGATCCGACCAATCAGTTGGACACCCCGACAGCAGCCTGTTCCAGTCCTGCGTTTGCTCCCGCAGTTGATACGGAATTTTATCCAACAAGGCGAAGAATGTGATCCAGTGCGCTTTTTTAAGGGGACGTCGATTGCCCAGTGAAGCTCCTAGCAGCAGTCGATGCCAGGGCCGTTCAGGCCCCTCACGATTCATACGGGTCAATGCACTGCCGGTATCGAATACCCGTTGTTGCCCTAAGTAGCGCACTGCAGTACGCGGCGTCTGTAGCAGCCACGCCAGCGTGTCGGTAAGCGGAAGGCCTGCATCTGCAATGCGACCGATCAGGCACTCTTGCGCGATTATCAAAGAGCCATCCCCGCTCCAGTTTGGGCGGCATTGTTGAAGGTCGTCCCACGGGCAGGTCATGTATACCTGCTGCTGCCCATCCCACGGCCACGGCCATTGATCTACCAGTACTAGAAGTGGAATCAGTACCGGTTGGGCTTTCAAGGCCTGGAGGCGGCGTTTGCGGTCGCCTTGAACCAGCCAGTTATAGAGCTTGGGGGAGGGGCACTGCGCTGAACGGATGGCGAACAGTAGTTCCTGATCCAGGCACCGGCAAAACTGCTTCAGCGTGCTGCCAATCTGCTTCAGGTAAAACCGGTTTCGAGGATTGAAGTACCGATTGTTGCTGACTGTCGAATCGTAGCTTCTGCGACTAAAGCATCCGAGATCTTCAATCGATAGGGCTTGCGCCCTTTCTCCAGCCGACTTGCAGAAGGAGGTCAGCAGAACGTCTGCATACCAACGTTTTTCAAACCTGAGCAGCAGCTGCTGGGCCACCAATACGGTGGGTTTTTTCTTGTGGACGCGGTCCTTGCTGGTGATTTTGCAGGCCTTCACCTGATAACCATCGAAGTACTGGAGGTGGTCGCCGATTCTGGCCAAAACTGGTCGTGTTTGATTACTTGTTGAAGGCAGGGTGACGCACCAGCACCGCGTGTGTGCGGTTGAACCCAGATAGGTATCGATGAATGACGTCAGTTGGTAGGGCGGTACGTTAAAATGCAAAGCCCAGGTCTGGGCAACTTCAATTTGCCGGTCTGAGAACTTCTGGAGCTTCGGCGCTAAGATGCGCAGTCCCAACACCGATTGTCTCTTCTGTACGCTCACCCATGACCTCCTCTGCGATTTCGCAGAGGAATGTCAGTTATAGGGCGGGAGGGCTTCCAGGGTTAATGCGTAACGGCGTTGACGGTGATTTATATCGGGAATGGCTGAAGTCACACCCCTCTGGGTTTATTGAGATCTGGTTTGCCATCCAAGTTTGGAAAACTCACCCTGCATCCATTCGATTTGAAGCCTGTACACCCCCAAAAGTCATATCCACCGTCTCCTTTCTTCTGTCGCCTTGCGAGGGGTTGATTGCATTTGGGACAGTTGAAATCGCCACCTGCAGCGTCTGGGCGTGGAGCGGACGCCATGGGCACACTCGGCATTCCACGCTGCTGGGACAGTTCCTCTTCCAGTCGCCTATGCAGACGCGCAACTACAGCTCCATAGGTGTCTTGGCCCTGGGCGATTTTGTCCAAATCGCGCTCCAGCTCCCGCGTAAAATCGAGCTCCACGAAACTGAAGAAACCTTCCAGCTTGGCGATTGTTTCCTCACCAAGTGGGGCCGGTACCAGTTTGCGGCTTTTTTCCTCGATCAGGCCTTTGCTGGTGATGTTCTTCAAGATCGAGGCGAACGTACTGGGACGGCCGATACCGCGGCGCTCCATTTCCTTGATCAAACTGGCCTTCGTGTAGCGCGAAGGCGGCTGGGTTTTCTTCTGCAGCAGTTCTCCGTTGTGCACAGCGAGGATCTGTTTAGGTGAGAGTGCAGGCACTGGGTTGCTGGCTGTTGCATCTTCCTCATCGTCAGTGTCATCGCCTTTCAGCAGTTTTCGCCACCCGGGATGGAAGAGGGTTTCACCTGTTGCATTGAATCGCAGCGTCTTACCATTTGGGCCAACCGCGAGCAGTTTTACGGTACGCACATCGAACACTGCTGCTTCAAGCTGGCTGGCAAGAGCCCGGACCCATATCAACTTGTACAGGGCGAGCTCCTCGTCGTTTTCACCAGCCTTGGCATCAGCCCAATGCGTCGGTGTAATTGCGGGGTGGCCTTCCTGAGCACCTTCGGCGGACTTAAATGTACGTCGCACGTCGACAGCCTCCACCCCGATAGATCTGGCCACGGTTCTAATATCCTCCATGGCTTCGTCTGGAACGTTGGGGTTGTCCGTCCGGTGGTAGGTGATGACGCCTTGCTCGTACAATCGCTGGGCGACCTGCATGGTCTTATCCGGGTCCCATTTCAAGGCGTTGCTCGCCGCTTGCTGAAGCGTGGAAGAGATGAAAGGCGCAGGAGGGTTACGTTCGGCCTTGCGGTCGTCACAGGATTCGACAACGACATTGCGTGTGCCGGCAACGAGCTGCGCCAGATTCCCGTCCTGGACGTAGGGGAAATCCTTGGTCGCGAAGTCAGGCACGGGTTGCCAGTCTGCGTACCAGTCTCCCATTGGTCCCTGGAAGTTGAGCCGCACACCAAAGTGATTGATGACGCGGAAGGTGCGAATCTCGCGCTCGCGCAACACCACCAGGTAGACAGCCGGTGATTGGACTCGTCCCGCAGAAGTGGGTTTGCCCATGAGGCGGCGAAGCTCCTGTGTCACCAGGTAACCCACTAGACGGTCCAGTACACGCCGGCACTCTTGCGAGGCGACCCTGTTCAGGTCAATTTTGCGCGGGTTGGCCAGGGCTTCTTCAACACGCTTCAGAGTGATTTCGTTGAAGGTGATGCGTTGGTAGTCCTTGACGCCCAGCACCTGTTGGATATGCCAGCTGATGCTTTCGCCTTCACGATCCGGGTCTGTTGCAAGGTAGATTTCGGTGGCTTGTTTCGCTGCCGCCTTGATGTTCCGCACGGCCTTGGTGCTTTTATCCAGGATCTCATACACCGGCGTGTAATTTTTGCGTACGCCGGTGGTTATCATGTTGTCGTCCTGCCCTCGGGCCGGTAGGTCCCGGATGTGCCCACCACTGGCAACCACCTGCCAGTCTTCGCCTGGGCGCAGCTTCTTCATCATTGGCTGGAGCTTTTTCAGCTTACCTGGTGCCTCGATGATTAATAGCTTCATGGGGTGCCCTCTCAATTATCCAGAGTGGGACTGTCGCGTCAGGGCGGTAGGGCTTCAATGGGAAATGCTCAATGAGCAAGAAAGGGCTTTCAGCTGCTAGAGGTCAAGCGATAGCTGCTGTTCCTGGGCTAAGCCCTTTAGCCACGACGCGCGCATGGCGGGGTGATGGTAAGGGCAGTCATACACCCGTAGCCCTTTTCGGGCGGCCTCCGCACCGGCTATTTGCACAGCAGCGTGGGGGTTATTGAATTGCCGCCTATCTGCTGGCTTTAATACGGGGTGGGTTGACGCCATCGGAGGCGGTCCTCGAAGAGCTGATCAATGAGGCAGTAGTATTGCGAACTTTTTTATTGCGATAGTACTGAGAAAATTTACTTTCAGTGCTTAATATTTACGATTGGTAGGTTATTTAAACCTGAAAGCTCACGATTAGAGCGATTTTTTTCCACTTCAATCTATTTGTTGTTCTTCCAGCTCGGGAGCTTGTTCGTCCGACCATGCGGCACTCCAAATCCAATCGACAAAGGCCTCAGTGGTTTGCCCGCTCAGAACACGTAGTTGCTCCAGACCACCGAAGAGCTGTTCTATCATATATCCATCATCGTCGAAATCGACGCTGTACTCAGTATCGAGGCGGGCCGCGTCGAACAGTTTGTCGCGAAATCGGCGTGCTTGCCAGGTATCAAGATCAGTCTCCCTACGCCTACCCATTTGGTGCTCGCCCGTTCGCCAACCACTTGGTGCCCAAGATGCACTGTTCAAATCTAGAGTGAGTCCGTAGTAGTCGGGGGCATTCACCTCGCTTTCATCGAAGTACGCCCAGAAAACACGGCCTAAAACCGGATGCTCTGCAGCAATGACAACGTACCCGGTTGGATCTCTAAAGTTTTTGCACATCGGTAGCTCCGACTTCGAAGCGAGTTTTCAAACTGGGTGAGGGAAACGATGAGCCGTATCCCCCACCACCGGCAGCCTCACGAATGGGGCCGAAAATTAAGCCCCTGGTTTTCAGAAGTTCGGAGGATCAGATTCTGGATAATCATCAGGACCTGGTGCCGGCTGCGCCTGCGATTTTGGTCCGTTGGATTGTTGCGAGTTCTGGCTCTGTGATGGCGCCAGATTCACCATGGTCACGCGGTGTGGCAGCATACCAATACGGCTGGCCTGAATTTTCAGGGCTTCGAATTCGCCTTGGTCATTCTCCCAGCGGTCCATAACGGCGCGACCGGAAACGATCACGCGCATGCCTTTCTGAAACAGCTGCGAATAGTGTTCCGCGTCCTTGTGCCACCATTCGACGTTTGCCCAGAATCCGCCACGATCTTCATAACCGCCTTTACCGTCCGGAATCGAATTGTCGAAGTAGACGTTGATCCGCATGAGTCGACGTGGATCTTTGTTGCCGTTGGGAAATTCTTTGAACTCCGGTGTCGAGCCGATGTTGCCTTCCCAGCCTTGTACTGGCGTACCCATGAGTGTTCTCCGAGGTTATTGGTTTTGCATTGGTTTGGTGAGCTGCTGCAAGCGAGCCATGTACACGGCCTCCGCCTGGCCCATTTTTTCTGCACATTCGGCGGCCTGTTTGGCGATGGAGTGGACCAAGCTCATCTGCATGTTTAACGTGATCCGCTGCAGCTCCATCGCGTACAGGTCCTGCAGCATGGATTCCGGTGTTCTGGGGGAGCCCATCATGTCCGCCCAAACCCCAACGCCCATTCGGCGATCTGTAACCTGTTGCCATCTCAGAAATTGCGTTCCGGCTTGAGTGTTTTGCTCGGTGAGCCGAACAGGCACCAAGGTGAACGGATACCGACGGGCCTGTTCCAGTACCCCCTGGGCAAGGGCTTTTAAACCCGACTCCTGATCTCGGCATAGCGCGGCAAATTGGGTCAGCTCCCCCTTACCTTTAAAAGGCTTTAAAAGGCCTTTTAGTGAGGCAGCCTGTTGCAGTTGCTGAAAGGCATCCTGTTGCAGTGGCCGAAAGGCAGTCTGTTGCAGCGCTCCATCGTCGGATTTTTGCTGGCCCATGCGCTTCAACCTTCTTCGGCCTCATCGAAGTGATCTTCCACCTCGGTTTGTTGCTGGCCGCGAATGATGGGTGGAGCGAAGTTCGAACGGCGGGTGCCTTCCAGGATGTCCTGTGGCAGTTCTCCATAACGCTCGTACATTTTGCGGGCTGCATCAGCTTTGGCATTGTTGGCGGCGAAGTCATCGCGTGCAGCACCGGAGTATTTATAGTTCTGGGCCAATCCAAAAAGTCTCCTGAGTACCGCTGCGCCTTCATCTATCCAGGTTTCCATATCGTGACGCCCGACGAGTCCAACGTGCTGGGCCAGTAAGATGCGCCTAACTATTTCGTCGTAGTTGGTCAGCAGGAATACGGCCTGAAAGCCGAGAGGGTTGGAGATATAAAGCGGGAGACTGACTGGCTGAATTGAAAGGTTCTCACTGATGCTAATGGCCGGTGGCAGGGAAGCCATGGCCATGTCCAATCGCTCTTCGATGTTCTTCAGTGCTTGCTTGGACTCATTGATTTTTTCTTCTATAAGAATCATCCACCAATCAGAGTACGGATCGTCCTGCTGGGCTCCGCGTGACATGCGATTGACGACACTACAAAAACCCGACAAGCCAATGATGCCGACTTTTAGATCGTTTTTTGGACGTCCCATCCAGATGCGTGCGGCGTGGTGAGTGTGAAGGGTGAGCTTCACATCGCTACGCAGTGAACCGATGTTGAGCCGGAAATTATCAGCCATGGTGCAGTTTTTCCTTGGGAAGAGGAGTGACGTGCCCATGCTGCAATCTGGCTATAAGAGGCGCACCAACAAATCCATTACCCGATGGAAGGGGATTTGTTGATGTTTCTTTATATATGGAGAGATCAGGCCGCCCGCTTGGTTGAGTACAGTTATCGATGCCGGATCCTGACATAGTGATGCGGGCCGCATAGCTCTGATATGGATAGTTCGATTGGCCACTGCTGATATTGGAACTCTGA